>NZ_JMLT01000017.1:0-126189 GCF_000686865.1 Paenibacillus sp. UNC217MF | reverse complement strand
ATGAAGTGACCCCCAAAAGTTAGACACGGTTATTTCATCAAGCAGCTTTCTCAAAATGAGTTCGGTACTGTACCGGACTCATTTTTAATTTTGCCTTCAACCGTTTAGTATTGTAGTAATCAATATATTTTTTCAGTTCTTCCTTGAAATGTTCCACATTTTCAAACTCTTTGTAGTACAAAAACTCCGACTTGAGAATGCCGAAGAAATTCTCTATGACGGCGTTGTCGTAACAATTCCCTTTTCGTGACATACTTTGGAGAATGCCTCTCGACTTAAGCGCATAGCCATACTGCTTCATTTGGTAATGCCATCCTTGATCTGAATGAAGAAGAAGATGGTGCTCCTCCGGCAGACGCTCCAGTCCTGCATCCAGCATCTCAGATACCAGAGAATATGTTGGTCGTGAACCAATGGTATAGGTGATAATTTCCCCGTTGTATAAGTCCAAAATAGGCGACAGATACAGCTTTTCTCCAAATAACTTAAACTCCGTGATGTCCGTTACCCACTTCTCATTTGGCGCTTCCGCCGTGAACTGGCGATCCAGATGATTCGGTGCAGTCTTGCCGACAGCCCCTTTATATGACTTATACTTTTTCATGCGGACTAGGCATTTAAGCCCCATCTCTTTCATGAGCCGCTGAAGCTTCTTGTGGTTCACTTTCCACCCACGGATTGCCAATTCATCACGAATACGACGATATCCGTAACGTCCATCATGTTCCGTGTAAATGGACTGGATCTCAGCTCTCAAATCCGCATTCGGATCTGATTGGTTTGTACGCTTTATAAGGTTGTAATAGGTGCTACGCGGGATACCAGCCAGCTGTATGAGTGCCTTCACCGGATATTTATGCCTCAGTTCCCAGACGGTTTGTGCTTTGTCCTGTTTGGTGGTTGTTCCTTGTTTCGAACTAAGGCATTCAACTTTTTTAGATACTCATTCTCCATTTCAAGCTGCTTGATACGTTCTTCGAGCGCTTCGACAGACCCTTCAACTACGGATCGTTTAGTAGACGAATTGGATTTTTCCTTCATGGATGGACGCCCCTTCTTTTTTGGCTCAAGGGCTTCTAAACCGTCTGTCTCCATCTTTTTCTGCCAGGAATGCAAGATGGAAAAGTTCGAAAGGTTGAATAGAGCAGCGGTATCCATGAGAGAAGCTTTTGATTGAGCCATATGATTAAGTACGTCCAGTTTAAAGCTTGCCGAATAATTTGTATAGCCGTTAGTAAAGGCAGACTCACCATGCATCTCATAGAGCTTCAGCCAATATTGGAATTGGGACTTGTTAACGTCCATTTCGTTTGCGTATTCTGTCTGCGATAGAAGATCAGGGTTGTACCCTTGAATTATCGCCAATTTCCTATCCTTCGTAAATTTAGTCATAAAAAACTGCACCTCCAACTGTTAGAGTGTGTCTAACAATTGGGGTGCAGTTCATTAGCCGTTGTTCCAACGGCTTTTTTCATTGATGTGGAATCGGCAAATGATGATATGACACAAATTTGTCACAATCTAATAAATTTTATAAAGGAGTATGAAACATTTTCCTCATTTGATGCATCTAAGTTGAAGGTGGTAATTTTATACTTGGAATATGAATGCAACTTAGGAGGGTGAAAGAGTGAAAAAACTAGTATCAGGTTTTGTAGCGGTGGCACTCGGCTTTACGATGGTAACGCCTGCACCAGCGCAAGCAGCGCCTGCTTACACCGTCTATGTGAACGGTAAACAAGTTAGAACAGATGCTGTGTACACGCAAGGCCGTGTGCTGCTGCCGATGGCGGATATTTTCCAGGCGCTCGGTGCCAGTGTAAGCTTCGATGGGGCAACGAAGACGAAGAAGGTGACAGCTTACAAGGGAGGATCCTCTGTAATTTTAACAATAGGCTCCAAAGCGGCAACGGTCAATGGAAGAACTGTCTATATGGATGTTCCATCTAGAATAATGAATGCAAAAACGATGGTTCCGGTACGCTTCGTAAGTGAAGCATTGGGCGCCACAATCAACTATGACGACAAAACGAGAATCGTTCGCGTGACTTCTGGAAGTTCGCCGACATATCCGGATCGCCCAACGTACCCGGATCGTCCAACATACCCAGATGAGCCCGACTACTCCGGCAATCTTAGAGGCGTCAATTATGTGACAACACAGATCTCAGGCCAATCCGGAGATGCAAGCGATATTCGTGTCAGCTTCTCCAAGGAACAGTATGAAAATAACCTTGATCAATATCGCGTCATGATTGTTAAAGCGTCGAACTCCTTTAATTTGAACAAGGCTCGTTCGGTATCTTCCAACAATTATACCGTAGTGAACAAGAGCAGTGACGATCCTGTAGTCAGATTGGATTCCCGAGCACGTGACGTAGATGGAGACTACATCCGCACGAATGTGAAGTATGAAGCTTATGTATTGTCAGTGGGCAGAACGAGCAACCAACAGGTGCTCTCGAACCCATCTTCAACCTTTACGTTAGGCGACAATGCGGTTGCGGCGGCAACGAATGTGCAAGTGCGCAATGTGGCGAATTATAACGATGGCCGCGATATGCAGGTCAGCTTCTCCCGTCCTTCTAACGATAGCCAAATTCTAAATTATCGGATTATGGTCGTTAAAACGAAGGATGCATCTCGTTTCGATGCTTATGAAGCAGACCGCGTCTCCAGCCAAAATTATACGACCGTATCGAAGTCCAGCAACTCGACGTTGACGACAACCTTGAGTTCGACGGCAAGAGATACATCAGGTGAATATATCCGCAATAATGTGTCTTATACCGTATTTGTAGTATCTGTAAGCAATACGAGCTCGTATGCCAACAAGCTGTCCTCCGGCTCATCCTCGTTCACGCTTGGACAATCAGCTGGTGTTCCAGTGATTACGAAGGTCAGCCAAGTGGGCAATTATGGAGATGGACGCGATATTCAGATCAGCTTTAATCGCTCCTCCGATGAATCGCGCGTAAGCTACTACCGGATTTTTGCAGTGAAATATTCGGATGCTTATCGCTTTGATTTGACTGAAGCAAACCGGGTTTCATCTAGCAATTATTATGATGTCTCGAAGAATGGCTATAGCATTACTTCAACATTGCCATCTAATATGCGTGATGTGAATGGCTCACTAATCCGCAGAGGGGAAACATACCGCCTGTTCGTCATGTCAGTTTCGAATAGCAACTCTGATTACAATGCATTGTCGGGAGCATCTGATTCCATCAATATTTCGAATAACTCAACGGTGTACAGTGCTTCCAATGTAAGAGTAAGCGATGTCGGAGATTATAATGACGGCCGCGATATGATGGTTACCTTCAACCGGGCCTCGGATGAATCGAATATTAGCCAGTATCGAATTATGGTTGTGAAGACGAGCAGATCGTACCGCTTTGATGTATCCGAAGCGAACAACGTATCCAACTACAATTATACGTCGATGAACCCGAATGGCAGAGACGTTAGCCTCAAGCTGAGCTCTACTGCGAGAGACGTAGATGGGGACCTGATCCGTAACGGAACCAGCTACCAAGTATATGTGCTTTCTGTTGGACGCGGTAGTTATGTGAATTCCCTGTCCAGCTCTTCAGATACGATTACGTTGTCTAACAATTCGACGGTGTACCCTGCAACGAACGTATCGGCAAGCAGTTTGGGTGGAAACTACAATGATGGACGAAACCTGAGTGTAACATTCAACCGTGCTGCAGATGAATCGAATGTGAACCATTATCGCGTAATGGTCGTGAAGTCTTCCAACGCAAGCCGTTTTAATCTAACAGAGGCCAATCGAGTTAATAATTGGAACTCAGCTGTCGTGTATCGGAGTGGCAGCAGCTTGTCGCATGTATTCGATGCGGATGCAAGAGATGTAGATGGAGCACCGATTCGCAACGGCAACAGCTACCGGGTATTTGTTCTGTCTGTAAGCTCCAATAGTCAAGCGAACAATGCGTTGTCTGCTCCATCTCCAGAGGTGACGCTTAAAGGCAATGCCTCGGTTGATGTTGTGACGAATGTAGAAGCGAAGATTATTGGCAAAAACGGTAATGCCAGCGACATTGAAGTAGGCTTTAATGCACCATCCAGTAATTCGTACGTAAATGAATACCGTATTATGGTCGTCCGCGCAGATCAGTCCTATGCATTCGACGCATATAGTGCGGGACAGGTGAGATCATCCAGCTACATTCGGGTTGGGAATCAGAGTGGCTATGTAAGACAATCGCTAACAAGCGGCTTGCGGGATGTTCAAGGCAACGACATTCAAAAAGGTGTTGCTTACCGGGTATTTGTGCTTACGGTAGCTGACAATAGAAGCGGCTCCTCGAATGCCTTGTCTTCGCCTTCTGGTGAATTTTCCTTGGTAGATCAATCTGTTCAGGCACCTACGAACGTGTTTGCAGCGAGAGAAGGCGTGAATGATTTCAAGGCTTACTTCACGAAGCCAGGCAGTGATAACGGAATTGCCTATTACGCAGTGATGGCTGTTCCTTCCGGTTCAGCGGGTTCATTCAACCTGGATCAGGCAAATCGTGTGGCAGGAAGTAATTATAAATTGGTTAGTGTATCAGGCGATGGTTCAACCATATTCTCGCTGTCCGATAATGATGCATATGGAAATCCGATTCGCACAGGCGTTACCTATAAAGTATTCGTGATGTCCATAGCAGATGGACGAAGTGCAACGGTGAATGCGCTGTCCACTGCATCCAACGAAATGACAGTTGGTGACGGATATTAATCCTCATGATGTGGGATAGAGAAGATAGATAGATGGCATTCAATAAGAGCCTCGGAATGATTTCCGAGGCTTTTTATGTATCACCAAGAGTACAAGAGAGTTGTGTAATGAGTAAGAAATGACTTCAGTGCTGTCTATTAGGTAATTGGTAGGGGAGAGGGGGGCTAAGCAGTAGTGGCTCTATAGGGAAATCGACAAATGTTCGAGCAGTTGGAGGGAATTGTACGAATCTATGGGAGCAAGGATGGAGAGGATAGGGGTGTTTTTGTCGGAAATAGGGTGAAACCACCTTGAAAATGACTATAAAATGACAAAAAATGATTTTTCGTGTCGAAAAATTGAAAAGTGTTATGAAAAAGTATTAATCTTTTCATTCGAGCAACCGATATAAAATATGGGTCTTGAGTTGGATAGGGAATGCGACCGTCCAACATGCTGATATGTAATATGTACTTTAGACCTATTCACGCGATACATGTCACAAGAACTAGTGCGTAACATTGCTATGACATTCTTGCCTGATAATCGATCTGCAACACGCAATGGATACATCAAGAAGAACAACATCAGGATTGAAAGGCAAACTCTTCGAAAGATGAGGACGCAAAGCCGCGGGCCTAACATCTTCACGGATTACGGCGGCCGGGTTGCCATTAATGTTGCGGTAACTACACAACGGTTATTCGGTGACAAGGCTATGCAGAATGGCCTTTTTTTTGCGCACAGAAGCTGGGGTAAATGATGGAAATTGTGTTGCTAAAATGGGACGAGTGTACTTCCTACGAAGACATAGATTCATTGATGGATCGATTTATCCCGTTCGTTACACCTGAAAAATACAAAAGGTTAGATAGACTTCGGAACCGTGAAGATCTTTATTGCACGGTTGCGGCTGACATATTGGCACGCATGCTGCTATGTCGAACCTTGAAATGTTCGAATAACGAACTTGTTATTCACACTCATCCCTTCGGCAAGCCATATGTGGAGGGTGATCCAGTATTTTTCAACATCTCTCACGCCGGTGCGTTCATAGCAGTGGCATTGGATGAAGCGCCAATCGGGATTGATATAGAGCAAGCAGGAGAATGGAACATGGACGTGGCTAGGCTGATATGCTCGCCGCGTGAGTTGGAATTGCTTGCAAATACGAACGACAGTCGTGCGCGTCAGGAATTGTTTTTTTACATATGGACGGCTAAGGAAAGTGTTCTGAAGGCATTAGGAACGGGTCTCAGCCTGCCTCCTAGCACATTCGAGATTGTGCAGGAGACAGCTGTACCTATACAGCATAATCAATTATGGAATGTTGATCATAATTATGTAAAGCAATATGTCGTTCCTGTAACAGGCTATAGTATGACTGTGTGCGCACAGCATATGGAATTTGCCAAGCAAATAGAGTACATCACATGGGAGCAGTTGACTCATAGGTTTACGAAATGGGTTGGATCGTATAAAGGAGAGGACGAGAATTGGCTTTCATGGAATTGACAGTAGAACGATTGGCAGGCTATGACGTACATTCTATCGAACTGCCTGAGGAGACAATGCGTCTTCTAAAGAAGCATTCGGCCGAGCATTCGGTCAAGTTGGAATCCGTCATGTTCAGTGCGTGGGCAACGCTGTTGTCCCGGTTCTACAACTCGCAGCAAGTAACTCTTCATGCCGTTCAAGCGGGACACGGCAATGGCAACCATACAGTAGTCAGTCAGGATGACGTAACCTTGCAAGGAATTATGAGCATTCATAACAGCTTGTCGGCTTGCGCAGAAGGACGTAACCTGACTTGCTCTGAAATAGCTTCTGACAGTGATGTGGCAACGTATTGCTGGTACGGAGAAGATGTTCAGCCCGTGCTTCCAGAGGGAGAGCAGGTATGTGACCTGCACGGCTGCATTCAGCATGCTGCTGGAACGGGCGCATTACCAATGTTCACAATGTATTACAAGGAAAATCAGTTCCAGTTATCGACGGTAGAGAAGCTGGGGGAGTACTTCTTGCAGCTGCTGGATGAAGCTGTGAAGCATCCTCAGAAGCGTATTGGCGAGCTGGAAATGCTGACAGAGCAGGACAAGCGCCAGTTAATTGAGGGGATGAATCAGACGCGAGCTGAATATCCTCATACATTCACGGTTCAGGCGCTGTTCGAGGAACAGGCTAAGCTGCATCCGGATCGAGTAGCTGTCATCGAAGATGATCGCGAGTTGACCTATTGCGAGTTGAATGCTCGTGCGAATCAATTGGCGCGCAGGCTGCGGAAGCTTGGCATCGATCGGGAACAGTCTGTTGGTATTATGGCAGAGCGCAGTGCAGAGATGGTTGTCGGTATCTTAGCGATTCTCAAGGCGGGAGGAGCTTATGTTCCACTTGATCCCGATCACCCTCAGGATCGCATTCAATATGTCCTGGAAGACAGTCGTACGAAGCTGGTACTGACTAGCAGATCGTCAGATATAGATTTGCCGAATACCATCGAGCAGGTTCATATGGATGACCCGAGCCTTGCTGATGAATCTAGCGATAATCTGGTATCTGTGAATCAGCCAGAAGATCTTATATATATCATTTACACATCCGGTTCGACAGGAAGACCTAAGGGCGTCATGGTTACTCATCGTAATGTCATTCGCCTAGTAAAGCGCACGAATTATGTGAAGTTTGGCGAAGGCGACCGTATTTTGCAGACGGGATCACTTGTCTTCGATGCCTCAACCTTTGAAATCTGGGGCTCCTTGTTGAATGGCTTAGGGCTCGTGCTCATCGATAAGACGACGATACTGGACGCTGAGCAGCTGGAGGAAGCGCTCATCCGCCATCAGGTAACGATTATGTTCTTGACGACGGCGCTGTTCATTCAATTGGTTGATCGCAATCCGCGCATATTTGCGCCGCTTCGCCAATTGCTTGTCGGTGGAGAGCTGATGTCGCCAAAGCACTTCTATCGAGCGGCTAAGGACTGTGCACCGATTGAGATTTCGAATATTTATGGTCCTACTGAAAATACAACCTTCTCTACTTCTTATCTGATGAAGGAAGAGGGAGACGGGACAATTCCTATCGGTACGCCAATTACGAACTCAACCGCTTATGTTGTCAATGATTACGGCATGCTGCAGCCGATTGGCGCTGTAGGAGAGCTGTGGGTCGGCGGTGAAGGCGTAGCACGTGGCTACTTGAATAAGGATGAGATGACGCGTGAGAAGTTCGCGGATAGTCCATTCGTAGCTGGCGAACGAATCTATAAAACAGGTGACCTTGTGCGCATGTTGCCAGATGGCAACTTGGAATTCGTCGGACGCAAAGATCATCAAGTGAAGATTCGCGGCTATCGCATGGAGCTCGGTGAGATTGAAGCGCAGATTCATACGCACGAGCAAGTAACGGAAGCACTGGTTGTAGCTTTTGAAGAGTCGCCTGGCCAGAAGGCTCTCTGTGCTTACATTGTAGCGGAAGAAGGCATGACAGCGAGTGCAATGCGAGAGTACTTGTCTTCGCATTTGCCTGAGTTCATGGTGCCGGCATACTTCATGTTCTTGGAGCGCATGCCGCTTACGATCAACGGCAAGATTGATCGGGCCAAGCTGCCTCAGCCTGAGAAGCAGGAGCGCATCTCTACCGAATATCAAGCTCCTGTAACGGATACGGAGAAGAAGCTTGCGGCGATATGGGAGGAACTGCTTGGCATCTCTCCAATTGGCACAGCGGATCACTTCTTCGAGATTGGCGGGCATTCGTTGAAGCTGGCACAGCTGCAAGCACGTATCGCAGCTGACTTCCATATCTCATTGTCCTTCAAGGAATTGTTCTCGAATCCATATGTCGGCAAGCTTGCTGCAATTATCGACGGAGGAGCGCAAGAACAATACGAATCGATAACGCCAGCCGAGAAGAAGGCGCATTATCGTCTCGCACCTGCACAGACACGTATGTTCGCGCTGCAACAACGGGGCGGAGTTGGCATGGCCTACAACATTCCACTCGTGTACGAAGTGAAAGGCCATTTGGATACCGGCCGCCTGAAGAAGGCTCTACACCAAATCGTAGAGCGTCATGAAGCATTCCGTACTTCATTCCATTGGGAAGAGGAACAGATCGTACAGAAGGTGCATGAGACAGTTGATATGGATGTGCCGATTATAGAGGCCGAGGGCCGTACTGCTGCTGAACTGGCGAATGAATTCGTCCGTCCATTCCAGTTGGAGGAGCAATCGCTTCTACGTGCTGCGATTGCGAAAGTGGCAGCAGACAGCTACATACTGATGCTGGATATTCACCATATCGTCTTCGACGGAACCTCGCTCAGTGTGTTTGCAGAAGAACTGGCTGCAATCTATAAGGGCGAGGAGCTGGCCTCAATCAAGCTGCAATATAAGGACTATGCGGAGTGGCAGTCCAAGCGTGCACAAGATGAACAAGCACATGAACAGTATTGGCTGAGTGTGCTTGAAGGGGACATCCCACTGCTGGATCTTCCATACGATTATATTCGTCCGAATGTGCAGTCATTTGAAGGCGATATGGTGCGTATAGCATTGTCTGCCAAGACGGTGGAAGGATTGAAGCAGCTGGCTCTCCGTCAAGGAACTACACTCTATATGGTGCTGTTGTCGGTATATAATGTGCTCTTGTCCAAATATGTGGACAAGGAGGATATGATTGTTGGCTGTGCGATTGCTGCTCGAACACATACTGATGTAGATCGAATGATGGGCATGTTCGTCAACACCTTGCCGATTCGCAGCTTCCCAGAGGGCGGCAAGGCCTTTGCTGATTATTTGAATGAGATGAAGGATACGCTTCTACTTGCCTATGAGCATCAGGAATACCCGCTCGACAGCCTGGTTGAACGCCTGCAGCTGAAGCGGGACGTAAGCCGCAATCCATTGTTCGATACCGTATTCGTCATGCAGAACATGGGGGATCTTTCGCTTCAAGCTGGAGATGCCGTCTTCACACAGCTGCCTTATCATAACGGCACATCGAAGTTCGACCTTACGCTGGAGGCAATCGAGCGTGAAGAGGAACTCGAATGCAACTTTGAGTTCTGTTCGAAGCTGTTCAAACGGGCAACTGTAGAACGAATGGCAGGGCATTTCGAGCAGCTTGCTATGCAGGCAGCACAGCAGCCGTCATGCAGCATTGGAGAACTTGAACTGATTACGGATCAAGAACGGGAAGAAATCGTGCACCACTTCAATAATACGGATGCCGAATATCCTCGCCATGCGACTGTACACAGTCTGTTCGAGGAACAGGTGCGTGTAACGCCTGATCGGGTTGCGCTTATGTCTGGTGAACGTGAAATTACCTATACGGAGCTGAATGCGGAGGCCAATCGTTTGGCGCATTATTTGCAGAAGCATGGGACGAAGGCTGAACAGCCGGTTGGTCTGTTCACAGAGCGCACACCAGAAATGATTATCGGTGTACTCGCAATCTTGAAGGCTGGCGGTGCTTACGTGCCGATCGATCCAGATTATCCGCAGGAACGGATTCAATATATGCTGGAGGACAGCCGTGTTAATATCGTACTCGCAAGCGACCATTTGACTGAACGATTGCCGGAAGGACTGAGCAGCATCAGTTTCACGGATTCGGAACTAGCTGTACAGTCAACGGAAAACATAGATGATCTCAATAATTCTGAGCATATCGCGTACTTAATGTACACATCGGGATCGACAGGGAAGCCGAAGGGAGTTATGGTCACTCATCGCAACGTGATTCGCCTTGTGAAGAATACGAATTTCGTATCATTCCAAGAGGGTGATCGCATTTTGCAGACTGGTTCTCTCGTATTCGATGCTTCGACATTTGAAATATGGGGAGCCCTTCTGAACGGACTTCAACTTGTACTCGTTGACAAGCCGACGATTTTGGATGCTGAGCAGTTGGAACAAGCGATTGTACGGCACGGCATCACTATGATGTGGTTGACTTCACCGTTATTCACACAGCTAGTTGAGAAAAATGAGCGCTTATTCGAACCTGTGCGAACATTGCTCGTTGGCGGAGATGTATTGTCTCCGAAGCATATCTACCGGGTGCTTCATGCTTGTGCGCCAATTCAAATCGTGAACGGATATGGACCGACAGAGAATACGACCTTCTCCTGCTGCCACCATATTGCAGCGGAGCAGGACGGATCGATCCCAATTGGAGCGCCGATTGCGAACTCGACAGCCTATGTAGTGAACAACTATGGCAAGCTGCAGCCGATTGGCGTAGCGGGCGAGCTGTGGGTCGGCGGCGATGGCGTGGCGCGTGGTTACTTGAATCGCGAGGACTTGACGAACGAGAAGTTCATCGACAGTCCGTTCAAGGCTGGAGAGAAGCTGTATAAGACAGGCGACCTTGTTCGCTGGCTGCCGGACGGAACAGTCGAGTTCTTAGGACGCAAAGACCATCAAGTGAAAATTCGCGGATATCGCATGGAGCTTGGTGAAATTGAAGCGCAAATCCGAACTCATGAGCTCGTGAAAGAAACACTCGTTACCGATATTGAGGAATCGCCAGGACAAAAGGCGCTCTGTGCGTACATCGTAACGGAAGGTACGGTGACAGCTGCAGATATTCGTCAGCATCTGCTTGATCATTTGCCGGATTATATGATCCCAACTTACTATGCGTTTCTCGATCAGATGCCGCTGACCACGAACGGCAAGATCGATCGCGCGAAGCTCCCTGCGCCATCGAAGCAGGAGTGGACAGGAGCCGGCTACGTAGCGCCTGACAGTGAGACGGAGATGAAGCTTGCTGAGCTATGGCAGGAGCTGCTTGGCCTGACAACGGTCGGCGTTTGCGACAACTTCTTTGAGCTAGGCGGGCATTCCTTGAAGGCGATCACGCTTGTTGCGCAGTTGAAGCAGGAATACGAGGTTGACGTCAGCGACGTATTCGCATATCCGACGATCCGAGAATTGGCATTGCGGATGAAGTATCGTCCGAACCATATGAAGGATAAGCTGGAGCGGATTCGTGCCATGTATGCAGAGGAAGTAGTGGTCGTGGAGGATAAGGCTGTAACGGAAGCTTGGAAGCAGTATCGCAGCCGCAACGAAACTTATCACAATCGAGAGCTATCGCAGCAGTTGAACTATGCTAAGGTTCTCCTTACAGGTGCAACAGGATACTTGGGTGCTTACCTGCTTCGCGATCTTCTGCATTGCACTGACAGCAAGGTGGTTGCTATTGTTCGCGGGACATCTCCGGAGCAGGCTCGACACAGATTGTACGAGAAGCTGGCCTATTATTTCGGTGCAGCACTGACAGACACGCACGGACATCGAATCGAAGTCGTTAACGCGAACTTGAGTGACGAACATCTCGGACTCGCTGAACACGAATATGCTAAGCTGGCAGATGAAGTGGAATGCATCATCCATGCTGCGGCCAATGTGAAGCATTATGGCCACTATTCTGAATTCGTACTGAACAATGTTACGGCGACGGAGCGCTTGTTGGAATTGGCAGCAACCGGCACGAAGAAGGGATTCCACCACGTCTCTACAATGTCGGTCGGGATGGGAACGATTGAAGGCAAGGAAGCCGTTCTCTTCACGGAGGATGACTTGGACATCGGACAAGTGCATGACAACTATTATGTAAAGACGAAATTTCAAGCGGAGCAATTGGTAGAACAGGCGCGGCTGCAGGGGCTGCATACGAACATTTACCGAGTTGGTAACATTGTATGTCACTCAGAGAGCGGTCAGTTCCAGGAGAATATCCAGGACAATGCGTTCTACAAGACGATGAAGTCCTTCATCCAATTGGGGGCTGTTCCTGATTCCGGTCAGGATACAGACTTATCCTTCGTAGATCAGGTGAGCCGTGCGATTATTACACTGCATGACAAGCCTGCCCTGCATGATGAGATCTACCATATCTATAATCCTCATCTGATCAGCATGTCCGAAATGCTGGCTGGGCGGAATGATGTTCAGGTTGCGAAGCTGCCAATGGAGAAGTTCCTATCCTATCTGTTCGAGCAGTATGAACAGGGGGCGAAGCTTGAGGCAGTCGAGAATGTGATGCTGCATAACGGGTGGATGGATGAAGGCGCTGTGCTAACAGCGTTCGAGCTAACTGCAGAACGGACGGTATCTACGCTTGCTGCATTAGGCTTTTCCTGGACTGTACCTGGTGAAGCTCAAGTCACGAATATGCTGCGACACGGGTTCGAAGTTGGCTTCCTAACTCTTACGAACAAGTAGGCCAGCTATTCGGAGCGATATTATGTGCAGGGGGGATGGCATCGAGAATGGCAGAAGAGAGGTTGATTGCGGTTTATATGCAGCTCGAAGAGCGCCCTATCATAACTTGATAGGCATACGTCAATCAGCAAAAAGACCAAAAAGCATTGGCATGAAACGACATATTGGGTAATATTCAGTATGTGCAGTAGACAATCAGTAACACCATACTTATGAATTTATTACATCTAGGAGGAGATTTTCCATGTTCGAAACGAAATACGAAGCATCTAAAAACCGTGTGTATGTTAAGCTTGAAGGTATGATGACAATTGAAGAGGCCAAAGAATACGATCAAGCTGTTCGTCGTGAAGTTGATAAAGCGAAGGAAGGCTACACATTCTGCATCGATATGGCGAAGGCACAACCAGCACCAGCTGATGTGAACGATTATTTGGCAGGATTGCGCGACTACATGGCAAACAAAAAAACAAAGGGATCTTCTATGATCGTAAGCTCCGCTCTGACGAAGCTGCAATTGTCTCGCTTGGTTAAAGATCTCGGCGGTGCATACGGCGTAGCTCAAAGCTACGAAGAAGCAGATCGCTACTTGGACAGCTTGTAGTCTTATAGTTCTTATCTTTTCGTCTTATTGAAGGATACTGAATGATATGACCTGCCCGTTCCCGGACGGGCAGGTCTTTTTTTGGTGACGAGCAAGCTTGAGCAAGTGCAATGAAGGACAACGCGTGGTATCGGAAGATACCCTATTACATAAAAGGTGTGACAGGAATGAAATCTCAATCTATCAACGAACGGATACGGGCGTTATGGAATCACTGTTTTCAATCACTGTTAGCGCGGATATTATTGCCTATCAGTCTTATTACTCTGCTTGTCATTATAACGACCAGCATGGTGAATGCCAGCTTTATTCGAAGTGTCGTTACTGACATGATGATCGAAGACACACAGACGGCAGTTCGGCAAATTGGGAAATTCGTAGTGCAGCACGGCAAGGACGATCCAAAGGCTGTATTGAATATGGTTGCATACAAGGATAACAGCACTTCATTGCTTGTGAAGGATGGCAAGGTGATAGCCCGATTTGGTAAGGAGCTGTCCAGTGAGATCGAAGATAGTCTGCATGCACTTTACACTGGCGAGCAGAATGAAATGAAGTTGGACATTGGACTCGGTGGATACGCATATGCAGCGAAGTCTGGAGATTATACCGCAGTAGTAATCTCGCGATTTGATGATTTTGACAGCAGTCTTGATTCTTACAATTGGCTGATGTGGGCGGTGACCATTGGATCCTTGCTCATTATCACGAGTGTGACTTGGATGCTTGTGAATCGTCTGTTTGTCAAACCAATCCACAAGGTTTCACGTACCGTTGAGCATATAGGGTCTGGGGACTTTACCCATCGTGTTGGAATAGCTGAGGAGCGCAAGGATATTTGGGGAAATGTATCCCGCAGCTTTTCGAGCATGCATAGCAATCTGAAGGAATTGGTCGATCAAGTTGTCGATACGAGCGAGAACATTAATACAACTTCGAATGACTTTGCAATCAGCTCGCAGGAAACAAGTAAATCATCGGAACAGATTACAATCTCGCTGCAGGATATATCAATGGGCGTGGACGAGCAGGCGAAGAAGCTTGCTGAGGTCGGTCAAATGATCGAGGATGTGACGATGGCAATTGGCGAAGTGGATCAAACGGTGAAGACGATTACAGGCGAATTCACGAAGGCCAATGATAAGGTTGTGCATGGCAATGAAATCGTCAATAAAACGATCACCCATATGAGACAGCTGTCTGATAATGTGGAAGCAAGTGCTGGAATGATGAGCAGCCTGCAGCAAAAATCCGATAAAGTCGGCGAAATTCTAGCGATTATCACGGATATTGCGGGGCAAACAAACCTGCTTGCACTGAATGCCGCAATTGAAGCTGCTCGGGCAGGGGAACATGGCAGAGGCTTCGCGGTTGTGGCGAATGAAGTTCGCAAGCTGGCTGATCAATCGAATCAGGCAGCTCTCGAAATTCAGCAGATTATTGCTGAAGTTCAATCCGAGACGGGAAATGCAGTCGAGACAATGGAGAAGAGCCATCATTTCGTCCAATCCGGCATTCAAAGTGTTAATGATACGGGTGACGTCTTCCATGCCATTGTGGCGATGATGCAGGAAATATCCAATCTAGCCAGCATGGTCGAGGCGATCGTCCAGGAGGTCAATATTAGCTCTCAAGACATGCTCGAGCGTGTTCAGGGGGTTGTGACCATTTCGGAGGAATCCGCATCAAGTGTGCAATCGATTGCCGCTGCTACTGAAGAGCAGAATGCGGTTATGGAAGAGCTGGCAAGCTCAGCCGAGGAATTTAAGCGCATGGCAATGGGATTGCAGGATTCATTGACGAAATTTAAATTTTAATATTTATTTTGACAACTAGATTATACCGTACTTGAACCGATACCTGACTTAGGTATCGGTTTTTTTTATGTCATGGCGATCACGCATGAATTTGCGTGCAGCAGGGAATAATTTGTCTGATCATCCAGCATGTTCGTCATCTTCAAAGTGATTACAGGAGGGAATTGTCTTATGGCGGACTTTGATTTCGCAGCTTCCCTGCAAGAACAAATATCGGCATTGTTTCATCATCGCGTCCATCTTGTGGTAAGAAGCATTTCGCCGTCAGTTGCCATATGCTATATGCCCCAGCATGTCGATACGAAGCAGCTTCACACCTCTATTCTATCTCCGTTGCTGCAGTTGGGGCAGACACCGACGATCGAGGATCTTCGCAGTTCGCTCCCTATCGGAGAAATCATGGATATTGCGACTATCCCGGAATGCGCACCGCTGATTGTGAAGGGATGGGTCTATATTGCGACCCCTCAGGCAGGCATTGCGGCAAATGTGGCGGACTTGCCTAAGCGGTCTCTTACCTCGCCAGAGAATGAGACGACCATATTAGGCCCAATGGTTGCTTTTACGGAGTCAATTGGCATGAACACGACCTTGCTTAGAACCTCTATTCCAGATACGGAGCTATGCAGTGAAGAATATAAGATGGGGAACAAACGCAATACGACGATCCATCTCATGTTTATGGCAGATCGGGCGAATCCAGATCGGGTTGAGCTGGTACGTCAACGAATTAAGCAGCTTCGTCTCAATGATGTGACAGGCAGCTCAGAGCTCATGCACATGATTCAGGATAATGATTTGAGTGTCTTCCCGCAATTGATGCTAACCGAACGGATTGATTTGGCTAGCCATTCGCTGATAGAAGGCAAGATTATTATTCTGTTGGATGGGAGTCCGCTTGTGATCGTAGGACCAAGCGAATTCATTGACTTTTTCTTATCCATGGAAGATCGCTATTTAGGATGGGGGATCGGGACATTTATTCGCGCACTGCGAATGGTTGCGTTAATTCTTTCTGTATTCTTGACTCCTGCCTATGTGGCCGCCCTTACTTTCCATTATGAAATTATTCCTTCCTCTTTGCTCGTATCCTTAATTGAGTCACGCTCCAAAGTCCCTTTTCCGCCTTTATTTGAGACGATAATTCTGGAAGTGACCATGGAACTGCTTCGGGAAGCGGGGGCGAGGCTGCCGACGAAGGTTGGACAGACAATGGGCATTGTAGGCGGTATTGTCATTGGGCAGGCAGCGGTTCAAGCCGGATTTACGAGCAATATTCTCATCATGCTAGTGGCACTTGCGGCGCTTGGTTCTTTCGCAACACCAGACTATTTAATGAGCAGCAGCTTACGCCTCGTCCGATATCCGATGGTGATCTTTGCGGGCATGTGGGGCAGCATCGGTATTGTGTTTGTAACCTCCTTGGTAACGATGCACCTCATTCGTCAGACGAGCTTAGGCAGGCCGTATTTTTCACCAGTTCACCCGATTAAGGAATCTGACTTGGCTTATGATGAGGTGCTGCTTCCAGAACCGAAGGGCTTGACTGCAACAGGGCACAAGGTTCGTAAATACGTCCGATCCATTTCTCTTCGTTCGCTATGGACCGGAAAGATTGATGATTAGTCATTTGTAGGTGAAAAAGATGAATAGCGGAACATCACACAAATATCAATTCAAAGCCTACATGCTGCTGTTCCTCGTGTGCAACGTGCAGGTCGGTGTAGGAATATTCGGATTTCAGCGGTACATCTATAAGGAGGCGGGGCATGATGCATGGATGTCGGTCCTGCTTGCAGGAATAGCTACCCATTTGATCGTCTGGATTATGGTCAAGACCTTGGAAATGCATAAGTCGCTTGATTTGTACGGCATTCAACACGTCCTGTTTGGCAAATGGATTGGCGGAGTATTGAGCATCTGCATGATGCTCTATTTCCTGACGAATATGACGACCATTGTCAGAACGTATATTGAAGCGATCCAATCGTGGATTTTCCCCGATTTTCCGACATGGCTCCTATCACTTATATTGCTTGTGCTTATGGTGTATGGCAGCTTGGGCGGAATTAGAGTCATTTTACAAACGAGCTTTATCAGCTTTTTCCTGATTATCGCGACCTCCCTTTTCTTCAATTATCCGATCCGCTATGTGGAATGGAGCCGTTTACTGCCAATTTATGATACGACTGCACAACATATTTGGGTAGGGGCAATAAAGATGGGGTTTACGATTACGGGGTTTGAAGTAATATTTATGCTCTATCGCCATGTGCAGGACAAAAATAAGGTGATGCGCTACGCACAAGCGAGCGTGCTCTTCACCAACATCCTGTACTTGTTCATTATGATCGTGTCGATCATCTATTTCAGTGAAAATCAGATACTTCGTACGATTTGGGGCTCCATTAATTTATTGAAAATTATTAAGTACCCCTTCTTGGAGCGGATCGAGTTCATTGCAATTCCCTTCTGGATGCTAGTTGTGCTTCCTGGTATCATGCAGTTGGCTTGGAACGTGCTGCGGGGCACTGTGCAGCTGTTTGGATGGAATGAGAAGCTGACACTGTATGGCTTGGCTGTTATTGTGATCGTGGCATCCAGCACCCTCCATAATCGGGGACAAGTGAATCAACTCAATGATTTTATCGGGATATACTCTGTGATTGTCTCTTATTGTTATCCGCTCCTCTTGTTCGCTCTGACGTATGTATACAAGTGGCGCAAACGTGAAAAGGGGAGTGATGCGCATTGAGATCGTTGCTCAAACCGATGTTCAGGGTAGTTGGTGTGTTATCCGTGCTGGCACTTCTTGTAGGCTGTGTACAGTCTAGTGTGCTGGAGAAGTTGGGAATAAGTGTAGCGATCGGGTTTGACGTTCTGTCGGAAGAGAAGTTTAATGTCACTTCAGTTCTGACCAATCCGGAGCCAGGAGCGAAGAAGAAGACGAAGATCGTCTCTGGTATTGCAAGCAGCACCAAGGGAGCTCGAATTAACAACAACCAGCAATTGGCCCACACACTTGTGAACGGTCAGGTTCGTGTCGTTGTCTTTGATGATAAGCTGGCCAAGCAAGGGATTACGTATATTGTTGAGAATTTGACGAGGGATCCGTTTTTCGGTGATATGATTTTTCTCGCAGTCAGTGAAGGGCCGTCTCATGAATTGCTGGCCGGCAGTTATGAGCAGATTCCGAATATTGGAACCTACTTGTATGAAATGCTGCAGCAGCATATTCAAGATGATTGGGTTCCATCCTGCACGGTTCACGATTATCGGAGCGCCTTCTACAGTGCTGGACAAGATCCGGTACTCCCAATGCTGCGCAAGCTGCCCAACGGAGTTGAGGTTTTTGGACTGGCCCTGCTTCAGAATGATCGAGTAGTCGGAACGATCGGGCCTGGAGAAGGCTATTTGCTCAAGCTGATGCTTGGAAAATTAGCGTCATTGAAAGAGATCAAAATTGATCGTGATGAGCTGCGTCCTTATTTGCATGAGGATCGGAAGGAGGACGGGCATGTACGAGTGGTCTTCGCGAACCTGGGCAGTAAAAAACATATTCGTCTCCTCTCAGCTTCTCCCCTGAAATTTCAAGCCAATTTACGCATCAATGTGGAGCTGCATGAAATTACAGATGAATATGATTTTAGCAAACCCCAGGCAAGCAAACTGCTTCAACAAAAAATAGGAGAAGCATTGACGAAGGAAACCGAAGCACTTATTAAAAAGCTTCAGCGCCTCTGCTCGGATCCGATTGGCTTCGGCGAGGTCTACCGCAGCTCGGTAAGGCACTCCAAACTGACAGCTGACAAGTGGAAGAAGATGTTCCCTGAGGCAAGCATTCAATCTCATGTCGAGGTGAACATTGTCCGAACAGGTACGATTGAGTAATCGGAATTTTTTGTGAGTTACATTGCGCTGAATGATTGACTCTCACGTAACGTGATCGTGTAGCCTAATGGTATTCCGACTTGTCGGAGAGGAACATACCATGAAGAGATGCAGGTGAACCTAATGAACATTCACATGGAAGACACATTACGTCAGTATGAAGTATTGTTGACTATGCCAAATGAGCAGAGAAATGGCTATTTCAGGCATACAATGATGAAGCCGTTTCGATCGATGTGGGAGACCATTCATGTACCTATAACAGCGCAGCAGCCGAACGGCTATGATGTGGTAATGGCCACTCAAATGATGGGCTTCCTTCCGCTTCAACATCAGGAAGGAATCGAGAAGGCGGGGAAGCGTCTGCAGGATATTCGCATTCTGGAACTCGCGAAGGAGACTTTGTTGGGATGTATCCACCGAATAGACTCAGCGGGGCTGGCAGTCAAGGCAGAGGAATTGATATTTGGCGCGTATCTTGCTGATCCTGACAAGTTAAGCAGTTATCAGGGGTATACCGGATTTGGCGGTATTCCAGGATATATCCTCATTATCCTGGATCCGAACAGCTACAATATTCCACGACTGCCGGCGCTGATCGCTCATGAGTTCCACCATAACGTTCGCTTCTCCTATTTCGATTGGAACCATGGCAATGTAACGCTAGGCGACTATATTATCATTGAGGGCTTGGCAGATTCTTTTGCAACTGAGATGTATGGAGAGGAGCTGCTTGGTCCATGGGTGGCGAATATACAGGGCAAGGAGCTGGATCATTGCTTCGAGGTAATCCGAGGAGCATTGGATACGAAGGGATTCGCTGAGGTGAGCAGCTATATGTTCGGCGATGAAGCTGCTGTGCGTGAAGGTTATCCGGCAATTGGATTGCCTGCGGGGGCAGGGTATGCGGTTGGCTATCATGTTGTACAGTCCTTCTTGAAGAGGAACGATGTATCTATTTATGAAGCGACCCTGCTGCCGGCGAAGACCATCATACAGGGGAGTGGTATGGTGTAGGATTATGTAGGATTATCGATTGATTGTAAGGCTCTCAAGAATCGGAAGAATGGATCCATATTCGGATGAGGCAAGACCCTGAGCAGCGGCGGAAATCTCTGCTCGGGGTCTTTGCGTTCTTCAGATCCTTCGTTCTTCAGGTCTTTCTTTCGATATTTCTTCGGTTGATTGTAGCCTTTGTTGCCGTAATTTGGTTACGGCAACAAAGGCTATTCATGCAGTAGTTCATCTCTTCTCATAAAACGGACTAGCTTCTCCTCGGTAGAGGAGTGTTCAATTGGGGTGAATACACTGCACCGCAAGTCCATGTTCCCCTGCAAGAGAAGCGAGGTAAGGTTGAACAGCATCTTGCCTGCCTTCGCGTGACGGAATTCGATCGTAACGTCGGGGGCAATGCTGACTTGGCTTGCTTCCCATAGTGCATGGAATTCGGGATGAAGCTCTGACATTTCGTCTACGAAGTCTGTATACCATTCATCTCCCACGTACTGACCATAGTAGGCGCGGAACATCGCGAGGAAGCCTCTGACGAAGTGTTCCCAATTGACGGCTAATGAGCGCAGCTCTTTTCTGACGAAGACGAGTCGAATCAAGTTCCGCTGCTCTAAGGGAACCTGATCGAAATCGAGAAATACATATGCCGCAGCGGCATTCCAGCCAACAATGTGGAAGTGCCTATCCGTAATGATGGTTGGGCAATGCGTTAGCTCATTCAATATTTTCCCGAGCGATGGCGGAATTTTCGCAATACTCATTTCCTGCTGTGGTGGACTAATATGCTTCTCAAGTGCAAGATCGTATACATATTTCCGCTCATCCTGATTCAGTTGCAGAGCGGCAGCTACCGCGTCCAGAACAGATGGAGACACGGTGATGTCGCGCCCTTGCTCTAGCCAGGTATACCAAGTCGTACTGACTCCTGCCAATTGCGCTACCTCTTCACGACGCAGGCCAGGTGTTCGACGTCTAGTACCAGCAGGCAGTCCTACGGACTGCGGTTGAATGCCTGAGCGCTTGGACTTTAGGAAGGTGGACAGGGCTTCTAATCTCGTTTGGTTGGACATGGCTATCCCTCCTATCAAGCCAGTTGTACATTTAGTTTTGTTTTATCGACTATGTAGAGTGAATAACCAGATCAGCAGTCGATTAGCAACGGATCAGGAATAATCGTGAACGTTACATTGTTGTTTGTGATTCCCAACTTGCATGTCGCAGCATGGCTTCATGGCCTTATCTAGTATATCATTTGCGCAGCGTAATCGATTGGAAGTGCAAGTTGTCATCATCCAATGGGACAGTGTGGAAATCTACGATCTGAAACCAACGGGATAAGGTCTTCTGAATGGCATTGTCCGTGTGAAAGGAGAAGAATCGCTGCGGATTGCACCAATCGGCCTCCCATACTCCTTCTGAGTCGTATCCACCATATAATCCAATAAAAAGCAGTCCATTCGGAGTGAGCACTCGATGCATTTCTTGCAAGACCCGATCCAGATCTTGCTTCGGCCCATGCAGCAAGCAATTTAGCGTGTAGACAGCTTGAAAGCTATGATCGGCAAAGTCCAACTGATAAAAATCCATTACTTTCGCATTCAAGCCTCTTTCGATGCACTTCTTCACCGATTCACTGGATAGATCGATGCAGGTTATCTGCATTCCGCTCTGTTGAAAATAAAAGCCGTCGATCCCTGTTCCC
Source organism: Paenibacillus sp. UNC217MF (assembly GCF_000686865.1). Lineage (NCBI taxonomy): Bacteria > Bacillati > Bacillota > Bacilli > Caryophanales > Paenibacillaceae > Paenibacillus > Paenibacillus sp. UNC217MF. The sequence continues at coordinate 104,192 of NZ_JMLT01000017.1, read as the reverse complement.
GCGCCGATTTCGAGTATAGTAGTTTTCCCCTCATTGCTTAACAACTTACGAAATTTCTCTCTTTCGTCTATTTTCCAAGAAGACAAGGACTTGCTGGATCTTCTCCGGGCATCCTGATCATACGATTGGGCTAGTGCAGCTTTGAAGTTGGACATGAAATCTACTCTACCTTTCTGCCAATATATTACGAACATTTGTTTCCTTTATTATAGATAAGGATTCCTAATTATGTCAACGAATGATGCAAGAGAGCAGCTGAGGAGTGCTTGATATGGATGATATTTATTGTTTACTGCTGGAGTCAGGTAGTAATTATACTAGTATAACCAACAACTTGTAATAGGATAAATCCTGTGTGACAATATCGTAAACCAATGAATAGGCATGAGGCGACTCATGGATGATCCAAATAGCTAGGTAGATTCATATTTCACAATGAAGACAGTGTCGTTATAGAGGCTTGTACGATCACGATCTGTGAGGAGGAATTAGAGTTGGAACCCGTAGTGATTACAGGAATGGGAGTTATCTCCCCGATAGGAAATGATGTAGAGACATTTTGGAGGAACTTAGTTGCTGGACAATCAGGAATATCCTCTATTGATACATTTGACGTGAGCGGCCATAAAACGAAAATTGCCGGTCTTGTGCGTGAGTTCGATGCGGATGGACTTCTAGGACGCAAAGAGGCAAGACGGCTGGATCGCTTCACTCAATTTGCACTTGCTGCCGCAGAGCAGGCATGGGCGGATTCTGGGCTGGTGCTGGATCAGATTGACCCTGAGCGCTTAGGTGTCTACGTGGGGTCAGGCATTGGCGGAATTGAATCCTTGATTGAAAATGTCGATATTTTGCGAAGCAGAGGTCCTGGGAGAGTCAGTCCGACCTTGGTGCCAGCCATGATGGCGAATGCAGCGTCTGCACAGATCAGCATCAAATGGGGAGCGCTGGGCCCTACGATGTCCCATGTCTCTGCTTGTGCGATCGGCAATACTGCGATTGGCGAGGCGTTCCGGCTCATTCGCTCGGGAGGAGCAGACATTGTATTTGCAGGCGGAACGGAAGCTGCTGTTACCGACTTATCGCTAGCCAGCTTCGGTAATGCAACGGCATTATCAACAAGGAATGATGATCCGACGAAGGCCAGTCGGCCCTTCGATGCGGAGCGGGATGGATTTGTCATGTCTGAAGGCGCGGGCATACTCATTCTGGAATCATTGTCGCACGCCATCCGTAGAAAGGCACGAATCTATGCGGAGGTTATTGGATATGGGATAAGCTCGGATGCTTACCATATTGTTGCGACCCATCCTGAAGGGCGAGGTGCCTATCTTGCGATGAGAACGGCTCTTCAGGAAGCATCAGTCTCTGCCGAGGATGTAGATGTCATTAACGCGCATGCAACGAGTACGGAGGTTGGCGATCTGGCAGAGACAACGGCGATTAAAAGAATGTTCGGCGAGCATGCTTATCGGATTCCGATAACAGCAAATAAGTCCATTACGGGTCACATGCTGGGTGCTGCTGGGGGAGTAGAGGCCATCTCGCTCGTGAAGAGCTTACAGGAGGGACTGATTCCGCCGACGATTAACCTTGAGAACCCTGACCCCCTCTGCGATCTGGATTATGTGCCGAATGAAGCACGGAAGGCCAATGTGAAGGTGGGACTATCTAATTCTTTCGGCTTTGGCGGTCATAATGCCGTGATCGTGTTGAAGAAGTATGAGTGATTGAGACGCATAACCGGATAATCGGTTCGGTACAAAATAGCCCCTGACTTGCGGCATATCCGCAAATTCAGGGGCTCGGCGTTTATCAGCAGGGCTTAGGATTCAAGACGCTTACGTTGGAAGCGGGCAATCGCTTCGTATTCTTCATCCAGCTTGCGGAATATCGAGATATAGATCGGAAGCAGTTCATGATAAATCGCTGCATGCTCCGGATTAGGTTCATGCTTGTGCGTAGCGCCTACCATATCAGATACGATACGGAGTGAATCGGCTCTTCCAGTTGCGTATAGACCAAGCACAACAGCACCAAGGCAGGAGCTCTCGTAGCTCTCAGGGACGACAACTTCTTGATCGAAGATGTCGGCCATCATCTGCCGCCAGAGCGGTGAACGAGCGAATCCGCCAGTGGCGTGAATCTTGCTAGGGCGTCCCATCTGCTCTTCCATTGCAAGCAACACCGTGTACATATTGAAGATGACGCCTTCCAGCACGGCACGAATCATATGTTCCTTCTTGTGATGCATCGTGAGGCCGAAGAAGGAGCCGCGCGCGTCCGCATTCCAGAGCGGAGCTCGTTCGCCAGTTAGATAAGGATGGAAGAGCAGTCCGTCTGCCCCCGGCTGAACCTGCTCGGCAATGCGAGTAAGCAGATCATAGACATCAATGCCAAGCCGCTTCGCTGCTTCAACCTCGGAAGCAGCCAGTTCATCGCGTACCCAGCGGAACAGCATGCCGCCATTGTTCACAGGTCCGCCGATGACCCAGTGCTTGTCTGTCAGGGCATAGCAGAAGATTCTGCCCTTCGGATCGGTAAGCGGTTGTTCCACGACGGTACGGATCGCGCCGCTCGTTCCAATTGTTGCTGCAACAACACCAGGCTCGATCGCATTTACACCAAGATTGGAGAGCACACCATCACTGGCTCCCACAATCGTTGGGGTAGCAGGGGAGAGTCCCATCTCCCGCGCGTAGACTTCATCCATTCCTGTTAGCTGATGCGTAGTAGGAACGAGCTCGGATAGCTTGTCAGTCGATATGCCCGCAAGTTCAAGCGCTTCTTCATCCCAAGCGAGCTGCTGCAAATTCATCATCCCGGTAGCAGACGCAATCGAGTAATCTACAACATACGTATGGAACAGCTTGAATAGTACGTATTCCTTAATGGAAATGAATTTAGCCGCCTTATTTAACAATTCCGGAGCTTCATGCCGCATCCACATCAACTTCGTAAGCGGGGACATCGGATGGATGGGAGTGCCTGTCCGCAAATATAAGGCATGTCCCTGCGGATCCTTCTTGAGCTGAGCTGCATATTTGCTGCTCCGATTGTCTGCCCACGTGATGCAAGGGGTGAGCGGATGGCCATCTGCATCGACGGCGATGAGGCTATGCATCGCCGAACTGAAGGACAGGAACAGTACATCCTCAGGCCCGGCTTGCGCAGCGCTCATCGCTTGCTTGACAGAAGAGACAACGGCTTGGAATATCCGTTCTGGATCCTGCTCGGCTATCGTTGCGTTCGGTGTATGCAGTGGATAGCCTTGGCTGCCGGTGGATATGACTTTGCCATTCTCTTCGAATACGACTGCCTTCGTGCTCGTCGTTCCCATATCGATTCCGATCATGTAGTTGGGATGATTCATAGGAATAACCTTCTTTCTTTCATTACCATGTATGTTACACTACTGTGCTCAACAGCAGAATCAATGCTAATCCGACGACAGATAGAATCGTCTCCATCACTGTCCATGACTTAAGTGTCTCTGGGACGGACATGTTGAAAAATTCCTTCACCATCCAGAAACCTGCATCATTGACGTGGGACAGAACGATCGAGCCTGCGCCAGTTGCCAGTACAACCAATTCTACAGGAACACCTGGAGTCATCGCCAGTACTGGAGCAACAATACCAGCAGCGGTCGTCATGGCAACGGTTGCAGAACCAGTTGCAACACGAATCAATGCTGCGACGAACCAGGCGAATAGTATGACGTTAATGTTCGCTTGTGTGGCAAGCTCTGCGATCGCACCGCCAACACCACTGTTAATGAGCACTTGCTTGAACGCACCGCCGCCGCCAATGATAAGAATGATCGTTGCGGTAGGAGCGAGACATTCGCTGGTGAAGCGGGATATCTCTTCCTTCTTGAAGCCGCGCGCATAACCGAGCGAGAAGAAGGAGAAGACGACTGCAATCAGAAGCGCGATAATTTCATGGCCGATGAATTTGCACAGTACGGCTAAGCTGCTAATGCCTTCAGGATCGATGATGTCTGCGACGGAGCCAATCAGCATAAGAATGACAGGCAGCAAAATGGTGAACAGCGTAATGCCGAAGCTTGGGAGCGGCCGATCACTCTTCTGCGCGAATTGCTCAGCGAGCTTCGCTGGCGGCTGTAATTGAATGCGTTTACCAATAAACTTGCCGAATAGCGGCCCTGCGATAATTGCTGTTGGTATTCCGACGAGCAGAGAGTAGAGAATCGTACGACCGAGATCCGCTTGATAAGCGTCGATGGCAATCATCGGTGCCGGATGCGGTGGTACGAGTCCATGTACGGTAGATAGCCCCGCCAAGATTGGAATGCCGATCTGCAGCAATGATTTGTTTGTTTTGCGTGCTACAGTGAACACAATTGGAATTAATAGTATTACACCAACTTCAAAAAATACCGGGATACCTACAATAAAACCAACAAGGAGCATTGCCCAGTGAACGCGTGCTTCTCCGAATTTATCAATAAGGGTAGTGGCGATTTGCTCTGCACCGCCGGATTCTGCCATCATCTTGCCCAGCATGGTACCGAGCGCAATGACAATGGCTATCGTGCCAAGTGTGCCGCCAAGGCCTTGTGTAATCGATTGCACAACATCTTGCGGTTTCATGCCTGTTAACAGACCGAGCATTAATGCTGATATAAGCAACGTCACGAAAGGATTCCATTTTAGCTTGGCAATGAACACAATGAGAAATACGATGATAAGCAGTGTCCAAAATAGTAATGTCACATTGTGACTCATTCCGAATAGTGTGCTCATGATGTACGAGCCTCCTTTTGAAAAGTGCCGATTGTTATGAATGATTCCAAATATAGCGTTTCCAAAACAAACTTGGATACTTGTCGACAACTTAAAATTAAAAAAACTTTGTATCCTTGCAGCTTGCCGTTATGAATGCGGCAAGCTGACATGCAAGGTACGGTTCGAGTCGGCGAAGTAGGCTGAGACAACCTGCTGGATCGTATGAGTATCCTTCGACTGGAGTCCTCTTACGATCGTACGGTGTTTTTCAATTACAGTGAACAGCTTCGCTTCTCCCTCAGAGAATATTTCTTCCGTTGTCATCAGCATGACGGTCTTCACGATCAGTCGAATGCTCGTCCACAGATGCATGATGCGTTTATGCTCCGCTGCAGCAATGATCGCTTCATGGAACGATAAATCCTGATAAGCGAATTCAACGGCATCATTGTACTTAACCGCGAGTTCCATCTTGTCGATAATCTGCAGAAGCGTCAGAATCAGACCATCTGTGTTCACGATGGCGAGCCGCTGCTGGACAAAGCTCTCAATGAGATAGCGAACATCGTACAGTTCTTCGACGTCGATAAGACTAAGCCCTAAGACAACAGCACCCATGCGCTCCAAGCGGATAAGCCCTTCGTTAGAGAGCGTTTTCAATGCTTCGCGAACGGGAGAGCGGCTGGTGCCGAAGTCGGCAGCCACTCGATTCTCCGATATAATTTCGCCCGGCTTGATGGAGCCGTTAATAATTTGCAATCGCAGCTCACAGGCGATGGATTCCCCAAGGGATGCGCCCTGCAGCCACTGTTTCGGATAGTGTATCATGCGTGAACTCTCCTCATGATTGGTTTCCTGAACCCATATCTTTACTTTACAGATTTGGTTCTGATTGTACCACGGTGCTGCATGGCGCGACCATCGGGCTTGTGGTGATTCTATCTTCGCTATCGAAATAGGAACTGACTATTCCTTCGTTACCACTTGATGTCCGCCGAACTCATTGCGCAGTGCAGCAACTACCTTACCGTGGAAGGAATCGGACTCAAGCGAACGATATCTCATGAAGAGGGACATCGCGATAACGGGTGCGCTTGCTTGCAGCTCCAGTGCAGTTTCCACTGTCCATTTGCCTTCGCCAGAGCTTTGCATAACGCCGCGAATGCTGTCCAGCTTCGGATCTTTGGAGAAAGCATTTTGCGTCAGATCCATCAACCAGCTGCGGATAACCGATCCGTTGGACCATACGCGTGCAACTTGTTCGTAATCGAAATCGAAGTCGCTCTTGTCCAATACTTCGAAGCCTTCCGCGATCGCCTGCATCATTCCATATTCAATACCGTTGTGAACCATTTTCAGGAAATGTCCACTTCCGCTCTTGCCTGCATACAAATATCCTTGATCTACCGCAATGTCCTTGAACAGTGGCTCAAGTGTAGCGAATACTTCTTGGTTGCCGCCAATCATGAAGCAGCCGCCTTCAGCTGCGCCAGATACTCCGCCGGATGTTCCGATATCGAAGTAATGGGCACCCAGTGCATGCACTTTCTCGCCTCTAGCGATGGATTGTTTATAATGTGAATTTCCTCCGTCAATGACAATGTCTCCTGGAGAGAGAAGAGGAAGCAGTGTGTCAACCACTTGATCCACGATTTCTCCAGCTGGAACCATCATCCAGATGATCTTTGGAGCATCCAGCTTCGATACGAGTTCTTCAATTGTATCTGCAGGAATTGCTCCTAGGTCAGCTGCTTTTTGACGTTGTTCAGCATTTACATCAAAAGCGACTACCTGATGCTTGTGCTGCAATATGTTATCTACGAGGTTGAAACCCATTTTTCCAAGGCCAATCATGCCTAATTTCATGCTGTATTCACTCCTGTGATCATGCTGTAAAGTACAACAAGTATACTTGTATACAACTTAGTGTGATCTTATCTTACTGTCTTCTTGCCTATCTGTAAAGTGGAAGTTGTAAGCGCTATATCTCTGTTCGGGGGGATGCAGTCTCATTTAGAGTGATTCTTAGTGGCGGAAATTATGTATCTATATTGTACGTGTGGAGAAAATCTTGACACAGCAGGAAATAGTCAACACCGTCCATGCCAGGAGATGATCGGTCTGATTGAGAAAGGGGAATTTAATCCATCTCTCCGGCTATCATCATGATCACGAAGACATTAACGATTATTCAGAGAATGTGTTGATGTGTTAGGATACCAAAGAAGTAAATGATGTGATGTAAGGTACTCGCTGTGTGAGCGCATTGCATGTATATATTCCCAGTGCTATTTTAAGAATAAATAAGGAGTCGGCGGCAACCGCCCCCTACACAATAGCCGCTTTTAAGGGCGGAAGGCTTTTTGGAGCATAAATAGACCGCATCCTTTGACCTAGGGCGGTCTATTTATGTTTGTTGAAGTGCTGTTTCTGAAAGTGAAATGAAAATATTGTTGACAACTCATATTTTCAGATGTATTATCTTCAACAACAAATGACAACTTCATACTACCTTATCAAGAGTGACTGAGGGACTAGGCCCTATGACGTCCGGCAACCTTACCAGTGAGTAAACGGTGCTAAATCCTACGGAATGATTCCATTCTGAGAGATAAGTGTGGCGATACTGCCAATTCAGCCTCTTTCTCTCTTAGGGAAAGAGGCTTTTTAGTTTTCATCCAGGTGATAGCAACAGAATGGCGGGGTGTGTGAAATGATTGAAATTCGGAGTTTGGTTAAGGAGTACCGAAGCAAGACATCGAACGTCATCGGCGTAAATAACGTCTCTCTTCGAATCAATAGGGGAGAAATTTACGGGATTATTGGACGAAGTGGTGCTGGGAAAAGCTCGTTGCTGCGCTGCATCAACTTGCTGGAGGAACCTACATCTGGGAGTATCCTCGTCGATGGCGTTGACTTGACGAAGCTGCAAGGAGAGAGTTTGCGACAGGCAAGACTGAAGATCGGCATGATCTTTCAGCACTTTCATCTTATCCGCTCCAAGACGGTATTCGAGAATATCGCATTTGCTCTGAAGGCCAACAACAAGTCGAAGGCAGAGATTGAACCGCGTGTCCTTGAATTGCTTGACATGGTTGGTTTGGCTGACAAGCGAGATGTATATCCTGCTCAGCTCAGCGGCGGGCAGAAGCAGAGAGTAGGTATCGCCAGAGCGCTGGCCAATGAACCGCATGTGCTGCTGTGTGATGAAGCAACGTCTGCGCTGGATCCTGAGACGACTCAGTCAATCTTGGAGCTGCTGAAGAAAATCAATCGTCAGCTTAACCTGACGATTGTATTGATTACGCACGAAATGGAAGTGGTGAAGGACGTCTGTGACCGGATGGCGGTGATGCAGAACGGCAATGTGGTAGAAGAGGGGCCGGTATATAACATTTTCTCTGATCCACAGCATCCGATGACCCGCTCGTTCATCAGCAGTCTGTTCCAATTCAATCTTCCAGAACGATTGATTGAGCATTGCAAGGGAACGATCGTGAAGATTCACTTCGTGGCGCCGCAAGCAGAGGAAGCAATCATTACTGATGTAATGACGAACTTCAAGGTTAGAGCAAATATTTTGCATGGCAAAATTGAATACATCCATGACAACCCGCTAGGCATTCTGATCTTGGAGCTGAATGGAGAAGTATCAGAGCTGCGGCAAGCACTCGACTACATCAAAAAACGAACCTATCGATTGGAGGTCATCCATCATGCTGAGTGATTCGATCATCCAACTGCTGCCGGACTTGGGCAAGGCATTTGTCCAGACGCTCTATATGGTTGGAATTTCGCTGTTTGCTGCCATAATTCTGGGTCTTCCCATTGGAATTCTATTATTTGTAACCGATAAGGGGCTATTCCTCGAAAATGCGTTTACGAAAAATGTGCTAGGCTTCATCGTCAACATGATTCGCTCAATTCCGTTCATCATCTTGCTGGTGACACTGCTGCCGCTGACGAAGCTCATTGTCGGTTCAACGATAGGCCCGACGGCTGCTTCGGTATCGCTCTCGATTGCGGCAATTCCGTTCTTCGCCCGCTTGGTAGAGACGGCGCTGCGCGAGATTGACAAAGGTGTCATCGAAGCGGCAATCTCCATTGGTGCAACACCATGGATGATCATTAGGGATGTACTTCTCCCTGAAGCGAAGCCAGGCATCATCCAAGGCGTGAACATTACAGCAATCAGCCTTGTCGCTTATTCGGCAATGGCTGGTACAGTCGGTGGAGGTGGAATCGGCGATTTGGCGATTCGGTTCGGTTACTATCGCTACGACAACACTGTAATGTTTACCACGGTAATCATTCTAATCTGCTTGGTGCAGATCATTCAGTACGGAGGAGACTTTATTGCAAAGAAAGTAGACAAGCGATAATGCATTCGCTGTCGATCATTTGAAGTCAACCGTTACGAAGCAACGGAAGAAAAATATCAAGATCACGCCGTCTTTTTGGTATTGAAAAAGGGACATAAGGCACCAAATCCATACAAAAAACATATACGGAGGTCATCAACATGAAGAAAACAGCTCTTATTCTTTCTCTTATTCTAGCAATTGGCTTGCTGGCTGGATGCGGCAGCAAAGACGCATCAACGGGTTCAGGAGACGCAAAGCAGGAAGAAAGCAAAGCAATCAAGATCGGCGCAACAGCAGGCCCTTATAGCGATATGATAACGAAGGCGATTAAGCCGATATTGGAGAAGAAAGGCTATTCCATTGAGTTGGTTGAATTCGGAGATTATGTGCAGCCGAACCTGGCATTGTCGAATGGGGATTTGAATGCGAACCTGTTCCAGCACAAAATCTACATGGAGAACTTTGCAAAAGAAAATAAAATTGAATTGTCCGAGCTTATTTCGGTACCGACGGCACCAATGGGCATCTACTCGTCTAAGTTCAAATCTTTGGATGAAGTTGCTGACGGAAGTACAGTAGCGATTGCGAACGATCCGACGAACCTGGCGCGTACATTGGGCTTGCTGCAAGATGCAGGACTCATTACCGTGAACAAGGACATCGATCCACTGCGTGTATCGGAGAAGGACGTGAAGGACAATCCGAAGCATCTTGTTCTACAGCCAATCGAGGCTGCTCAGCTTCCGCGCGCAGTAGACAGCGCTGACCTGTCTCTTGTTCCGGGCAACTTCGCACTTGCTGCGAAAATGAACCTGCTCGATGCTCTGAAGCTCGAAAATATGCCGGATGATTACCGCAATCGTGTCGTTGTGAATACAGCTGATTTGGACAAGCAATTCGCGAAGGACTTGAAGGAAGCTGTTGAATCTGCCGAATTCGAGAAAACAATAGATGAACAGTTCAAAGGCTTCGGCAAACCAGAGTGGATGCTGAAAAGGAAGTGACATCGATGAAGAAGGAAGAGCAATCTATCGTCGTTAGAGGTACGCCGGCAGTCTATCATTGTGAAGCGGGCATTTTGGACAAGCTAGATACATTATTGGCACCGTATCAATACAAGCGAGTGATTGTCGTGCATGGTGATCGCTCCTTGGAGGCGGCGCAGCCCTATTGGCCGAAGGAGACGAACACAACACTGTTATATCTCCGTTATCAAGGGGAATGCACATTGCAGGAAGCGCACCGGATTGCATGCTATGCACAGGCCGAACGAGCGGATGCCATTCTTGGACTCGGCGGCGGCAAGGTAATGGACTTGGTCAAGGCAGCAGGCAATACATCGGGGCTGGATACGATTCTCGTGCCAACGCTCGCCTCGAATTGTGCAGCATGGACGCCGCTCAGCGTGTTCTATAACGAAGAAGGACAATTTACACACTATACCGTTTTTCCGAAAAGCACACTTATGGTGCTGCTTGAACCACGCATTGCCTTGCATGCACCTGTTGATTATCTGCGTGCAGGGATTGCCGATACATTAGCGAAATGGTATGAGGCGGATGTACTCATTCGTGGTTTGAAGCATCGTTCAGCCGCTGTTCAGGTTGCGCATCTTACAGCGCGTCTATGTCAGACCGCTCTTCTGGAGCATGGACGGCAGAGCATTCTTGACGCGGAGCAGAAGCAGCTATCCGATGCATTTGTAGAGGTAGCGGAGACGATCATTATGACAGGCGGCTTAGTAGGCGGCTTCGGCGATCATCTTGGTCGAATAGCTGGAGCACACTCGGTTCATAATGGTCTCACTGCTGCGCCAGCGACACATCATTTGCTGCACGGCGACAAGGTCGCGTACGGCACCCTCGTTCAATTGGTGCTGGAGGATAATGTTGCGGAAGTGAAGAATTTGCTGCCGTTCTACGAAGATTTGGGCTTACCTTATCGATTAGGTGACCTTGTATTATCTGTGGAAGACCGTCCAACGTTGGAGAGCATTGCGCGGCAAGCGACTCTCCCACAGGAATCCATACAGCTGATGAAGCCAGAAGGCGTAACCTCGGACGAGGTATACGAAGCAATCGTGAAGCTGGAGCAAATTGTATCGTGAGGAAGGAATGAAGCGCCATCTGTTCGCTAATATGCGGCGGATGGCGCTTTATTGTCATGTAATGCGTATTTCGCGGTATCTTGTTGTGTCTACGCATCATTAATAAGTTTGCTTACGAAGCTAGCTGTCCATGTTCTTTTGTTTTGCGCGGCAATAACTGTACCCCTCCAACAATAACAGTCGTCAGCAGGATGACCACAGTCAAGATGAGCAAGAGCGCATGGATTGAATCCGATATGGCTGGACCCCCGTTCACTAGGTTCATAATGCCAGTTACGGCATAGGTACCAGGGGAAAATTCACTGATTTTCTGATAGAAAGATGGCAGCAGAGCTCCCGAGGTGATCAACTGGATCGACAGCAGTGCAATATTGACCCATGCACCAGCATCGCTGAAGATGTAAAAGGACAGCTGAGAGACAAATAGAAACGTGATGACGTAAGCGAGTTGGAATAGCCACATTATGCCGAAGCCTTGATCGGAATGAACACCCATTAGCGCCACCATTCCCGTGCCGACCGTTGTAATGATCAAGGAGGCCACAATATTGAGCAGGGAGCGAGCTGTCAGGAGTGTCCATTGGCCACATTTTTGTTTAATAGCTTTGGCAGCCTTATTCATTTCCATGGTGAACTGCATGCAGCCAACGAAGGAAGCCAGCAGCAGCATCATGGGAACCATCGTCCACGAGAAGTTCGAAATGGGATGGACGTTATTCATTTCGGCTACAACGCGTGCAGACATGGATTCGGATAGGCTGCTTGCTTGCGACTGTGGAACATGTACCTGCTCCAGTACTTGGGTCATGCCCGTACGAACCGCATGTTCATTGAGTGAAGTCGTAATTTGGCTGGAGACAGATTGCATTACACTTTTGACCATGCTTGGATTGGATTCGTTCACAGCGTACGTGATGACAGCTTTCTGTGTCGGATCCGTTAGCTGCTTAGAGAAATTGCCTGGAATATGCACAACCATTTGCACCTTGCGTTCTTCAAGCTGTGTCATCGCCTGATCAAGACTCGCTTCCTCTTTCATGTGAGTTGGCAGCTTCCCCATAATCGATTGCACCGCTTGCTTGCCAACTACTTGATCCTCATTCACTATGGCAATGGCTAACCGATTCACATTGTCTGTCAAATGATCGTACCCGGTCAGCCAGATTAGGCTGAATAGCACTTGAAAAGTAAGCGCGGTAATAAGGCCAATAATGACCGACGGCGACTGTAACAGGTGAAGAAAAGTGGATTTTACAGACATTTTGTTCATAAATCAACACACCTCATTTTTAATATTTATTTATTAATCAATAAATACAATGCCAAAAAAAGTGCGACCTCAAAAAGGCAGCAGATGAATAGTGGTTTCACTATGTTTTATTTAGATGGCCACGGAGATAAATTAGGCGCTTCAAGCACTTCTGACATCGTAATAATTAGACCTGAGCCGATGAACATGCTGGCTGCGAATTTGGCATTCGGAATCCCGGCTTGTTCAAAGCGCCGTATGACCGTCTGGTGTATCGCAGTGAAATGGTCACGCACCGAATCGCGAATTGCTGGCTCTGAAGTTGTAAATGCCTGCATCGTCACGAGCATCTCATCGCGATGGGTCTCAATGAGCTTCCCGAAGGCGCGTCCCATTGTCTCTACAAACTGTTCGGGAGGAGCATCCACGCTGGAGAAGGCCTCTTCAATCTTCTCTGTGGCGCGGTCGAGAACTGCGATGAACAATTCCTCTTTGGATTTAAAAAAATGAAACACATATGGCTGCGTTACACCAGCCGATTTGGCTATTTTGGCGGTTGTCGTCTTGTAAAAGCCATGCTCCGCAAAGGAGGCGACAGCAGCATCAATGATTTGATCCTTACGAGATAAAGATGGGTCTTTTGGTGACATGTTGGTTCAACACCTTGTCAGAATTTTCGTTATTTATTAATCAATAAATTAATGTATGTGCTTCCTTTTGTCAAGTGGGGAAATGGCCATAGTATACATAAATCTAACATCCTCAAGAAGGGCTCGCATCTTTATTTTTGGATTTTATTGCTTGACTTTTTCGTTGGAAGGAGTAAGATAATTCCCATATCAATCAGGCGATGACCAAAGACATGATTTCCAGCACGAGCTGTCCAGAGAGAGAAGCGATTGGTGCAAGCTTCTTCAGTTACGGTTGTGGAATTACCCCTTTGCAGCCGTGATGTTGAACCTGAGGGTGAGCATTTGGAAATGGTACTGGTACCATTGCAATCCGCTTCTCAGCAGTAAGCATCACCGACCCATCCTCGTTACCGGATGTCCAATGAAGGATCTTGCAATTGCAGCGAATGGCGGCTTATCCCGTTCCAACACGCAATGCAGGATTGAATTAGGGTGGAACCACGAGATAGAACGCACTCGTCCCTTTCGGGAGAGATGCGTTTTTTTGCGTTCTCTCAGGCGTTCATCATTCACTTGCGACTATGAGGAAAGGGAGGCTGAAGCATGGAGATCAAGGTAACATTTCCAGACGAATCGAACAGGAGGTATTTGCAAGGCACGACCATCGAAGAAGTTGCAGCATCGATTAGCACAAGCTTGAAGAAGCAAGCACTTGCCGGGAAAATGGACGGTACGCTCGTGGATGTCGACACTGCGATCGAGCATGACAGCCTCGTCGAGATTGTCACAGCAGACAGCAAGGATGGTCTCTCCATCATTCGCCACAGTACAGCACATGTAATGGCGCAAGCCATTCAACGCATATATGGAGCCGATGCAGTCAAGCTGGGAATCGGCCCAGTCATTGAAGATGGATTCTATTACGACATTGATATCGCGAAGCCATTGTCGACAGAGGATCTGACAGCGATTGAACAAGAGATGTCGCGTGTCATCCAAGAAAATCTGCCGATTACGCGCGAGGTTGTCAGCCGGGAAGAGGCTATTCGCTTATTTACCGAGCGGGATGAGCCGTTGAAGCTGGAGTTGATTCATGACCTGCCGAAGGACGCAGTTATAAGCATTTACAAGCAGGGTGAATTCGTGGATTTATGCCGAGGCCCACATGTTCCGTCCACAGGCCGCATTAAGGCCTTCAAGCTGATGAAGGTATCCGGCGCGTATTGGCGTGGGGATTCGAATAACAAAATGTTGCAGCGCGTATACGGAACTGCCTTTGCGAAGAAGGATCAACTGGAAGAATATTTGCATATGCTTGAAGAAGCGAAGAAGCGCGATCATCGCAAGCTTGGAACAGAGCTTGGACTGTTCATGTTCTCCGAGGAAGCGCCTGGTATGCCTTTCTACTTGCCGAACGGGATGACGATTCGCACAGAGCTTGAGGATTTCGCGCGCGGACTTCAACGAAGACGCGGCTATGACGAGGTGCGCACACCGCTTATGATGAACAACCGATTGTGGGAGCAGTCGGGTCACTGGGATCACTACAAGGACAATATGTATTTCACGAAAGTAGATGATACGACGTTTGCACTGAAGCCGATGAACTGCCCAGGGCATATGCTCATTTACAAAAATGGGCAGCACTCCTATCGAGAGCTTCCAATTCGACTTGGCGAGTTCGGTCAAGTACATCGGCATGAAATGTCTGGCGCCTTGAACGGTATGCTTCGGGTTCGTACGTTCTGTCAGGATGATGCTCATCTGTTCGTCCGTCCGGATCAGATCGAAGAGGAGATCGGCAAGGTTATGGCCTTAATCGATCACATTTATAACGTGTTCGGCTTCGAGTATAAGATCGAGTTATCTACTCGGCCGGAGGATTCGATGGGCTCAGAGGAACTGTGGAATGAGGCGGAGCAGGCATTGCAGAACGTGTTGGATAACCGCGGCGTCGAATATCGTGTTAATGAAGGGGACGGGGCCTTCTATGGGCCGAAGATCGACTTTCACATCTTGGATGCACTCAAGCGGAGCTGGCAATGCGGCACGATTCAGCTGGACTTCCAGATGCCGGAGAAATTCGACCTGTCCTATATCGGAGAGGATAGCCTGAAGCATCGGCCTGTTGTTATTCACCGTGCGGTGTACGGTTCGATTGATCGGTTCATTGGCATATTGACAGAGCACTATGCAGGAGCATTCCCGACATGGCTTGCGCCCGTTCAGGTGGCGGTACTGCCTGTATCGGATCTCTTCGTCGACTACGCGTATGAAGTGAAGGAATCGCTGGAACAGGCGGGCATTCGGGTACAAGTGGATGCGCGCAATGAGCGTCTAGGCTTCAAAATACGCGAAGCGCAGCAGAGCAAAGTTCCTTACATGCTTATTGTAGGAGAGCAGGAGCAGGCGAGCGGAAGCGTGTCCGTCCGCAAGCGGGGCGAGGGCGATCTGGGAACGCAGCCAATTCAACAACTTGCTGAACTGATTGAAAAGGAAATAACAGCCAAGGTGTAGAATACAATCTCATCAATTCGCATTTGAAAGCGAAGGAGATGAGTAGCATGAAAAATACAGGCTTGCGAACCTATACACAATTGGATGCTGACCAGCTTGAAGCACTGCGTAGGTTGGAAGACATTTGCAATGAACACGATCAAATCATTTTGAAGTTGAACTGGGATTCACTTCGTGCACGCACGGGTGATGTCGCTAACGACTATGTGTATGTTGTAGATGGTGAGATTGTTGGATTTCTCGGTATCTATCAGTTCTGTGCATCGGAGGTAGAGATAAGCGGGATGGTGCATCCCGACTATCGGCGTCAAGGCATATTCAGTCAGCTTGTTAAGGAAGCTCAGCAGGAGTGTGGGAGACGTCAGGTGGAGAAACTCATCTTCATTTGCGCTCGACCTTCCTTATCCGGCAAGGAATATTTGGAGAGCATCGGTTCGAAGTGCAGCTTCTCCGAATATTGGATGACACTTACTGGAGAGCATGTGCAAGATGCTAGTGAACCCCCTGCGAAAATCGAATTACGTCAGGCAGAGACCAGCGATGTGGCTCTTCTCACGCGATTGAACATGGACGGATTCGATATGAATGAGGAAGATGCAAGAGGGTATGTAGAGACGGCGATGCTCTCGCAGCAGGATTATATTTTTATTGCAGACTGCCAGCAGGAGAATGGAGAATGGCTGCCTATCGGGAAGATTCATGCTATGCGAGAAGAAGGCAGTGCATTTCTATTCGGCTTCAGTGTTCAACCTGAGCACAGAGGCAGAGGATACGGACGCTGGATTCTTCGCAGTATTATTGAGCGCATGAAGGAGCAGCAGCCAACTGCCAAGATTGAATTAGAAGTTGCAGTTGAGAATGAGCGGGCACTAGGGTTATACACGTCTTGTGGGTTCCACGTGCGCAATATCAATGACTATTACGTATTAGAGCTAGCGTTGGATAGAGCGGAACAAGCTGCTTCCGACAATATTGTGGTCTAATAGCCGCTGGAACCGAAGCGTAATGAAGCATTAGATAAGTTAGAGCGAAGAGATTCGTTAATTAGCATAAGCAGTGCAGCACAAAGTTTGAAGTGCTGTACTGCTTTTTTGTTGTCTAAAGGAAAGGTTTGGATATAAAGGACTCTGCTTACCTCAATTATTTAAGAAACTCGTAAGAATGGAGTAAGAAAAAAGAGAACTCCAGGCTGTACGATGAAAGTAAGTTAAGCAGATCACGATTTTTCATACAGGAAGGATTTGATTGTTCATGATTTCCACCTTGGGCAACAAAATGCTGCAATCACTGTGGATGACGTGGGAGGCTGTATTTGAATTGATCACGCCTCTTCGAAGTGTATATCAGTCACAGTTCGGAATATGTAAAGTTGTCGTACGGACGCATCGAGGCACCTCCATTCACTGTGAGGATGGAACCTATATTCATAAAGGCGACTATGTATGCGAGATTCACCTTGATAATCGGGAAGTGCTGGAGCTGTCTCGCTCCGTTGGTGCGGATCGGGCTGCACTTGTTACGGCGCGCAGGCTGCGTGATGCATTGAAGCAGGTCGGCCATGCTGTGAATACGAATCCGGAATTGGCTAAGGTAAAGGCGCTGACTGGGATAACACTGCTTCATCGCGGCATCACTTATGGATTAGGCTTCGAGCTGCACCCTCTGGAGACGAAGTGGATGCAGCGAGTATCTACCATATATCTGCGTTTGCTGCTCCGCATGCTGAATCCGGAGGGAGCCAAGCGCTTGAAGCAGCAGCGATCGAAGCTGGTGCCGAAAATGCTGATGATGTCTCGTGCCACGTTAATGGATCGATATGTGAATAGGGTGAAGGAGTAGGAGAGATAACATGGACAATATTATCGCAGGAATATTAATTGTACTGATCGCTATTTATATGGGGCTTCCTTTCTTATTGACCCGAATCTGCGGATGGGGCGTATTTCGTAAGGCGAGACGGAAGCGGGCACATCGTCATGTCGCGTTTACGTTCGATGATGGACCAGACCCGGATTATACGCCTGAACTGCTTGATTTATTGCGCGAGCGGGGCGCGAAGGCCACCTTTTTTGTTCTGGGCAGCAAGGCAGAGAAGTATCCCGAGCTTGTGAAACGCATGCATGAGGAAGGCCATCAGATTGGCATTCACAATTATACGCATATGCCGAATTGGGTCATGACGCCTCGGAACATCAGGCGCGAGCATGTGGAACGTTCTGCGGACATTATTGAACGCATTACAGGAGAGCGGCCAACCTTCTATCGTCCTCCATGGGGGATACTGAATTTAGGAGATCTGTTCCTGCTGCGCAAATCGTATCGGCTCGTATTATGGTCGATTATTGCGCGGGATTGGAAGCTGGATACGGGGGAACGCAACTTGCGTAAGCTGCTGTCTGAGCGTATTGAGCCAGGTGCAGTTATCGTACTCCATGACAGTGGGGATACGTTCGGCGCTGACAAGGAAGCCCCTGGACAAATGTTGACGGTGCTGCGCGATATATTGCACGAGGCCGAACGTAGAGGGCTAAAATGCGTACGCACGGATGAATTGATCAGGCTGGAGCATGCGTAGTAAATAGGGAAGTTAATGAGAATATAGTATTATTCTTAATACTTCAGCCTGAAAAAGCTCATTGGTCATACGGTATACGTGTCAGGCGTTAAACGCTTTGGTAATGTCCTCGTACCAAGCAGGCCTTTCTATTTGGATTCGGCTTTGTTCAGAGGCGTCGAGATTTAATTGGGTAAGGTGTATCCCGTAAAGCTTGCTGTTAAAGTCTGTGTTAAAGTAGTAGCTGCGATTGGTATGATCGCGGTATACACACCACTGCGTCCAATCGTATATGGTGCTGGAGCCCATATTATAGACCGTGCCGCTAGGAACCGTGAGTGTTTGCAAGATTTGTCTAGCTAACCCGATGCTTTGTTTCGTGTTGGCAGGACGAAAAGTCGTTTTCTGTAGGAATGCAGATCGAGCAAAGCGGGATTGGGGAGTCGGATCGCCTGGAATTCCGAGCTGGCCGCTGCCGTAGAGTTCACTTCCACAGCTGGTTTGCGCATTGTTTTCCAGGCTTAAGTGCTGATATAGCTCTTGATTGACAAGATGCCAAGGATATGTAGGCTCATTCGTCAATACGCCCAGTTTGCTCGGGTAAATTTTCATTTCCCCTTCAGTAAACTCCACGATTAAATGATTGCCGGATGCGTCACTGATAATATAATGCAGAAGCGCATAGGCGGACGGATATAGTTCTGAAATATTAATGACGGTCAAATCAGCCAAAGCAGCCTTTACCTCATGGGTATTTTTATAGTTCCCCAATAGATACGGAACGAAATTGGAGTTATATAGGATCGGAGTACCTGGTCGAGGTATAGGATATTTGCTGCAGGACAACCACAGCCCGGCAACGGAAAGTCCATGCTCGTTCAATCCGTCGGAGTAAAAGATAAAGTCTTCAATTGGATCGCCTGCTCCAACAAACCCGTACTTGTTTTTCCATTTCATTTCATCTCCCGGAAGATTGGCTTCAGGAAAAGACTGTCCACGAGGCACAAAATGACGATGGAATTGAGCTTCAATGTCCAGTCCATTGTTCTTGCGGAGACGATGCCGCCCTTCTTCGATTTTCGCGGTATCGATATATTTGTACACATGCTAATTCCTCCTTTTCATTTTCTTGAAACGGCGTACTTTTATATCTTATTAGCGGCACACAAAAAGAATCCGCCTTTTCAGACGGATTCCTCCATGATGTTCGACAATTGAACGACAAAGATGGTATCTATGGTATGACAGAAGGGCAAGCAACGCTTGGGTGACTCGATCCTGCTGTCGAGAGAACAGTTCCGGAAGCAAGTCCTCTCGCGGCATGACATACATTCTCCGCATGGGTAATGGCAGAGATAACAGCGATCCCGTCTGCACCAGCTCGAATTACATGTGGCGCACGCTCTGCCGTAATGCCGCCAATGCCTACGATCGGCAGTGATGTTATCTCTGTTAGCCGCTGAATGATTGCAGTGCCTTGCGGCTCTAGAGCATCCTCTTTGGAAGCAGTCGAATAAATCGGCCCAACGCCGAGATAATCGGCGCCTTGTTCCTCAGCCAGCAGAGCCTCAGCTGCCGAATGAACGGACACGCCGAGTATTTTATTGCCGATGCGATCCCTGACTTGCGCCGCTGGCTCGTCGTTCTGGCCGACATGAACCCCGTCCGCATTCAAGGCAAGCGCCAGCTCTACATCATCGTTCACGAGGAAGGGAATGCCGTGTCTTCTGCACACCGACTGAATGCGCATTGCGAGTTCTTTCTTAGCTGCTGTCTTCAGCGCGTTTGCGCCCTTTTCCCGAAACTGTATCATCGTAGCCCCTCCGCGAATGGCTTCCTCGACAATCGATCCAGGGTCTGCCCTGCAATTGGCGCTGCCGAGCACAAGGTACAGCCGCAAATAGGAACGCATGCGGGCATCTCCAATGCGACTATCTATACTTATCATCTGACCACCTCTTGCATCTGCCGCTGCCGATATGCCCAATGGTTGGTTGGGCCGTTGCCGCCGCCAAGCCCGAGCGTCTCCTCAATTGCTGCCTGAATATAATGCCGCGCAGTACGAACCGCTTCATTGGGAGCAGTGCCCTTCGCAAGTTCTGCCGTAATCGCTGCCGAGTAAGTGCAGCCCGTGCCATGAGTATGCTTGGTCATGATTCTGCGGTCTTCCAGCAGTGTGAAGTGGGCTCCGTCATAGAACAGGTCAACAGCCAGCTCGGTCGTCATGTCGTGGCCTCCCTTGATGATGACCATTTTGGCGCCGTAATCAGCAATTCTTATCGCAGCCTTGCACCGATCTTGCAGGGTGACAATCTTCATTCCTGCAAGCGCTTCTGCTTCTGGGATGTTCGGCGTGACAATCAGCGCAAGCGGCAGCAGGCGATTCTTCATCGCCTCTATGGCATCTTGCTGCAGCAGCTCTGCGCCTCCCTTGGCTATCGTGACTGGGTCGACGACAACGTTGTTCAAACCGAATGCTTCAAGGCGATTCGCTACTGTCTCAATAATGCCTGCGCTGAACAGCATCCCTGTTTTGACAGCATCAACCCCAATATCTTCTACGACGGCATTTATCTGTTCAGCAACGGCTTCATGAGATAGCGGGTATACGCCGTGAACACCAAGCGTGTTCTGTACCGTCACAGCCGTAATCGCTGACATGCCGAATACGTTCAGCTCTTGGAAGGTCTTGATGTCGGCTTGAATGCCGGCGCCGCCACCGCTATCGGAACCGGCAATCGTCAATGCTCGTGCGACCATCATAGCCATACCTTTCTTCTAGCGGAGGCTTGGCGAGGGGTGATTGTTGATGCCGCCGTATCGAATAGGTCGATCTCAGCCAAGGCATCAAGAAATGCAGTTTGGAAGCTGCCAGGACCTCGGTGGCCCGCTGTTCGATAGGCATGGGCTGCTGCGCCCCCATAATAAGACATCGCTGCGGCTCCTGCCAGCAATAAATCAGATTCTACCGCAGCAAATGCGCCGATGACCGATGTCAGCAGGCACCCGCTTCCCGTTATGCTCGTTAATATCGGATGACCGCCCGCAATAACGTAGCCGGTTGTGCCGTCTGTAATGACATCCTCTTTGCCCGAAATGGCAACGATGGTGCCGAAACGGTCAGCTGCCCGTGCAGCAAGATCGAACAACTCCTCAGGGGAACGAAGGGAGCTTTCAGACTCCATGCAATCCACGCCCTTGATCTCGCCAGCTTCACCCATCAGCTGAGCAATTTCCGCGGCATTGCCGCGCACGATCGAGACACGCAATTCCTTGAGCATCTTCACGGACACCTTCGTCCGATACGGCGTTGCGCCTGCGCCTACTGGATCGAGAATAACCGGAATGCCATGTACATTCGCCGACCGCCCTGCGATTAGCATAGCTTCTATCATGTCTGTATCGAGCGTGCCGAGGTTCAATACGAGCGCATCTGCTGCCTTGGCCATGTCTGCTACCTCTTCTTTGGCTGAAGCCATCACAGGGGAGGCGCCAATGGCTAGCAGACCGTTAGCGGTAAAGTTGGCGACGACGATATTCGTCATATTGTGGATGAGGGGGCGCCGTTCCTTAATACGTTGGGGGAAGAACTGCATATCGATCATCCTTGTTTCACCTCTGTCTTCTCCGCCAAGCGTACCGGCCAGTCTTCTACTTGATAAGCCATGTCCCAAAACATATATTCCAGCTGGCAGCTAGTCAGAAAATGCTTCTTCAGCTGCTGCTTGCGTGCTTGCGACAGCGATTCTGCCCATTCATCCAGCATTCGGCGCATTTTGTCCGTAACTCCGCCGCCGAGGTCTCCATAGAAATGAATCCACTCATAGAACGGATGGGTCTCATCTGGATTCACTTCTTTTAGCAGACGTTGTCCGATCTCCGTATATGTCCATGGGCACGGCAGCAAAGCCGCAATAATATCTTCTAGGGTTCCTTCGTGGGCCACGGTAAGCATATGGGACACATAATGGCTCGCAGAAGGGGCGAGCGGGTAGCCTTGCAGTTCTTCGAACGTTACGCCTGCCACGTTACAAAAATTATGATGGGGGTGTATCTCGCTATTCAGCACAAACGAGATTTGCTCGTTGAAAAGAGCCATTGTCTCTCGGCTGTTACATTTGGAAATCGCAATGCCGTAAATCCGAATAAAGGCATTCAAATATTCAAAATCCTGCTTTACGTAGTGAATCAACTGTTCTTTCTTGACAGTACCTTCAGCAATTCCCCGAACGAATGGATGATCCATAATGGCATCGTATATCGGCTCTGCTTCGTGTCTCAGTTCCTCCGTAAATGTAAGCATGAACAGCACCTCCGAATGATTGGATAGATGATGAATGCATGCTGAAATCTGGTCAAGGAGCACTTCGCGGCAGCCAAAAAAAGCCGCCCCGAAATGGAGCGGCTTCATCATGTCCATACAAAAAGACCATGAGGCCGGCTCCACTTCCCTCCGCCGGTATTACCCGGATCAGGTTCAAAGGGTCCAAGAATTCTTGTCTCAGCCGCCTATGCGGCTCCCCTAGTGGATTTCACGTCATATTCATCTTACGAACTACTTTAGCATTGATGGAGATAATTGTAAAACGTTAGTTTTCTCAACCATTCGGTCAAAACGATAATTTGTTAGTGCTTGGAGCGAAGTTTCGTATTGTAATTGACGCTGCGACAACTGATACAATAACCTCATAAGGCGCCTTATGATACGTCAAGTGACAGAGGTTGATGATAGTGATGGGCAACATGATAGGAATCGATAAATTATCGCAGGAAATCGGTGTGACGAGCCGTACCCTGCGCCACTGGGAGTCGCAGGGGTTGTTTGCAAGTCAGCGCGATACCAGTTCTGGCTGGAGGATGTATGATGAACAGACTGTGCTTGCAATCCGTATAACTGCTTTGTTAAGAGGGTTTGATATTGGGATTAAAGAGATTAAAGTGGTGCTGGCGGATATGACGTTCCGAACCGCACATCAGGTAATGACTCAGTATGCACACGAGATGATTGAGCACAAGAATGAGTGCATATCGAAGGAACTAACATTGAAGAAATGGTTGGAGCAGTTGCACAAGTACCTCAATGAACCGATTACGGCTCAATTGCTGCTGCAATTATGTCATGAACCGTTCCTACATTCAAATATGAAACATGAGGTGACAATGCCGATGAGTAATCAGTGGAGTTATTCTCCAGCATCGATCAAATTCGTAACCCTTCCACCAATGAGAATGGCTTGCCATGTTGTCGTAAGCGCATCACCAGAAGAAGAAGCGATCGAATCATTAGCGGACTGGCTCGTGCAAGCTGAACTGCAAGGAACGGCACGGCTATTTGGAAAAAATGAAGAACCACTCCCTGACGTTGAATCGAACGTTTACGGTTATTGTGCATATGCCTCCATTCCAGAAAATATCGATATACCAAGTCATTTGGCGGAGGCTAGGTTCTCCGGCGGGGTGTATGCCATGATGGAGAGTACAGATGATATTACGGGATCGTGGCAATTATTGATGGAGAAATTGAACGAGCATCCAGACTACGAGCCTGATTCGGAGGCAAGATTCTGCTTGGAGGAGCATATACGAAATGACAGCCCGGCAGGAAGCAGCAACGCTTATTGGCTGCAGCTATTCGAACCGGTTCGAAAGAAAATAAAATAATATACATGAAATCCCCGGTGCAGTCGTTGCGCCGGGAATTGCTTTTCATGGGATAGGAGAGAGGGCAGCTCGCTTTGCGTTTTCTTTATTAAGAAGTCGAAGTTGCGAGCGGTCGCATGATGCGTTTGCGTTGATGGAATGTGGCAATTTCGGCTAGACCGCGCTGCTGAAGCATAAGGGTATTGTCCGCCACGTATTTGCCGACGTCGTCTGGAAAGTGAGAATCCGATGACAGGGTAAAGGGGACATCATGTCGAAGCAGAACATCGATAAAGGAGGAACTCGGACACATCTCCTTGACCGGGTAGCGGTAGAACAGTCCTGCATTTACCTCTGTAGCTGTATTTGTCCGTTTTAATGCTTGTGCGATTCGCTCGTAGTACGGGAGATGCAGCTCCTCAGCTGGGCGATAATTAAATACTTTCAAATTGTCCAAATGGGCGGCAATATCGAACAGACCGCTGTTAATCATTCGTTCGACATCATCGAAAAAGTGCCCGTACAGTTCACGCAGATCAACCTGATCGAAGCGGAACTGAGTCTCGGGATTATCGAATCCCCATCCATCCACATAGTGAATCGACCCGATCACATAGTCCCAATCCGCCATCGCAATGAAAGATTCCAACTCCTTCTCTCCACCTGCAAAATAATCCGCTTCTAATCCAAGACGTAGCTCGACTCCCTGCTCGGCCCATCTGGGCTTTGCGGTCTGAATGGCAGCTGCGAAATCCTCAATCCGCTCGGTGCATACTTGATGCAGCCATGTATGCTGAAGGCGGCCTAGCGGGGAGTCTCCGATATCGAGGTGACGTTCGAAGTAGGGGAGCGTCTCTAGAAACCGATAGAGATGATCTACGATTCCGACCTCCCGCAGTCCTTTGCGCAGCGCTTCTTGCAAATAGAGATCGAGCCATGATTCGTCATAAGCTCCTCGCTGCAGTCTTGTATGCATACGCGCATAACTCGCTTCGAGCCATGCACGGGAATGGCGTGGTTCAGCAAGTGGATGGAAGTGGTCGAATGCTTGATTCGTACGATCAAGCCAGCGGAACGAATAGGGGCCTTCCTCCAAATGCATATGGTAGTCTACATAATACAGCATAATGATCGCATCCCATCCTATGTCATAGTGGCTCATTCGTGATGTATGAAGTGATGTGTTACTTCGACATATAACTTCGCTATGTTCTTATGGCTCGCAAGCCGGCGTAATCCAACCTACTTGCAATCCGCTGCGCTTCCATTTATCCGGCATTGGTGCATCGCATATGATGGCGGTGACCTTGCTCATGTCACAGATGCGGCACAGCTGTGTCTCCCCGAGCTTGGTACAATCTCCAAGCACATATGCCTGCTCGGACTGCTCAATCATTAAGGTGGAGCAGATCGATTCTTCCATGTCGTAATCACTGATTCCCGCTGGTGTCATTCCTGCACAGGAGATGAATGCCTTATCGAAGTGGAAGCGTGTAAGCAGTTCACAGGTTAGGGCGCCTGCAATCGATTTCTGCTCTGGATGCGTAACTCCCCCGAGTATAATGACTTTGCCGTCAAATCGTTTGGCTTCCAGCCGTTCCATGAGCAGTTCGGCAGCAGGAATAGAATTCGTCACGATCGTAACGCCGACGACACCGCGTATGGCGCGAACAAGCTCAACAGTCGTCGTGCCTACATCGACCACGATTGTATCTCCATCTTGAATGAGCGCGGCCGCAGCTTCCCCGATTGCTTTCTTTGCCGACTGCTTGATGCTTCGTTTTTTATCAAAATGAGGTTCAATCTTCATATGCGAATACGCAACTGCGCCTCCGTACACGCGCTTAAGCATCTGCTTCGCTTCCAACTCGTCGAGATCCCTGCGAATGGTTTCGGGCGTAACCGTTAATACGCTGGCGAGGGAAGCAACTTGAATTTTGCCATGTCGATTCAGCTGTTCTAAAATATGCTGTCTACGTTCTTCAGGCAGTAGCATCATGAAGCGGAATCACGTCCTTCGGATGGAGGTATACCGTCGTGGTAGAGCCGACGCTCACCCAATCGGAATTGCGATGAATCTGATCGACGACGACATGCTGACCCTGAACCGTTAGTTCCATACGCGTAATGTTGCCAAGCATGGTCACATTGCGTACCGTTCCTGTTACGGCCATGCCGCCAACGAGCGGCTGCTCGCAGAACGTCTCTGGCCGAATGGCATACAGCTTGCTGTCTGCAAGCGTGTAGTCTGGTACGATTTGCCCTAAGGCTTCGGCGTTCCATACGTTATAGCTGCCAATGAATCTTGCGACGAACTCGCTGCTTGGCTGCATATAAATCTCCTGCGGTGAGCCATGCTGCGCGATATTGCCTGCATTCATGATGTATATGTGATCACTGACGGACATCGCTTCTTCTTGGTCATGCGTAACTAGTACTGTTGTCATGTTCAATTCACGTTGAATGGAACGCAGCTGCTGCTGCAGGTTTTTACGAATTTGCGCGTCAAGCGCACTAAGCGGTTCGTCCAGCAGCAATACCTTTGGTTTCGTAACAAGCGAGCGGGCAAGTGCGACACGCTGCTGCTGCCCACCAGAGAGCTCACGGGGGAAAGACTTCTCCTTGCCTTGAAGCCCGGTGAGCTCAATCATTTCGCCAACTGCCTGGCGAATCGCATCACGCGGCATCTTCTTCATCGTCAAGCCGAAGGCAATATTGTCGGTTACCGTCATATTGGGGAACAGCGCATAGGACTGGAACACCATGCCGATCTCCCGATCCTTCGGTTCGATCCCTGTCACATCTTTACCATCGATGTGAATCGTTCCGCCGTCGAGCGGAGTCAGTCCAGACAGGATGCGAAGCAATGTGCTTTTGCCGCAGCCGCTTGGGCCGAGGAGTGTCACCAGTTCGCCTTTTTGTATATGAAGATCAATGCTGTTCAGCACCTTTTGTTTATGGAACGTCTTGATTACTTGATTCATCTGTACGTAGCTCATTTAAGAAGCCTCCCTGCTCATTGTTGCTTGGGTAGTCGGAATGCTGCTGCTCACGATGTCTTCTTCAGGCTCTGCGACTGGCTTGGAAGTGCGGCCCGTCAGCTTCACGATCCACGCGCTCAATATGGCCATCAGAATGAAGTAGGTTACGGTAATGGCGCTCGCGATATGGCCGCTCTTGTTCAGCTGTGCATACAGGAAGAGCTGCATGGTCTCGAAGCGTCCTCCGACGAGAATATTAATGAGCACGAACTCTCCGAATAGAATCGAGAAGGAGAGGAGTGCAGATACAAGAATGCCCGGCATAATGTTCGGAACAATCACGCGCAGGAATGCTTTCATGCGGCTGGCCCCCAGTAACTCGGCAGCTTCCATCAATGATCCTGCCTGAACAGCGCGCAAGCTGTTGCGCGTCCCTTGGTACATGAACGGCAGCATGCCGATGACATAGGCACCGAAGACGATGATAATCATGGAGAAGCCTTTGCCAGAGTAGGCGCGAATCAAGCCGACAGCCATAATAACGCCAGGAACGGCATAGGTAAGCATGACGAGCGTTTGAACCCAGCGCTCCAGCTTCGGTGCGTACAAGGAAATCGCGAACGTAGCCGGCACGATAACGATTACCGCTGTTACGGTAGCGACGCTGCTGAGCAGCAGGGAACGACCGAATGCCTGCATGAAGCGTGTATCCTGGAACAGCTCTCCGAACCATTTCAATGTTAAGCCTTCGGGTAGAATGGTTTGATTCCATGATGTCGCCAAGGAATAGAGCATGGTAGCGATGACCGGAATGAACAAATAGAGCAATACCGCTGCAAAGGCGAGCGTTGGCAGAGAATGAGCCAATCGTTTCATCGCAGATCCCTCCGAACTTTGCGCGTTAGCCATTCATTGACGAGCATGGCTGCAAGCAGCGTCAAGCCGAGCAGTACGCCCAAGGCGCTGCCGAGCTCGGGACGAGCGAAGATGTCTCCCGAGACGAGTGCGCCGATACGTACAGGTACAAGGTTATAGTTGCTTCCTGTCAGGGCATAAGCTGATGCATATGCACCCATGGCATTCGCGAACAAAATACTGAATGTGCCCGCGATTCCCGGCAGAAGTACAGGCAGACCGATACGCTTCCAAAATTGAAACGGTGATGCGCCCAGCAGGGAAGCGGCTTCCTTCCAGTTGTCTTGAATCGCATGGTACATCGGATAGAGCAGCATAATGGCCAGCGGAAGCTGGAAGTACACATAAATAACGGTCAATCCCGACCATGAATACAGATTGAATGATGCCGTCATATCAATGCCGAATTGGCGGAACAGCAGCGTGAACAGTCCGCTGTTGCCAAGCAGGACAATGAAGGCGAAGGCGAGCGGGATGCCTGCGAAGTTCGATGTCAGGTTCGTAATGACAAGCAGCCGCTCTTGTACGCGCTTCGGAAAACGGGTAAGGGCATACGTTGCAAATACGGCGGCAATGATGCCGATAAGGCTGGACAGCAGGGAGATGAGAATACTGTTCTCAAATGCCTTCCAGTAATAAGGGTTCGTAAAAATTTCTTTGTATTGATTGAATGTAAATGCCCCGCCGCCATCCTCTTGAAAGCTTCCCGAAATCATCGTGAAGAGCGGGACGAACATGAATAGCGCCACAAAGATAAGCAGCGGGATAATCGTGATGTACAGCATGCTGTTGATCCGTTTCATGTGCGTACTCCTTTCCAAAATCAGTACTTCCTGATTTACTTCGTGATAAAAAACTTCTATCGAGGTAACTCATGATGAGCGACCGCGTCTAAAGGTATGTTTTTTTCCATTCTAGAAAGCCTTCGTGCCACACTGCACGTAATCTTTCTAGAATGATCAAAAGTTCGCTTTTCAGCACCGAGAAGGTTGCATAAACTCGAAGCATATGCTTCCGATGAGAGTTTTGCTTCACAAAACTTGTAACGAGCAGCGGAGTGTAGGCGAGACTACATGAGCAGCTAAAATGTTTCCGAAGGAAACATACTTCGAAAGCAGACACTATTCGAGAGTGAATGCAAGATTCGATGCCGAGTTACTTCTTGAATCACTCCGTGATAAAAAAACTTCTATCGAGGTAACTCATGATGAGCGACCGCGTCTAAGGGAATGTTTTTTTCCATTCTAGAAAGCCTTCGTGCCTCACTGCACGTTAACTTTCTAGAATGATCAAAAGCGAATTGGTGAACAAAAGGCGTCCCCTTACGGAGACGCCGGCCTGAACTCCAACATAGATAGCGGCTGCATCGCTTCCGATGGGGCAATGCCGAGCAAGCGGCAGGCGAGCGGCGCCAACTGCAATTGAGGTACTTCCTGTTCATAGACGCCAGGGGTCACCAGATTGCTAATGACAAACAGTGGAACATGGCGTTCGGCGTCTGTCGTTCCGCCGTGATTGCCATCATTGTTCATGCCATGGTCAGCCGTAACAATAATCTGATAGCCTGCCTCCATCCAAGCTGGCAGCACGCTTGCAAGAATAATGTCCGCCGCCAGTGCCCGGTTGCGGTATTGCGCCGAATCCCCACTGAACTTATGTCCGTCATCATCGATGTTCATCGAATGGACGTACAAGAAGTCTGGAGCATATTGCGTGAGCAAGAAGTTCGCATCAGCGAACAAGTGCGAGTCAGGATAGTGATCTTCGAAGTAGAAGATGCCATGCTGAATCGGCTTGTCTGTATCAAGCTGAATGCGATCAACAGCTGGTTGAAATGGATCTGAGTTATACAGTTCGCTTACCCAATAGTAAGAAGCAGTCGCGTTCGTAAGTCCTTGTTCCCGAGTTAAGTGGAACAGACTGCGCTCGTGCGATAACCGCACAGTCTGGTTCGTTGCAATTCCGTGGCGCCATACCGGAGTTCCGGTCATCAGCACCTCATAGAGCGGGCGAGACAGGCTTGGCAGCTCGGAGCGCACTTTGTAGCGCGCTGCCTTGCCGTATTCCACCAAGTGATGCATATATCCCATTTGCGTGACGGCGGTGTCATAGCGCAGGCCGTCCAGCATGATGAAGATGAGCTTATTGGGATTGTGCGAGCGGTTCGTGATGTTATTTGACATGAATGAGTACCTGCTCCTGCCACAGCTGTGGGAGCTGCTTCGTTGTTTCTTCCCATGCCTTCAAATCTTTCACGGGCTGTGCATTTTTGTACATTTCATCCGGGAGAAGCATTGCCTTTGCATCGACAGCCAGCTTCGCGTTGGAGCGGATTGGACGAGCATAGCCACGAGCCAAGTTGGATTGTCCTTCATCGGACAAAATGTATTCACGTGCCAGCATCGCTGCATGCGGATGCTTCGAGTACTTGTTAATAACCGTTGCATAGCCGCTTGTTGCAGAAGCTTCCCGCGGGATGACAACTTCGAAGCGGTTCTTGTCGATTTTGTCACGGTAGCCTAGTGCGTTGAAGTCCCACAGGAATCCAACTTCGACTTCGCCCTTTTCCAAGTTCGCAAGACCTGCATCATTGGAAGCGAGACGGCCTTGTTTCGCCAGCTCTGCGAAGAAGTCGATGCCCGGTTGAATGTTCTTCTCGTCACCGCCGAATGCGTAAGCAGCCGCAAGAACAGCGAATTGTGCCTGGTTTGCCTTCATCACGTCGCCAACAGCGACTTTGAATGTTCCATTTTTAATGTCTGCCCAAGATTTCGGCGGGTTTGCCACTTTGTTCTTATCAGAAATGATGGACAATGTACCTGTGTAGCCGAGCAGCCAGTGTCCTTCATCATCTTTAGCCCAGTCCGGAATGTCGTTCCAGTAAGATGTTTTGTATGGCAGCGTTAGACCTTTTTGCTTCGCAAGCGGTCCGAATGCGATACCGACGTCGCCGATATCAGCGGTTGCGTCGTCTTTCTCCGACTCGAACTTCGCCAGTTCTTCAGCACTGGACATATCCGTATCCGTATGTTTCAAGCTATATTTCGTTCCTAAATCGTTCCACGTTTGCACCCAGTTCGCCCAAGTGTCAGGCATGCCGACCGAGTTGACTTGCCCTTCTTGTTTGGCCTTTTCCACAATTTGATCCAAGGTCAGCTTGGAAGCGTCGACTGCTTCGTTCGCAGCTTGTCCAGATGAGCAGCCTGCAAGTAAGAATGCGGAAGCAAGTACGGTTGCTGTCCATTTCATGAAACGATGAGTTCGCATGAGTTCATGACTCCTTTTTCATTTAGTTTTCATTTTGTTTTTCTTCTGTTTACGCCTCTAATCATAAACAAACAAAGTTAAACCAACATCAAGCGGGTGATAAGGTATTGTAAAGGCGGAACCGGAACAGGTTCTCGTCGTCAGAATGGCATTGGTGGAAGAAGTATGGCATGGATATGAAAAATATGGATCATTGTATGGATGGACACGTAACAAAGAGTATTGGTATTTCTAAGAATGGGGGAGAAGGATTTTGTCTAGGCAAACGATTGCGATCGTAGGAGGAACAGGTACAGTAGGGAAGCATGTGGCTGCGACAGCAATTGAGCAAGGGTATTCGGTTCGCATTCTGGCTCGTCGTCCAGAGCGAGTCCAATTGAAGTCACCGCACGCCATTATAATAGAAGGAAACGTATCGGACGAAACTGCAATTCGTTCCCTCCTGGCAGGCAGTAATGCTGTAGTCAATGCATTTGGTCAGCCAATGCGGGACAAGCCAATCTATAGTGAAGTGACGCTGCGCTTGTTGAAAACCATGAAGGAAGCAGGTATTCGAAGGTACATTGGGGTTGCAGGAGGATCGCTTGATATTGAAGGGGATCGCAAGTCCTGGATGAACCGAATGGGCGCACGCTTATTTCGCTTACTTTATGGGGACTTTATTCGGGACAGGCAGCGGGAGCTCGGCGTGCTTCGGGATAGCGATCTGGATTGGACGCTTGTGCGATTGCCGTTCGTGCATGAACGCGATGTCATGAAGTCAGTAAAGGTTGATCAATATGATATGCCGGGTACGAAAATATCAAATACCCATATTGCACGGTTTCTCGTAGATCAGGTACAAGACGCTGCTTTTTTGCGTTCAACACCGTTTATTTCACAATAATATTCCTACTAATGGAATGGGATTTTACCAACATTTGCGGTATAATCTTGAATGAAGAAGACGATCTACGTTATACTCTTCTCACTACAAATCTCGTGTAAAAAGGGAGTTAGCGAAATGGAAAAGGTACTTATTTTCGGACATAAAAATCCAGACACCGATACGATTTGCTCCGCAATCGCATATGCAGACTTGAAAACACAATTGGGCTTCAACGTTGAACCGGTTCGTCTTGGCAGCGTGAACGGAGAAACACAATTTGCTTTGGATACCTTCCAAGCAGAAGCGCCTCGTCTGGTAGAGACGGTAGCGAATGAAGTAAAAGGGGTTATTCTTGTTGACCATAACGAGCGTCAGCAAAGCGCAAACGATATCGAACAAGTGGAAGTGCTTGAAGTTATCGACCACCACCGCATTGCGAACTTTGAGACAAGCGGTCCATTGTACTACCGTGCTGAGCCTGTAGGCTGCACAGCGACGATCTTGAACAAAATGTACAAAGAAAACGGAAAAACGATCAGCAAAAACATCGCTGGCTTGATGCTGTCCGCAATCATCTCGGATTCCTTGCTGTTCAAATCCCCAACTTGCACGGAGCAAGACGTAGCAGCTGCTCGCGAGTTGGCTGAGATCGCTGGTGTAGACGTTGAGAAGTACGGATTGGACATGCTCAAAGCTGGTGCTGACTTGAGCCAGAAAACAATTGCTGAGTTGATCTCTCTTGATGCGAAAGAATTCTCCATGGGCAGCTCCAAGGTTGAAATCGCACAAGTAAACGCAGTAGACGTGAACGATGTACTGTCCCGTCAAGCTGAAGTGGAAGCGGCTTTGAACGACATTATCGCAACGAAAGGTCTTGACCTCTTCGTATTCGTGGTAACAGATATCTTGAACAGTGACTCTGTGGCGCTGGCACTTGGTTCCAAGACAGACGCAGTTGAGAAAGCGTACAATGTTACGTTGGAAAACAATACAGCATTGCTGAAGGGCGTTGTTTCCCGTAAGAAGCAAATCGTGCCTGTACTGACAGATACGCTTAGCAAGTAATTGATGTCATCCTATATGAAGCAGATGATTTCATCTGTTATACAACGGCTGTTTCCCTGATGGGAAACGGTCGTTTTTTATTGGAGGAGGTTAGAGGGTAGAGGGGAAGGGAACAGGATAGAGGGATCTATTACCATTTGTAGAATACGTAAGGGATATGTTCTCTATGATGATGAGCCAGATTTACTCGTCTTGAGGTAAAGGAGGCAATTAAATTGGATTGTTCCATCCCAGATACGATTTTGCAGCGAAAAGGTGCAACGAAAGAAGCAAATATTCCAGTTGAAGTCCAGCAGCTATTACATTCAGGAATAATAGAAAGCGTGAATTTAACAGAGTGGCTTGCTGTAGATCATATGACTTTGCTGGAGCATGTATTGCCGGAAGTTGGCTTAGAGAAGAAGCTTCCCGATCTGCTTCTAGAAATAAAGGAAACGGATAGTATACGCGGCATGAAGGCGATACGGCTTATAGGGCAGCAACTCTATGAATTTTGCAGCACAGAGGATGCGCCCGTTACAGATTCCAAGCCGTTTATGGCGATCGCCGAACATCGCTCAGATTCCGTTCGATGCTGGGGGGCTTACATGGCAGGCGGTGATGAGTCCATGTCTATCGATGAAGCATTGTCACGTATTCATCGATTTGCGGCCGACTCTCATTTCGGCGTTAGGGAGATTGCATGGATGGCTGTGCGCGCTCATATCGAGTCGAATTTGTCGGGGGCCATATCCATCTTATCCACTTGGACATCTGATACGGATGCCAATGTACGGAGATTCGCTACGGAAGCGACGCGCCCACGAGGCGTGTGGACGAAGCATATTGAGGCATTGAAGCAGAGCCCTTGGCAGGCGCTTCCGCTGCTAGAGCCTCTCAGATCTGATCCGGCGAAGTATGTGCAGGATTCGGTTGGCAACTGGCTGAATGATGCGAGCAAGACGAATCCGGACTGGGTAAGGGAGCTGTGCGAGCGCTGGACGAATGAGTCTGACTCAAAGGCAACAGCGCGAATTGTAAGCAAGGCTCAGCGAACCTTGCAGAAGCAGGTATAGCAGACCGGAACAGCAGCAGCTTGGTCGACTTTACCGATGTCATATCGTATCCGCTGGCAGCTTCTCCAGCGGATATTTTATTTTGATCCGCTTCCCCATTCTTTCGCGACTATTTCGAATCTCTAGGTACTCGCTCGATTCGCATTTCCGTTTTCGATTCAGTTTACCCCTTATCAATCTATCTCCGAAGCTTCCTCTGAATTTTTCTTTGTTCGGTCTGTACAGTTTTTCTTGTATCCCTCCCTCTTTTTGCGTTGCTCTTTGTTTTATTTAGAGCTTTTCGTCTTCCATCGTTCTAGCATCAAGAACTCTCTCTTTATGTTTTCCCCTCAGTCGGCGTTTTTAATATGAGCCTATCAGTTATAAATAAACTAATTCCATGAGTCCAGAAGGACTCAATGACCGTAATGTTGCTTTGTCATACCGCTTATAGGCAGGGGTTGAACCTCTACTCGCGTCACCTTTTATGCTAGTACTTGAGAAATTCAAGTAGAAAGGTGACAATCGATGAACAAACCAACACGCAAAGAAATTGCAATCGTCCAATTCATGCTGGCCATCTCATTAATTCTTGGCGTCCTGCCACCTCTTGTAATGTTCCTCGTGACAAGAAGGACAGAATCGTATTATCGTGATGCTAGCCGCACAGCATTGAATTTTCATCTAACCATTTTGCCGTGCTTTATTGTGAGCTATGCACTGCCGCCATGGTTCAAGTACATAGTCTTACTTGTTGAAACGGTGATCATTTTATATGCGATGATAAGGATTGCGCTTAAGAAAGCCTATCGTTATCCAGCCATACCTTACCTGAAAAAGTAGACAGAATCGAGGATACCCCATGACAACCGATATGCTGACGATCGGGCAGTTGTCTGCCCGCACAGGAATGACCATTCGAACGCTTAGATACTATGACAAGCTTGGGCTGCTAACACCAAGTGATTACAAAGAAGGCGGACACAGGCTGTACAATGCAGATGATCTCAGCCGCTTGCAGCAAATCCAAGCATTGAAGTTCATCGGTTTTTCCTTGAAAGATATCGCTGATTTATTAGACAAGCCACAGGTAGAACAAGCGCATATTCGCAGCGTGATTGCGTTCAAGAAAAAGGAGCTTATAGCGGAGCAGGAGCGGATTCAGCTCATGATAGATCAATTGGATCATATGGGGACGATCATTTCGAATCATCCTATCATTGATTTGCGGTTGTTCTGCTTTATCGTGCATTCGATTCTGTGGGAAGAAGAGCACATAGAGTCGCACAACCTAGAGGGCAATCCGATTTATAATTTTCGCAATGAAGAACGTGCAGAACTGGATCGAAAGTATTTTGCATTGCTCACGGAATTGAAACAGCTGATTGCAAGCCAGGTAAGTCCAGATTCGGGGGAAGCACAGAGTTTCATGCAGCGATTTATGGAGCTGTACGAATATACCGTTGCGAAAATAAGCCCTGCATCGGTGGCGCAGGCAGATGCACCAACGGATCAATCAAACATCCTCATTCCATTTACAGAGGAAGAACAGGAATTTCTAATAGAGGCGTTCCAAGTGATGTCTGGTAACCAAGAGAGGTAATAGATACATTAGGCTTGGCGGCGAACTGGATCTTTGCAACAAACGCTTTCAGAGGGCGCAAGTATATTTCCATTCCTATGGAGCCCCGGGATTGTCGCTCATCGGGCCTATCGTTAAATGGGGCTGCTCTCAATGAGATTCTATCTCTGGAGCAGCCTCTTGTTGTGCGTGTGGATGAGCGATATGAACCCTATAACGGTTCGGCGCTATAGCAGCAGCTTGGCTGCAATCGGATAATGATCCGATGCAAGTGAAGAATGAATAACCGTTCTATCTCCGATATTTCCCGATTGATGATTGACGAATATGTAATCGAGCGTCTCGACAGCATTGCCTGCAGGGAAGGTGAAGGCATCATGCTCATCTGCGAAAGCGCTGCAGAATGCTGGAGACATGCTAGCAACTTCAACAGAGTCTGGATGTGCATTGAAATCTCCCGTAATGATGCACGGTTCCATTGTATGGCTCGCGACGATGTTGATTATCTCCTTCACTTGTTCGACCCGTTCCGATTGTGCTAATCCCAAATGTGTAGTGTAGAAATGTAGATTTATTCCGTCTACATCAAGAACAGCTGCAAGCAGACCGCGCTGTTCGCTCTCATCGCTGCTGAGCGGGTAATGCTGATGTGAAAGGATCTGTTCAGCGAGCACCGCGATGGTATCCTCGTAATTACTTCGAGCCGAATAATAACGGTCGACCTCTTGCAAACCGATGATGTCTGCTCCAGACGCACGAATCACTTCCACGATGCGGTTCGCATCATACATGTGATCCATTCCTTCACCATGTCGTATGTTGTACGACATGACCGACAACGCAATCTGCGATGTGGACATGATCTCACCCCTTAATTACGCCAATCATGACGACTCTTTGACAAATTACTTTTGCAAAAACGAATATAACAGCACAGGTAGGCGGCAGCAATCGTTATCGCTAGATTAATAACAGCTTCTATAATCATATAAGAAACTCCCTTGGCAGTGTTATGATTTGTCCCTTATTGGCCATAGCTTTTTCGTGGGACAATCTTCTGTGATTAACTGGACTTATATAGCCTGGTGTTCCATAAATTTATGTAAGCTGGCAATAAATAATTGACAATATATTTTGAATTGATATACTAAGTATAGTGTTGCAATTGATAATCATTATCGATCCTGTTTTTATATTGTCGCTGTGCACCATAGTGAAATAGAGATAATCATAATTTAAGTCACGCATAAAAACATACATAGATAATAATTTCATCAATTCAATAATCCGTTTGACTATTAAGATTATATAAGGGGAGAGTATGGGAAATGGGAAAATTTAAAGTAACTGTTTTTTTAGCAATTTTTGTTGTAATGTTGGCAGCTTGCTCAACTTCAAGTAATGGAAATGGAAAAACGGAAACAACTGGGCAAGAAAACCAAGCTGCTAAAGCTTCAACGGTTGAAATTACTGATGCTCATGGAAAAGTTACTGTTCCTGTAAACCCTAAAAATGTAATTGCTTTGGATAGCAGAACTTTTGAAACTTTGGCTGATTGGAACATTAAATTAGCAGCTGCTCCAAAGGATGTAATGCCTAAGGAATCACCGTATGTAAAAGATGAAGCAGTTCAAAACATTGGGAATCACCGTGAACCAAATCTTGAAATTATCGCAGCTGCAAACCCTGAACTTGTCATTGTCGGTCAAAGATTTGCTAACCATTATGAATCGATAAAAAAATTAGTGCCGAATGCAGTCGTTATTGATCTGAATTTTGATGTTTCTGAGAAAGCTGATAAGCCTGGGGAAAACTTAGTAAAAGGACTTAAGGATTCCACAATTATTTTAGGACAAATTTTTGATAAAAATGAAGAAGCTAAACAATTGGTAGCTGATTTTGATAAATCTATCGAAGACGCTAAGTCTGCCTATAACGGAACGGCTACAGTTATGGGTGTTGAAGTTTCTGGTGGGAATATTGGCTTCTCAGCTCCACGTTTTGGACGTGTTTGGGGACCTATGTTTGAAATGTTTGGATGGAAACCAGCTTTAGAAATTGCAAATGCTACATCAGGTCATAAAGGTGATGAGATTTCTGTTGAAGCTATTGCAAAAAGTAATCCGGATTGGATTTTCGTACTAGATCGTGATGCTGCAATATCTTCTGAAAGTGAAGCTGTTCCCGCAAAAGATGTGATTAATAATTCACCTGCTCTTCAAAAAGTAACTGCTGTTTCTAAAGGACAGATTATATTCGCACCAAATGACACTTATACAAATGAATCAATCCAAACTTTCATTGAGATCTTTAAAAACATGGCAAGTACTTTAGCTAAGTAGTCTAAAGGAGCATAACATCGTGCTGAAAAAGACAATACAAAAAATTTCTGGGGTTGAGAATAATTCTCAACCCCGGCTTTATAACCATAACAAGTTATGGACAAAACCCTTTATATTTGCGATTATCGTTGTTATTATTTTAGGAATTATATCTCTATTTACCGGAGTTTATGATATACGCGGACAAGAGGATGGAATGGAGATGTTTTTCATTACTCGTGTTCCAAGAACAGCTGCATTAATGCTTACTGGGGCTGCCATGGCCATGGCAGGACTTGTTATGCAACTTATTACACAGAATCGTTTAGTTGAGCCTACCACAACAGGAACTATTGAATGGGCGGGTTTAGGACTTCTTGTTGTTTATTTATTATTTCCTGCACCAACGTTAGTTCTAAGAATGACGGGTGCAATTGTTTTTTCTTTTATAGGAACTATGATTTTCTTTTTATTTTTAAGAAGAGTGAAACTTCGTTCGTCTTTAATTGTCCCAATTATTGGGTTGATGCTTGGAGCTGTCATTTCTGCAGTTTCCACTTTTATTGGACTCCTTTTTCAAAGTACGCAAAATATTGAATCTTGGTTTGTAGGTTCTTTTGCGGCAGTCCAAATTGGAAGATATGAATATTTATGGATCATTGTTGTCGTTACGTTTCTTATTTTTATGTATGCGAATAGACTGACTTTAGCTGGACTAGGGGAAGATGTTGCAACAAGTCTTGGAGTCAATTACAATAGAGTCGTTCTTTTGGGTACGGGTCTTATTTCTTTAGCAGTTGGAATTGTTGCAGCTGTTATCGGAAACTTACCTTTTTTAGGATTAATTGTCCCCAATATTGTTTCCATGTTTAGGGGAGACGATCTTAGAAGTAATTTGCCTTGGGTATGTGTGATAGGAATGGGTACAATAACGGTTTGTGACATCATTTCTCGAACAATTATCATGCCTTTTGAAGTACCTGTATCTTTAATACTCGGAATAATGGGTGCAGTCGTATTTATTGCTATTTTGTTGAGACAAAGAAAACCAAGGAGGCTAAGATGAACGCATTGGAATATAGAAATAACGACAATGTCGTTATCGATTCTAGCCTTCATAACAAAAATAGATCAGCTAGAGCTTTTCGTTCTAAGCAAGAAGAAAAACGTTATTGGATATTGCTCATAACATTACTTGTTTTGGGCCTCCTTTCTTCATATGGACTTTTAGTTTATAACAATCCAGTTCCGATAGATTCGCCTTCTTTTATTCCAGTTGCTAAAAGAAGGATGGTAGCTCTTGTTGCCATGATTATTGCTGCCATTTGTCAGAGTTTATCCACTGTTGCTTTTCAATCGATTACGAATAATAGAATTATTACCCCTTCACTTTTAGGCTTTGAATCACTATACTCAACCATTCATACGAGCACCATATTTTTCTTTGGTGTTGGTGCATTGGTGAATTTTACTGGTATTGTACCTTTTATCATTCAAGTTATTGTTATGGTCATGATGAGTTTGATCCTTTATGGGTGGTTGCTGTCTGGAAAGTACGGAAACTTGCAGCTTATGCTTTTGGTTGGAATTATTATCGGCACTGGGCTAAGATCTGTGTCTTCTTTTATGAGAAGACTTCTTTCGCCTTCTGAGTTTGATATTTTACAGGCAAGATTGTTTGGGTCTGTTAATCATGCAGACGCTGCCTATTTTCCTATTGTAATTCCTATAGTAATCATTGTAGCATTGTTAATTCTTGCTCATTCTAAGAATCTAAATGTATTGTCACTTGGAAAGGATGTCTCTACTTCTTTTGGAGTAAAGCATCAATCGAGTATCATTTATACGCTTATATTAGTTTCTATTTTGATGTCAATTTCAACGGCTTTGATTGGACCACTTACTTTCTATGGATTTTTAGTTGCAACTTTGACTTATCAAGCAGCGCCAACCTATGATCATAGATATGTTTTTCCAATGTCTCTTGCTATAGGGTTTTTGATAATAACCGGTGCATACTTCTTAATGTATCATGTATTCAATGCCCAAGGCGTCGTTTCCGTTATTATTGAATTATTTGGTGGAATCATATTCTTAATTGCAGTTTTAAGGAAGAGGGCTCTATGATAAAGATTGATAATGTTAGAAAATTGTATTCGGACAAGGTGAAAATAGGTCCTTTGAATATTGAAATACCAAAAGCGGGTCTCACTTCATTAATTGGACCAAATGGTGCTGGAAAGTCTACGACACTTTTGATGATTGGAAGACTTTTGGATTTGGATGAAGGCCAAATTAAGGTAGCGAATATGGATGTTACTGAATCTAAATCAAAAGACTTAGCAAAGATTTTAACGATTTTGCGTCAAGAAAATCATTTTGTAACGAGGCTTACGATTAGACAACTAGTTGGATTTGGACGTTTTCCTTATTCCAAGGGAAGATTAACGAAAGAAGATGAGGCTATTATTTCTAAATATATCGATTTTTTAGGATTGACTGATCTAGAAAATAGATATTTAGATGAGCTTTCTGGTGGTCAAAGGCAAAGGGCATATGTAGCAATGGTTCTGTGCCAAGAGACTGAATATGTACTTTTGGACGAGCCGCTGAACAATCTTGATGTTGCTCGTT
Organism: Paenibacillus sp. UNC217MF; assembly: GCF_000686865.1. NCBI lineage: Bacteria > Bacillati > Bacillota > Bacilli > Caryophanales > Paenibacillaceae > Paenibacillus > Paenibacillus sp. UNC217MF. The sequence goes on along the minus strand of NZ_JMLT01000017.1, from coordinate 63,711 downwards.
CTGTTCAAATGATGGAGCATTTGAGGCTTGCTGCTAATGAATTTGGAAGAACAATTCTGACTGTTATGCATGATATTAATTTTGCAGCCAAATATTCTGATCGAATTTGTGCAATGAAAGATGGACAAATTGCCGCTTTTGGAACAGTAGAAGAGGTTATGGATCCAGAGGTTTTGACAGATATTTTTGAAACGAAAATAGAAATTATTGATGGTCCCTATGGGCCAATTGCGGTTTATTAGTTAGACGGGATTGTCAAGCAATGTGCGACAGCTCATTCATGAAAGCTTCGTTATCAGGTATCCAACCTAGACATTTACAAGGGCGATTGCCGTTCTCATTGAAGCCTTGGTCTTCTAATTTACTACGTTAAAATATGCTAAGATGGGTGTAGCTCATGTTTGTTCTTCTGTATGAATGGGTGTATGGTGACTCCCATTTTACACGAATCTGACATGAGCCTTTTTAGCTGTTGCACTCCATAGTACAATCCGCCATCTAAAAAAATGGATCGGAACACAGTGTGCTGATTTACACTCTCTAGGTCTATGCTTGAAAAGCTGGGCCGGGTCAAAACGAAATACGACCTGTTGGAGCCGTAACAAAAGTTAAGCCACACTTAAGGGATGATTCCTGTATCGTACAGGGGTCATCCTTTTTTAACGCTTTTGGTTCTTGCGCAAGTCGCTAGTCCCTTGATTCCGTCCTTCTCGTAGGCTATCTTCCAACAATCTGCGTACTGATCCACTCGCTTTATGGGTACCAGTTTATATTGATGCAGGTGAGCCGGTACCTCTTTGCGCCGATTGTGGGAATTTGGCAAGATTTTAATTGATGATGATAGGAAGAGCGATTTATAATGATAAATGGGTAAATGTGGGTTTGTGATGAATTGGAGGGGAGATTTACATGCATTTGGAGCAAATTGATATGTTCGATTTAGCTTTTAACAATGCATCGATCGGGATGGCGATCGTCTCGCTGGAAGGACGATTTATGAAAGCAAATCAAGCCTTATGCGATATGATCGGCTATACAGAAAGTGAATTGCTCTCTCTGGACTATCAGCATATTACCCATCCAGACGATCTGGAAGAGAGTATCCTACATATTCAGCAGCTGCTGGACAGACAGATTTCGTCTTTTCATATTGAGAAACGTTACATAGGCAAGTTAGGAGAAGTGATATGGATGCTGCTTACCGTATCGCTTGTCCTGGATAAGAGCGGCAAGCCGCTTTTCTTTTTTTCTCAATTTCATAATATTACGGTATGCAAACAGACAGAGCGAGTGCATCTGCAGACGGAAGCGATCCTGAGGGAGAAGGAGGATTCCTTCCAATCGTTATTGGAAATGCTGCCCCTCGCTGTCATCGTGACGCATAATGGAATTATACATTATATGAACCGTGCCTCGATTAATTTAATTGGTGCGGATGAAGCAGCCGGCATTCTTGGCAAGCCAGTGCTTGATATTGTTGAGCCTACGAATCACAACCTTGTGTATGAGCGAAGACGCAAGTATCGGGAGGGTATTAAGCTCGGGCCAGTAAAATATGATATCCGATGTGCAAACGGAGAGATGAAGCGGGTTGAAGGTTTCTCGCTGCCCACGACATTTCATGGGGAGAAGGCGACTATAGGGGTCTATCAAGATATAACCGATCGGAGCAAGGAAGAGGAGCGAATGCTGCAGTCCGAGAAGTTGTCCATCGTGGGGCAGCTTGCTGCCGGCATTGCGCATGAAATTCGGAATCCACTGACGTCGATTAACGGCTTCCTGAAGCTGATGCGTACGATGAAGACAGATAAGGAGCAGTATTTCGATATCGTGGAATCCGAGCTGAAGAGCATCGAAGTAATTGCCAATGAGCTGCTCATTCTCGCGAAGCCAAATGTGGTCAATAGTCGAAGGACAGATCTGATCCATCTCATGGAACAAATCATCGCCTTTATGAGTGTGCAATCCACTTTGAAGAACAGCAATATTGTAACCGATTTATCGGAAGAAGCGCTTTGGGTGGATTGTGAACCGAATCAGATCAAGCAGGTGTTCATTAATTTGATCAAAAACGCAATCGAAGCGATGTCAGGGGGAGGCAGCATTTATGTACGAGCCAAGCTGGAGGGCGACTATGCGGCTATATCCATACAGGATGAAGGCTGTGGGATTCCAGCAGATAAAGTGAGCAGACTGGGTCAGCCTTTCTATACGACGAAGGATACAGGGACAGGGCTAGGACTGATGGTGAGCTACAATATTATTGATAAGCATGGCGGCTCCATTGAGGTGGATAGTGTGATTGGTGTAGGAACCACATTCATCATTCGATTACCGCTTGTCCAAGTCAAGGATGGGGAAGACGCTGTGTAACAGCTCAGCTTATCTGACTATTTCGTTCCATTCGTATATCGTGGTGAACCCCTTCCATGAAGAATTTTGGATTGATTCCAGTGAGTTGGTTGTTGAAAATAATGGGATAAGATGAATGGGGAGGGGAACAGTTCAATGGGCTATAAGCAAGCATTGGAACGTTACATCGAAGCGACAAATACGCATCAATTCACAAATGTGCAAGCATGTTTGGATGATGGTGCCGTGTACTGGTTCTCGGATCGTACCTGCTCAACGATGGCTGAGATTAGGGCGTATTTCGAACATGCGTGGGACGTGATTCAGGATGAAGTCTATTGTGCGACAGATGTGGAGTGGATCGCCGTGGACGGACAGACGGCTGTCTGTTTGTACACGTATCAGTGGAGCGGCCTTTATCAAGGGAAGCAGGCAGCAGGGAGCGGAAGAGCGACCAATGTGTTCAAGCAAACCAGTGGCGAATGGAAGCTTGTGCATGAACATTTGAGTGCACTGAAATAAGAATGTCTTTTACGTAAAAAAGGTGTCATCCGCTGAATGGTATTCAGCAGGATGACACCTCTGTTATTGTTATGCGTCCAAGTTCGCCAATTCATAAATGGCGCGGGCATAAATCGCAGTTGCTTTCAATAAATCCTCGATCTCGATGTATTCGTCTACGCGGTGAGCCATCTCTTCTCTTCCTGGGAATAAGGCGCCGAATGCGACTCCATATTCCATGAATGCAGCGTATGTACCGCCGCCTGTTGTCAGCAAGGTAGGCTCAAGCTGTGTTTCCTCCGCATAAATCTTCTGCAGCACCTTGATCATTGGATGCTCTGCATCGACATGATGCGGCTCCTTCAAGTCAGGCTCCTCTACGAGGAAGCCGAATGCATCCATCTTCGCTGCCAATGTATCCAGAATCGTCGGTAGATCCTGTGTGACTGGGAAGCGAATGTTCAGATGGAAGAATGGCTGCTTGTCCGCTCCGAATTCGAAAATACCTGCATTGACGGTTAATGGCCCTGTAATGTCATCCTCATACGCAATGCCCAGCTTGCTGCCCAAGTGATCGTCCGTCAAATAAGCATCGACGCAGCGAATGTAGCGGTCAGCATCGGCTTGGAAGGAGTACGAACGCAAAAATCCGAACAGCTTCAGTGCAGCATTGATGCCTTGATGAGGCTCCATGCCATGGGCGGATTTCCCTTTGAGGCTGAGCGTCATTTGATTGCCATTCACTTCGGAAGAACCTTTCAATTGCTGCTCTGTGTAATAGCTCTCGAACTTGGCTGCCAATTCTGCAAGCGCAGCAGACTCGCCAGAGATCGTTGCTGTTGCAGATTCCGGCACCATGTTCTCAACACCGCCGCCATGGAAGGATACGAGCTCTAGCTGCCCCTCTTGACGCCCGGAAGCAGAATCGTCTGGCTTCAGCAGGAAGCGGGTATTGATTTGACCCTTCTCCGCATGTGTAATGGGGAAGTCGGCATCTGGAGCGAAGCCGTATAGCGGCATTTTCTCACGCTTCGTATAGGTCTTCATGCATTCCATCCCGCTCTCTTCATCTGCACCGAAGATAACGCGCACATTGTGCTTCAATGGCAAGCCGAGTTCTTTCACAATCTTCAAGCCGTAATAAGCTGCAAGTGTAGGCCCTTTATCATCAATGGCGCCACGCGCGAACAGCTTGCCCTCACGAATGTCAGGGGAGAATGGCGGGGTTGTCCAATGTCCGGTTGCAGGGACGACGTCAACATGGCATAGTGCTGCGACATATTCGCCACTCGTCGATTCGCCATATTCGGCGTAGCCTACATATCCGTCCAGGTTCGTTACACGGTATCCGTCGCGACGGGACATGTCCAGCACATAATCAAGCGCGCGAGCTACATTTTGCCCCATAGGCTTGCCAGGTTCGCTCGTGCTGGCATCCTTCACACTTTCGATGCTGAGCAATCCCTTCAGATCCTGCAGCAGATCGTCCTTGCGCTTCAATACTTCTTCCATCCAGTTCATCAAGCCGCACTCCTTTTGTATTGAAAATTGAACATGTGTTAATAGTGGTCGTGTATATGCGACGCTCATCCATGAACATATGATTGCCGCCTTGGCATAATTATAACAGGTGAAGTCCAGTAACAACATACAGGGAGCTGGCGAATCGCAGAGATTGTAGGGTGCAGTATCCCCCAGAATATGTTCACGGGTGTTCATATAGGTGCTGAGGGCTCTGTGGTGGATGGGCGAATATCGAAGTCCAGCCGTCCTTCCAGACTATCGTTCAGCTCAACCAGTAGCGCTGCTGTTTGTACAGATATCACGCAAGATCCGCTCGATTTATCTCTCACTTTAAGGGATAGAGGTAGAGGCGGCGAACCGTTATATGAAATGGATCGATCACATGTCGACTATTGTGCGTCAAGTGAAGCAGTGGGATAAGAACAGTGTTCAATCGGTGCGAGGGGTAAAGCGGCCTATTTTCGATGCCTACCTATCGTTTGTCCAAACCCTTCTATCTATGGGTGCATTTTATAAGTAGTATAATCTTCATTTTGCACCAGCAACCTATGTCTATAGGAGGGAACAGCGTGTTAGCTAATGCTACGATTCTAGTAACAGGCGGAACTGGTTCATTGGGCTACGCCCTCGTTGAACAATTATTGCTGCATCGTCCTGCTCGCATCATCGTATATTCGCGCAATGAGACGAGCCAGTTCATTATGAGCCGCAAGTTTGAGGATGCAAGACTGGCGTTCTGGATTGGCGATGTGCGCGATCAAGACTCCCTCCATCAGGCATGCCAAGGGGTCGATTATATCTTCCATCTCGCTGCGCTCACACATGTATCCTTTTGTGAGGAGCACCCGCAAGAAGCGTTGAAGACGAATGTGGTTGGCACACAATATGTGATTGAGGCCGCTATTGCGAATCAGGTTAAGGCGGTTATATTTGCATCGACGGATCAAGCCGTGGAGCCTACGAGCTGCTATGGAATGACGAAGGCGATGGGTGAGAATGTAATAATAAACGCCAACATCGTGAGCGAATCCACGAGATTTATCGCTGTTCGCAGCAGCAATGTTCTAGGAACACACGGGAGTGTACCTCATGTACTGCTGGATCAGATCAAGAATAAGAAGCTTGTTAGTATGATGGATCGGGGGAAGACCTGTTTCTTCACGCCGATGGAGCAGGCCGTCGCCTTATTGCTGAAGGCGCTGCAATCTGGAATTGGCGGCGAGCTGTACACGACGAAGATGCCGTCATGCGCTCTAGTGCATATGGCTGAGGTATTTATAGAAATGTGTGGCGGGGGAGATGTACGGCTTATTTTTACAGGTTCAGCGTCGAGTGGCAAAGGGAAGATTCATGATATTCTCATCTCGGAAAGTGAGAGCCGACATACCGTGAAGGCGGATGATTCTTATTTGATCGTTCTTCCTCTATTAGGTTTGCCGAGACTGCATGAGCATTATGCGTCGTATCCTTCTATGGCTGTGGGGGAATACACATCTGCAGAGGGGGCAATGACGAAGGAAGAGATACGTGAATTGCTGTTCGATAGCGGCTTGTTGTATGAGGTGCACGTATCCAAGCAAGCTCAAGGCTCGCGGGACTAATCAAGCGACATGGAAGGTTTATTATGTATAGCACGAGAACGCCCCTGAAGCATGTGGCTTCAAGGGCGTTATAAGTTTCTAGGATTGCAATGGCGGATTTTTATGGCACTTCCGGCATACCGGATAGTACGTATCGTTACCGCCGATTACGATTTGCTCTCCCGTATAGAGAGGACGGTTATTGGCGTCAACGCGCAGATTCATCGTTGCTTTGCGTTCACAGAACCAGCATATCGTTTTCATTTCCTCTATTTTATCCGCATACAGCAGCATATAACGGCTGCCCTCAAATAGCTCATTTCGGAAGTCATTCTTCAATCCGAAGCCCATAACAGGAATATCGAGTTCATCGACGATGCGGGTAAGCTGCATAATTTGAGCATGATCCAAAAATTGGACTTCGTCAATCAGCACGCAGGAAATGGGTCCTTCATGATGCTGTACGATCTCAAATAAATCAGTGTCTTCATGGATCGAAATTGCCTTGCGGCGCAGACCAATGCGAGAAGATATATATCCGCTCTCGTCCCGATCATCTACAGCAGGGGTGAAGATCAATACGGATTTCTCCTGCTCTTCATAATTATGGGCGACCTTCAATATTTCAATGGATTTCCCACTATTCATTGCGCCGTATCGAAAATATAACTGAGCCAACTTCGCCACTCCGTTCCATTCTTTGTTGATGAGATTATAGAATAGCATAGGAAGCGTCTCAGGTACAGGAACAGAGAATGGATAAGCTGCTTAGTCCAGGATCACGGATTGATCGGGATGGTGGTACAACTGGAACATTAAGCGCAGCTGCGCTTCTGTATTGCGTTCAGCCGACAATGTCGGCAGCGCATGTTCGGAGAAGAAGCCTACCTCGCTCGTTTCTGTGCCACTGGCAGCTTCCCCTCCGATAATGTCACACAAGATGAATAATTTATACACATGAAACGGTTCTGGCGGGTGCTGGTGGAACCGCTTATCTAGCACGGCAAGCAGTCGGATGGCTCTTGCTTGGAAGCCGGATTCCTCTTGGATTTCCTTCACAACAACCTCAGATGGAGAGAAGCCGATATCTGCCCATCCGCCGGGAAGTGACCATGCTCCATCGGCCTTTTCTTTGACGAGCAGAAGCTCCCCATCACGGAAGATGACACCCCGGACATCTACCTTCGGCGTTGCGTAACCTGTGTCGCTTGCGAAGGATAGCCGGATTTGTTCCTTATCTGCTTCAGCGCAGTTAGCCATCATATCGACACTAATGTCGCGCAATTCTTCATACCGCTCGCGGTCGTAAGCGTTTTCTGTGTACGTTAAGCCGATCTGTGCGAGAGCTTGTATCCGCTTGGCCCAATGCAGCTGTCTCCAATCGAGAGCTGGGTTCTCTATCGATTGTTCAATCAGTTCGATAAGCTCTGCCGGCTTCGAGTAGATGTCATGTGGAGCTGTCTCGAATGTGGCGGACTGAACAGTATCGAACCATTTAGCTCCTATCGTATGCACGTTAGCGGCAAGGCCGGCTTGAATATCAGCGTTGCTGTCACCGATCCATATCGCTTCGTCGGCGCGAATATGTAATGCGTCCAGCGCCGCGTGAATGCCTTCAGGATCGGGCTTCGGCCTCGTTACTTCATCGCCTGTGATGGCGATATCCACATACTTAGTCAAGCCGAGCGCTTCACTGGAAATCTCATACGCTCGCCGCCCTTTGCCAGTAATAATGCCGATCGATATGCCATGCTCCTTCAAATGCTGCAGCATCTGAATAATTGCTGGTGAAGCATGTACAAGGCTGGGATGCCAATTGCGGTACAGTTCAAAATATTCTTCGATGGCGGAAGGCAATAGACCTCTATATTTCATATTTGCAGTCAATATGCCCTCTTCCGTCGGGCCGAACATCGCAATAATTTGCTCCTTCGATACCATTCGATTGTCATATCGCTTGAATATGTCTTGGAACACATGAAGTGTCAATGGAAGGGTATCAGCTAGTGTCCCGTCAAAGTCAAACAAAACGGCTCGTATCATTGCATTCATCCTCCTTGATGGGTTAAGAGATTATGATCACTTGCACATGATTGGCCTTCATCGCATTGGCTAGCTCAGGCGACAGTGGCTGGTTCGTAATGAGAATATCGATGTCGGACAAGGATAGCCCCCGATAGTAATGGGTATGTCCGAGCTTCGTATAATCCGCAAGTACGATTGTCTGTCTTGAACGGCTAACAATTTCTCTCTTCATATATATGTCTTCTTCATAATGATAATAAATGCCTGCTTCCGAGATGCCTGCTGCGCCTAAGAACGCCTTATCGAATTGAAAATCACGCAGCTTATCTAGTGTCGAGTAGCCAGATAAATGTCTTGTCTTCGGCTGCACGATGCCTCCTAATAGATGGGTCTGTATCGTGGCTTGCTCAGCCAACATACAAGCATTATCAATCGAATGGGTCACGGCGGTTGCGTGAGCAGGCTTTAGATGCGGTATGATGCACTGCACTGTGGTCGATACGTCCAGAAAGATCATGTCGTGATCTTGAACAAGCTTAGCGGCATGGCGTCCGATGCGCATCTTGCCGTCTGGTTCATTATGCAGTCGAGCAGCATAGGCTTCAATCTTCTGTTCCAGCCGGGGGAGCGTAATTCCTCCATGGGTACGTGTTACGGCACCGCTTTCTGTCAGCTTCACGATGTCACGCCTTGCCGTATCTCTGGAAATGTCGAACATCGCGCAGATTTCTCCGACAGTCATCGTGTCTTGCTCTTCTAAATGCGTTAATATGCGCAGAAGGCGCTCTTCTTGATACATATTCTCCACCTCATACTTCTAATATTAAGTATATGTAAGTAATATTTCAAGTAGATATAAGTATTTCGCATAAATATAAGCTCTATTTTATGTGAAAAACGTAGATATGCAACGAGGACACACATCTGAAGACGCGAATGTGAAGGATGGATCAAATTAGGGTTGATTGGATAAAACAGGAGTGGTAGTATATGGTTAAACAATGATTTAAACATTGTTTAAATCATTGTTTAAATTATGTGCGGGAGGGATTAGGAATGAAGCAACCTGATAAGTCGCTAGAGACGAAGGAGAAGATCTTGAATGCGACCCTGGATATGATCAAGGAGGAAGAATTTGAGCAGATTACGATTCGCAAAGTAGCGTCGCGCTCCAACACGAACATCGCACTAATCAATTACTACTTCGGATCGAAGGATGCTCTGATCAATGAGGCGATTAAAATATTGTTATCGGGATTCCGCAGCTCGTTCAACGTTCTTGATGATCGCAGCATAGAGCCTCTGCAACGACTGCGTTTGTTCCTGATTCAATATGTACAGGTCATTCAACAATATCCAGCGATTATCTCACGTACAATAACTGCTGGCTCTGCCATGTTTGCCTCTCAGCAAGAGTATGGACAATTTCTGCAAGCTGTCGGCTTTGACAAAGTTCAGCGTACAATTCAAGAGATTACGCGCGAGGACAATCATGAAGGATTAACAATGATGATGATGCAGCTATTCGGTGCCGTGTTTCTCCCTGTTTTAATGAAGCCTCTGCTTGAATCGGGTACGGGAGTGGCAGTTGCGTCTGTCGAAGCACAGATTGACTTGTTGTTTGCACGCTATTTCCATCGAGATTCAAGATTACAATCATGAATTTTTTGCATTTGCTCGAATGATGCCATTCCTGAAGTAACTCGTTCTTGAACCTAGCAACCTTGTAATGATGATGAAGTCCATTACACATGCAGAGGCTGTGTCCCTGCGAATAGGAGGCAATCGAGATGGATGTTCTCAGAAAGTATTGGCAGGATCTTGGAATGGTTGTTGCTGTCATGGTGTGTATCTATTTGTTGGTAAGAGGAACTGTGATTCCTGACATCACGGTGATGCTGTGGTTGAGCTTCGTGGCAATTCTGGTTCACCAATTCGAAGAATATCGGTGGCCCGGATACTTCGGGGGCTTGTTCAATGCAGTTCTATTCAAGAGCAAGCATCCTCACAATTATCCGCTGAACCCGCATTCGGCTATGATTATTAACCTGATTATTGCTTATGGGTTTTATTTGCTGCCCGTCTTGTTCCCTGAAGTGATATGGCTTGGTCTCGCTCCCATGTTCATGGGGTTCTTTCAATTAATCTGGCATGGTATTTTCGCAAATAGTAAGGCACGATCTCTCTACAATCCCGGACTCTTCTCTGTGTTAGTCTTGCACATCCCTGTCGGGTGCTGGTATGTTTTTCATATTACAACGACAGGAATTGTCCATACATCCGATTGGATCATTGGGACGGCTTACTTCCTTGCTGCCGTATATATCTTGATCGTTAAGGGGAATATGTGGCTCAAGAATCCGAACTCCCCATATCGCTTTACGGCGAATCAATTAGGCCCCTATTCCAAGCAGATGTAAATGAATAAAAGGTGGGAGAGATGAAGATGCCAGGGATTGAACAGAATGACAGAGCTATGAAGCTTGATTTGGAGCGTATCGTATTTATCGGGCGAACCTACGATGAATATATCAGCATGTTCGACTTGAACATCGAAGATCTGCAAGGGAAGCGCATACTAGACTGTCCATCAGGGGCTTGTTCCTTCACCGCAGCGGCAGTTCGTCAAGGGATTGATGTTATGGCATGCGACATCGCATATGAATATGCTGCTGATGATTTGCAGCGGAAGGGAATACATGATGTAGCGCATGCGATGGAGCAGATGGCGCAAGCTGCTGAACAATACGAGTGGGGGTTCTTCGGTGATATCGACGGCTTGCGAGCCCATCGTTTGCAAGCATTGCGGGACTGCTCAGTACATCGAAGAGAAGAACCGCATCGGTATGTTCATGCGACTCTTCCGTCTCTCCCTTTCGAGGACGGAGAGTTTGATGTGGTTCTCTCCGCACATTTCCTCTTCATGTACGGAGATCGGCTGGATGAAGCGTTTCACCGCAATACGCTCGTTGAGCTGCTTCGTGTAGCGAAGGAGGAAGTACGAATTTTCCCGTTGATTGACTTGGCAGGGAAGCGGCCACCTCAAGTAGACATCGTGATCGAGCAGGCCAAGCATCTTGGCTGTGAGGTACAGGAACGTACGGTTCCTTATGAATTCATGCGCGGCGGCAATACAATGCTGTACATCAAGAAGAAGTAGCGACACGATGAACTCGAGATATGGTTCTATCAATGGATTAATGAATAAGGGATTAGGTGTAAATCTGGCAGAGAGAGCGAACTGCAGGCAATGTATGTAGAGTGAACGAAAAATGTGAGAATTCGGAGCAGGCGGCCTTGGGTAATCAGGGCTGCTTTTTTTTTTGTTTGCGTAAATCCGAAAATTTACAATTCCAAAATATTACTCACGATTCCCGTTAACATTCGTATGTGAAAATACTTCCAGAAGCCTATTGCAATACCTATTGCCATGAGAAAAGGGTGAAGACATGAATCGTAACATGTTAACGGTCATCGCAACGTCGCTCGCACTATCTACGATCATTTCTACTAGTGCTGTCAGCGCAGCGGAAGCAAATAAAGGGCAAGTAAGCATCGCAGCAGTGACGAAGGAAGCAGCAAAAGCATCCAATCTGTCAATCGGGGTTGATGGTGTAAGCAGCAATATTCGCACACTGAATGTCAAAGGAACGGTATTGTACTCCGTTCGCGACATCGCCAATATTTTTGGCGCAGATATCCAAGAAAGCAAGAGCGGAATTACACTCGTTGGTGGCAACCCAGCGCAGACGATTACGGTTCGATTGAACTCGGGCGCTTATGAAGTTGATGGCGCTACGAAGAACTTCTCAGTTGCACCGTTAGAGCAAAAAGGTGTTATCTACGCGGAGCTTAACGCACTTGTTGAAGCACTTGGCGGAGAAGTATCTGGTTCCGGCAGCAAGCTGGATGTTGTTAGTGTGAAGCCTCTCGAGGGAGATTTCAGCTCCCCGCGCGTGAACAGCAACGGTGAAGTGATAGCAGCTCGCGAATCTGATGGAACGGTTCAATTGTATAAATGGAATTCTACATACCGGATATACGATGCATTGACTTCTAATGAGAACGCAGCAAACACAGCAGTATCGCCTGACCTGAAGTGGGGCGTATTTACGGATGAGTCCAGTCAATTGTACTTGATGGATCTGAGCCTTGGAACTGCACAGGCAATTGGTAAAGATACTTCCGTAAAGACCGATCTGACATGGTCCGCAGACGGTAAAAAAGTGTACTTTGTACAAGGGGACAAGCAAGAGAAAATCGCTTACGTGAACGTAGACAGCGGCAAGATTACAAGCGTGCTGGCTGATAAAGTAGAAAACAAGTCGGACATCCGCCTGTCGGCAGATGACAAGACGGTTCTGTACGCAGTTAACATTACAGGCGTAGCGAAAAATGACAAGGATAGCACAGAAGACTCCTTATCCATCGACTTCTCCGGAGCAGGCTCCCAGTTGTTCACACTGGATCTGACCGCGAAGGATGCGAAGCCGGTTCAGCTGACAACTACGTCGGACAACAAGCTGTATCCGAACCTGCTGCCAGACGGAAGAGCTGTCTATGTGAGCGGTGATACAGAGGGTAAGGTTGAGAACAGCGTATTGAAGGTTGTTCAAGCGAAGGAGAAGAAGGTATCGGATCTCGTAGCTGATGTAGATGTATCCGTTGCTGTTACTTCTGCGAAGGGCCAATTGATTATCGCTGCAACAGAGAAAGACGGCAAGTCGAGCATTTATGTGGTGAAAGCAGATGGCTCCAAGTCGAAGCTGTACACGACAGAAGGCGCGATTACAGAAATATTCCCATCCGCCGACGGTTCTCAAGTTGCGGTTATCGAGGATGGACAAGTGAAATGGGTAGCTAATAATCAAGCGGTTACGTTAACGAAATAAACAGTTCCGAAGGGAGAGCATTAACAATGAGAAAATTAAAAATCGCATCTTTGGCAATTCTCGCATCTTTATTCCTTGTATCTTCAGCTTTTGGAGGAGCGTCTACAGCTCTGGCTAAGGACGAATTGAAAGGCAAAGTAACAATTAATGGTTCAACGGCATTGCTGCCAATGACACTGCAAGCAGCGAAGGAGTTCCAGAAGCTGCATCCAAAAGTGAAAGTTGCAGCTTCCGGTAAAGGCTCTATCACTGGTCCACAAGCTGTTAAGAAAGGCATCGCTGAAATCGGCGCATGCGACTGGGATGCAAGCATGGACGTTCCAGGCTTCAAAGCATTCGAAGGGCAAGTAGCTCACAAAGTAGCGGTAATTCCATTCGCGACAATCGTGAACAAAAACGTAAAAGTAGACAACCTGACGACTGAACAGTTGAAAGGCATCTACTCCGGTAAAATCACGAACTGGAAAGATGTTGGCGGCGACAACGCGGATATCGTTGTTATCACTCGTTCCTTCGGTTCCGGTACGCGCGTTAACTACCAATTGAAAGCATTGGACGGCGGCGACATTACGAAGAAGAAAGACAACTACAAAGAAGTTGGTTCCAGCGGCGATATGAAGACAGCTGTTGCAACAACACCTAACGCAATCGGCTACATCGACCTTGTATACGTGAATAGCGACGTTAAAGCTGTTAAATTTAACGGCGTAGAAGCTTCCACAGACAACGTAATCAAAGGCAAGTATCCAGTATGGGCTTATGGCTACTACATGACAAAAGGTCAACCAACTGGCGCTACAAAAGCATTCATTGAGTACATTCAAAGCGCGAAGTTTCAACAAGGTTCGCTGAAGAAGTTGAAGTTCATCCCGATTTCCGCAATGAAGTAAGTTGAACGATTCACGGTAAGAGATTTCATTCACGGCCAGCCCTCAGGAAGACGGGGGCTGGTTGTTCTATGGGGGAACGAGAATGAGCACGCCTGTTCAAGAGCTGGCGCCGGTAGCCGGAGCCAATATCCTAACTGCATCCAAGAAAGGCCGGTTCGATCGTTATGTACGGGTGCGATTGACGAACCGCCTGTTCCAGTACTTATTCCTGCTGTGCATTTTAGCTTTATGTGTTGTTCTCGGACTGGTCATCTTCTTCATTGGCAAGACGGGAATTTTGACCTTCCGCGACATCTCGCTGTCAGATTTCTTCTTATCACTTGATTGGACGCCGGAAGATGGGAAATTCGGGGCCGGTGCATTTATCATTAACACGCTGCTATTAACAGGGCTGACCCTGCTGATTGCCGTTCCGATTTCGGTTGGCATGGCTGTTCTGCTTGTGGAGATTTCTCCAATGTGGTTCAAAAGGTTCGTTCGACCGGTGCTCGACTTGCTGGTTGGGATTCCTTCTATAGTATATGGTTATCTTGGTCTGACAGTATTAATACCACTTATTCGTGAATGGACAGGGGAGAACTTGGGTGACGGCTTGCTGGCAGCCGCACTCGTTCTATCCCTTATGATATTGCCGACAATATGTCGGGTCAGTGATGAAGCCATTGCAGCCGTACCGAAGAAATATCGGGAAGCGGCTTATGCGCTAGGCTCCACCCGCTTGCATGTCATTATGAGAGTTGTACTGCCGGCTGCGAAGCGTGGAATTATTGCAGCGATTATTCTGGGTATGACTCGTGCAATAGGAGAAACGATGGCTGTCGTTATGGTCATCGGGAATACGGCACAGCTTGCCGATTCGTTGTTCACGCCAACGGCGGTTCTTACGAGCAACATCGTCATGCAAATCTCGAACGTGGAGTTCGAATCAACATGGAACTATGCGCTTCATATGATGGCATTTCTGCTTCTTCTCATCTCCTTCCTGCTTATTGTCGTTATTCGTTTTCTTAGCAAGAGAGGAGGCGCTCGCGCATGAGTTCGTTCACAGCAAGCGGCAAAAACAATCGTGCCAAGCTGTACAATAAGGCGGCTACAGGATTGTTCTACGCGCTGGGGATAGCGGTGCTGCTGCTTATCTTCTGGCTGCTGTACACCATATTGAGCAAGGGCTTGCCTGGTATTACGATGGAATTCTTACTGAAGGTTCCGGAAGAGATCGATGTGGGAGGCGGTATCGGCCCCGTATTGTTCAACTCGTTCTATATCTTAATCTTGTCCTTGATTATCTCCGTGCCAATTGGAGTAGGGGCAGGTATCTACATGGCGGAATATGCGCCTGCCAATCGCTTTACAGAAGGACTTCGCATGTGTGTGGAATCGTTGTCCTCAGTCCCTTCGATCGTATTCGGCTTGCTCGGACTCGCTATCTTTGCAGAGTACTTCCAGGTTGGACTCACGATATTAGGAGGGGCAGTAAGCTTGGCATTCCTGAATCTGCCGATGCTGTGCCGTGTCACGGAAGAGGCAATTCGCGATGTGCCGGATGAGCTGCGCAATGCAGCCTATGCACTTGGAACAACGAAGTTCCAGACGATTCGCACAGTCGTTCTCCCTGTAGCACTTCAAGCGATTATAACAGGCATATGCTTGGTAGCAGGTCGTGCATTCGGTGAATCAGCGGTTATTATTCTTACTGCGGGCTTGAGCACTTCCGGAGAGATGTGGGACTTCAATCTGTTCTCCCCAGGCGAGACACTCGCCGTCCATCTCTGGTATGTGCAATCCGAGGCGATTGTAGAGGATGCTAGTCAGATTGCCGACAAGGCCGCAGCTGTGCTCGTCTTCGTCGTCTTATTGATCAATCTCTTGTTCCGCATTCCGCTCTGGTTCAACAATCGAAAATTGAAGAAGTAAGTCCATTCATCATCCCATGTAGAAGAGCCAACATGCTCTCCTGCATGGGATTGTTATCGTGCTGGTCGTCCACCACAACCGCAAATCTAAAAAAGCTTCCCTAGATAGCTTATTACGGGAAGCTTTTTCATTATGTATTTGGAAGCTTAGAAGGATTGGAACGTAACGAATTCGTGAACAGGCTTGCGATATCCGCGTGGACGCTGGCTGGACGTATCCTCCTTGCCAATGGTGATCATCATAACCGGAACGAGATGTTCAGGGACATTGAGCGCACTGCGAACCTTATCTGGATCATATCCAATCATCGGGCAAGTGTCCCAGCCCTTATCCTTGGCAATTAGCATGAACTGCATCGCAGACAGACTGGCATTGCGTACGGCATCTTCGTGACGGAAGGATTCCCCGCGATTGAGATAGAAGTCCGTCGTACTGCTTACGATTTGATCGTATTCCTGTTGGCTGATGACACCAAGATTGAGCAGCCCCTCATTCATGGCGCCAACATGTTTATAGGCATCCATATCACCGAGTACAACAATGACAGCCGATGCGGTCAACACTTTATATTGTTTGAATGCAGCCTCGTACAGCATATTCATTTTGTCTTTATCCGTAACTGCCACATAATGTGTATGCTGCAGATTGAAGGCGGATGGAGCGAACTTCGTGAGCGAGAACATTTCGGTAAGTTCCTTCTCCGAGATTTCGACATCCTTCAAGAACTTGTTCGCGGAACGTCTTTGTTTAACGATCGTTTCTACATCGTGCATATGTATCATCTCCTGGTTCATTTATCATCCGTTAAATTAGTAGTAAAAAGATCATATCATATTAACTATAATAAAGTAAGTAATTTACGAAAAAATATTAAAAATATCACACATTTTGTTTAACTGCCTGAACATCGGCAAGCTGTAGAAAGCGAAGATAGGCACATCTTAATGCGCAAAAAACGAGAGGCATGTAAGCCTCTCGTCTGCTGATACTGCACTATTCGAGATGCGGATGGTAGGATATTGGCGGAATTAGTTCTGCCAGAGCTGCGGATGATCCGCAGATACGAGTCGTGCAGCTCTCGCATTGGCCTCGACTTGGGCTTCGTTCTTGCAGCCTGGAATGACGCTTGTAACCGCATCATGACGCAAGCACCAAGCGAGCGCCCACTCAGCTAAGCTTACTCCTTCAGGTACCTCGGTCTGGCGAATGTGCTCGGCTTGCTGCAGACGGTCATCAATGAACTGCTGCTCATGGCGATGCCGCACATCATTGTCGGCGAAGGATGTGCCTGGCTTGTATTTGCCGCTTAACAAGCCGCTAGCGAGTGGAACACGTGCAAGAACGCCCAGGTTCTGATGAGTGCAGGAAGGGAACACATCCTGCTCGGGGCCTCGATCAAGTCGGTTATAGACGACTTGAATGACGCTTGCGCCTATATCGGCTGCATTGGTAGTCTGATGCATACTGTTGCTTTTGTTCAAGGATAGACCGATATGGCGAATTTTACCCGCTTCCTTCTGCTTGTCCAGCATGGTCCAGAGCGCGTCATTGTTGAACGCCTCGTCATCGCCCGAATGGAATTGGTATAAATCGATGTACTCGGTCTTGAGTGCACGCAAGGAATCATCAAGCTGTTTCAACACTTCTGGCGAGCCATATTGATTCGTCCGATTCAAGTGGGAGTGGAATTGATGTCCGAACTTCGTTGCCACGACCCAATCCTCGCGGTTGTCCCGGCTTAAGTAATCCCCAATGAATGATTCAGACAAGTGGTCTCCGTAGCATTCAGCCGTGTCAATGAAGTTAATGCCAAGATCTTTCGCTTTATGTAGGATACGATCAACTTCTGATTGGGTATAATCATGTCCCCATTCCCCGCCGAATTGCCAAGTACCTACGCCGATAACCGACACCTTCATTCCTGTCTTGCCCAGTTTGCGATATTGCATAGAGGACTCACACCTTTCTATATTTTCACCTATTGACTTTATGGTTGATGTGTATGCTGCTTACCGTAATGATAGCATAGGAAGCTGGTGCTAGCCTATAAACGGGAGGCTTCGGTGTGACAGAACCTAGATAAAAAAAATTTAATTTCAATATCCGCTATTATTCGTGATAATATGAGTTATAGTTGCAAAGTATGTTTCAGTAAGATTACTGATTATATCTGATTAACGCATGATTACAGGAGGAAAGTATGTATTATTTATTAGCTTTTCTGATCTCTTCATGTATCGTGATGTTTTTGATACCTCCACTGCGCAAGCTTGCATTCCGCATTGATTTTGTGGACAAGCCCATGCCGGACAATGAACGGAAAATTCATCGGGAGCCGATCCCGCTTACGGCGAGCATTGCCATATTTATCGCATTTATCGTATCCTATGTAATTTTTGTCCGGAATTCTGCGATCGAGTCCATCGCGATTATTAGCGGCGGATTGTTGATTCTGGCAATCGGCACCGTTGATGACTGGTACAAGACGCATGGCAAGGAGTTCCCAGCACTGCCGAAGCTGCTCGTACAATTATGCGCGGCAGTTATCGTGTATCTATCAGGGATCACCTTCGAAGGCTTTACGAACCCATTCACGCATGAATTCGTAAACTTGCCAGCATGGCTGCAGTGCATTTTGACCGTTATGTGGATCTTCGGTGTGACAACCGTGATTAACTTCTCGGATGGAATGGATGGTCTGGCAGGTGGATTAACGGCGATATCAGGTGGAACTTTGTTCGCAGTAGCACTTGCGCAAGGACAGAATGTATCTGCGATGATGGCCATTATTCTCGTGGGAGCATCTATTGGCTATTTACGATTTAACAAGCCGCCGGCGAAGGTGTTCATGGGGGATGCAGGTGCGACGTTCTTAGGTTTTATTCTCGGCGTAATTGCCTTGGATGGTGCCTTCAAGCAGGCGACCGTATTGTCCTTGTTCATTCCGATTTTGGCTTTAGGTGTTCCGATTCTTGATAACGTATTCGTTGTCATTCGTCGGATGCTGAATGGCCAGCCTGTTTACAAAGCCGATGCTACACAAGCTCATTACCGACTGTTGGCAGGCGGTCTGAATCAGAAGCAGGTTGTGGCCGTGCTTTGCTTAGTTAATCTGTGCTTCGGATTAACGTCCATTATTTTGACGCTGCTTCAGGTATAAGATAATTCATACATGATGACAGAGAGCCTTTCCGTTCAGGAGAGGCTCTTTTTGCGATTTTAGAAAATGGGTTGCTGGTAAGGTGGATATATCTTTTATCGGAGCGTCCGCATGTCCCATTACAAAGCAATGAAGGCCTCGAACTTTGCTGGTTCGGGGCCTGTTCTATCATCGTGCTAGACTTCAATATGCTTAATAATTCGTGCAGGGTTGCCAGCAACGACAACGTTGTCCGGTACATCCTTCGTAACCACTGCACCGGATGCCACAACAACATTATTGCCGATATTGACGCCTGGATTAATGACCGCGCGACCGCCAATCCATACGCGATCTCCAATTGTAACTGGCTTGCCGAATTCAACGCCGGAGATTCGCTCCATGGGATCCAATGGGTGAGTCGCCGTATAGATATGAACGCCTGGTGCGAGGAAGCAGCTGTCCCCAATGTGAATCTCGCATACATCCAGCATTACACAGTCGAAGTTCGCATAGAATCCTTTGCCAAGATAAATGTTATAGCCATAATCGCAGCGGAAGGTAGGTTCAATGTATGGGCCTTCACCAACGGCACCGAATAACTTTTGAAGTATTTCTATTCGTTCGCTATAGTCTGTTTCGATCGTTTGGTTGTACATGCGGGTTAGGCGTCTCGCTTGTTCACGATCTCTAACTAGCTCTTCATCTGCGGCCATATACATGTCGCCTGCTATCATTTTTTCTTTCTCTGTACGTATGGTCATCATGTGTAGCTCCTCTCCATATCCCTGCAATAAGCAGGGGGTGTTGTGTAATACCGTTATTATCGATGGTGACAGCATCATTTGCAAGGAAGAGAATCTATTCTATTTTGGATATCCCAAAATATGGTATGATAGTTGCATCTTAGTAGAGGGTGTGAAACAAGGTTGAGTAAATTACTAGCTTTCGGTATGCTTACATGGCTGCTTGGCAACCCATTTCTTGCGATCATCGTATTGCTGTTGATTGTATACTTCGTTGATCGGCAGTTCATTGGATTATCCCCGAGTATCTTCCAACCGCTTAAGAGATGGAGTCGGACTTCGAAGCTCCGGCAGCAGCTGGTGGCGAATCCCCACGATGTATCATCCAAGCATGAACTAGCAAGACTGCTGATGGAACGCAAACGCTATCGCGAAGCGCGCGAATATCTCGAACCATTGCAGGAGCGAATGGATCAATCAGCAGAGTATTGGGATGATCTAGGAACCTGTTATTTACATACAGGGGACAACGAATTGGGAGAAGCGGCTATTGTTCGCGCATTAGAATTGAATCCCCGAGTCAAATACGGGCAGCCCTATTTGCGGCTTGCTGCAATATATTCCAATGCGGATAAGGCGAAGGCTGTAGCTTACTTGCAGTCTTTTCAAGATATTCACGCTTCCTCTTGCGAAGCTTACTATCGGCTTGGTATGTTGTATGAGCAGATGGGGCAGAAGGAAGATGCGAAGAAGGCATGGGAAGAGGGCATCCATATTTACCGGGGACTGCCTCGATATATGAAGCGCAAGGAACGCAAATGGATGCTGCGATGTACAATGAAGAAATAGCAAGCATGGCACATGACCGATAGTGGTATGAATAACAAATTATGTTCGAACTAGCTCTGTCGAATGACAGAGCTTTTTTGGCGATGTGCTATGCAGATTTCGTTCGAAGGACATGAGCATACTATCATTGCTAGGTCATCAGAAGAAATTGAACAGTGATTGTTCATTTGCATGTTTCCTTGCAAGACATTAAATGTTGCTAACATAGTAATGATTGGAGCCTCATTATCCTCGTCTTTCGTCGAAATTTGCAACTTTTTCTAGCAGGGATATGTCTAAAGAAGTAGAATCCCTAAGGAAAGTAAAGATTGTGAAAGGAGCGGAACGAATATGAGAAAGTGGCTGCTCATCATGATAAGCATGTTGGTATGGTTCGGTTCCTCGATGCAGGCACAGGCCGAACAAGCAGCACCATCCGCTAAGCAGCAGACGAAGGTGTACTTCAATGGATACGATATAACGGAGTGGCGATGGGATCAGCAGCATATCGTCGTTCCGCTGTTTGCATTTGATGATTATAGCTATTTCATTCAGAATGGCAATAAAGGCATGCAGGATATTACCTACAAATGGGATTCAGCTGCCAAAACGGTATGGGTGTACTCTGCCGATAAATCGCGTACGATTAAGCTGGTTGCGGAACAGCCTATCGCTTGGGTGAATGGGAAAAAGGTGGCGCTTGACGCCCCTGTTCGAATAATAGAGGGCCATACCTATGTACCGCTGCGATTCATTAGTGAAGCGCTCGGCGGCAAGGTCAAATGGGATGTGAAGAAGAGGGCCGCCATCATTCGCACACCGGAGCGTGTGAAGCGTGACGAGTTGATACGGGCCGGAGATCTGGATACAGCCCGGCAGGAAGCGCTGCGTCTGCCGCTTGTCTATCCGAACCGTGAGATCAAGCCGCGGTCAGAAGGTTTCGAGGCGACCATTGTGTTCCCAGAAGGGGAGGCGCTTCGCTACCGCTATCATATTAAGGATGTTACAAGCATCATTGAGATTTCAGAGGACGGATTGGCTGAGGTCATATGGCAGGGGAGAACGGGGACGACTGCGGATAAAGTTATCGAAGAAATCGGAAGCAAGCCAGACTTCGGCTCAGCGATGGTATACTTCCGTCATTCCTTCCCCGTAGAGGATTTCGTTACGTATGGTAAAATAGATGCGCAAGGCCGTTCGACGGAGCTTGGCAAGTTCGAGGTGAAGATGAAGCTGCGATCAAATGCTGACGCAGTAATGTCTATTCGAGGGGAGAAGCGGACGGATGTGCGACCTCTCCTGGAGGAGCGCATGTAAGGAAGGAGTACACATGAAGGTACGGAATAAGCAAATGGTATGGTGGCTGCTTGCCACAGTAGCATGGATGGCTTTTATTTTCTATAAGTCTTCCCAGACGTATGCAGACCAAGATCTACGGCCGACACTCGCGGCTTGGCTGCCGCTGCCGATACTGGAGCAGTGGCTGCCGCATATTGAGTTTACGTATGATGGCGGCTTAGTGACTTGGAAGCAGCCTTATGATTTTGTGGAGTTTTTCGTTCGCAAGGGAGCACATGTAGCGGAATACGCGATATTAGCTTTTCTTGTCATTCGAACATTGCTCGCTATGAGATGGGAACGTTGGATGGCCATTGTCATTGGCGCTGTCATTTCTGTTGCATATGCAGCATCCGATGAGTGGCATCAGAGCTTCGTCCCGAATCGAACCGGACATGCAATTGACGTCGCGGTAGACTCGATTGGGGTTGTGCTCATCGTGCTGTTGTTCCTTATCGCAGGCTTGTTCAGCCGCCGCAAGGGGAAGGGAAGAGGGCTGCATTTTCCATAAAGCAAGGAAGCAAGGCCGCTGGAGGCATGATATCCAGCGGCCTTCTTGTAATTATTGCGGCTTGATTACTTCCATACCACGCATATACGGCTGAAGGGCTTTTGGAATGCGAATGGATCCATCAGCCTGTTGATGATTCTCCAGCAGTGGGATAAGAATGCGTGGGCTGGCTACTGCTGTATTGTTCAGCGTATGGCAGTATTGGAGATCTCCCGCTTCGTCGCGATAGCGAATGTTGCAGCGGCGAGCTTGGAAATCAAGCAAGTTCGATGCAGAATGCGTCTCTCCAAATTGTTGACGCGACGGCATCCATGTCTCGATATCATATTGCTTATGCGTCTTCTGCGACATATCCCCGGTACATACCGCCATTACACGGTAAGGAAGCTCCAACGCTTGCAGGATGGCTTCCGAGTAGCCTACCATTTCCTCCAACAGCTGATTCGACATCTCGGCATCATTCGGTGCAATGATGACTTGCTCAACCTTTGCAAATTGATGGACGCGGTATAGGCCGCGAACATCTCGGCCCGCGGAGCCTACCTCGCGCCGGAAGCAGGCAGATACGCCAGCCATGCGAATCGGCTCGGTGACGTCTACAATTTCGTTGCTGCAATAGGAGACGAGGCTTACTTCCGATGTGCCGACAAGCCACAGGCCATCCTCCGGCAGGGCATAGCATTGATCCTCGCCAAGCGGGAAGAATCCGGTACCGACGAGCGCGTCCTGACGAACCATAAGTGGAACATCCATCACAGTGAACCCATGATCCATGAGCAGGTCGAGTGCAAGCTGCTGTACAGCACGATGAAGAAGCAGTCCAGCATTTTTCAGATAGTAGCCGCGAGAGCCTGCCACCTTAACCCCGCGGCGAAGATCGATGAGGCCCAGCTGCTCGCCAAGCTCGACATGATCACGCAGTGGGTATTCGAAGCGGGGGATTTCCCCGACCTGCCGCACTTCTATATTATCCTCATCCGAAGCGCCGACCAGAGTATCTGCAGATGTGATGTTCGGCACCAGCAGCTGTAGGCGGCTGAACTGCTGCTCGGCCTCGGTTAGCTTCACTTCGAATTGTGCGAGTTTGTCGTTGCATTGGCGTACTTGCGCCTTCCATGTGTCAACTTCGTTCTGCTGTTCTCCTAGACGCATCGCTGCTGCGATCCGGGAGGTCAGGGTATTGCGCTCCTGTCGCAAGGCATCCGTGTTCTGCAGCAGCTCTCGGCGAAGCTGATCGCATGCAAGCAGTTCCTGAACATTGAAGTCTATTCCTTTTTGTCGAGCTGCCAGCTGCACCTCTTCTGGATGATTGCGAACCCATTTCATATCTAGCATGTGAACCGTCTCCTTTACCGCGAGTGATGTTGTACGAATAGAAATACAAATAGCGCTCCTCATCCGATTGGGACGAGGAGCGCTAGCTCGCGGTGCCACCCAACTTGATCTTCAGCGCTGCAAGTAAGCAGACAGCACACCGGAAGCATGCTGAAGATCCTCTTGGTTCCGCGGTAACGGGCGGTGCCGGTTCACTTAGGGCACGCCGGGCAAGCCGACGCCTTGACGAGAACGCCTCCGAGTTGGATGCTCTTCATTGGCGAATAACCGTATCTAATTTGTTGATATCATTATATAGCATCTTTCCCAAAAGTCAACGCACTATTCGCCCGTATGGTTGATAGATTGCAGATAAGCGGTAAGCTCCTGAAGATTGCGCATCAAGCTGTCAACTGGAATATCGGCGCCAGCCGCCTTGCTGACGAGCTCCGCTGGAATGCAGCTGGCAGCTGACTTCAAGTCACGTCCCTTATTCGTTAAGGTAATGAATACTTGCCGCTCGTCCTGTGCGCCCCGCTTCCGCTCAATCAACTGCTGCTGCTCCATCCGCTTGAGCATAGGTGTCAATGTTCCTGAGTCGAGGAACAGCCGCTGTCCAAGCTCCTTCACGGTGACATTGTCCTGCTCCCATAATGCAAGCAGTGTAATGTATTGTGGATAAGTTAGCTCCAGCTTCTCCAGCATAGGCCGATAGAGCTTCGTTACTTCCTTGGATGCTGCGTAGATGGCGAAGCAGAGCTGTTGGTCCAGCTTGAGCATGTCGCTAGGCTGCATCGTGTTGTCCAGCTTAGAAGTCATGGTTTCATCTCCTGTTGTGCCTTACAGCAAGGCTTCTATATCTTCCTTCAGCTTAGATGGGGACGTCTGCGGTGCATATCGCTTTACGACAATGCCCTTGCGGTCGATGAGAAACTTCGTGAAGTTCCATTTAATATCGGTGCTTCCCAGCAGCCCCTTTTTCTCTGTCACCAAGTGTTGGAACAGCGGTTCTGCATTGTCGCCCTTCACATCAACCTTCGCAAACATAGGGAAGTTGACGCCATAATTCAACTGGCAGAACTCCATCGTTTCCTTCATGTCTCCGAATTCTTGATTACCGAACTGGTCACAAGGGAACCCGAGAACGACCAACCCTTTGTCCTTATACTGATCATACAATTGCTGAAGCTCAGTAAATTGAGGGGTGAAGCCGCATTTGCTGGCAGTATTGACGATAAGGATCACATGACCTTCATAGCTATCCAACGATGTTACTTCTCCATTAGGCTTCTTAACGGAATAATCATATACCGTAGTCATTATTCGTTCTCTCCTTTGTTGTCATCATTGAGATGAAATGATGAATGGCGGTTTACACGTACATACACGCTTCATCCCTTCAAATCGGCCACGCCAAACATGTGACAGCAGTGAGGGAAGGGATGTGGCATAGTTGTTGTAATAGTTATAGCATGGAACACGAATAGATGCAATTATATTTTGCAAAATTAAATTGTACAAAATTTAATTAGGGTGGTGGAGCCTCTGCCCGTACATCCGCAACAACGGTACACAAGACAGCTAAGCTTTCAAAGGCGATCCAAATGGAAGGTTGCTGTCGTATTTAGGTGAAAAATCATAACGTTACCTTGTCCGTTCTATCCCATCCAATAGCGTTCAACAGAAACAGGGCAGTTCCGCTCCATGCTGTTCAATAACTATGGAGGAGATAGCCCACTCCCTTTATCCTCGAATGAGCACTCCGATTGTATATAGAATCCAAATATGCGCCGGATAGAATACATAGAACATATACTTGGACCATTTGGCATGATAACCACGTGCTCCGTTGTAGAGCAGTATCGGGATAATTGCGAATATCATCATCCACTGGTAGTTCAGGACAAATAAATTGTCATAGGTGAATACTTCTTCAGTCGGGACGCCGAGCGATCCGAGGCCTAGGGATATAAGCAGCATCACGATTACATATGCGAATGCCATCTGTTCCTTGCGCTCGTGGAGCAGGTAGAAGATCAGCGTCATGGCCACACCAAGTATGGATGCTTCTGTAATTGATCCGCCCATAATAGCAAGAATGATGTACAGGGTTCCTAGCGCATAGTTGCGAGTCTGTTTCGTCCATTCGATAGCAGTTAGGAGAAGAAGCGCCAGCAGCAAGGATAAGAAGATATTGTTCATGATGCTGACAGACTCACTTGGAAGGGCGAGTGTAAGCAGTGTGTTGCCAAGTTTGGTAATGACCGCCCATGTAAATAAGCGGAGCATGTATTTGCCTCGGTTTCGTGTGTGGAAGAAGCCTTCTACGATGAAGTAGAAGAAGATCGGAGCGACAATGCGGCCAAGCCATCCGAACCATATAGGCATATCCGGCAGAAACTGCTTCATATGGTCAAGTAGCATAAGCGTCATGCCGAGCAGTTTTAATTTGAAACCATCCAAACGCACATTGAATCCTCCAATTCTATTCTGATGTTGTTGTTCGTAGATGCCGGCTTAATTCGCTGTAGAATGGGAGCTAGTCAGCGTTGGCTCATAGATTTCCTTCATTCAAACATAATACTGCTTGCATACAGGATCCAGATATGGAGCGGGTAATACAAATAGAATCCATATTTGGCCGACATGGACTGATACCCGCGGCGCTGATTGTATAACCCAATGGGAATAATGGCGAATACCATCATCCACTGCGAATAGGTCCACAAGCTATATTCTTCGACCCACATCGCTGTCTCACCGTAAATGAACATATCGAACAAATCGAGCCCGACTGTGAACACGAGAGACGAGGCGATATATGCAATTGCCATCGCTTGCTTGCGTCCACGGAACAAATAGAACACGAGGGTCATGGATACGGCTAGCCAGCTGAATTCGACGCCAACAACCATAGCAGCGGCTACCGCACAACAGAGCATCCATCCTGCAGCACCGGATTCGGAATGCAGCGACCATTCATAGGATGCCAGTAGGACTAGCGCCCCGAGCATTGATAGAAAAATATTGTTCGGGATCGAGCCGCCGGGCAGCAACTGGAGGAGCAATGTGCTTCCGATAGCCATGCTGGCAGCTCCAGCAGCAAGACGGAGCATATAACGCTTCCGATTGCGGGTGTATGTATAGCCTTCGATAAGCAGGAAGAAAAAGATGGGGGCTGATATGCGGCCGAGCCAATGAAAAGCGAGAGGTACGGAGTCCGGAAAGTATGCCTGTATATGATCCAATGTCATGAGCATGGCTGCAAGCAGCTTCAGCTGAAAAGTGTTGAACGACATAACTTTAGTTTCTCCTTTCCCTACATATGCCATGCAAATTGCTAAACACAACACCCTTATCATATCAGAAGCCAGAAGTCGGTTGAAGGTCATGCTATAATAGGGGCAGCAGAATGAAGGGAAGGAATGGATGTATGAAATCACTCGTACTTGCAGAGAAGCCGTCGGTCGGTCGTGAGATCGCCCGGGTGCTTGGATGCCGCACGTCTCATAAACAATATTTTGAAGGGCCTGACTATGTTGTCACATGGGCATTAGGCCATTTGGTTGGATTGGCGGAGCCAGAAGACTATGATAAGAAGTATCAGACATGGAATCTAGAAGACTTACCGATGATCCCGCAGAAAATGAAGCTAAAGGTGCTACGGGAGTCGTCTCATCAATTTAAGGTTGTTCAGCAGCTGTGTAAGCGACAGGATATTAAGGAACTGATCGTTGCGACAGATGCCGCCCGGGAAGGAGAACTCTTGGCGCGCTGGGTCATGGAAATGGTGAAGTGGAACAAGCCGTTCCGCCGCCTATGGATCTCGTCGCAGACGGATAAGGCGATTAAGGAAGGATTCCGCCAGCTGAAGCCAGGCAATCAATTCGATCGGCTGTATGAGTCTGCTCGCTGCCGGGCAGAAGCGGATTGGCTGATCGGCTTGAATGTGACACGCGCCTTAACCTGCAAGTTCGAGACTCCATTATCTGCAGGTCGTGTACAGACGCCAACGCTTGCGATGATGATGTCACGCGAACAGGAGATCAAGAATTTCCGCTCTGAAGAGTATGACACCATTCACGTCGATTGCGGCGGTTTCGAAGCGGTATGGCGCGGTGCGAATGGAGATGGCCGCATCTTCAACGAACAGTCGGCGCAGGCAACAGCAGCCAAGCTGCAGAATGGTCGGCAAGCGGTCGTGACGGAACTGAAGAAGTCTACGAAGAGTGAGCCGCACCCGCTCGCTTATGACCTAACGGAACTGCAGCGGGATGCGAACCACCGTTATGGATTCTCAGCCAAGCAAACCTCGAATGTACTGCAGCGTCTGTATGAGCAGCATAAACTCGTCACGTATCCGCGAACGGACAGCCGGTACTTGTCCTCAGATATGGTCGGTACATTGAAGGAGCGATTGAGCGCGATGGCGATTGGTCCATATGCCGCGGTTGCGAAGTCACTCATGCGCGGCAGTCTGTCTGTTACGAAGCGTATTGTGGACGACAGCAAGGTAACGGATCACCATGCGATCATTCCAACTGATGAGCCGCTGCGGTTGTCAGCGTTGTCTACAGATGAGCGCAAGCTGTACGACCTGATCGCGCGGCGTTATCTGGCACTGTTCCTGCCTGCAGCGAAGTACGAGCAAGTTGCAGTTACCATCGAGATTGGCGGCGAACGACTATTTGCAAAGGGCCGCACGATGCTGGACAGCGGCTGGCGCCAAGCCTATGAAGGCGATTGGGACGATGCGTCCTCGAATGAGGAGCAAGAGCACGACAATCAATCGGCGTGGAATAAGGATCAGCGTCTCCCGAGCTTGACGCAAGGGGAGAAGCTTGCAGTCAAGCGGGTCATGACGCGCAGAGACCGCACCAAGCCGCCGGCACGCTATACGGAAGCGACATTGCTGACACAGATGGAGAAGCACGGTCTTGGTACGCCAGCAACTCGTGCGGATATTATTGAGAAGCTGGTATCTTCGGATACGATTGAGCGCCAAGGAGCTTCACTTCAACCGACTGGCAAGGGAGAGCAGTTGATTCGCCTTACCTCTGAACAGCTGCGTTCACCGGAGCTTACTGCACGTTGGGAACGGGAATTGGAGCGCATTGCCCGCGGCGAAGCGCGCACATCATCGTTCATGAATCAGATTCGGGATATGACCGAGCAGTTGGTCAAAGAAGTGAAGACGAGCAGCGCCGAGTACAAACCGCATAATTTGACGAACCGTCATTGCCCGGAATGCGGCTCGCGTCTGATGGAACGGAAGTCGAAACGTGGAACACGTCTTATCTGTTCCAGCAAGTCTTGCGAATATAAGCGCTCTGACGAGAAGCAGCTATCGAATCGCCGTTGTCCGCAGTGCCATAAGAAGATGGAGTTCAAGATCGGCAAGGCAGGCAAGTATGTACAATGTCTCGCATGCAATATTACAGAGAAGCTGGAAGAGGGCGGAGGCAAGGCGCGCAAGCATGAGACACGGAATTTGATTAAGAAATACGAGAAGCAGGAGTCAATCGGAAACAGCCTAGGTGATCTGCTGAAGGCAGCGATGGCGAAGCAGGAGGAGAAGTAAAAGCTGCAAGAGCATCAAGAGCATCAAGAGCATCAAGAGCAGAAATAGATAAAAGAGACCATTGTGTTTACTGTGGGACTTCGAATTGAGTCAAACAATAGCAAATGGTGTTGAACCGTAAACAGCGACATCATACTTGTAAAATGAAGCGACTTAGGAGGGTCGTATGACCTATATGAGCATATGCTTCATTGTCATAGATAGGCCCTCTGTACCGATTCTTCGTGGTCAGAGGGCCTTTTTGTTAACTTTTTCATAGTCTTGTAACCATTTTCTTGAAATGGTAACAACATTGTCTCTATTTTTTGATAAAATATAGTGAGTTGTAATGTTTCTGTAATGCCCTAATGGTAGATTTATATTATAGTAGTTGTCGAAACAAGTCGCTAGAAGGAAGTGGATAAGGATAATGATGGATCGAGGTGTGGTGTCGGCCGGCAACCGTCGCCGTAAAAAACGCAAAAAGTTAATTGGACGCACCGTATTGCTCATGCTTCTTGTCGCCGTCGGCGTCGGAATATACGCTGGAGCGAAGAGCTTGCTCGGATCAGACTCAGCATCTGGCAGCGAATTGATCGTGACAGAAGTCGTTCCATTTGGAACAGCAGCACAAGTATCACAAGAGAAGGAATCACCGAAGGAGTATAACGGCTTAACGCGCAAGGTCGCTTACTTGACATTTGACGACGGGCCGAGCAAATATTCCAATGATATGATGGACTTATTGGATAAGCATAATATTAAAGCTACTTATTTTATGCTTGGCGATAACATGAGACAATACCCGGATGCCGTGAAGCGCATGATGAAAGATGGACATTACCCAGGACTTCACAGTATGACACATGATTATGCGAAGCTGTACAAGAGCGGCGGCTCCCAGAACTTCATTAATGAATTCAAGGAAGCGCAGGGAATCGTTGAAGAATTGACAGGCTTCAAGCCTACGATGATTCGTGCCCCATATGGCAGCGCTCCGCAAATTGGTGAGTCATTCCGTAAGGATATCGCAGATGCAGGGTTTAAAATGTGGGATTGGACACTCGACTCCTGGGATTGGAAATATATCGGCCAACCAAATCGAGTACTAGAGCAAGTAAAGGCAGGTCTGACGGAAGATGTTGAAGTTATTTTGCTTCATGATCGTCAGCAGACCTTAGATGCATTGCCAGCCATTATTGATTACATTCAAAGCAAGGGCTACGAGTTCGAAGTGTACGACCCGAATGCGCATTTCGTATGCAATTTCCATCACGACAAACGATTGTAGCATAGGGATAGGAGGTTAACACATTGGCTAGTTGGAAAAAGCTAACCGCCGCTGTCGCGTTGGCATCCGTTCTGCTCATTGGCTTGACTGGATGCGGCGCTGCACCGACGACACAAATATTTGAAGGCTTCGAGAAAGCATCCGCAGCGGAAGCGGACGTTGCTGAAGCGGTGAAGACGCTAAGCACGCTGGAAGCGAAGGACAGCAAGCAATACAATAGCATCCTGTCTCAGGGCAAGCAGGACAATCGCAATGTACAGACGCTGATCGACAATTCGAGCAAGTCGCTTGAAGAGCGGACACAGGCAATGGATCAACTGAAGAGCATGCTGGACGACGCTCGCAAGAAGATGGGCGAGCTCGATGGCGCAATCAGCAATTTGAAGGAAGAAGGCTTGAAGAAGCAAGCAACAGAGGCATATAACGCATATGTGAAGCGCTACGAAACCTTCACTTCCATGTACGAGAAGTATGGGAAATGGATTCAGCAAGAGCAAGCCTTGTATAACGAGCTGAAGCAGAAGGATACGAAGCTGAAGACGATTACGAAGGCTGTATCTGATCGCAATGAGGCTTATCGTCAGGTTGAGCAGTTGAAGATCCAGTTCAATGACTATACGAAATCGTTCAATACGAAGAAGTCTGAATTCTACAAAGAGGCAGGAATGCAAGTAACTGGCACAGAGAAGAAAGAAGGCGAAGGTGCAACTTCGTAAGTGATACGAAGTGGAGCCGGGCATATCGAGTCAGCAAGAAGCTGCCTAATGTTATATGAGAATTACCCTTATAGTTTAGAAAAGAAAAGACCGTTCCGAAGCAGGTAGACTGCTGGTCAAGACCCCATTTAGTGGACATAGAAAAAACACCTAAGCAGCAAGCTGTCGTCGGTACTCTACTGGCGGCAGCTTCTTTAGCTTTCTTTGTGGTCGATTATGATTATAAAAATGAACATATTCTTCAATTCGCCTTTGTGCCTCGTCCAAACTTCGGATATGATAAGGATAGAGCCCTTCCGTTTTGAGATGCGAGAAGAAGCTCTCCATAGAGGCATTATCGTAACAATTGCCTTTCCGAGACATGCTGATTTGGGCGCCAACCTTCGGCAGCATGTCATGGTAAGCGTAGGACGTGTATTGGAACCCTTGATCGCTATGAACGATCAATCCAGTCACGTCTTTCGTCTTATTGAAGGCTTTCTCAAACGTTTGGAGAACAAGTTGATTATCGTTATGTAAGCTCATCTGATAAGCTACAATTTCATTATTGAACAAGTCCTTGATGGCCGAAAGGTATAACCATTTATCTTCTACACGATACTGAGTGACATCGGTTACCCATTTTTGATTGGGAACCTCGGCTTGAAACTGCCGTTGTAGCAAGTTTTCAACTACTCGTCCACCTGTGGAAGAGGAATAGTTGCAACGACGCTTTCGGCGGATCTTAGATCGTAAATTCATGGTTTGCGTCAAGCGTAGAACCCTCTTGTGGTTTACCCATACACCGTGATCTTGAAGTAGGAACAGCTGGATTTGTCGATATCCATACTTACCGTCGTACTTCTGATAAACATTCTGAATCAAGTCTTTCAATGGCTTGTCATGATCCACCTCATGCCTCTTTAAAAAAGCATAATATCCACTACTAGAGACACCGAAAACTTTGCATAAATCTCTAACGTTGTACTCGACTGCTGCTTCCTTTATCGCTCTATACTTTTGAGTCGTACCTCCTGCACCCAGATTTCTAAACACCTTTTTAGCATTTCGTTCTCCCGTTTTAGCTGATTTAGGTAACGGTCTTGATCGATATATTGCTGGCGTCTTCCCCGTTGATCCAGAAGCCCAAATTCGCCCTTTTCACGATATTTCCTCATCCATTTCTTCATCCTCTGTTTATCATGAATTCCGAAATGTTCATTGATCTGCCGATAAGTCCACTTTTCCTCGACATGTAGACGAATAGCTTCAGCCTTTAGTTCTTCTGAATATGTTTTGAACTTCTGTCCTTTGATAGCCATAAAAAATGCACCCCCTATAATAGATTCATCGGACGTAACACGAGGGGTGTTTATCCAATGTCTACTATAAGGGGTGCACTTCATGCTTTGAAACGGTCTTTTTGTATGGTGTAAGAGCGCCGAATTCGAACAGGTAAACACATTTAATGAGCTCTGTCTCTAGCTCCATGTTCGGTGTACGAAGTCTGCCACAATGAGAAAGATAACGTAAGAGACAAGCGCCGATGCAATATACGTTATCCCTACCTTGATTCGCTGCTGGAATAAGCGCACAACGCCAAGACTAAGCAGCGGACAGACGATGAGCAGGAAAAATAGGATCGTTACGAACAATTGTGGCGAGATTGAACTGATATCTACATACGTCATGGATATACACCTCTTTATAAGCGTTACCATCAAGCAAGACAGTTATCGATCGTCTAACCTGAATCATTGGTCTTCCTACCCGGCAGTGTGATAAGGATCACAGTTTCTATTATATCGATTTCACAGCCGCTCGTCTGTCATTTCGTTTCCAATATTAAGGCGATTTTAAGGCGAAATTATGACGATGGAAGGAGATGCAAGCGAGCATTGACAGGTTCGAATTACGGATTGTACGATGTGATCATATACGTGTGAACTATGATCAAATGAAAGGATATCTTCACACAAATGATGGAAGGCATCATGCTATAATCGAAATACGACATATGAGTATATTTAGTGATGTAAGCAGTTACAAAAAAACAAATAGAAAGAATGGGAAGGCGAGGAGAGCAATCAATGGTGCAGTATATGGTTGGGATTGATCTGGGCGGGACGAACATTGTATGTGGGTTGGTCAATGAGCAATATGAGCTGATAGCCAAGGTAAAGCGGCCTACAGAGGTTGATCTTGGTGTAGAGCATGTATTGAATAAAATGTCTGATATGGTTGATGAACTGTTCATCACGGCAGGGGTGGATCGCAGTCTTCTTATAGCGGTTGGAGCTGGGATTCCGGGCTTCATTGATCCAGTGCGCGGCGTATGTGTGTTTGCATCCAACTTGAAGTGGGACAACGTAGATGTATCTGGTCGACTTGGCGCTAAGGTAGGCGTACCAGTCTTTATTGATAATGATGTGCGTATGTATGTATTTGGTGAGGCGATGAGCGGTGCAGGACGCGGTGCAGGAGTTGTACACGGGATAACGATTGGTACGGGGCTTGCGGCTGCGACGGTTGTCAATGGAGAGCTTCACTATGGAAGTGGGTTCATGGCAGGCGAATTGGGGCATGTAGCGATTGATGGCGAGACGACGCCTTGCGGTTGCGGCTTGACGGGCTGTCTAGAGACGGTCGTATCCGCCACAGGCATTGCGCGACAAGCGAAGGAAGCGCTTGAGCAGGGGCGCGAGAGCTTGCTGCGCACACCATATGAGCGCGGTGAACTGACCGCAGCTCACGTCTCGCAGGCTTACGATAAGGGCGATGAGCTCGCAATCGAGATAATGACGCATACAGGACAGGTGCTGGGCAAGGGCTTGGCGTATTCCATCTCGCTGCTCAGCCCGGATATGATTGTAATCGGCGGCGGCGGTGCACTCGCGGGCGAACGTATTATGAAGCCTGTACGAGACACCTTGAAGCGTTATGTATATCACGGTTATTTGGAGCGTTTGACGATACGCCAGGGTGAGCTGATTGATGACGGAGGCGTTATTGGAAGTGCAGCCTTTGCGAAAAGCCGTGCAGAGAAGCTGAGACACGTGTCGGTATAAGATCAACTAGAAAGAGAAGAGAGAGAAGAGAATCGGGAGGAACGAGTGACGATGTCGGATCGAGATATTCAGAATTTCCCCTACGGTGCTGATATCACAGAGCGAATGCTCCAAGAGCGCATTGTCGCAATATTCCGCGGCTATACAGGAGAACTTGCTAATAGAGCGGCAGAGGCGTTGGTGGCAGGGGGCATTCGATTCATGGAAGTGACGATGAATACAGAGCAAGCCACAGCGATTATCTCCCATTGGCGTGAGCGATTTGCAGGACGGGCCTATATCGGTGCAGGCACAGTGATTGATTTGGCCTCGGCTCGTGAAGCATTGGAATGCGGAGCGCAGTTCCTCATCTCTCCGAATTTGGATGAGGAAGTCATCGCATATGCAGCTGAGCGTGGAATCGATGTATGGCCTGGAGTACTAACGCCTACTGAGATTGTACGGGCGTGGAAGGCAGGGGCGAAGGCCGTCAAGCTGTTCCCGCTTGGTACATTGGGGCCCGAATATATCCGAGAGATCCGAGGTCCTCTTGATCACATTCCGATCATTGCAACGGGAGGAGTCGACTTGCATACGATATCCACATACGGAACTGCAGGAGCGTCCGCATTCGGACTTGGTTCCAAGCTTCTTCCCAAGGAATATATGAATTCCGGCAATGATGAAGCCCTCACTGCAAATGCAATTCAGTTCGTTGAGGCGGTTCGCAAGCTTGATCCCGTTCGGCGATGACCAGAAATCCATAGAGCGTGGAACGGGTGTGAAATCATGTGATTGCGTGAATGATATACATACATCAGAATTTGAACCAATTCTACGGTAATGGTATGAAGAGAGGCGAATCTATGGCTATGCTGTGGACATATGGAATAGGCACACTCGTGCTAGCCGGCAGTGCCGCAAGTGGTACTTGGATGCTTGCGGTGAAGAGTCAGTCCCCTCGTCCGATTCCGATACATAAGGAACCGGAACGTCCCTTCGATCGAGTGGTGTTCGAAGGGACTGCATCTCTGCAAGGGTGGTTCATATGGGGCAAGGGGAACTCCCCTAAGAAGCGGGCGCCGGTTATCGTTATCTCGCACGGATGGGGATCGAACCGAGCGAGGGTGATGAGGTATGCGATCCCGCTGGTAGATGCAGGTTTCAATGTATTGGTCTATGACGTGACAAGTCACGGAGAGAGCGGGGCCGTAAAGGCACCATCGGCGCTGTTATTCCGTGATGATATGCTAGCCGCAGTCCGCTACGTACGTCAACGGCCGGATGTAGATCCGGATCGGATTGCAGTCCTCGGCCACTCCTTGGGCGGCTTCGGAGCGGTATTGGCTCTTGAAGAAGGGCTGAACGTAAGGGCAATTGTAACGGATTCCATGCCGTCCCGCCCACTGTCCATGGTGGAAGCGGAGCTCAGACGGCGCAAGCTGCCGGCATTTCCGCTGGCAGTGGTTATACCTCGAATATGGCTTTATCGCTCCCGCATTCCGGTTGCAGTATACGACGGCTTGGATGTAGGTCAAATCTTAGCCGACCATCATGTGCGGACGGCAGGCAGGATTCCCATCTATATGGTTCATTCTCGACTAGATGGATTTATTCCCCCTAGTGAGCTTGAGCAGCTTGTTGAACGCTTACCGTATGAGCAATCGCATCTCTTTGTTGATACGGATGGGCATAGCTGTTCGGAGACTGATTCGCGTTTCTGGGCGGAAGTGATCCCATTCTTCAAGCGTCAATTGGATATATCGGGATAAGCAAGCCCATCTCTTCCCTCTAAGGCTTGACCTTCT
Organism: Paenibacillus sp. UNC217MF; assembly: GCF_000686865.1. Lineage (NCBI taxonomy): Bacteria > Bacillati > Bacillota > Bacilli > Caryophanales > Paenibacillaceae > Paenibacillus > Paenibacillus sp. UNC217MF. Next base: position 27,756 of record NZ_JMLT01000017.1, on the reverse strand, counting down.
GGGGAGAGGTGGGTTTGTATGTTTTCGTCACTGAGAATAACTTTTTTATATTTTTTATAGGCAAATGCTGCATCGGTTCGCTACCCCTCGTCATATTCCTCATGTTCGAATCGCTACAATCCATCGGAATACGATGCAATTCCCGGCTCATGCTGCCGCAGCATGTCGAGCACGACAGAAAGGCAGCGAATCCACACTTGCGATGGGCATGCTATAACTAGACAGTATTTGCGATAGCGCTATGTTACGCTACCTAGCACACATAGGCGGATGTTCTCCGCTGATGCGAAGGTGGTGAAGGCATGTACATCGATTCACAGACTCCATCGCGCCTACAACGAGCGAGGCAGAGGCGAGCGAGGAGATGGATTCGATTCCCTAGAGTCTCTATATTCCGAATGCTGATGCTGGGAAGTGTTCTGTTAGGAATCATGGTTGGCTTCGCTTTATGGCCTACGGTTGAGGCGCGCTCATCTATGATAACGCTGCATAGTCAATCAGAGATGAAACAATGGCTGAGCGAGCAGTTCACTCGCAGAGAAGCGGCCATTTCATTTCGATACGAAGGTGACACGAAATCCTTAACAGAGATGGCAGGCAAGTCCTTGTCGGCAGCATTATACTCGGATCCGTTCATTCGGTATAACATCAGCAAGTACTCCTATCAATGGAAAGGCAGTACGGATTCTGCAGTCGTCAATGTGTATGTGGACTATCGTGAGACGTACGAACAGTCACAATATGTAAGGGAGCAAGCCAAGGAAATCGTAAGAAACATAACGAGTCCAGGACAATCCCCGCATCTCAAAGTAAAAGCAATTCATGATTATATTGTCAGTCACGTGACCTATGACGAGGGTATGACGAAATTTACTGCCTATGAGGCGCTAACGGAAGGTACAACCGTATGCCAAGGATATGCGCTGCTCATGCAGGCTATGCTGGAAGAGGCGAACATTCCATCCAAGGTTGTCGAGGGTAAGGCGGGCGGATTGCTCCATGCTTGGAACCTGATTGAACTGGATGGAAAATGGTATCATGTTGATGCGACATGGGACGACCCGCTTCCGGATCGAGGCAAGCAAGTACGCTACACGTACTATATGCGCACCGACGCGGAGATGAGAACCGATCATGATTGGGAGGAAAGTACGGAGCTTCCGAAGGCGAACGACCCTTATGAGCATGTCTTGAATCAGATGCGCCAAGGGACGGATAAGAGCCTGCGCTCATTCGTTACTGAGTTGGAGCACGGCTGGAGTCCGGATGTACTGCTTCCAGAACGGCAGGTCAAGGACGTGAAGGGACTAGTAGAACGCTATCGGTCTGCACAGAAGGCGAACCGGGTGCAGTTCCAGATTCGCTATATAGGCAGCGAGCTGGAGCTGCGTGCTGACCTGCATGATATGATGGACAAGCTAGGATTGTCTACTCCGTTCGAATACAGAGTATCGACGTTGAATAACAGTGATGACCTACTTGTCGATATTCAGCTTCAGAAATAAGGGGACAGAACATCAGCATAAGAGCTGGTGTGGGAAATCGAAACTCACATTAGGAATTCACATCACGAATGAATCCAGAGGAATGAATACAGGAGTTTCACTACCCGGAAAAAGTGATGGGACCACGTAACAAAGGCCCTGCTTTACGCAACTAAATGCGTAAAGCAGAGCCTTATTTTATTTACTTCATAGACAATATAGAGATTGATTATTTATGATCGAACTTGCATTCTTCAAGTGGAATGACCTTCGTCCGATGCTTGAACTTGTAGCCGAACCATATGATCAGGAAGAGCGGAAGACCAATGTAGGTCATCAACAGCCCTTGCCAGTCGATCGCTTCTCCGAGGAAGGCTTGATAGTTCTGACCAAGTACGACGAACATACAAAGCGCGAAGGCGAAAATCGGACCGAACGGGAAGAAGCGGGCACGATAAGGCAGCTCCTTCAGGTCATGGCCTTGCTTGTTGAATGCTCGTCGGAATCGGTAATGACTGACTGCAATGCCTAGCCAAGCAATGAATCCACACATGCCGGATGCACTCAGCAGCCACGTATAGACAATCCCATCTCCGAAAAAGCTTGCAAGGAACGCCATCATGCCGATGATGCTGGTCATAATAAGCGCATTGACCGGTACGCCGCGTTTGTTCAGCTTGCCAAGGAACTTCGGCGCCTTGCCTTCCTTCGCAAGCACCCAGAGCACGCGTGTTGAGGCGTACATGCCAGAGTTACCCGCGGACAGCACGGATGACAAGATGACTGCATTCATAACTGAAGCGGCGAATGCGAACCCGGCCTTCTCGAATACGAGCGTGAATGGGCTCGCATTAATATTATTGACCTCGCTCGATAGCAAGCTTGGATGTGTATATGGAATGATCATTGCGATAACGAATATCGCCAGAACATAGAAAAGCAAAATGCGCCAGAATACTTGGCGAATCGCTCGCGGTACACTCTCGCTTGGATTTTCGCTTTCGCCGGCGGCAACACCGACAAGCTCCGTACCTTGGAACGAGTACCCAGCAACCATAAATACACCAAGAATCGCAAAGAATCCGCCATGGAATGGCGCATCTCCGATATGGAAGTTCTCGAATCCGATACGTTCTCCGCCGATGATGCCGAATATCATCAATACGCCAGTAACTAGGAAGATGATGACGGTCGAGATTTTAATTATTGCGAACCAATATTCAGACTCTCCATACCCTTTAACGGAGATGAAATTCAATAAGAAGATGATGCTTAAGAACAGGAAGCTCCATATGAAAGAGTTGCTGTTCGGGAACCAATATTTAATGATAAGCGTAGCTGCGACTAACTCCGATGCGATCGTGATTGCCCAGTTGAACCAGAAGTTCCAGCCAAGCGCAAATCCGAATGCAGGATCTACAAATCGCGAAGCATATGTGCTGAATGAGCCGGAATCCGGCATGTAGGTCGCCAGCTCGCCAAGACTTGTCATTAAGAAATATACCATGATGCCGACTGCAGCATAAGCGAGAAGCGCACCTCCAGGACCAGCCTGTGCAATAGCGCCGCCGCTGGCAAGGAACAATCCAGTACCAATGGAGCCGCCAAGCGCAATCATGGTGAGATGGCGTGTCTTCAGGCTTCTGCGAAGCCCTTGCTCGTTGTGTTGCTTACTCATGTTGCTCACTCCTGTTCTAATCTTAGTATTACCGGAAAGGAGCGGAGAACATAAAAAAACCGCTGAAGCGTATACGTTCAAACGGTTTGACCGTCCCCATCATACCCTTCCTTAAAGATAGCGCATCATACGTAGACGGGTAATCTGCGTATGACAGTGTCGTGCCTATTCGACAGCGACCCCAGCACGCGTCCCGGAAGCGAGTTACGCGAACTTCGGCGGTTGTTCCTTCCCATTCGAATCATTGGCTTCTTCCTGCCTCCGCGAATGTACTCTTAACAACCGCAACCTCTACCTCATCGTGGAATAGGATGAGGATTTGTTGCACTATGAAGATGGCCAAGCCATCATTGTTACTTATATTTGCTAAGTATAATGAAACGAAGCGGTAAGTTCAATGTTAAAAAGTAGAAATCTGATCTAGGAAAGTTGTGTATGATTTCAAACATTTGAGCTGAATAATCCAAAAATATTTTTAAAAAAGGAATTTTACTCCTTGCAAGCGGTTTCTCGCATGGTATAAGATGGATGAAAAGAGAGCGCAAGTTGGGAAATATCTATACGAACCAAATACGAACCAATAGAGACAGACATTTAGGGAGGCATGGGAAATGAAGAAGGTTACTGTAGCATTGCTTGGAGCCGGTCAACGCGGGGAAATCTATACGGATTATGCGATTGGCCGTTCGTATGAGATGGAAGTTGTCGCTGTGGCAGATCCGAGTGCAGCCCGCCGTCAGCGTATTGCCGATAAGCACGGCATTCCTGCAGAACGCCAATTTTCCTCTTGGGAAGAATTATTCTCTCAGCCGAAGCTTGCTGACGCTGTGTTTATTTGTACGCAAGATAAGATGCACTATGAGCCTACGATGGCAGCACTAGGAGCAGGCTATCACGTGATGCTGGAGAAGCCCATGTCTCCAGAGCCAGTAGAGTGTATTAAGATGGGGCAGGAAGCGAAGAAGAGAGGCCTTGTCTTCTCGATCTGTCATGTACTGCGTTACACGAACTTCTTCGCTACACTCAAGCAGATGTTGGAAGAGGGAAGAATCGGCCGCCTTATGTCCATACAGCATAATGAAAATGTTGCTTACTGGCATCAGGCGCACAGCTTCGTGCGCGGCAATTGGAGCAATTCGGCACAGTCCTCTCCAATGATTCTGCAAAAGTCCTGTCACGATATGGACATCCTGTTGTGGCTTGCTGGTGCCGAGTGTACCCATATTTCTTCCTTCGGCACATTATCGCACTTCCGCCCAGAAGGTGCGCCGGAAGGCGCAACGAAGCGCTGTCTGGATGGGTGTCCTGTCGCTGATGAGTGCCCATACTATGCGCCGAAGTGGTATTTGACGGATGATATTGGCTGGCCGACATCAGTTATTGCGGATGATATGAGCTATGAATCTCGCCTTCAGGCCTTGAAGGTAGGCCCATATGGCCGCTGCGTATACCACTGCGACAATGATGTGGTTGACCATCAAGTGGTGAACATGGAATTCGCGAACGAGGTAACCGCGGTATTCACTATGACGGCGTTCACTTACGACTCCGGTCGTACGTTGAAGTTGATGGGAACGACTGGGGAAATTCGTGCTCACATGGAGAAGAATGAGATTGAAATCATTCATTTCAAAAATGGCTTTAGAGAGCTGCTCAGCCTGCAAGCACCAGGCGGACATGTTGGACATGGCGGCGGTGACCAAGGTCTCGTGAAGGACTTCCTGAGTCTGGTAGAAGCGGACGGTGCATTGCAAGGACGTACATCCGCTGATATATCTGTTCAAAGCCATATGATGTCATTTGCGGCGGAGAAGGCGCGCATAGAGAAGCGTACTATCTCTATTGAAGAGTTCGTCCGTGAGCAGTTGGCAAACGAAGCAGAGCCTGCAATGAACTAATTCTATTTGTAAATGTCAGAAGCTCTCCGGGTTACTCACGGAGAGCTTTTTCTAATGTAAGAGTTTCTTGTTGATGATCCCATTCCAGTCGAATACGAATAGGTTCTTGAAGTTGTTTTAACCCTTTAATCCGGTATTCGTAATGTGCTGCATAATGTGAAGAGTTAAGATCAGATATAGAATCAGAACGTTCAAAATCCGGATTTGTGAGACGGAATGATAAATCCTGTATATGCTGTTCTGGTCCATGATACTTCATATCCAGCGTAAATGATTCCGTATCTGTTGGTTGAGAAAGCTGCACGTCCCAATCCAGGCTTGCTGCCTTATAAATGGTGGTCTTTTTCGTGCATCCGACTAGTGCAGGGAGTATGCATCCGAGTAGCATAATGGAAATGAATCTTCGTCGTAGATGTATCATGACAGACCTACCTTTCATTGTTGTTAAATGAGAAGGGCAAGGGGAAGGAGTGTTATTCGAGTCAGAATATGAATGCACCTCCTATCATATGGAATATATTATACCATAATGGACAGTAATGCCGATGTATTCGAGGCAATAAAAAGGCTGACTCTGTACCTAACAGAATCAGCCTTTATAGGGCAGTTGTATAAGTGGAAAAGCTATTACGAGTATTTCAGGATTGTCCCGCGATTTGACCTAAACTTAACCGATCGACTGCTTCATAAAGCGTGGGTATTGTACCCATGCGAGTACAAGTGCAGCGATTCCGATACCGAGCAGAATGACTGCATTCAGCCACACATCCTGTACATGAGCGCCGTGGGAAATGATGCGCTTCAGTGCATCCTGCGCCCAATATTGAGGAAGCAATTGGCCAATCGTCTGCATGAACTTCGGCATCATTTCATGCGGGAACCACAGTCCGCCAATCATCGCACCGCCAAGCGCGATCAATTGGGTAATGGCAAGCCCTTGATTCTCGCCCTTAGCGATAAGGGAGATGAAGAGGCCAAGACCCGTTACACAGATACCAAGTGCTGCGACGACTAATGCGATGGCGAGCACATCACCGAGCTGCATGCCATAAACGAAGTGTCCGAACGCCAGCAGTACCGCGCTTTGGAAGAGAACAACGATAATATAAGGAACCCACATGCCGACTAAATAGTTGAGCGGCTTCATTGGTGTGCTGCACAGGCGCGCCGTCATCCCGCTTTCTTTGTCCCGAATGAAGCGGCGAACCATCGAGATAATAATGAAGAACACGAACATAACGGTATATCCAGGAACGACTTGACTAACCATATCAACAGGAACAACGTTCTCCATCTGCTCCTTAACTACGAATGGCGGGGTGAAGATTTGCTTCATCTCTTCGCCCTGAATTCCTTTGGCTGCAAGCTGCTCCGCAGCGCTTACCTGACGCTGCTCATCGACGATTCGTCCAAGCACGGCTTTGATTGGAGCCGTTGAGGTGTTGTCGTTCTCGTCGCGGTAGAGTGTCATTTCAGCAGAGCCTTTGCCTGATTTCATGCTGGCTTCAAATCCTTGCGGAATGAGCAGGAGGGAGGATTGCTTGCCATCACGTATACTTGTAATTTGTTGATCAAGCGTGCGTTCTGTGTCTTCCTTCAGTTGGAAACCTTGCACTTTGGCTAACGATGCAACAATCGCTTTCGAAGCAGGAGACTGATCCTGATCGACATAATTTAACGTGATGCTGGAGTTCCCCATATTGCCGAACACAGAGGCAAACACCACGATGAAGATGATAGGCATAAGGATGAGCCAGAAGAAGGTACCCTTTTCCTTGAGCAGCAATTGAATTTCCTTGCGTGTGAAGCTGGTAATCATTCGAATTCTCCTCCTTGAATCGTACTCTTGCGAATACTTTGCGCTCCAAAGCGCCTATTACGCATCCCGCAGGGATGTACCGGTTAAGTTCAAGAACACCGTTTCTAATGAAGGCTGCACGATTTCGAGACGAGTAACCTTCGCTTGCTGCTGCAGGCAAAGTTCAGATACGCGGTTCATCGTTGTCAGCGTATCGTCGGTATCAATAATCCAGCCCTCTTCATGGGCAGTCACTGTGCCAGGAATCGAATCGAAGGAAATTGCAGTCTGCTTATCCGTTTCGACATATACGGAATTCGTGCCATGCTGCATGAGCAGTTCATGCAGGACGCCTTGGGCAATGACCGAGCCGTGGTCGATGATGGCGAGTTCCTCGCAGAGTGTTTCGACTTCTTCCATATAGTGAGTCGAGTAGATGATGGATACCCCTTCTTGCTTCAGCTTGCGAATCATCTCGAAGATATGATTGCGCGATTGTGGGTCAATGCCGACAGTAGGTTCATCCAGCACAAGCAGCTTCGGACGGTGGAGGAGTGCAGCAGCGATGTTCACGCGGCGCATCATGCCGCCAGAGAAGGTGCCAACTGCATCCTTAGCGCGATCCAGAAGCCCGACCTGTGTTAGTACGGTTGAGATGCGTTCCTTCAACTGGCTTCCTCTTAAGCCATACATTTCTCCAAAAAACTTCAAATTATCGTACGCACTGAGCTTCTCATACAAGGTGATGCCTTGGGGGACATAGCCGATTATGTTCCGCACCTTGGCGGCTTCTTTTACGGCATCTATCCCAAATACACGTAGCGCACCACTATTCGGTTGGAGAATGCCGGAGATGATCTTCATCGTCGTCGATTTGCCAGCTCCGTTCGGGCCAAGCAGGCCGAAGCATATTCCCGGACGGACTTGGAATGAAATACTGTTCAATGCGGTGTGATTTCCATACTTTTTATGCAAATTCGATACATCAATAGCCAATGTCATCTTTATTGAACCTCCTTGAGTTAACCCTCCACTTGTTTGTTCATCAGAACGGTTGCTGCGCTTATGAGAATTCCAGACAAGAGAATGATACCAAGCCCGATCAACCAGAAATCATGAGATTGAACGGTAAAAATCTCATTCGGATTCTGTGTAAGTTGGAGCTTGTTGAGATGTGGTGATTCCAGGATCCAGAACAGGGAATTCCCCGAAAGGCCATATAAGATCCACAGCATCGGCGTTAACGGCTTCAAGCGAGAACGGCTGACCACTCCTGTAAGCGTACCGAATGCTGCCATAAATGGAATGACCATCATGATTATGCCGTACCAGATCGCTGATGTTTTCATGAACGTGGCAAGACTGTGAAAATCGAAGTTTCCTTTTAAGATTAATGCATAGGCAACGAACAGCTGGGCACCGACCCAGAAGATAATATGCATGATAACTGCTGTACAAATGCTAGCTGCATACTTCGATAGGATGAGCGATCGCCTTGGATAAGGGAGTGTCAGCCACCATCCGGCAGTACCGTTTTTCCATTCCCGTATAACGATACTAAATGCAATGATGAATGTAATATACGGGAAGCCGAAGGACATAAACATGACCCCGTATGGATCAAGATTTTCGGCAAATGCAGCTGCAAAAATGAGTCCGATGAGGATTCCTGCTGCAACATAGAACATCCACCATTTGTTCGAGTGTTTGGCCGAGTTTCTGCGGCGGAATTCATCTTTCACTAAAAATAAAAAGGTGCTTGTATTCATCCGTATTCTCCTCTCTTAGCGGTATAGGGTGCGGTAGACGGATTCCATCGAGCCTTGTTCACTGCGCAACTGCTCGACGTCGCCCTCCAGCACCACTTGACCGTTATCCATGAAAACCACATAGTCGAACAAGCCTTCCGCCTCGTGTATTTCATGCGTGCTGATTAACACGGTCTGCTCACGTTCTGCCAAGTTTTCAATGATCGCCGAAATAATGCGTTCTCGCGATATGAGATCGATACCGGAGAACGGTTCATCCAGCACGAGGAGAGGAACATTCCGTGCCATACACATGCTTAGCATAAGCCTTGCTTCTTGTCCCTTGGACATGCCCTGCACAGGCATATCGGACTGTAATTTCATGAAGGAGATGAGTTCCTCTGCCCGCTTCCGGTCGAAGCCAGGCCATAGGTGCTCTGCCCAATCCAGTGCTTGTTTGACAGAGTGTTTTTCGAACCAGCGCGCGCGATCAGGCAAATAAGCGATGTCCTTGTTCGTCTCCCAGCTTGGCTTGCGCCCGAGCACCTCAACCGTTCCTTGCTCTGGTTGAACCATGCCTGCGATCATACGGAACAAGGTGGACTTGCCTGCACCATTCGCTCCTAGAATTCCGACAACCTTACCTGTTGGGACTTCAAGAGAAAAGTCGTGGAGGGCGAGCTTCTTCCCGTAGCGTTTCGTAATATTCTCGACTCGTATCGCAGTGGACTGACTCATATTTCCTTACCTCCCTCATGATTTAATAGGTGTTGAATATCGTCCAATGTAAATCCTATGCTGTACATCTTCGTTAAAAACTCCTGTAGCGCTTCTTCCGCCAAAGAAGTTCGTACACTCGCAACAGCTTCTGCGTTCGACGTAATAAACGTTCCTTGTCCTCGGCGTGTCTCTGTAAGCTGATCCCGTTCGAGCTCTTGGTAAGCGCGCATGACGGTATTCGGTGTAATTTTGAGCGCTTGTGCAAGTTCCCTTACCGAAGGAATTTTCTCACCCAATGCGATCTCTCCTTTCGCGATGGAGCTTCGGATTTGATTAAGTACTTGTTCGTAGAGTGGTTTGCTTAAGTCCAACGTGAATCGCATTCCGCCAACCATCACGTCATTCAATGAGCTCCCTCCTTTGGTGTATCATTTGTATACAGTGTATTATATCACTTGATACACTTAATACAATAGGTAAAATGAAAAAAATAGAAATAAATTTATGATCTGAGGATTTCTTGCGTCGAGGGCGGCTCTGATGATAGTGGGGAACGTTGAAATAGACACGAAAAACACAGATGGTGTCATGCAATTTAGATAGGTGCGCATCAAATGGATAGTTCTACAAAATGAAATAGGATCGTAAAAAAGAGCAGCGTCCCATTGCTTGCGCATGGACTGCTGCTCTTTCTATTGGTTTTTCCTTTAAGATTAATCGCCTTGTCCGCGTAGACGGGCCATTTGCTGCCAGACTGTTCCGACAGCTTCTTCACCGGAACGGATGCGTTCAATTGCCATGCGTGCTTGCAAGGCAACCTCGAATTCGGGATCTTGAGCGGCGTGCTCAAGTGCTGACAGCGCACGGTCATCACCGGCTTCATAGAGGAAGCGGGCTGCGCGCCAGCGCACGAGCTTATTCTTATCTTGGAGAGCTTCGATCATCGGCTCGATCGCAATCGGATCACCGATATCGGATAGCGTATCTCCGGCTGTGCGGCGAACACTAACGGAAGTGTCCTTGAGCGCTTCAATGAGAAGCGGCATACATTCGTCGGTTTTGATTTCCCCTAAATATACAACTGCAAGGCGGCGTATCTGGCTCTGTTCATCATGAAGAGCCTTCGCAATGAGTTCCAACCGTTCTGGCGTCGGTTCCATTCGATCCAGAGCTGCGTAACGAACGCGCCAATCTGGATTATTCAGATGCTGCTTCAGTTCTTCTTCTGACCATTCCCGGCGCTCTTCAATAAATGGCTCATCTGTGCGGCCCTTCGCGATGGCTTGGTTCACAAGGGAAGCTACACGTTCTTCGGTATAGGCTGCCTCCAGTTCCTGCTCAACCTCGCGTGCAATGTCCGCAAGCTCCCCGTAACGAATTCCGTAGTCACTGAGCTTGCGTTCCTTGATTAGAGTGGCGCTCGCTACTTCCGTTACTGCACGAACGAAACGATCAGAGAGGCCGACGCGCTCTTCTTGTCCATTGGCTTGCACCCGAATCTGCATCGGGATGCTGCGGAAGTATTGCACATATACCTGTGCCTCACCGAATGATGTCCAAGAAGCCAGATCTTCCTCTTGGGTGCTGTCTGCTTGCGATTGTCCGAACAGGCCGCGAACCTCGTCAAGGATACGAGCCCAGTCCGCGTTCGGGAAGCGGTCTAGCGCGATAAAATCAGCGGTATGGAATACGCTCTTTACGCCCTCGATGTCGAGCAAGCTAGCGATCAGCGGGGAAGCAGAGCGTCGATTTTCTTCTGAATAGGTACGGCGAATGCCGGCAGGCAATGTTTCATCCAAGTGGAGCTTCATGGAATTCGGACTTGGCGTCGGTTCAATTGTGATTAAGTTCATTGACATACACCTCCGTTGGCGTGTGGTTTGCTTCTATTGTATCTTATCGGAGAGTGGGGAACAATGAAGGCAACATGCTTGCAGCTGTCAGGCATTTCATTATTGCCTGGCGAAGGGGATTAGGCTGCAGTCTGTAAGGTGGTTGGATCATCTCAATTTGTGTAATACATAGTAAAGAGGGATTCGACCAAAGCAGAAGAGCATGCATAGGATGGAAGGACGTCAGCAGCTGTGAATGGTGTCATTCAAATGGAAAGATATTAAGAATTGAGATAGGTGTTAAAGATGGCAGCCATCAGATGGCGCGCAGTTAGGAAGCTGAAGTCGAATTGGTGATGGAGACAGGGTTCTGGTATGCTAAAGATTAGGAGATAGTATTTGTCATTCGTCCCGTTTTGCAAGGGAGAGGGTAGCCCTTGTCATTCGATCCGAATTTTTCGCAAATGAGGTGGTGCTTATGAAGCGCTATTACGTCAATATGGACGATGTGACAACGGTTAAAGCATGGAATCAATTTCGGCGTTGGCAAGCAGAGCGCAAAGAACGATTAAAGACGAAGGATTATTCCTATGTCGTACCAAATGTAAAGCCGGATATCGCTCGTTTGAACGCTAATCGAACAGAGACAACGATAACGTGGATCGGTCATTCGACCTTCCTGTTACAAATAGGTGGATTAAACATTGTCACAGATCCGGTATGGGCTGCAAGAATGGCGACACAAGCTAGGCTTGCTCCGCCAGGTATTCCGATTGAGGAAATGCCCCCAGTCGATGTTGTTCTCATCTCGCATTCTCATTACGATCATCTGCATATACGGTCATTACGGCGATTGGTAGGGCCGAACACGATGCTGATTGTACCTGACGGGCTGCTTAGTAAGTTGAGACGCAAAGGATTTTCCATTATACATGAACTGGCCTGGTGGGAGCATATAACCGTGGCGGATCGGGTGAAAATTACGTTTGTACCGGCACAGCACTGGACGCGTCGGACGTTGATAGATATGAATCGTTCCCATTGGGGCGGCTATGTTATTGAGCACGTTGTAAAAGCGAAAAAGACATCCGGAGGTTCGGATTCAGCCGGCCCGCCAACAGGCGAAGGCTCTCCAGCGAATCAATCGAGTCAGGAGACCATAGGTGAGACGATATACTTTGCGGGCGATAGCGGATATTTCCGTGGGTTTGAGCTTATCGGCCAGCGCTTTCACATTGATGTAGCCCTATTGCCGATTGGCGCATACGAGCCGGAATGGTTCATGTCGCAGCAGCATGTTACCCCAGAGGAAGCATTGCAGGCATTTGAAGATGTGAAGGCAAAAGTGATGATCCCGATGCATTATGGAGCGTTTAAGCTGGCTGACGATACACCGCGGGAGGCACTTGATCGGCTGGAAGCGGATCGGGTGAAGCGTGGAATTGCGCGCGAGCGAATTCATATTTTAGCGCATGGTGAATTATGGAGCTATGCAGAAGCATTTGGTCAATCCATTCAACATGCTCAAGCTGCGTCACCTAAGGCACGAATGAAGTCGCAATAAGCTACATGCGAGGCATACACAAAGATACACATGAAAAAGTAAAAGCGGAATAACGTATAGAAGGGCTGTCCCAAAAAGTTAGAAGCTAATGGGTCAGACTCATAAGAAATGCAAAGACGCCTCCAACTCCACGGAAGAAGTGGGGATGGAGGCGTCTTTCTTAAAGATGTCTCATACGAATGTGGGGCACCCGAATTTAATAGTAGCGTCTGGGATAGCCCCCGTTCGTGTTAGAGATATCGGATGGTATAGGCTCGCATTTATTTACGCTTGTTCGGTCGGCTGCTCAACTTCGACAGTTTTTTGTTGTTCTGTACGTGTTGCCGGGCAAGCTGCGCATTCTCCGAACGACGCATGTATGCAATTTCACGTTGGAGCTTTTGATAGCCGCGAAGTCTGTTGGAATCCAGCTCGCCTGTTCGAATAGCCTCACGTACAGCACATCCAGGCTCTCTCTCATGCTTGCAGTCGCTAAATCGGCATTGCTCTGCAAGGCTTTCAATATCCTCGAAGGTATTCGACAAGCCTTCACTATCAATAGCGGTCATGCCGACTTCTCTCATGCCCGGCGTATCAATGAGCCATGCCCCGCCCTGCAGACGGAGAAGCTCGCGATGCGTCGTAGTGTGGCGGCCGCGGTCATCATCTGAGCGAGCGGCTTGTGTCAGCATTTGCTCGGTACCCGTAAGTGCATTCGCCAGCGTGGACTTGCCAACGCCAGAAGAACCGACGAGCACGACGGTCATGCCCGGGGCAATGCGTGCGCGCAATTCGTCCATGCCTTCACCGGTCATTGCGGATACCCGGTACACGTCGACGCCAGGAACGGCTTGCATCGCTTGTGCCTCGAACAGCTCTGGGTCGTCAGCCTCATCAGCCTTTGTCAGCACAACGGCCGGCATGGCGCCGCTATCCCACGCAAGGGCGGCATATCGCTCTAAGCGACGCGGCTCGAAGTCGCGTGACATCGACGTAACGAGCAGCGCAATGTCTGCGTTCGCTGCGACGATTTGAGTGTCGCGGCGACCTCCCGCTACCTTGCGTCCGAAGGTGCTGCGGCGAGGCAGTACGCCCACAATCGTAGCTCGTCCTTCTGCTTGTCTAGGTGCCACGGCCACCCAATCGCCGACTGTCGGCCAATCACTGAGCAGTGCCATTCCGGCCCGTGCCTGTCCAGACAGCTCGGCCAGCCATTCTCCATCCGCGCTAACGACGCGATACAGATGCTTATGTGCCAGCGCTACGCGTGCAGGAACTAGCTGGCTTGCGTATCGGCGTGCGGTAGACTCTTGAAGCTCTTGAATCCAAGACTCCCAAGTGCTTGACCACGCTTCATCGAAGCCAAGATCCTGCAAATCTTGCACAGTACGATCCAATTGTTCTTCCATGTTCAATGTGTTGCTTTCAGTTATAGCCTCTTGCACGGAGCAAGTATCTGATAATAGAGGTGAATCATACTTAACTTCATTATGGTTACTTGTATGTTGATTATTTGTATTCAAATCTGAATTCTCCCTTGTTATGCGGCATGTAGCCGCTTCATAGTGAACTTGGTCTTACCTGCGAATGAACGACATTGCGGCACGGTCAAGTTCGGGAGAGACAGACGTTTCAGTCGACACTAGCGTCGTTAACAGCTTACTGGTATTTCATGAAATTGTACGATGCGCTAGGCGCTGAAATGTTCCTCCCGAACGTTATATACAATGCTGTTTACCATATAACATCCCTCGCTTTCCTTTTTTAAAGGTAGTTCAAAAAGTACGCTCTTAATCACGAAGCTGTGCAGTAAGAATCTCGGCGTCGAATCTTGCATTCACTATCGAAGTCCGTTGCTCATGTAGTTTTGACTACACTCCGCTACTCCTTACAAGTTTTGCAGAGCAAAACTCACTTCGGAAGCATGGGCTTCAAGTTCAAGCAACCTTCTCGGTGCTGAAAACCGCCCTTTTTGAACATTCATTTATTTTGATAAAGATGGAAATATTATATACATAAAATGCCGGATTTGATATGTGTAATTCTCCAAAGATCATGGTAAAAATGTTCAATCGTCGCATTATACTGATCCTTATGCTATAATAACAGTTTGAAACCAATAATAGGCAAAGGACGGGAATGCCATGATTAGTACAACCGGCGTTACGCTCCGCTACGGGAAACGAGCGCTTTTCGAGGACGTGAACATTAAGTTTACACCAGGGAACTGCTACGGCTTGATTGGCGCGAACGGTGCGGGCAAATCGACATTTCTTAAAATATTGTCTGGTGAAGTTGAACAGACAAATGGTCAAGTAAACATTACTCCTGGAGACCGTCTATCGGTCTTGAAGCAGGATCATTATGCATATGAAGAATTCAAGGTTCTCGATACAGTCATTATGGGTCATGAGCGCTTGTATTCCATTATGAAAGAGAAGGATGCCCTCTATGCGAAGGCAGACTTCACGGAAGAAGACGGCATGCGCGCAGGCGAGCTGGAAGGCGAATTCGCTGAGCTCGACGGCTGGGAAGCTGAATCGAGCGCAGGCGAGATGCTTATCGGTCTTGGAATCACTAGAGATCTTCATGATAAGCTGATGTCTGAGCTTGACGGCAACCAGAAGGTACGCGTATTGCTTGCACAAGCATTGTTCGGCAGACCGAACATCTTGCTGCTCGATGAGCCTACCAACCACTTGGATCTCGAATCGATCAACTGGCTCGAGAGCTTCCTGATGGATTATGAAGGTACAGTTATCGTCGTATCTCACGATCGTCACTTCCTGAACAAGGTATGTACGCACATTGCAGATATTGACTTCGGTAAAATTCAGCTGTACTCAGGTAACTATGATTTCTGGTACCAGTCCAGCCAATTGGCGCAAACGATGATGCGCGATCAGAACAAGAAGAAGGAAGAGAAGATCAAGGAACTTCAAGCCTTCATTCAGCGCTTCAGCGCGAATGCGTCCAAGTCGAAGCAGGCGACTTCACGTAAGAAGATGCTCGATAAGATTACGCTCGACGACATTCGTCCATCGAATCGTAAATATCCGTTCATCAACTTCAAGCCTGAGCGTGAAGCGGGCAAGCAATTGCTGACGATCGAAGGCTTGACGAAGTCAGTTGAAGGCGAAAAAGTATTCGAAAATCTACACCTTGTTGTGAACAAAGGCGACAAGATCGCACTCGTTGGTCCAAACGGATTGGCGAAGACAACGTTGATGCAAGTTCTGATGGGCGAGATTGAGCCTGATGCAGGAACATTCAGCTGGGGCGTTACGACGACACAAGCTTACTTCCCGAAAGACAACTCCGTATACTTCGATGGGGTTGAGGATACCTTGGTTGACTGGCTGCGCCAATACTCCAAGGATCAAGACGAGACATTCCTTCGCGGCTTCTTGGGCCGCATGCTCTTCTCTGGGGAAGAAGCATTGAAGAAGGCAAGCGTATTGTCCGGGGGCGAGAAGGTTCGCTGCATGCTCTCCAAGATGATGATGAGCGGCGCGAACGTGCTGTTGCTTGATGAACCGACGAACCACTTGGATCTCGAATCCATTACAGCGCTCAACAACGGCTTGACTGACTTCGACGGCACAATGCTGTTCACGTCCCATGACCATCAGTTCATTGAGACGATTGCGAACCGCATTATCGAGATTACGCCGAATGGCATCATCGATCGTGTATGCACGTACGATGAATATCTTGAGAATGAAGAAGTGAAAGAGCTGCGCAAGAAGCTGTATCCAGAAGAGAGCAAATAGCATCTGAATAGAAGCAAGAGGTTTGAGTAGCCAAATGGCTGTTCAAACCTCTTTTTGTATGTTTAAAGGCTGTCCAATGGATTAGTTTTTTGCTTTAGCGATAAACTGCCTCTTACTTGAAAGCAGGATCGAGCAAGGAGCGTTGGTTCCTTCCTGAATTCGATCCTTTCTACTGGATGTGCACGAATCAGGCTTGAAGTTGCCCAAATGTGCAGCACTCGTTTTCCTCGTTTTGCCCCGTTTTCCCCCTGAATATTGTTCTACCTGTACAATCAGACATCCTCTCTTATTTGCATCTTTAGAAATATTAACATCTATTTTTTCCATTTCTATCAAATCAGATTGTATTCTTGCCGTTATAATATAATAGGAAAATATATCTAAATAAGGTGGGTTGTTCCGCCTATTCTGATACTAAAGCCTAGGACTTCAGAAAGAACTCGGAGTATAGGGATAAAGGGGGTAGGCTTGGTGCAGCATTTGGATGAAAAAATTTTGGCGATGATGAAAGAGCTGGAGGAAGAACGACAGGAACGTGACGGCGAGATGAGGGAAGAAGATGGGGGAGAAAGCGGCGAAAGAGGGGGTAACGTTAAGCGAGAGTCTATCGATCTCAATCATCCGCTAATAAGCGTCAACGGACAAATGATTCCGCTAGCGGATCGGACTTTGCTGGCGGGCAAGCTTCACGTAAGGATGCCGAAAACTTGGCGCCTCATGACTCAGCAGGAGGCTGCGATCAAATATCCTTCGGTATATCGTCCATCCCTAATTTATACGAACAATGAAGGTACCGTGAACTTAACGATCAACCTCACAGAAGATCCGCTTGAAGAAGAGGGGCTTGCTGTTTATACGGAGACGATGGCTCGCATGATTCGCTCGGTACAGCCTATCCGTTCCTGGATCGATGAAGGCATGATGGATTCTGATGAAGGGGAGCGCGCAGGGTACTGTGAATTCACCGCTTCCGTATTAGACGGGACGCTGTACTATTACATGATGTTCAAGAAGCTGGAAGGAAGCGCGCTACTCGTTTCTTTCTCATGCAGTGCAATGGACATGCGGAACTGGAAACCAGTGGCCCATGCGATGATGCGGGCGATACAAACCCTCGGCAGTGAGAAAGGGGAGAAACGAAGTGAGTCTTACTTATGAGAATTTGAGCATTCATCCATACCAATTAGTCCACCTGCAGGAACTGACCCTGACGAAGCAGCTCAACGAGCATGCGCGGCTGCGCTTCACGGGGGTTGTGTCCGAGGAAAAGAGCAAGCTTTATGTGGATATGACCGATACAGACACCTCTATTGAATTGAATCAAATGGATACGGACGGTGGGAGCAAACCACTGTTCCGGGGAATCGCACTTTCTATCGAAATCCAAGTCGTGCAGGGCGTTCACTATTTGGAAGTGGAGGCGATATCCCATACCTACGTCATGGATGTGAAGACCAAGACGAGATCTTTCCAGAATGTAAAGATGACGATCCCTCAACTTCTTGAACAGATAGGCAAGGAATACCCGGGACTTGACGTGATGGATGAAGCAACTGCTGGGGCTAAGCTGCAGCGAATGGCTTTGCAGTATGAGGAGACGGATTGGGCGTTTTTACGGAGAATGGCCTCTCGATACCATACCAGTCTAGTTCCGGCAGCTCAATTCCATGAACCTAAATTCTATTTCGGTATTCCTGATGGTTCAAGAGTGATTCGGTTGGAGCAAATGAATTATACCGTTAGCAAGCGATTGGCGCCGTTCCGATATTTCGTAGAAAATGAAGCCGCATCTGTCGGCGAAAACGATTTTATTACCTATGACATCGAAACGGATGAGGTATTCGACTTAGGCAGTCCTATTCAATTTCAAGGAGAAAGTCTCTTTGTGCGTGAAGCGCAGACGACGATGCAAGGCGGAATGCTGAAGCATCGGTATGTGCTCTGCTCTCACAAAGGATTGCGGCAGAAGGAGTATAGCCATGAGCGCTTGATCGGCGCATCCATTCGCGGAAAAGTGATTGATGTGGCAGGGGACAAGGTAAAAATTCACTTTGAATGTGATCATGAGCAAAAGAAAGAGGAAGCGCGCTGGTTCCGATATTCGACCGCTTATTCGGCGGAAGGCAGCACCGGATGGTACGTCATGCCGGAGATTGGAGATCCAGTAGCCGTTTATTTTCCCGGAAAGAAGGAAGAGGAGGGCATCGCTGGCGGTGCAGTACGCCAGAATGCTGAACCGAGCGGACGCAATAAGCTAAGCAATCCCGATGTGAAAATATTCCGTACGCCATCCGGCAAAGAAATCAGGCTTGCTCCGGATGAAATCGTCATTACCGGGAAGGATGGCGCCATTTATATTCAACTGAACGATGATGAGGGCATTCACATTGCCAGCAGCAAAGGAGTCAGCATCACTGCGGATGGGGATATCTCCATGAATGCCGGACGCAAGATGGTGTTGTCCGCAGGCAGTGAAATGAACATGAGCTGCAAGGGCAGCCAGCTTCATTTGGGACGTCAGGCGCGCTTAACAGGCAGCAAAGTGAAGTCGAACTAAGCATGCGGAAGAGGAGGTTGTCATGAACAGCGAAGCAGCGTTAACCCATTTCATTCAAGAAGCAGTACCTCGCGAGAGGAGCGAGATGCTCGCTGCAATCGGACAAGAATGGGATGAAGCCAAGCAAGAATGGGTGCAAGAATTTGTCGATGGCTTCCGGAAATGGTGCAAGGTCATTCGTGAACAGCAGCTCTCCGGGAAAAAAGGAAGCCTTGGATTCATCACCTACTCTATGCTGAGAACGGACATTGCGCAGGGACGAGCTCGCTATCTCGTACAAGCGTCCGACAGCTCGTGGCTGTTCGACGCCGAACCGGTTGAAGGCTACTATGACGGCTTGTGGGCTTATCGCTACTTGGATTTGCTGGCAGACAGATTGAAGCTGGCCAGCCGCGAATATAAGGGGGCCGTTCATTCCGCACATCTGGAGCGCATTCGTCTGCGCGAGGCCGTTCACATACACCGCGTCGTGGTCAGCCTGATTCGGCTGGCGATGCAGGAAGCTTCCCAATTGCCGGAGTTCCAAGCTGTGGAGAAGGCAGAAGTATTCGAGGTTCGGGTAGGAGAATATTTGGATCACAGTGAATGCGTGTTCCGGCTGGACTTGAGCAAGCGCGATGCAGAGGAAGTGCGGTCATGGCTGCGGGAGGGAAATGAAGAGGATTACGCATATGAAGCTTTTCACGCTATGGATTTGTCGGAGGGAGATTGGGCGGGGATTGATCTTCGGTACAGCGCATTTCGAGACTGCTGCTTGTCGGACAGCCGTTTTCTTGATGGCGTTCTGATCGGCACGCTGTGGCAGGAGTGTCGGTTGGATGGCGCCAACTTTGCCTACAGTCTTATTAGCGGTGCGAACTTTAGCGGGTGCTTCATGCCGTCGACGGTGTTTCGGGGCGTTCAGGGCAAGCGGGGCGTGCTGCCATTCGACGGATTTCCACCCATATTTGATGGGGTTCGATTTGAGGGATCCAACTTGACCGGTGCTGATTTTACCCGAGCCAATCTCCCTGGCGCAGTGTTCACTGGAGCCACGCTGAAGAATGCCGTCTTCCGCGGAGCAAATCTCAAGGGGGCGCGCTTCGATAAGGCGGATTTGAGCGGAGCGGATTTTCAAGACGCGGATGTAACGGGGGTCAACTGGAATAATGCGCATTGGGATGAGGAGGATCACCGCCTGCTCTCGCGGGGAATGGGGGGACGGCCATGAATCGGTTATTCAGACTTGTTGCGGATGAACGGATTGCGAATCGGGCAGAGCCGAATATGATGGTGCCCGGAACCGTGCGCCGACTAGAGGAAGAAGCCGGCGTGGAAGAGCAGCCGCTTGTCTTCCCGATACGGGAACGGAATGACGTCGAATATGTCGATTATATGGATCGGCCCATGCCCTTGTTATCGGATCGCGTTAAGCGGCTGGTCGAGCTGTACATGCCTGAATTGCGTTGGCGTCCTGTTATTTTGACTGATATGAAAAGGGAACGGCAGGAAGTCTATTGGATGACGTCGCTGCCTCGCCTATGCTGCCTCTCGCCTGATAGCGAATTCCACAAGGATGGGGGCTTGAAGCGGCTTGTGCTGGAAGGAAAGCGGAGCTATCGGCCGCTGTTCCAAGTGGATGAAATTCGCGAGAGAGTATGGATCGCCAATCTGGCGCTTGCCGAGAGTCTGCTGCGGCGGGATGTGTACGGGGTTCATTTTGCTGAGGTTGAAATGGATCAAAAGTGAGAGTGCGTTTAAGCGGTGTAGGAAACGACTCTGCTTGAGCATGATCTCAGAATGAAAGAAAGGGGATTAGAGCGATTGGGGAAGCAACAGGAGGATATCCGCGTTCAGCCGGGAAAAGGGCGCAAAGGCAGCTATGTCGTAGCGGGCGCTATTCTAAGCTGCAGCTTCGGCACTCAGCCGACCCGGCTCACAATGCCAGAATGCCACGGTACATACGTGAAGGGCAAGGCTCAGATGAACGTTGGGGATTTCGTGCCGGGCGTGAACATCTCTTCTTTTGGCAATTGTTCTTGTTCGATGAATCCGGCCGTTCAGAGCAGTAATTTGGTCGATATTTATGGGGTGAAGAAAGCTCCCTGCATTCCGGTAATGACCATTCCTTGGTTGAACGGCAAACATGATGTGCATGTGGCGGGACAACCCGCTTTGCTTAGTAGTTGTACGCATCAATGCCTTTATGGCGGTGTCATTCGCATCGAGGATGACGGACAGGAACTGGATTGATCGGAATACGCGCATAGACGATAGAACAATACATTCCCGTTACCAGTAATCAAATCATGCAAGGAGGGGAGAAGTTGGAGAAGAGCATGCAAAGCGCAGAATATGCGGCAGGCTACGGTCATATCCGTGTGGTGTGGGCGCATGATATACAGCGAATCCATGAGCTGCGAATCGAGAAGCGAGTGAATGAGCATGCCCGGCTGCATATGCGCGCCCTGCTGGCGGAGGAGCGTGGCGATCGGGATATTGAGGCGTATGATTATGGCAAGTCCGTAAAGGTAGAACAGCTGGGAGATGACGGTTCCGTAGTCCGAACGTTGTTCTGTGGTCAGGTGATGACTCGTACCATACAGGCGGAGCGCAGTGTATATGTCTTGACTTTAGAAGCGATTTCCTGGAGCTATGAGCTGGATGTACGACCTAAGAGCCGTTCATTCCAGCCGGAGCATACGACTTATAAGGATGTCCTGGAACGAGTACTGAAGGACTATGCGCGTTCGGATTCAATCGATACTGCAAGCCAAGGTAGCACGTTGGGATCTTTTACCCTACAATATGAGGAGACGGACTGGTCGTTTTTGAAGCGGATGGCCTCAAGGCTCGGCACGGTGTTAGTGCCGGAAATTACCGCAGAATCTCCGAAGCTGTTCTTCGGCTTGCCGACAGGAAAGCATTGGAGGCTGGATGAACAAGAGCCGTATCGGGTTCGAAAGAGCTTTCGTTCTTTGCTGGGGCATGAAGAGCAGAAGTTGCTATTCGGGAATGGGTTCGGTTCGTCGTCCGCAACCGTGTATTCGCTAGAGAGCGGAAGATGCTTCGTTTTGGGTGATCGCGTCAGCCTGCCAAGCGGCATAAAGACGGTTGTAACCGAAATCGTAAGCGAGATGAAGAGCGGGCTTCTATTGCACACCTATCAACTTTGTGCAGAGGAAGATGTTATCTGTCAACGTACAGAGAATTGGCAGGCGACAGGCGCTGTGCTCAGCGGGATTGTTATCGGGGTGCAGCGGGATCGGGTAAGGCTGCGTTTGGATATGGATGGCGAAGATGCTGTTTCGGATGGCTGTTGGTTCCCGTATGTAACAAGCTACGCAGCTGAGGGAAACAGCGGCTTGTATTGGATGCCGGAGCCGGGAGATCGAGCGCAGTTGTATTTGCCTTCGATGCATGAGGCAGAAGCCGTAGTGCGGGGCTCACTGCGTCAGCATGCTGACGTTGATAAACCCGATGAGAAAGTATGGAGCAGCAAGCGCGGCAAGCGGATCAGCATGGGAAGCACTGAACTGAAGCTGGAAGCGGGCGGCGGCTTGAATATCCGCTTGAATGCAGGCAACGGCGTACATATTCATAGCACGAATAGTCTTGCAATAAGCGGCCGGGACATTATGGTCAAGGCAGGCCAGCAAGTAAGCATGAAAGCAGGGCATTCGCTCTATTTGCGCGGAGGCGAGAGCAGTCTTATTTTGGACGGCGAATCGGATATTCGCTCGGATCTCTTGCATCAGGAAGGCACTGTGAGGTCGCCGGTGCATGTGACCCCGCTTACACCGGTGCCGGAGCCGCCGCTGATGACGGTGGAAGCCTATGAGGCCGGGCAGGCTGCGAAGACGGCGGCAGCTGAATCCCAAGGCGTTACTGGGGCTCAAATCGGGTTGCTGGCAGGTGCGGCGCTCAGTCTGCTGGGCATGATTCCGGTAGCGGGAGTGGTTGGCTCGCTAGTAGGCTCGGCACTAAGTGTTCTCGGCATGATGTCCTCTTCCAGCGGCTTCCGAATCGGGTTGCCGTCAGGCGGAGGCGGGG
This sequence comes from Paenibacillus sp. UNC217MF, assembly GCF_000686865.1. Lineage (NCBI taxonomy): Bacteria > Bacillati > Bacillota > Bacilli > Caryophanales > Paenibacillaceae > Paenibacillus > Paenibacillus sp. UNC217MF. The sequence continues at coordinate 4,693 of NZ_JMLT01000017.1, read as the reverse complement.
GGACGGCAACAGGCCCGCTCAGTGAAGAAGAAATGGTTCAGCTGGAAATGCAAAGGGAGTTTGCGATACTCCTTGGCAAAGTATTTACCGATGCGAGAGGCTGGAGAAACCCAGAGACAAAAGAATCATTAGTTCGCTTTTTGCTGACTCTCAACAAAGGGATGGAGATGGCGGCGAGCAAGATCCCGCAAGATGTCCGAGTAGCAAATCGTAATTTATCGAAGGCGCTGGATTTCTACAGTTCCATCGATAGATGGGATTTGCCTAATCGTTTTCGAGTTCAAGATATTGATCCTGTCTTATTTGATGGTCAAATAATTGATATAAAACAATATAATGCATGGGAAGATCCGCATTTAACACCACAGCAGAAAAATGAAATCGCGAAGCTCATATATGAAAGATTCAAGGACGACACAGATATAGCGACTCAGAACTACTTCTTTGTCGTGGAGCATACCAGTGAAGGGGTTGACGCATTAGCTGGTGCTATTGGCGCTAGAGCTGCCCGCAGTCGTAATCCACAACCGCCAATCAAGCCGCAAGGAATATCGAAAGGAAGCAATATTAAGGGAATTAAGGTAAACTGGGGTCAAGCGACGACGTTTATCAATGATAGATTTGAAGCCTTACAAAAGTCTGTTGGGCAATTGCCTAAGAATAAGCTGGCGTACGATGGGCCAAATGTGAACTATAAATCGTCAACACAGAAGCCTCTTGAACCGACCAAGAATCAGATTGAGGTGCGAAAATACTATCCTGGCACCGAACCGGAGAATTCAGCGTCGGGATCCGCTTCGGGCAAAAGCAAGAAGGCAAGTGATGAGGGGACTCGAAAAGCTGATGACTTTGCTACGGAGCCCTTTTTACCTGATGAGTACTATAAAAATAACTATGCTCCAATGCAAGGAACCCCAGGAGATAGAATTGATTTTAGTCGTTTAGGTTCGAGTGGACAAGTAGAAAAGTCTAGAGTCATTTATGATCATGCAGGAAAGCAAAAGTATAGGGTGGATTATAGTGATCATGGTAATGCAAAACATCATCCCAATCCACCGCACTTGCATGAGTACATTTATCAAGATGCAGGGAAAAACATCAAAGAAAAAATTGTGTATATGCGAGATTCTTCGACGGGGAGAATGAGGAAAAGTCAAGTGGATCGTAAGACAAATGAAATAATTTTTATTGATTAAGGAGCGATAAAATCAGTGTATATCAAAAATATTGAGATGATAACTAATACACTTAACGATTCGTGGGTATATGAGCGAATTGTAAAAATAGAATACAATGTTGAAGATGATTTTGAGGGTAATTATATCGGGACACTGGATCTTATTTTTCATGTTACCCTATTAAAGACAAAGGAGCCATTCAAAATAATGATTAGATATCATGATGTTGAAGATTTAACGATACGAAAAGCAACAACTTTCCCTTTGTCAGGTGACTTAATAGTTCATGATATGAAGGAACAGGGTTTGGTAAGTAACCAGCGCTACCATGTACATGATGATAGTGGGTATGGTGAAAATGATGGATTTCAATTTATCGATTTTCATTGTAATTCAATGGAAGTGATTTCGGTAGAAGAGTTTTATATGTAATATAAAGCGAATTGTTATGTATTTGATTTTTGATTGGCTTTAGGCCTTTTGAAGTATGTGACAAAATATATTAAAAATCACTTGAAAGTCAATAACAGTATCGTACAATCCGCTCAATATACTAGACACTAAATAACTTGATACACTTTAAAAAGCTTACTCTATCAATATTAGTGGAAGTAAGCTTTTTCCATGTCAAGAAACATTAATAGAAGGATGATGTATAGTGAGCAAGATCACGTAAGATAGAAATTTATCGAAGGTACTGGATTTCTCGCTAAGCTGATATTTTAAAAAATCACGGATGATAAAGATTTAGCGATTTTGTCGTGGCATACCAATGAAGGGGTTGACGCATTAGCTGTCTGCTAGTGCCTTGAAAGTTGACCAAATCGAGAAGTATATAAACACGAATCATAAAGATTTTTTGAATCCAGAGAACAGAAACGTGATTGTATACATTGAAGAGCCGCTAGTTAATCTAGCCCCTGAACAATTACAAAAACTGAATAAGATTAAGGATATGGGGGCGATTGTAGTAAACTCATTTGGAGAATTGAAAGGAGTTTTAAAGTAAATGGGGACTTCATCATTTTTTTTAGTTGAAAGAGACAAATACTCACCAGACAAGTTACTATCATCAGTAATGGTAGCTGCATTTCATTCTGACGCTATGCTTTACTACAGAAATGAAAAGTATTATACAGAAGAAAACCACTTCAAATATACAACTATAAGTATTATGCAGGATCTAGATATTGATGAGAATAAGTTCTTAATATACATTGATGGAGAAAAGAATGATGGGCTTGAGTTTTATAATAATGGACAGTATCTAGGGTTGGATTCATCCCTTTCCTTATATCAAGTTGGTTGTATCTAGGATGTATACGATAACGAGAAGTTGCTTTTAAGTTTCGTTTATGAATACTTAAAATTAAATCCTATGCAATATTATTGGTTGGGAGATTACAATTGGGTTTATAGTTGGGAAGATATGCGAAAATTGAAATCGTTGCCCTATGACCCTAATTGGTGTTATAAGAATCCTAAAATGATTTAGACTTTAAAAGAGCCATGCTCTCAGGAAAGACGACACGACTATAATGTTAACTAGTGTGAAGAATTTAGATTTAGAGTTCAGGAAAAATAAAGAATAATTTAATAATAACAAGCTCAATGAGATTTTGATAAATAACTTAAACGGCCTATTCCAGTTTGAAGCGAGGAGATGGAATAGGTTTTTTTATGTGTATTATTGATTCCGCCCCAGAATTTAGGCTTGCGATACTGCTTGGCAAAGTATTCACCGATGCGAGAGGCTGGAGAAACCCAGAGACCAAAGAATCATTAGTACGATTCTTGCTGACTCTCAACAAAGGGATGGAGATGGCGGCGAGCAAGATCTCGCAAGATGTCCGAGTAGCAAATCGTAATTTATCGAAGGCGCTGGATTTCTACAGTTCCATCGATAGATGGGATTTGCCTAATCGTTTTCGAGTTCAAGATATTGATCCTGTCTTATTTGATGGTAACGTTTGGGATGGTTCAAAAGAATGGGATGTTCCGGGCACTAAACATAGGATATTAGAGAGGACTGACGGAAGATTTGGCTATGTAGTTGATCATGGTTACAGTAAGCCCAAATTATTCCCATCGCCTTGGTTTCAAGATGGCGGGAAATTCAAACCATAAGAATGGTTAATGGAGGAAATAAAGTGGGAATTAAATTCTCTATTCTTGATGAGGAAAGTGAATTAGTAATTGGATATTGCAAAGAAATAGAGGGGCTGGATGGTAAGATTTATTTTGATGGGGATTTAGCTTACCATAAAATTGAACTGAAACAGTTTGTTTTTTGTCAGAAATTTAAAGAATACCTTGTTAAAAGAAAAGAATCGATAAGTAGGCTAGTCTATATTTGTATCATTGATAATGATACAAATCCAATTGGAAAGTTTCGTTTTTCTATTTATGATGATATTTATTATCATAAAACTGGAGTTCCAGAAAGTGCTTCGGATGTTACTTGGAGGGGCTCTTTAAATGAAATATTATCTAATAAAGAAATCGAAATTTGGAACAATTGGAGGATCTCTCCCCCATTGAAAAAGAATGAATGGTCTAGTCTTTCTGAAGACGAAAGAAGATCCTGGTTAAAAGTTGTAAAAAATTATAATATAAATAAATCGGAATGTAATGAAATGCAGGAGGGAATTTTTCACCTAGATGGAACATTTGTAACGGATTATCCATCTTTCTTTTGTGCATTAGGAGAAGCTATTAATGGGCCTGGAGGTTATTATGGATTTGATATTTGCTCTCTAATTGATTGTTTTTATGGAGGGTTTGGTGCAACCGCACCTTTCACCCTTATATGGAATAATCATCAGATAGCAAGAAAATTCTTGGATATAAATTCTTGGGTCAAAGAAATTAACTATAAGAGGAGTTGGGACGATAAACTTATAGATAAGCCAGAATTCGAAGAGGTAGGGAATAGACCCCTATTCCAAGCACTTATTGAGAATATGGAAAATGAAGGTGTAATATTAGTGTTGAATTAACAATTTTTTGTAATCAATGAATTTATCTATATAAGTTGAATTTATGTTTAAGAAAACTATGGCACGGCTTAACAAGGATCATCGAAAATTTTGTGTAAACTCTATTTTTACCCGCCTCCAAGAACAAGATCGTACAACCCAAACAAATCAAACGCTTGATAAACTTTCAAAGCTCTTTCTCACTTGCACCGTAAGTGGGAATGAGCTTTTTTGCATGCTCAAAATCAAAGGAGGACGAAACGGAACTAACACCAACAAACCACCACTAGTGACAACAAACTTACTAATCTTAGAAGGATTATTCGAATTTGAAGCAAGAAGAAGGAATATCCTTTTCTATGTAAATAATATTGAGGCGGCACAGATAGGTTTGAGATACTGCTTGAAAGTATTTACCGATGAGAGAGGCTGGAGAAACCCAGAGACCAAAGAATCATTAGTACGATTCTTGCTGACTCTCAACAAAGGGATGGAGATGGCGGCGAGCAAGATCCCGCAAGATGTCCGAGTAGCAAA
>NZ_JMLT01000016.1:0-155211 GCF_000686865.1 Paenibacillus sp. UNC217MF | reverse complement strand
CAGAAAGCGCTGTGTGCGTACTACACAACGGATGGCGAACTGACGGCGGCAGACCTGAAACGGGCGATTGCCAGCGAGCTGCCGGGGTACATGATCCCGTCGTATTTCGTGGAGATTGAGCGCCTGCCTCTGACGCCGAACGGGAAAATCGACCGGAAGGCGCTGCCGACGCCGGAAGGGGGAGCAAACGCAGGCCGCGAATACGTGGCGCCGCGCACCGAACTGGAGGCGAAACTGGTCGCCATCTGGCAGGACGTGCTCGGGCCGGTCACGATTGGCGTAACGGATAACTTCTTCGACCTCGGCGGGCACTCCCTGCGGGCGACGACGCTGGTCAGCAAGGTGCACAAGGAGCTGAGCGTGAACCTGCCATTGCGCGATGTCTTCCGGCACTCGACTATCGAAGCGATGGCCGAAGCGATCAGCCAATTGGAGCGGCAGGAATACCTCTCCATTCCGGTTCTAGATAAGAGGGATCACTATCCGCTTTCCTCCGTGCAAAAACGGCTGTACATCCAACAGAAGATGGAAGGCGCCGAGCTTAGCTACAACATGTCCGGCATGACGGTTCTCGTCGGGCGCTTAGAGCGGAATCAATTCGAGGCGGCGCTCAAAGGATTGATCGCTCGTCACGAAATTTTGCGAACCGGCTTCGAAATGGTCGATGGCATACCGGTACAACGGATTTATCCGGACATGAAGTTCGCCGTCGAGTATACGAAAGCGACGGAAAGTGAAACGAAGAGCATCGCAGCCGGCTTTGTGCGCGTCTTTGATTTGGAGCGGCCGCCGCTACTGCGTGTGGGCTTAGTGGAATGGGAAGCGGAACGGCATCTGCTCATGCTGGACATTCATCATATCGTCACGGATGGCATGTCGATGGGCATCTTCGTCGAAGAGCTGCTGCGACTGTATAACGGCGAGAATCTGGAACCGCTTCGGATCCAATACAAGGAATTCGCTGCTTGGCAGCAGTCCGAACCTGTAAAAGAGCGGCTGAAACGTCAGGAAGCCTACTGGCTGGACGTGTTGGAAGGAAAACTGCCGACGCTTGAACTGCCTACGGACTTTGTCAGACCTGCCGTTCGCAGCTTTGAGGGAGATGTGCTGCCTTTCAGCATCGACAAGCAGATGACCGACAGCTTGCAGCGCATCGCCGATGAGAACGGTGGCACCCTTTATATGGTGTTATCGGCGGTCTATTCAATCCTGCTCAGCAAGTACTCGGGACAAGAAGACTTCATTGTAGGTACGCCGGTTTCAGGTCGCACACATGCCGACCTGGAGCCGCTCATCGGAATGTTTGTCAACACTTTGGCGATTCGCCATTATCCGTCCGGGGAGAAGACGTTCCTCGCTTACTTGAACGAAGTCAAAGAAACGATGCTGGGGGCCTACGATCACCAGGATTATCCGTTCGAGGAGCTTGTGAAAAAGCTGCAGGTTCCGCGAGATCAAAGCCGCAATCCTGTATTCGATGTCGTGTTTGCTCTGGAAACCAAGGAAGATAACGTTCAAAACTTCGGGGATATCAAGATCGAATCTTATCCGGAAACACATACGGTTTCCCAATTTGATCTAACCTTGGTCATTTCGTTGCTGGATGAGGGAATGAACGGGCAGTTTGAATATGCCACCAAGTTGTTCACACGCAATCTGATCGACATTTTCGCTCAGGACCTGCTCGTAATCATCTCTCAAATTTGCGAACAGCCTTCGGTGCTGTTGAAGGATATTTCCCTGAACGGGCAATCCGAACAGGAGCAAGATGTGCTAGAGGCCATTGATATTATTTTCTAATCCCTTACCCGGCTTGGGTGTATGCCGTATTTCTCTCGGTATGCATCCTGCCGGGTGTTTTCTTCCAAATGAAAGTGAAAAATCCACCACAGGAATCTGCCGTCAAGTGCCGCCGAGTAACAATTTCGATTTAATGGAAAATCAACAAAATACTTTTTTCATATTTTTATTCTGCATTATCTATAAGATAGCGTCTATCTAACTGAAGAAGAGTGTATCGCAAGCTATTTTCGACGACAAGAATTGAGCTAGGGTTAATATAATAGAACCGTGGAAGGAAACATCTATGAAAAAAACAATATCGCACTAACACTTTCTTTAGTGTTTACTTTACTAATCGGTAATCCAACAATAAGCTTTGCCAATAATTTTTCGAATACGGTCGACAATGGAAAAGTTGAGAATGGACGAGTGCTGATTCCATTACGTGCTGTTTCAGAGAGATTCAATTCAGAAGTGATCTGGAACCAGGCAAAAAAAAGCATTACGATTATTCATGGCAATCGAGAGCTATTGCTGCATGTTAATTCTCGCACTGCTTTATTAAATAACGCTGCTTTCAAGCTTGATGTGCCAGCAAAAATTGATAAGGGAACAACTTATGTACCAGCTCGTGTTTTTGCTGAGGCCTTTGGCGGAACAGCGCTGTGGTCCGAGCAAGAACGAAAAGCAACCATTACGATCGGACTGCAACAGGTCTTTATCCTTACAGAGTCGCTCAAGCCTTTGAGAATGAGTCAGGAGAGAACAAACGTGCTTAATACAAAGTTAATTGAAGCTACCGATCTCTCAAGCTATTCGCAAATTCGAACATATTTCAGACCTTTTTTCACGGACTCATTTATAAACAAGATTATTCACATTAAAGGAATTAAAAATAACGCTATACTAACAAAAAAGGCCGATATTACCTACGACAGCACCACAGCGGCGAGAATGCACCAATCAGCTTATTTTGAAAGTGATCCTATCAATCTTGAGCTCGTTGATCGTTATGTATTTTATAAGTTTGTTGATAACCAATGGAAGGTAGATGATGTGAACGTGGGCAGACAAATAATTGAGCCATAGTACGGATTAGCAGTTCATTGATCCTCTGTTTGTATATTTTCAAATCTAAATCTGTTAGGATAAATTTTCTTGCAAAAGGTGTAGCGTTAATTACGCTACTCTTTTTTTAGCTGATTCTAGGACAAGTTCTTTTGGAAGCGTTCAAATTTTTTCAGTTTTAAGATGTGAAAAGAACGATTCAATGCATGCATTGTCAAGCAGTTTCCACGTCTAGAATGACTGCCTAGTATTCCAATCCTTGTGAGCTTGTTGCTCGTGATTGAGGAGATCCTGAATCGCGGATAGATAAACAAAGCGATCACCTGCCCGAAAATTAGGTAATGTCGGTTACCAATTTACGCAAAGGGGCTTCTTCATAATCCGATAAACACGCTTATGGTTGACATGAATCCCTTCGCGTTTCAAAGCAACAGTCATACGCAGATAGCCAAAGTACGGATGTAGTCGTTATAAGGCCATTATATGTTCTTCTGGTGACTGCTCTTGCAACCTGCGCGGTTCTGAAATCTTATTACGCCACTTATAATAATCTGCACGTGATACTTCAGCCAATTGTAAGAGTCAACCCAGGTATACCTCACGCTCATCTCCTCGATGCTTCAAACTTTTACTGGTTTGTGATGATTGACCTCCTTTAATGACCATTAGACGGATGAGCAGAAGTGACACGATCATCCACGCAGCAAACCGGATCTTAGATTTCTCGCTTTGAAATGACAGGATAATGAATACGATGCCGAAAACCAGATTCTCAGCGGTGATAATGTGCCAGACATACGTAAATGTTATCCGTGTATCCAAGGCTATATTATTCACTAAGAGCGTCGGCAGTACAGCGGATTGCCCGTTCCATGCGTGCGTAACAGCAAAAAGTATTGCAAGAACGCCGGCAATCAAACAATAATAATTCTTAATTCTTACGTCCATCACAATCCTCCTTAGTTATTTCTGGTTCCTTCTTGTGAAGATCCCGGTAAATCTCCCGAACGGACACTGCCAGCTGCTGGTCACTTTCATGATTAAAGTCTCTTAGCGTGTTAACTGCTATGTCGAGCAATTGACTGACCTTTTCAAGATGTGCGATTTTCTTGCGTGTTTCAGCTTTCTTGGCATCAAGAAATTCAGCGACCTCATGGCAATAAGCAGGATCTACACTCTGCATTCTATAGAACTGAAACTTCCCCTTGATTTCTTCTAGAGAAAAGTCCGCATACTGCATGATTTGAATATTCAACTCCAATGTCAATCGTTTTTTACTATCTTTTTGCATGCGGTATCCATGCAACTATGCTGCCCGCTACTTCAATAAAAATAATTAACAACACAGTTTAACAAAGCCTATTTAAAGAAGTAATGAAATAAGAAAGGTAATGGGTTACAATTCCAAAAAAGGACTTGAATAAGGGCAGCGTTAAACGAAATTCCTGATGAAAGACTATAAAAAACGACAAAACTTAGTAAGGGATGATCATCTTGAAGCATAACGCTCAATTTACAGTATACGAAGGGCAGGCCAACTACATTATTAGCAAGATGGAACAAGCCGTAGGGAAGTTACAGATAACGGAAGAAAGTATCAAATTTAATTCATACAAAGTGACTATGATCCAAGAATCCTTTGAAATAAGAAGAACAGATATCAAAAAAGTTGAGAAGAAAAAAACGATGTACATAATGCGAAACAAACTAAAGATTTATTTGAAGAGCGGTGAGGACTATACAATATCAACATGGGAACAAGAAAAAATATATAACATATTAACTAAAGACGATAAAGGCAAAGAACAGTTGAAAGCTTATCAGGAAAGTTAGGAACTACGTATAACAACATATATTCACGCTTCGGGCCACTCGGCACTCGGGATCAGGTGGACACATCTGCGAGGCAACTGCGCTTCGCGCAGCCGGTTCGATCGGATGGCCTCGCCTATCTTTTCATACCTTAAGCCTCTCGACGTCGTGAATACAAGAACGTTATATGAAACCAATCGAAAGACTTTTAAGAAAGGGGTAATACAAAGATGATCATAAGGGAAGTAACGCAAAAAGATGCAAGTCAATTAGTTGTTTTGCATAAAAAATTAGATAAAGAAACGAAATATATGTTATTTGAGCCTAATGAAAGAGAAGTGGAGATTAGCAACCAATATTACGCGAGTGGAACTAACAGTTATGACGCATAATGATAATGGAATAAAATTATATAAGGAGATGGGATTTGAAGTAGAAGGGATAAAGAAAAATTCGATAATAATTGATGATAGATTAGTAGACGAGTACTACATGGCAAAGATTTATTGAGCTAACTCTGAGAAGTGGCTGGCATCATGTTTCTCATCTATTAACGCTAAAGATGAATCCTTTGTGGGGTACTTCTGAGATTTTCTAATAGTGATCGTGAAAGACAGAGACACTATTCGTTCATAATATTATTAAATATCCCATTTTTATTGGTAGTTGACTTATGAGGGGTATTATGTTATTTTTTGTTATGTATTTTTAATTAGATTAGATAGACCATGTCAGAGATAGGACTTAACTTTTGAAGTAAAATACTTAATCGTTGTTAAGGCACGTTAAGTGTTTAATTGCAAACTATGTAATATGTAGTGCGAGTGAATTCGCGCGAATGGGCGAAGCTATGCTCGTTGGCGATTTTTGAGCTTTGATGCTTCATGTATAAGAGAAAAGAGTTTAAACTTAATAATTCATTTAGAAGTAGAACTAGGCATCGATTGTTGGTCATGAACTAACAGTTTAATCCTAGTTTTTTTGCGTTAATGGACTATTTCCACAGATCTTCAGATATTACGAGGGAGGCATTTGGTAGAGAAGACAATCTGACGAACGGTCTTCTTTTTTTATTTTGGGCTCGGAATTTTGATGCATGCTTATGGTCAACGTTATACAACTACCAAACTTGTTACATTAACTAGCAATACGGTCTATGAAAAAAGAGCGGATCTGATAGGGGAAATATTAATGTGGTAGGCGAGTTGCTATTCACCGTCGTCATAGGGGCTGTAGCCTTTTTATTTCCGGTTATGTTTCCAAACTTACTTTCTTCCACGATTTAAACATATGTCTTTGTATTTCTGTACATGACGGGGCCGGTCAATGGGATTTTGAACGCATATCCGACATTGTTGCGGTGTCGCATTTTATGGAACTGTATAAAGGTGCTTTCTGCTGAAATAAAGCAGCTTCAGGCTAATGAAAGGTGGGGAATAACCGTGTTTTGGATAATTCGTTGGAATTATCCATACAAAATGTTGGGTATGTTTATGACTCAAACTGTTAACATATCCAAGTTTATTTGTGATCAGTTCAAGTATCTCTAGAAAGGGGAACTAGCCTTGATTCAAAATAATATTTTAAATCTTGTAGGAAATACACCCTTACTAAAACTTACGATGTCAGAACTTAAGCAGCTCAATATATTCGCAAAGCTGGAGATGTTTAATCCAACGGGAAGTGTGAAAGATCGAGCAGCTTCCTATATCCTTGAAAAATTGATAGAATGTGGAACTATAAACAAAGACACAGTTATCATTGAGTCTTCTTCTGGTAATTTTGGACTTGCTCTTTCGGCGGCTTGTCGTTGGTTAGGATTAAAGTTTTATTGTGTGATTGATAAAAATACAATGCCTGACAATGAGATGTTGATCTCTGCATTAAGCGATAAAGTATTCAAAATCACGGAACCAGATGAGTATGGGGGATATCTTCTAAATCGGATCAAAAAAGTAAAAGAGTTGGTAGAGAATATTCCCAACTCTTATTGGATCAACCAGTATGAGAACCCGTTAAATGCCGAGGCTTATTATCATACACTGGCTAGTGAACTAATAGAGTCTGTAAAAAAGATTGATTATGTATTCATGGGGGTGAGTTCAGGGGGTACGATAACTGGGGTTTCTAACCGTATTAAGGAGTATTTCCCTGAATCGCGAATTATAGCTGTTGATATTTATGGTTCGGTAATTTTCGGGTCACAACCTAGAAAAAGGAGTATTCCGGGAATTGGATCTAGCAAGTACCCATTGATACTTAATAAGGCCAAAATTGATGATCATGTAATGGTTAGTGAGTTGGAGACGGTTAATATGTGCCAGCGTTTGCTAAAGGAATATTTTATTTTGGCAGGGGGGTCTTCGGGGTCTGTAATGTCAGCTATCTTAAAGTACTTCACACAAAATTTACCCGATCGCGAAATCAATGTAGTTACAGTTTTCCCGGATCGTGGAGATCGATATACAAGCACTATCTACAACCCGGATTGGAAATTGACTAGTGAGAAGGAGATTGAACACGTTATATCTAAATGAGAAGGAACTTATAAGCATAGGAATGGAGGGTGAGCCATATAACTTCTCAATCAATCGGAACTATTGGGACAGGCACGATGGCAAAAGTTTAGCAGCAGACTGCATACTTCCTCTATCACAAAAAAATGGCTTATGCCGGGAGATTAGATTGTAAAAGAACGATCTGCAGTTGAAAGAGTCAATGCGTAGGACTATCAATACAGGAGCATATACTTCGCCCATCATCATGCACAAGTAGCATTGTCAAAGAAGATAAGTATTGTTAACCAGGAAAAGGGTTCTGTTCTGAACCGAGTCCCCTATCTGCAGCTTCCAGTTTTTCCATCAAGCATCGAAATTCTCAAGCGAGATTTGTGTATTATTCCCAGGGCTTCTCGATGATTTTGTCTTTGAAGCTATCCATAAAAAATGGAGGATGATGACAATGGTGTTAGTTATTGCAAAAGTTATTGCATACTTCTTCCTTTGGACGCTGTACTCGTACAGCGTACATCGGCTAGCACATATTCCCCATAAGAAAAATTTCTTATATAAAATTCATATCGTACATCACCGTGTCAAATATGGGGATTCGAATTGGCCCGAGTTTTCAAATTATTTCTTCTGGTTCGGAAGTTTTAAGGCTTCGCTGGATATTTGGCTTACTCTGACGTTACCCTTAATTGTCCTCGTCTTCATCGACCCGGTTCCAGGGGGCATATTGTTAGGATTTCATTATGTTTATGAAGTGTTTTTGGCTGGCAAGGTAGTCGATCACAATCCAAGGATAAGGGGTATCATCACCCGATGGCTGTCGATCGGCGCCTACCATTTAAAGCATCATGATCTATATAAGTGCAACTACTCTTTTTTCATTACCTTGTGGGATCATATCTTTCAAACAACCGACAAGAAATTTTTGGGGGTACGAGGTGCGAAGGGGAGAAGAGAAAATCTTGATGAGAGATACTGACCAAAAAATAACTGTTCATATTTCCGCCTTTTAAAGCAGGCAGTTATTTTGCCGCCTAATGCTGTACCATGAACTCGGTATTAATTCTGCTTAATAATGTCTTAGGTCATCTGTCATTCCAGACGTTATATTCTAGAAGTTAACCGGCAGGAACTCGCGCCTATTCTGATAAGGAAAGGTTTGAAAATTCGTGATCATACCTCATTATGCTGATTATCATTATCCGCTAAGTCATCCTCAGAAGAGAATCTGGTATACCGAAAAACTATATCCCAATACTAATATTCATCATATTTGTGGTATCGCAAATATCTATGGACAGATAGACGCGGATATGTTGATGCAGTCGATTCGGTCGGTCATCGCTGGCAATCAGGTATTTCGGTTAGTCATCTCAGAGGAAGATGACGACCCCATGCAGACCGTATCCAAGGATGGTAAGCACGGGCTGCAGTTTACGGATTTTAGCACAAAAGCCAACCCACAACAAGTGTGGGATCAATGGTTGCAAAATCAACTTCGTCTGCCGCTTTCGCTAGATGGACAACAACCCCTTTATCGATTTGAAGTGTACCGGCTAGATGAGAAACATTACGGTATTTTTGCCAAGATACATCATTTGATTTTTGACGGCTGGTCGCTTCCACTCCTGACGGCAGAGATTTGCAACCATTATGAGCGGTTATTTCGCGGCGAGGATGATGCGATACAGGAAGATCAAACGTATTTACAGTTGATAAATCAAGAACAGAAATATGCACAATCTCCTCGTTTTGCGAAGGACCGTGCTTATTGGTACGAAAAGTTTCAGACGATTCCTGAGCCTGTTTTTCATATGGGCTCCGACCGACTTGAAGCGCAGCGGGCATCCTATGCGCTGGACAGGGAAATCACTTCGTCCATACATGATTGGACACAAAAATATAACTGTTCACTGAACGATTATTTTGTTCTATTAATGAACCTCTACATATTCAAAATGTATGGTCAGACAGATGTAACGATAGGTTTGCCTGTATACAACCGTTCCGGTCCAGCAGATAAACAAACTATTGGCATGTATACAAGCACAATGCCCGTACCGTTCCATATTCAACCGGAGGCTGCGGTGTTGGAGCTGTTATCCGCTGTCAAGCGCGAAATTCGCACCGGTTATGTTCACCAGAAGTATCCGTTCGACTTGTTGATGCAGGATTTACAGTTGAAGAAAAGAGGCTACGAATCCTTGTTCCAACTGTCGGTCAATTATTATCCATTTGTACCGAGCAATCAATTACTTAATCAGCCATTCGAGGTCATACAATTGCATTCGGGCTATCAACAGCTTCCATTGCAGTTGGTGATAAAGGAATGGGCAGAAGGAGAGTTGATGCTGGAATTTGATTATCGATGCGCCATATTCAGCAAACAGGATATAGATCTAATGTTTGATAGAATAATGAGGATCGCTACGCAAATCATGAATCATCCGCAACTGATGATTCAGCAAATTTCACTTTTATCGGAAGACGAGCGGTATAGGTTGTTGGTTGAATTTAACGATACAACGCAATCGTATCCCGCAAACCACAATGTTGTGGAGCTGTTTGAACAACAAGTGCAATTAACGCCGGAACGCATAGCTATCAGTATGTATACCAAGACATGGAACTATCAGGAACTGCATCGGCAGGTTCTGCGACTAAGTGTACGCTTGCGGCAGCTTGGCATAGGTTCCGGGCACAAGGTGGGTGTGTACGGAACGCATTCGATGGAGCTGGTGGCCGGAGTGCTGGCTATTTTGAAAGTCGGAGCTGCCTATGTGCCTATCGATCATGCATATCCAAGCCGACGTATTAATGATATTTTGCAAGATAGCACCCTAAACTGTATGGTACTGAATCGGGAACTGCCAACGGATGTGGATTACAGCGGGACTATTCTTTGGCCGGAGCAACAGGATGAAGATGACGCAGCAGTTTGGAACATTACCGGACCGTCGGCAGGTCCGAGTGAACTTGCTTACATGATTTATACTTCCGGTTCAACCGGCAAGCCGAAGGGCGTTATGATCGAACACAGCAATCTGACGAATTACATCTGGTGGGCTCATAAGGTTTACGTGCGGCAAACACCGGAAGTCTTCGCTTTATATTCTTCATTGTCATTTGATTTGACGGTTACGTCTATCTTTACACCGTTAATAGGTGGGCATGAGCTGAGAATTTATAGTGAATCAGACCATGGTTTTGTATTGTATGATATCTTGCGAGATAACAAGGTTACTGTACTGAAACTGACGCCTGCGCATTTGTCTTTACTACGTGAGCAATCGTATACACAGAGCTCTATACGCACTCTGATCGTAGGCGGTGAGAATCTGAACACCTCAATCGCCAAGGAAATAAATGATTGCTTCGGTGCAAATATTCATATTTATAATGAATACGGTCCGACGGAAGCTACGGTAGGCTGTATGATTCATAAATATGACCCCCTAGAGGATACTGACGTTTCTGTACCGATCGGCAAGCCGGCGGCTAATGTGCAGTTGTATGTGCTGGATGAGCATTTGCAGCCTGTACCGACAGGCTGCATTGGAGAATTGTTCATATCAGGTGAAGGAGTGGCAAGAGGTTACTGGAACCGGGAGCAATTGTCGGAAGCAGCCTTTGTACCAAATCCGTTTCTTTCGCAGCAAAAGATGTATCGGACAGGCGATTTGGTCCGTTTTACGGAGCGCAATCATCTGGAATACATGGGCCGCAAAGACCGTCAGGTCAAATTGAATGGGTACCGTATTGAAATAGGTGAAATCGAAACGGCATTATTGGAAATTGATGAAATTTCCAATGCAGCCGTGCTGGGATACCGGATGAACGATGCGGAGCATACCGATCAACAGACTGTAAATGCAGTGAAGAGTGACCAACGAAGTAAGCTTTGCGCCTATCTGATAATGAAAACGCCTGTAGAACTGGCAATGATCAAAACAAAACTTGCCGCCAAGTTGCCGTTGTATATGATTCCACAGCTAATTGAAGTGAACGAAATCCCGTTAACGATTAATGGGAAAATCGATTTTTCCAAATTACCAGTGCCGATAATGGAGCTAGAAGTATCTGTGGAGTCAAACAAGGACGAGCTTCAGTATCTGTATTCAGTGGAACAACAGTTGTTAACCGACACGCTGCAACAGCTTTTGAATATTCCGGTTGTACGATTGGAGCACGAGTTTTTTCAATTAGGTGGCGATTCCATTAAGGCGATTCAGCTATCTTCCAGAATGAAAACAGCAGGATATGTCCTAAAGGTCAATGATATTCTGACATATTCGCGAATCGGCGATATGGTGGCTTACCTTGTCAAAGATAAAGGCGCAGACCAGGAAGATCGTCATCGAATAGCGGAGGGGGTCTTGAAGCGTTCTCCCATACACGAATGGTTTTTTGATCAGCAATTGACTCAGCAGGATTATTATCATCAATCGGTACTATTGTCGCTGGATGCCTCGGTTACATTGGAAATGATAGAATCGGGCCTGCAAGCGCTAATTGTTCATCATGACAGTTTGAGATTAAATCTGAATGATGATCGTGTTCTTTTTTATAATCCTGTTCATCTGGATCTTCCTCTTCAAGTGCAACAACTGGATTTGTCGTCCTTGTCGTATGATCAGCAGCTGGAGAGGATCGAAGCGGCGGGCAGTACATTAAAATCGTCATTTGACTTGCAGTCTGATCTGCTGTTCAAGGCGATTTTTTTTGAACTCGGGAGTCAAGGCGCAAGGTTGCTGCTAACAGCACATCACTTAGTAGTTGATGGTGTTTCTTGGCGTATCTTACTGGAGGACTTGATTACCATCTTAACGGCAAAGAAAGACGGTCGTGAAGCTGTACTGCCAGCTAAAACATCATCCTACCAGCAATGGACAGAGGAATTGGAACACTATGCTGCTTCGTTGACTTCCACAAGCATATCTTACTGGACCGAAATATTTGATGACTGGAGTGGAGGAAACGCACCGAACGTCCGAGCGGTGGAAAATCGCCACACAGCTACCGTGACCAAACAGTTAAGCGCAGATTGGACGAGTCAATGGCTGCTTCGCGCCAATTCCGCGTATCACACGGAACCAGTTGAACTGCTAATTATCGCACTAGCACAGGTAGTGCAACAACTGGATACTGGTTCTTGCATTCTGCTGGAGCTGGAGGGACATGGAAGAGAGAGGTTTAGCGAGGCTGTGGATGTATCTCGAACGGTAGGCTGGTTCACAAGCATTTTCCCAGTTCGTATTGAACTGCCTGCCGCTGATCTAGAGCAGCAGATCAAACTAGTCAAGGAACAGCTACGCAGTGTGCCGAATAAAGGTTTCGATTATTTGATAAGTCGGCATTTACAGCCTTCATCCATTCTTTCAATGTTAGAATCACCAATCGGGCAGATGATCCGATTTAATTATCTTGGTGATTTTGTTGCCTTGTCCGCTCCTGGTCTGTTTGCACTGGCGGAAGAACAGACCGGTCATAATAATGGGCTGTTCAATGCCTTTTCGGTCCGACTGGATGTTAATGCGATGACGATTGGAGGCCAGCTTCGCCTTTCGGTGACTTACGTAAAAGAACACTTTACTACGGAAGCGATGGATCAGCTAATTCATGCCTGGCATGACCAGTTGATTGCCATTATCACACACTGCACAGCCCGGCAGTCGGCAACATATACGCCCTCTGATTTTGAGACGATCGGGCTGGATCAAGCAGAGCTGGATTCTTTGTTAATAGACTGATTAAATTTGTATATAGAAAGGAATACTTCCATGTCAAACAACTCGTACTACAAGGAAAAATTTGAGAATCTGGAAATGTACCAACGCTTGATTCAGTATTGGAGTATTTTGTTTGATAGACGTGAATCAATGAACATATTGGATAATATGAACTTTAATGTTCATCTCTTTCCAGAAATCTTCACCATGGACGAAATTTCTGCTTTGCATCAGATAGAGCCGGGTTACACATCTCCCGACGGTTATACCGAGATGAATGCGTTGATCCGTAGACTGGAGCTGGCAAGACTGTTACAGAATGCCCCCCAGCGGGCGGATATTAGCCACAGGCTGGTAGAGCAAGCCGGTATAGGCTGCGGGAACGGCTGCACCAATGTGATGAACGGTGTTATTAATTCAATTTTGAAATTAAAACAAGTTGAAAAAGGGCTGGAGCATCCGGAAGTGATTCTGATTTTGCCCAACTATACGGTCTATGCAGCCCAACTGTCGAATCTGAACGACAAGGCAACCTCTAAATACGTATATACACAACGAGAGAATAATTATCTGCCCACCAGTTGCGAGATTCGTAATGCGATTACACCCTCTACAGTCGCGGTAATCATCACCTACCCTAACAATCCTGCCCAATCTACCTATGAGGGCGAGAATGTAAGGGAGTTGCAGCAGATCGTAGAATTATGCCAGGCCAATGAGATTTTCTTGGTGGTAGATAATATCTACCAGGACTTGATCTTCCCTAAAAGCCGCGGCTTTACAGAAATTTTTAATCTGACGGATAAGCTTGATTACGTGATTAAAGTATATGGTTGTTCCAAAGATACACCGTTTTATTCCGGTTTCCGTACGGGATACTGGTTTGGTGATCCGCGGATTGACGAGAAATACAAATATTTTATTTCATCGATGGAAAATAGCATGAATACCCACTCGTTGGTCTATTTTGCGCTCAATCTGTATTTCAAATATAAGCTGATTACCGGAGAAGAACCGGCGCTGGAGGATATGAAATTATTTGACCAGGGATTATTCGGCTGGAGTCAGAATGTGGATGAACATCTATTGTTTAAAAAAATGCAGGAGCTTAAGCTGTTTGCGAAATATCAATCCCGCATTCAGCTTTCGGATAACATACAGGCCGATGCGCTTCGACGTGTGACCGAGTATGTGAAAGGATCGAAAGTCTTTGTAGATTATACCAATCAACAGATTGGCAATGTATTCTTCATTAAAGTGAATCCCGAGTACCGGTTTGACAATGATGATGAATTCTTCAAGAAGCTGTTTTATGAAGTGAACTGTGGCATTCTTCCCGGCAATGTATTTGGTATTTTGCAACGGCCTGATGAAATTTGGTTCCGTATTACTCTGATTCATGACCGTGTGGACAATATTATTCGCTATCTAAGCAAGATCGAAGACGTTTTTGCCCATTCAGCAATTATTTAATCACGCAAACATATGGGAGGTTAGTATGGCCCAAAAGGTAAACAATCAGAACATTGAAGATATTATTGCGCTGTCGCCTACACAGGAAGGCATTTTGTTTCATTGTTTAAAAGAACCAGAGGTGCCGCTCTATTTGAGTCAAGTGGCATTGCATATTACCGGTGAACTGGATGCAGAAATATTGCAGAAGGCGCTGAATTGGATGGCAGTGGATAATGACTGTCTTCGCTCTGTCATTCGCTGGGAGAATCTAAGTCAGCCTGTTCAAATCGTATTAAAGCAGCAAAAGTTGATCCTGAGCCAAGAGGATCTGTCCACCTTGTCTCCGGCCGATACAGAAACCAGGTTGAGTGAAATTAGACGTCGTGAGCAGAATAACGGCTTCGATCTCACAAAAGGTCCGCTGCTGAGGACTGTATTGTGCAAGAAAGATGCGAATAGCTATACCATTCTATTGCAATTTCATCACATTATACTGGATGGCTGGTCATTGGGGCTGTTTTTGAGTGAATGGCTGCAAACCTATGAATTGCTACTACATGATCAACATGTAACCCGCAGCAGTAAGCCTGCCTATAAGGCGTACATCAAATGGCTGCAACAATATGATCATGAGCAGGCTCGCCAATTTTGGCAGACCGAATTGGAATCTTTAAGCTCGTATACGAAACTGCCGTTTGCGCAGCAGACGAGAACACAGGGTGGCGACATTCATAAGGTAGAAATCGATCTTCATAGCATTTTTCCTCAAGTAGAGGAATTCTCGAGAGCGTATAGCGTATCGGCCAGTTCTATAATGAATGCTGCTTGGGCACTTCTCTTGCAACGGTACAACGACAGTAATGAGGTCGTGTATGGCCTGACCGTTTCAGGCCGCCCGGATGTACTTCCTCAGGTGGAGCGGATGATAGGTTTGTTCATCAATACCATTCCTGTCATTGTAAGTGAAGCTGGTGATTTGTCGATAATTGATTATATTCGACACATACATAATAAGCTAATTCACTATAAAAAGTCCGAAAATCTACCTCTAAGCGATATTCAAAGTATTTCCCGGATGAAAGGCACGGAGACGTTGTTTAACCATATTCTGGTATTTGAAAACTACCCTCTTGATATGCAATTGCTGCAGGGCTCTTTTAGCAGCTTCAACATTATCGGATATGAAGAAAACGAGGTTAATCATTACGATTTGACCGTATCCTTCCTGCTGGCTGGAAGGCCGATGCTGAAGCTGGAATATCATTCTGATCTGTTCGAACAATGGATCGTTCACAAGATGGGAGAGCATTTTATTTCGATATTGCAACAATTCATGAATCAGGCTGAACTGCCGGTTGCTGGAGTGGAGCTATTGACGGAAGTTGAGAAACAACAACTGCTGGTGGAGTTCAACCAGACGAACCGAATGGACCTGAAGCAGGACAAAACCGTATATCAATTTTTTGTTGAGCAGTCTCAAGCCACGCCCGAATATACAGCTGTGGTCTTTCAAGAAAGCAGGCTGACTTATTGTGAGCTGGCCCAACAGGCAGAGAGGCTGGCTGGTTTTTTGCGTGATCGGGGAGCAGGCGAGGGCAGGATTATCGCTTTGCTGATGGACTGGTCGACTGATTTGATTACCGCCATTATGGGAGTGCTTGGTTCGGGGAGTGCTTATTTGCCGATTGATCCAAGTTATCCGGAGGAACGTATTCGTTATATTGTCGAAAGTAGCAAGGTTAGCATTATTGTAACCATGGAGCAGTACCAGGAGGTTGCTGCTGCGATGGTTAGGTCTACAGTAGTGCTGGAGCAGGGCGACTGCCGGCTAGTTGAGAATACTGCCGCCGGTCAATCAGTTGCAGCAGATCATGGGGGCGTTGATTTTCCACTGGCGTATGTCATTTATACATCTGGTTCAACTGGTACGCCCAAAGGTGTAATGATTGATCAGCGTTCTTTCACTGAATTTATATTATGGACGCTAGAAGAATATGATCATACCCCAGGCTATCAGGTGCTGTTGTCCAATTCCTACGCATTTGACAGTTCCATTCAGCAGATTTTCTCGCCGCTTGTTTCAGGTGGAACATTGCACTTGCTTCATCCGGACGTACGTAAGAATGCCGACCAGTATATGGACTATTTGCAGAAACACCGGATTAACAGTATTGATGAAATACCAGTGCTGATGAATATGCTGGTGGAGCAAGCAGAAGAACGGAGCGAGCGCCCTGTATTGCCTGATCTGACCTCATTGTCTCTGGGCAGCGAATATGTGCCGATCAGTCTGGTGCGCAAATGTCGCGAGATATTGAATCCTACCGGGAAAATTATTAACGGTTACGGCCCTGCGGAGACAACGGTAGAAACAAGCACCTATCATTTTGACGGTAATTCTGAGCATGAGATTTCATTGATAGGCAAACCGCGTTCTAATCTAAAAATATATATAGTGGACCGGAACAACCGCCTGTGCCCGATCGGCATTCCCGGTGAAATTTGTGTTAGCGGCACAGGGCTGTCGCGCGGATATTTGGGCCAGCCGGAACTCACAGCCGAGCGCTTCATTCCGAATCCGTTCAGCGATATTCCTGGAGATAAAATGTACAAAACCGGTGATGTGGGCCAGTGGCAAAAAGACGGCAATTTACAGTACCTCGGTCGTGTGGATAATCAGGTTAAAATCCGCGGTTATCGGGTAGAGATCGGAGAAATTGAAGAAGCATTGCTACAGCACCCGCAAATTCAGGATGCAGTAGTCGTGCTGCAGGGAAAAGCTCTGAATAACCCTGTATTATGCGCTTTTCTTAAATCTCGAACAGAGCCATCAACAGCGGAATTGCGGCAGTTCTTAGCGGATAAGCTGCCGAGTTATATGATCCCCTCCTTTTACCAATACAGTGAAGCCTATCCGTTATCACCGAACGGTAAAATTAATCGCAAAGCATTGGAAAACACTGAAATTGTTCGCACGGGTGAAGACTACAGCGAACCGCGTCATGAATTGGATCAGAAGCTGGTTGATATCTGGAAGAATGTGCTGAACCTCTCCCATGTTGGGATTCAGTCTAACTTTTTTGAACTTGGCGGAAATTCAATTCAGATTATGCGGCTGTACAACCTGCTAAAAAAAGAACTGCCTGAAATAAAACTAGAAATCAGTGATCTGTTTTCCTACAACACTATTGCTCAACTGGCAGATTATATTATGCAGCCAGCTGATGACATTCTTTCGGCACCCGAGAATAAAAATCGATTGGAACAATCTGTGCAACCGGGCGAGGGTAAGGAAACTTCGAAGGCCGGGCAGGATATTGCCATCATTGGTATCGGAATCCACCTGCCCGAAATAGATGGTCCGGACCAATTCTGGGATATGCTAGTGAACGGTCAAACGACCATCAGGGAAATTCCCTCATCCAGAAAATTGTTGGACCCTACCGGTTATAGGGATAAAAATTATTTGCGCTACGGTTATCTTGAAGGGATCGATGAATTTGACCCGCAATTTTTCGGTATTTCACCAAAACTGGCCAAATCAATGGACCCTAACCAACGTATCATGTTGGAAACGGCCTACCATACGCTAGAAGATGCCGGTTATACACGCGAAGAACTGCATAATCGTCCGGTTGGTGTTTTTATGGCAGGAATAATTCCGACGTATTATCAACACCTGGATCTAAAAATAGATGAGTTAATGTCAAGCAATTTGCCTGCTAATCTGGCGGGAAGATTATCGTACCATTTCGGTTTCAATGGCCCTTCCATGGTGATTGAAACGGCTTGTTCGTCTTCGTTGACAGCGGTGCATACAGCAGTACAGGCTTTACGAAACGGAGAGTGTGAGCTGGCACTTGCCGGCGGCATCCATCTGGATATTGAGCCGATTGAGCGTGAACTTGCTATGGAATCTAATATTGTTTCACCTAGCGAGTGCTGTCGGGCATTCAGCGAACAGGCGGACGGAACAATCGGTGGAGAGGGCAGCGTATGTATTCTTCTGAAGCCATTGGAGCAAGCGGTACGTCATAACGATCGTGTATATGCAGTCATTAAAGGCAGCGCTATTACTCAAGACGGTGCAAGATCGAACGGCATCACTGCCCCAAGTCCTGATGCCCAGGCTGAAACCTTATTAAAAGCTTGGAGCAACGCTAATATTGATCCAACAACGATCTCTTATATCGAAGCGCACGGAACAGGAACCCGGTTGGGCGATCCGATTGAAATCAAAGGAATTCAAAAAGCATTTATGCAGTATACGGATCGTAAGCAGTTCATCCGACTCGGTTCGCTCAAGTCCAATGTAGGCCACCTTGACAGCGCGGCGGGATTGGCTGGACTAGTCAAGACGGCGCTGAGTTTGCAGCATAATGAGTTGCCAGCTTCACTCCATGCCACACCACTAAATTCGTTAATTCCATTTGAACAGACACCTGTCCTTGTAAACGGTACATTAAGTTCTTGGCAGTCAGTCGCTGGAGAGCCGCTTCGTGCCGGTGTGAGTTCATTTGGGCTGAGTGGTACGAATGTGCATATAATTCTGGAGAAATTCGAACCTCAATCGGTGTTGGACGGTCCACAGAATGGACCTGATCCGGATCAAGTGCAGCAGATCCCGTATCTGTTCACCTTATCAGGTTCAACTCCTGCAATTGTACAACGAAAGATAGACGGACTGCGGCAGCATCTTATGCATAATCATCAAGCTGCCCTTGCGGATATAAGCTATACGTTGAACTGCCGGCGCAGTCAGGATAATTATCGGTTCGCTGTGGTCGCTCATACTCGAAAGGAACTCATCGAACGGCTGGAACAGGCTGCTGAAATTCACGCCCGCCATGGACAAACAGAGGCAAGGGCCAGTCTGTGGCTGCAAGATTATATTCCGGGTGCAGAGCGGCTTTACGATCAATTAGTCCTGACAGGCTGGATAAACCGTGAGCAACGAGCGCAATACGATGAGTATATTGCTGCTTCAAGTGATGACCCGCAGCTTCGGGCCAGAGCGATCTATGCTTCATTTCTGTACGCTATCGTCAGTCTATTGCAGGCAACAGGACTGAACTACGAGCTGAGTGGAATCGGCATTGGAGCAGCGGTCTCTACTGTTATGCAGAATAAAGGAACACTGGCAAATGTTACAGATGCCGCGTTGCATACGAGCTTAGCACAATACAATACGAATATGAATGAACAGCAATGGTTTGCACATAGAGGCATCCTGCTGACTGCAGGCGCAATACCCATTCATCAGCTTCTTGACACAGCATCCCAATCCGCCGAGGGTTCGTCCATCCCTCCCCAGCAATGGGAAGCAGATGTGTTCGGTTTCACACAGGGGGATCACCAGTTGCTGACGGTACTGTCACATCTGTACAAAGCAGGCTGGAACCTTGATTTGACACCAATTCAGACGGGCAATGTTGTTTCCTTGCCTGTCTATCCATTCGAACGCAAATCATACTGGTTCGATATGAACACGACAAAGCGCAAAGCGCTTGAAGTTCGTCATCAAGAACAACAGGAAACAGGTGCCGTAACCAGTGAACTGCTGCATCGGCTGTATTGGAAACCGACTCAGCTTCAGCGTGAGCGCAAGCATTTATTACAGGGCGTCTTGCTGATAGTTGGCGAACACTCTGACTGGCAGGAACAACTGGCGAATAAATTCCGCGGTGAGGGCATGGATGTTGTACAAATGTATTTCAGCCCTCAATATCGTCAGTTAGAGCGGCAGGTCTATGAAGTGAATATAAATGAAGAAGATCAAATCGCCGACGTATTGAAGCAATTAAGAGACAGCGGCCAAATTGTCAATACATGCATTCATATCTCATCCAGTCAACCGTTGCAGGATCGGATGGTTACCGACAGGAAGCAGTTGTCTGCGGTGGTTGACGGGATACTCGCACCTGCCTGGTATTTGACGAGGCAGCTTGCGCTGCATACGGCTGCCACACCGGCGCGGTTGTTCCATATTACTAGAAATGCGGACAAGGTTGCATCTGGAGATGCCATTGTTGACCCGCTGCAAAGTTTTATCGTATCTCTAAATCGCAGCGCCAATCATGAATATCCGTTACTGGAGTCGCGTTGCATTGACCTGGAAGCGTCGGAGTGGGCGAAGGATGTCTCATTACAGCATATTTATAACGAAGTATGCTGGCATGATGAAACGAAAGAAGTGGCCTACCGGCATGCCACTCGTTATGTTCGGTATTTGAAAGAATCTGTTCCTTCCAAGACAAAGCGGGAGTTGTTTCGCAATGATGGTGTCTACTTGGTTACAGGCGGAACCGGAGGCATAGCGACAGAAATATGCCGTGAGATCGCAAGCAAATATCGTGCCACTTTCGTGCTGCTGGGACGTACCCGCGAAGAGAATATGAGCCAGCGTCAGCTTGCCGATATTCGTGCCCTGGCGGAGCTAGGCGCTGATGTACAGTATTTTGCGGTTAATATTGCAGAACGCAATGAGTTGGAGTCAACCGTTGAGCGAATCTCCACCCAATACGGCAACGTCGACGGGGTTATTCATGCAGCAGGTGTACTAGGGAAGCGGGTTTCGCTGCTAGAGGCAAGTATGGAAGATTATCAGGATGTATATGAAGCTAAAGTCTATGGGACGGTACTTCTGGATATGCTGCTGCGTGAACATATGGTTGATTTTTTTATGACCTTCTCCTCTGTAGACGCTATATTGTCAGAGAAAAATCTGGGACCCTATACTAGTGCTAATCATTTTATGGATCAATATGCGTTGCAACAAAGACAGCTTGGCCGGCAGTTTATTTCTATTCAGTGGGGAGGATGGCAATTTACCGGGATGGGAAGCAAGAACGAAGAGCTGCAGTCCTCCCATATTCATGAAATTGCCCGTTTATCTCCACTTATTCTGGGTTATGACCGCAAGCAGGGGATTGGGGCATTTTGGACGATTACCGGTGCGCGGTCCAGTCATTTAATGGTGACTGGATTGGATGAGCAGGATTTGCAGGCGCTGGACAAGCAGGCGTATTTCAAACTGGAGCCCGATCTTAGGAAAAGGATGAATGCCTCATCTGCCAAACCATCCATAGCGGATATCAGCCTAGAGAGTATTGAGTCTACGGTTGCGCGTGTCTGGACCGAAATGTTGGAGATGGAGCAGGCTCCAGATGTGAACGAGAATTATTTCTCCATCGGTGGCGATTCGATTCTTGGAATTGATATTACTGTGCAGTTGTCGCAAATCTATCAGTTGCAGCTAGATGCGAACACGCTATTCCGCTATGATACGATTCGGTCATTAAGTAGATTTATCCATGAACAACTCCAAGATGTTAAGCC
Organism: Paenibacillus sp. UNC217MF; assembly: GCF_000686865.1. Classification (NCBI taxonomy): domain Bacteria; kingdom Bacillati; phylum Bacillota; class Bacilli; order Caryophanales; family Paenibacillaceae; genus Paenibacillus; species Paenibacillus sp. UNC217MF. The sequence goes on along the minus strand of NZ_JMLT01000016.1, from coordinate 133,517 downwards.
GGCATCCAAAATTCGGTCTTCCATTCCGAAAGCTGTTCCGATGAATCAGGAATAAGAAACTGCATGAAAGGAAGTTTTGCGATGAATATTTCTACTCAATCGACAACTAATCAATATGAATTATCACATACGCAAAAACGATTTTGGTTCCTGGACAAGCTTGATTTTTCCGATGATCCATCAGCTCGCGCAATGTCCCATGTGTCTACTGTATTTACACTGGTCGGCCCACTGGACGTAGGGCTGTTTAAACAGACAGTACAGGATCTGGCGAAACGGCATGCTGCTCTTCGTACCAGTTATCGGGATCAGGACGGCTCGCCGCTGCAGCTCGTTTTTCACGATATTCAAATTCCGGTTGCGATCTATGATATTTCGGCTGATGATTCGCGTGAGCGGCTGGAGCATAGAATACAGGAGGAATTGAATACACCGTTCGATTTGCAGCAGGCCCCGTTGATTCGGTTCACCTTGTATAAGTTATCCGCGGACAAACATATCTGCATGATCGTCGCTCATCACAGCATCGTCGATGGGCTATCGATCGACATTATACTGTCCGAACTGATGGTGATTTACAAGGCGCATGTTACCCAGGTTCCGCCTGTACTACCAGAGCTTGATATTCAGTACAGCGACTATGCTCATTGGCATAACGGTATGCTGACGGGCGGTGAATTGGCGGACCAGCGTCAATTCTGGGCTGACTATTTGGCTGGGGAACTGCTCGATCTGAACTTCCCGCTGGACTATCAACGTCCAGCGGAACGAACCTATACCGGAGCGGCCGTACCGCTGGTTATTGGCGAGGAATTGTTTGTGCCGCTCAAAAAAACATGTGAGCAGTTGGATGTGAGTCTGTACATGTTTTTATTAGGAATTATGAATGTGTTGCTCGCCAAATATACACGGAATCAGGACATCATTGTCGGGACTTCTTTATCAGGCCGATTTCATCCCGATTTGAACGGAATGATCGGCAGCTTCATCAATACACTACCGGTGCGTAATCAGATAAATGGAGAAGAGCCTTTCAGCGTATTTGTCAAACGAATCAAAGAAAATGTGCTAAATATTCAGGAAAATCAGGCATATCCGTTCGATATGATCGTCCATGATCTGGGGGCGGATCGCAATAATAGTCATCATCCCGTATATGATGTTGTGTTTGAAATGCATACACTGCATGCAGACAGCAAAGCTGTACGCGAAATATCGCCAGGATTGTTTTTGTCATTTGAACATTCGCTTCAACCTATCCGTTATTCTGTATTTGATTTTATATTTGAGCTTTATCAAAAGGAAGGGCAGATTGAAGGCTATATTCAATATGCCACCCACCTGTTTGAATCGTCTTCAATGGAACGGTTAAGCTGTAATTTTTTACAACTGGTCCAGCAGGCCATCCAGAATCCAACGATACTTGTTAGCGAAATGGATATGCTGTCGGAGCCTGAGCGCACACAGGTGATGGAAGATTTCAATCAGGTGTCTGTTGATTTCCCGGTACATACGCCATTTCCTATACTGTTTGAACAGCAGGTTGTACGTACGCCGAATCATATTGCGGCCTCTTACGACGGAGAGCAATTATCGTATAGAGAATTAAATGAGCGTGCGAACCGTTTGGCGCATTTTTTACGCAGCCGCGGTATAAAGTCAGGGCAATTTGTTGCTGTTATGTGTGAGCGCAATCTTGACTGGCTGACCTCGCTGCTGGCAATTCTCAAGAGTGGTGCAGCCTATGTGCCGATTGATCCGAATGTGCCGGATGAACGCGCAACTTATATCTTACAGGACTGCGCTGCACAGCTTCTGATTACTCAGAATCAACTGCTGGAACGCGTGAGCAGACTGGATACGGTTGCAAGCCTTTCTGTGCTGTGTGTGAATATGCCGATAGGGGAAGGGCCATTATGGCCGCAGCAACATGAGCTGATCACCAGCGAGTGTCTGGCTGATTTCCCGGTAACTGACGGGGAGGACGATCCCTCAGCCGAACGGCTTGCTTATATGATCTACACTTCCGGTTCAACCGGTACGCCCAAAGGTGCACTCGTACGCCATAATGGCATGATCAATCATCTGTACGCCAAAATTTATAGCTTGCAACTGAGTGAACGCGATATTGTAGCACAAAATGCTTCGATCAGTTTCGATGTCTCTATCTGGCAATCGCTTGTTGCGCTGCTGGTCGGCGGACAGACATCCATTGTTTCCTTTGAGGCGGGTCGGGATCAAGCGTTATTGTTGCAGTATATAAAAAATCATCAGATTACAGTTATCGAGACCGTTCCTTCATTGCTGTTTGCTTTCTTGGATACGATGGAAAGTATGCCTGCTTCCGAACGTTCCTTGCCCTCCTTGCGCTGGATGATTGCCAACGGGGAAGAGCTGCCTGGCAAACTGGTCAAAAGCTGGTTTACCATGCTCCCGGATATACCGTTGATTAATGCCTATGGACCTACGGAATGTTCGGATGATGTAACCCAGTATACGATGCGCAGTGATGTTCAGGATGAATCTGACTTGACACATAAGCGCATTCCTGTAGGCAAACCACTTCCTAACATGCGTCTGTATGTGGTGGACCAATTTCATAAGCCAGTCCCGGTAGGGGTAAAGGGTGAAATATGGATTTCCGGAATTGGCGTTGGAGCCGGTTACTGGCATAATGACGAGCTGACCCACAGCAAGTTCATTGCCAATCCGTTTGCCAACCACGAACATGAGCGCATTGTTTATCGGACAGGTGATTTGGGATGTTGGTTGCCGAATGGCAATCTGGAATTTTCCAGCCGGATCGATCATCAGGTCAAGGTACGCGGTTTCCGTATTGAGCTTGGTGAGGTAGAGGCGGTAATCAACCGTCATCCAGGGATAGACGAAGCGGCGGTGATTGCGAGAAAGCAAGGAAATGGCGACTCGATGCTGGTTACCTTTTATACAAGCAAGGAGCGTTTGGAGCCGGGACAATTGCGGACTTATTTGCAGGAGAAGCTCCCCTATTATATGGTTCCAGCGCAGTTAATCAGCATTGAGCAAATGCCGCTACTGACCAGCGAGAAAATTGACCGCAAAACATTGCAGTCATGGGCGAACGAGTATATCGCATCCGCACCATCCAAACCGGCAACATGGTCTACCCCGACAGAGCGGGAACTTTCCTTCTTATGGGCAGAGATCCTGGAATTAAAGCAAGTGGATGCACAGGATCATTTCTTTCATCTGGGGGGGCATTCCATCAGTGCAGTCAAACTGGTAAACCGGATTCGGAAGCAGTTTGGTATCAGTATGGCACTCCAGCAAATTTTCACGACCCCGGTATTGCATGAACTGGCGGCAGTCATTGATCAGGAAAAAGCGGCCAAAACAACTGGCCATTCTCCAACGAGAGAGGCTGCGGACAACAATCCGTTGCGCCGTTTTCCGGCCAAAAGCGCATACGCGCTTGCTCCTGTTCAACTGCCGGAGTGGTATTTGCATGAACTGGAGCCGGACAACCCGTTTTATAATGTAAGCTTTGATTTGATGTTTTATGGTGATATGAATCTTTCAGCTTTTGAGTGGGCATGGCAGCGACTGATTGAACGGCATTCCGTGCTTCGTACTCATTTTGCCAATCATGAAGGTGCAACGGTTCAAGTTGTGAAATCGGAGCAGGACTTCCGACTGGACAGCGTATATGAGAATCGAACACATATAGAGCCGGATGAAATTATGCAAGATGTCTACCGGATGGCGGAACAGCATAACAATCAAAGTTTTGATTTTGCCCAAGGGCCGCTGTTTTCGGTCAAGTTGATCGAATATGCGGACAAAGAGTTTCTGATGATGTTCGTAGCGCATCATATTATCTGGGATGAGACATCGTCCATGAATCTGATTGACGAATTCAGTGAACTGTATAATTCGCAATTAGAACACCGTACTGCGCAGTTGCCTGAGCTGGAGATTGAATATACGGATTATGCCGAATGGATGAACACTTCAATTCAATCTGGATACCTGGAAGCCAAACGGCAGTATTGGCTGGATAAATTCGCTGTCGTGCCGCCAGCACTAGACCTGCCGACCGATTATCCGCGCCCTTCGATAGTGACGTTCAACGGTGGCACTGTGCTGAAGACGATTCAACCGGACTTGCAAAAGCGGATCGCCACTTACTGTCAGCAGCAAGGGATTACATTATATATGTTCCTATTGTCGGTATTGAATTTACAAATGCACCGTTTGAGCAATCAGGATCATTTCGCAGTCGGTTCTCCTATAGTGAACCGTGACGATGTGAAGCTAGAACGAATGCTAGGGCTGTTTGCCACGGCGATTCTGTTGGAATGCCGAATAGAACCGAATATGACGTTTGCTGAATTGGTTTCCCAGAGCAGGCAGACGGCAATCGAGGCCTATGATAATCATCTATATCCGAGTAACTTCGTCATTGAGCAAATCCGGACGGAAAATGATCTTTCGCGTTCTAAGCTGTTTTCGGTTATGTACGGCTTGCAAAACAATAAACAAAATTTACTGAAAAACCTGAAATTTGTTGGGCTCGACTACAATCCGCGAGTGTATGATTTCATGGAAACCAGTTCTCGTTTTGATCTGACCTTTGCTTTTGATGAACTGGGTCACGGGATTGAACTTAATTTGAACTATAATACGGATCTGTTTAAAAGAACGACGGCAGAGCGGATTGCCGAGCAGTTTATCTTGCTAACGCAACAGGTGATTGATTCGCCTGACGGCTCGCTTTATGCCTATGAGTGGCTGGACAAACAGTCCGAAACGATTATCGTCAACCTACGTAATCGCAAGCCACACAGCTATGACTCCCAATCCTGTGTGCATCAAGTGATTGAACGTCAGGTGGAATTGACACCGAACGAGATCGCCATCTTCGATCATAATCAGACAATGACGTATAAACAAATGAATGAAAAAGCGAATCAGTTGGCGCATTTGCTGCTGACTGCCGGTGTGCGGCGGGAGCAAAAAATCGGAGTTAGGTTTGAACGTTCGGCTGATTTGATTGTTTCGCTGCTTGCCGTTTGGAAAGCAGGCGCCGCTTATGTGCCTATCCATCCGGAACTCCCGGAAGCACGGCAATTGGAGATCATACAGGCCGCAGATATTTCTGTACTGATCACTGGAGCCGGTTCATGGTTGGTGCAATCTGTACACCCGGTAACCTTGCTTGATCTCAACAAGTTGGAGGCGCAGTTGCATGCACAGTCGACCATTAATCCGGGTGTAGAGGCGGATCGTTCCACACTGGCCTATGTATTATTTACCTCGGGTACAACCGGGAAGCCCAAAGGAATTGAGATCGAGCATCAGGGCATCGTGCATTTGTTTGCCGGGCTGGCGCAGCATTATTCGTTGCAGGTTAATGATACGGCGCTGTTCCACACCTCGTATTCATTTGATGCTTCGTTGCTGGAGATATTTTGGCCGCTCACCTGCGGAGCGCGAATTTTCATCCCACATCCTGATGAAGCCAAAGATCCGGCTGCGCTAGGGAAGCTTGCGGAGGAGCAGGGAGTTGCATTCTTGCAGTTTGTACCGCTGATGCTGGAGGAATTCATCAACGCCCGCAGAAACGGGGTATTTACACAATGGCCTGAACTCCGGTTTGTGATTAGTGGCGGAGCGCCGCTTACACGCAAGCTGCGCGATTTGTTCCGGGAGGAATTCGATTGCGGATTGTACAACCATTATGGACCGACAGAAGTCACGGTAGATGCAACAACATTTGATTGCAGGCTGGAATTTGAAGGAGAGATTGTTCCGATTGGCTCGCCGCTGGGCAATGTAATGGTATATGTGCTTGATCGAATGATGAATATTGTGCCAGCAGGTGTGCCTGGTGAACTATACATCAGCTCACCAGGACTGGCACGCGGTTATTTACATGATCCTGAACGCACGGCAGACAGTTTTGTGAACGATCCGTTCTCTGATACGTCTGACTCGAAGCTATACAAGTCAGGCGACCTCGTCAAATATACAGAAGAAGGCATCATTCGCTACATCGGCCGGCTGGACCAGCAGGTAAAGGTGAGAGGAAACCGGGTGGAGCTAGAGGAAGTTGAAGCGGTACTTATGCAGCACCGTGATATCGCGAGCGCAGCCGTTGTCCACCGCCATGACAAAGGAATGGATGGTTTGGTCGCCTATGTGGAAATTACAAACAAGTACCAGCCCTTTAGCCATACACGACGTTTAAAATGGTTTAATTTGGCGCAAATGCCGCAGTTGGCCGCGGGAATGAATGCACTGCATCGGCAGTCATGGCCAGATTATTTTATCGGGGATAGTGTAATGCTGGAACACTGGCCTAAGCTGTTTGCCAACTTCACCGATTATCAATTTGCCTTGCTACAAGAAGATGGAGAAATTGCCGCTGTCGGCAATACCGTCCCAATGTATTGGGACGGCTCACCGGAGCATCTTCCGCAAGGCTGGGATGAGGGTCTGCTGAAAAGTGTGGAAACCGCCGGTTCGTATCCCTCTCCCAATACGCTACTGATATTGGCCGGGGTGGTAAATGAACAGCAACGGGGCAATGGACTAGCCGGGCTGCTGCTGGAAGCTTTCAAATATGTGGCTGACGCTCACCAATTGGAGCATATTATCGTACCTGTTCGACCAACAGGCAAAACGAACTATCCCGAACAGTCATTTACAGAGTACTGTGCGTTGACCAGATCAGATGGCCTGCCGTTAGATCCTTGGCTGCGAACCCATATCCGGGCAGGCGGACAAGTTCTAAGCATTGCAGAACAATCACAGACGATCACAGGCAGTATTAGAGATTGGCAGCTATGGACCGGCATCGAGTTTCCGAAAAGCGGCAGGTATATCACGCCAATCACGTTACAGCCTGTCATGATTGACTTGGAACAGAAAAATGGAATCTATTATGATCCGAGTGTATGGGTGCAGCATTTTCCACATCCGGAATCCGGTGAGGAGAAGTTCCAGACGGGAATTTCCTTGACGAACCGGCAGGCGTTGTCCGCTTGGCTTCGGAGCAGACTCCCTGGTTATATGGTTCCGCAGGAGATTATTTTTGTGGCCAACATGCCGTTGACCTCTACCGGTAAAATAGACAAGGTACGCTTATCTGAAATTCAAAATACAGATGAACGCATCCGGGAAATCATACCGCCTCAAAATGAAGAAGAAGCACTTGTTCTGGCCATCTGGCAAGATGTTCTGCAACTGGATGAAATCAGCGTCAATGATAATTTCTTTGAATTGGGCGGTCATTCTCTCAAGGCGACCGCAGTTGTCGCTAGAATAGGCGCTGCATGTGGTTATGTTCCAACCCTACGCGAGTTGTTTGAAATGGCTACTGTCCGCAGTCTGGCACAATGGATTCTGCAGAAAAAGCAGACCATGCCCACCCTTGAAAATCCGGCATCTGTAAGCTTCAAAAAGGTGGAGCGGCGTGAACGAACCAAACGCTAAAAATTCAAATAATAAGGAGTTAGACACTGTGGAAATCAAGGATTATACCGAAGCCAACCGGCGCTCATGGAATCAGGTGGCTGCCCGCCATCATAAGGGAAAGGAGGAGCGAAAGAAGCTATTCCGCCAGAAAGGATATTCGGTGCTGGATGAGACGATAACCGCCAAGTTGAAGGCGTACGGTCTTGAAGGCAAGTCTGTTGCTCATCTCTGCTGCAATGACGGTACGGAAACGTTATCCCTTAAAAATCTGGGGGCGGCCTCCTGTATAGGATTTGATATTAGTGATCTCGCGATCGATGAAGCTCGTAAGCTGGCAATAGATGCTGGGATTGAATGTGAATTTATGCAGTCCGATGTGTACGAAATCCCGGAACAGTATAGCGGAACATTTGATCTTATATATATTTCAGCCGGCTCATTGATTTGGTTTCCTGATTTATCGCTGTTTTTCCAGATGGTGCAGCGGCTTTTAAAAGACGGTGGGAATGTACTGATCTACGATATTCATCCGGTGCTGTTCATGCTAGATGAGAATGATAAGGAACATCCTCTGGAAATGAAGTTCTCGTATTTCATTGATGAACCGCGCGTATATAACGAAGGCTTGGATTATATCAACAAAGAGACCTATGAAGGCGCGCCATATTATGTATTCGATCCTACCCTGTCGCACATTATGAGCTGTACACTGAGCAATGGACTGATGATTCAGTCTTTTGACGAGTACGATCACGATATTTCAGCGCTGTATGATCATTTAAAAGATCAGGAAGTGAAGCTTCCGAAGTGCTACGTACTGAGCGCTCGTAAACAGAGAAACGCTCTACTAATGGATTAGAGGGGGCGGGATTAAGCTTGAATTCCCCGTATAAATGCTGGAGAGTACTGTGGATATGTATATTGGCGTGCTGGCTGGCGCTGTCTGCACCGGTCATGTCCTATGCGAATACAGCAGAGGACATGACGCCCCGCTATCTGGAGCAAATTGAATCATGGGTACAGGAGCAAATGGAACATGCGGAAATTCCGGGCATGTCTGTCACGATAGTCAGTGGAGATCAGATCATATTGCAGCGGGGTTACGGGTTCAAGGACGTGTCTGCCGGCACTGCTATCAGTCCGTCCACCCTGTTTGAAATTGGTTCAAACAGCAAGGCGTTTACTGGCCTGGCAGTGTTAAAACTGGCGAAGGAAAATCGCTTGCATCTGGATGATCCGGTTAGCAAGTATCTGCCCTGGTTTCAACCTGTGTATCATAATCAACCGGCCGTAATCACGATAGAGCAACTGCTGCATCATACGAGCGGCATACCGTTTGATACGATTGGCCATCTGCCGGAGGGTTATGGAGCGGGTGAATTGGAGAGGACGGTTCGCATATTGCAGAACCAGCCCTTGAATCGTGCGCCTGGCAAAACGTATGAGTATGCGACTATTAATTACGATGTGCTTGGATTAATCATTGAACAGGTTAGTGAGCAAAGCTATGCCGAGTATATGAAAGATAATATCTTTGAGCCGCTGGGGATGAAGCATACTTTTGCGATGCAGGAACCGATAGCCTCCGCGGAATTGGCTTCCGGTTATAGAATGGCCTATACAAGGCCGCAATTATACAGCCCGCCGCCATTCGTGGGCAATGCCCCTGCCGGATATATAGTCAGCAATGCCGAGGATATGGCTCTGTGGCTTAAAATTCAGATGGGAATCGATCATTCAGGATCTTTTGAATATTCACTGATTGATCAATCTCATCTGCCGAATCGCACGGTTCCGCCTGAGAGCAACGGTGCATCCTATGCGGTAGGCTGGGATATCTTCCAAAGCGGAGAAGGTGAGATTTCGCATTCGGGTAACAACCCTACATTTTCTTCCTTTGTGGGCATGCGTCCGGCAGAAGGCATTGGCGTTGTCATTATGGCTAATATGAACAGCGATTATACGCAAGGGATCGGACAAGGCATCCTGAGCCAGTTGCATGGTGAAGAGCCTCCGTTAATTCATTCCGATACCTACAAAAAAGCGGATTCTGTGGCGGTCGGCCTAATTATCGCCTTGTCTATTATTGGAGCTGCGGTACTTGTGTATCTGGTGCTGGTCTTCCGTGACATTGGCAACGGCAAACGCAAACCATCCTTTCAACGGGCCAAGCCCTACAGGTTGCTAGGATATCATCTAATTGCTGCCTGCCTGTTCGCATGGATGATATACAAGGCTCCTGATATTCTTATGTACAAATTGACCTGGCGATTTATTGAAATATGGCTACCATCGACGGTAATGACCGCCGTGTGGCTGCTACTGATTACTGGAGCCTTATATATGGCTTACTCGCTGCTGACTCTGTTTTTTCCAAAAAACACGGAGAAGTCATTTCTGACGCCAATTGTTCTGGGTTTGGTCAGTGGTTTAGGGAATGCGTTTGTCATTTTTATTATCAATGAATCGTTCAACCGAACGGATAATCTGATGAATGGGCTCCTGTTTTATTTTGCGATGGCGATTGCGATGTATGTGTTCGGACAGCGAATCATCCGAGCTATGTTGATTAAGCTGACCAATCAAATTATTTATGCCAAGCGGATGGAGTTGGTTGATAAGTTTTTGCAAACGAGCTTCTCCAAAATGGACAGCTTTGAACGAGGACGTGTAGAAGCGACGCTTAATAATGATACCGAAGCCATCAGTCGCTCCATGGGAATCCTGATATCGGGCGCGACCAATCTGATTACCTTGTTATGCTGTTTTCTATATCTTGGGATTATGAACATGTATGCCTTGCTGCTATCCATAGTGATCATTGCTGTGCTAGCGGTATTGTATATGTATGTAGGAAGCCGGGCGAACCATTTAATGGAGGAAACGCGTGATCTCCAGAATGTTTTTTTTAAGTTTATCAATGATCTGCTGAAAGGCTTCAAGGAGCTTTCGCTTCATTCTGACAAACGCCGGGAATTCAGAGAAGAGATGCAGATCAGTTGCGAAACGTACAAAGAGAAGCGCAATGTGTATCAACTGCGTTATTCGGACATTTTTGTGTTGGGAGAACTGCTGTTCATACTGGTGATCGGGTGTGTAGTATTTGTATTTCCAGAGCTTTTTAAGCAGATGGATACGTCGATGCTACGAAATTATGTGTTTGTGTTCTTGTATATGACCGGTCCCGTCAATCAACTGCTGGACAGCGTTCCCCAGTATGCGCAGAGCAAGGTCAGTTGGGATCGCATTAAACAAATGATCCGGGAGGTGGAACAGAGAATCCAACATCCTTCTGCTGAAGTTGCCCTCCAGACGGTTCCAATTCGATTGCAACTGGAAGATGTGACCTATAGCTATACGGGCAATAACACATCGGGGCCAACCGGGTTTGCGGTCGGACCCATCAACTGCCTATTTGACAGTGGCAGCATCACCTTTATTACTGGAGGTAACGGCAGTGGGAAGTCAACCTTGGCTAAGCTACTTACTGGATTGTACACACCAGATACAGGCAAGGTGACACTGAATGATGGCGTGATTTCCTCATGTGGGCTAGGTGAGTACTACTCGGCGATCTTCGGCGATTTCCATCTGTTCGACCGTTTGTATGGCATCGACTGGCAGGCAAAAGAAGCAGAAATGCAACACTATCTCCGCTTGCTGGATTTGCAGGACAAGATCGTTATTCATAACGGCACATTCAGTACAACCAAACTGTCAACCGGACAGAAAAAAAGACTGGCCTTGCTGATTGCGTATTTGGAGGATCGTCCAATCTGTCTATTTGATGAGTGGGCTGCGGATCAAGATCCGGAATACCGCCGTTTCTTTTATTATACCCTGCTGCCGGACATGAAGGACCGGGGCAAATGTATTATAGCAATTACGCATGATGATCATTATTTCCATCTAGCGGATCGTGTTATCAAAATGGATGGGGGGCGCATTGTGGCTATGCAGCAGACCACACAAACGGTAGTTCCCTTAATCAAGCCAAGCATTCCGTTATTCGAGAAGGGGTGATGACCGTTAAAACCATATTATTTTGCCTCCCATATGCAGGCGCCTCGGCTACAATATACTGGCAGTGGAAAGGTCAGCTAAGTCCACATATCGAGCTCCGACCGGTTGAACTTGCCGGCAGAGGCGCTCGTTATGACGAGCCTTATGCGGCCAGCATTGCCGATATGTTAAAGGATGCGGTGACACAGATAGGAGCACAAGTACAGGAAGTACCCTATGCCATTTACGGGCACAGCATGGGGGCAGTGTTAGCGTATGAATTATATTATTTGCTGCTCCGGGAAGGGTATCCGCCGCCTGTCCATTTGTTGCTATCCGGTCGGCCTGCACCTTTGTCTGATCGGAAGCGTACATTAACTTGGTCCAGTCTCAAGCAAAGGCTCCTGGCCCCATTTTCTTTTCCGGATGGCCGTATCCCAGTGGAGATTAAACGCCGTCCAAAGTTGGCCGCAAAGTTCAAAAAAATATTAAATGCCGATGTCCGTGTACTGGAGACATATCGTCTTGCTCCGGCACGGCCCTTGATAAATTGCCCGGTAACCGTATTCGCCGGGTTGAACGATAAGATCAACAGGGAAGATATCCAGTTATGGAACCGGCACACCGTTCACAACTGCGAAATCGTATGGATTAAAGGGGATCACTTTTTTCTACACAGCCATATGGAGGAAGTGGTAAGCGTTATCAATCAGACCATCCCTGCCGCAATTCAAGATCAGGAGGGTTTCATTCAATGGAAACGATAGGTTGTTATGAAACATCATCAGCTCAAAGGAGATTGTTTGTCGTTCAGCAGTTCAATCCGCACAGTGTAGCCTATAACCTATCTTCTGTTTTCAAAATACTGGGGACACTGGATCTCCAAAAATTTGAGCAGGCAGTACAGCAGCTTATCCAGCGGCATGAATCTATGCGGACGATATTTGAGACAGATCTAGACAATAACGATATTTCGCAAACCGTACTGGCTACGGTTCCGTTTTCGCTGGAAACGCTTGAGGTGGAGGAAGAGAAGCTTGAGGAAGTATTGAAATCGCTGGCACAGCCATTTGCCCTGGATCAGGCTCCATTATTCAGGCTTAAGTTGATCCGCACTTCTCCCACAGTCTATTATTTATTTTTTGATATTCACCATATCATTGCGGATGGCATATCCATTCAAATTATGATAAAAGAGATCGGCTGTCTTTATAACGGCATTCCGCTTTCTCCGGTAGAAGTGCAGTATGTGGATTATGTAATGTGGCAAAACGATTTGTTTTCCGGTGAGAAAATGAGCGCACAAGAGCAGTACTGGATGCAGCAGTTTGCAGACGAATTGCCGGTGCTGGATTTGCAGACTGACTATGCCAGACCGTCATACAGCAGTGGTCGCGGTAACTATGTGCATTTTCAGTTAAATGCGGATGTTGTCCAATCGGCGCGGCAGATAGCTCAACAGGAAGGAGCAACACTGTATATGGTGTTGTTCAGTATTTATTCGCTACTGCTGCATCGTTATACTTCCCAGACAGATATTGTAATCGGCACACCGATTGCAGGTCGCCGAAGCGCCGAATTGGAGTCGGTGATCGGTATGTTTGTGAATACGCTGGCACTTCGTACACGTCCTCAAGGGAACATGACTTTCCTGGAATTGTTGGCCCAAATCAAGCAAACTACGTTATCTGCTTACGATCATCAGGACTATCCGCTTGATATGCTGGTGGAGCGGCTGAATATTGCGCGTTCATCAAGCAGACATCCCATTTTTGATACTATGCTTGTTGTGCAAAATATGGACAAGTACAAATTGGAGATGAGCGATCTTGTCTTCCAACGCTATGAATGGGAGAGTGACAGCTCCAAATTCGACCTGACGCTGGAATTGACAGAAGATAATGATGTGATTACCGGCAAGCTGGAATACAGCACCGATTTGTTCACACCGGATACAATGAACAGAATGGCTGCTCATTTTGTCAGATTGTCCAGACTGGTAACAACGATGCCAGGTATGGAACTGCATCAGTTTGATCTGTTGGATGAAGTGGAGAAACAGCTTATATTACATCAGTTCAACGACAATATCATCAATTATCCTCTTTTAACAATTGATCGGATTTTTGAAGAACAGACAGAGTTGCACGCGGAACGAACCGCGTTATTTCATGATGGAAGGATGTATACATATCGGGAACTAAATGATAAAGCCAATAGGCTTGCACACAGCTTGCGGAGCCGTGGCTTGGTGCAAGGAACGAATGTTGGCATAATGGCAGAGCGTTCTCTCGAGATGATCGTGGGTATGCTTGCTGTGATCAAAGCAGGAGCCGCTTATGTGCCTATCGAGCCGGATTATCCGACACAGCGAATATTAAATATGCTGGAGGATAGCAGTATGGAATGGCTGCTTGTACAGGGAGAACCCGAGCAGCCGCTTCCGGGAAGCTTGAAGATACTGGATTTGTTGGATGAATCATTGTACAGTACAAACACCGCCAATTTAGGATTGGTTAGGGAACCTGACCAGACGGCGATCATTATTTTCACCTCAGGGACGACCGGCAGACCTAAGGGGATTATGATCAAGCATCTTGGCATTTCGCGTTTGGTCAAACAAACCGATTATGTGGAATTAAGCGAGAACACCCGGCTGTTGCAAACCTGTGCTTTGGGATTTGATGTCTTTACGTTTGAGACATGGGCACCCCTCCTTAATGGAGGATGTTTGTATTTAACCGATAAAAACACGTTCCTGGATCCAGCGCGATTGAAGCCGTTTCTATTACATCACTCCATCAACATAATGACTCCAACTACTGCCCTGTTCAATCATTTGTTAAACGAAGACCCTGAAATTTTTAATAACCTGGAGACCATTATTGTGGGTGGCGAAGTGATGTCCCCCTCACATGTGCAGATTCTGTTGCAACATCATCCGCATGTCCGACTCAAAAACGGGTATGGACCAGCGGAAAGTACGACTTATACTACGACCTATGATGTGACCAATCAAGAGAAAAAAAGTATTCCAATCGGTAAACCGATAACCGGCACAACCTGTTATGTACTGGATGCATTTAATCAGCCCGTACCCATCGGAGTTGCCGGAGAGCTGTTTATAGGCGGAGACGGATTAACGGCCGGTTATGTGAATCGGCAGGACCTGACTGATGAAAAATTTCTTACGGTACCATGGCTTAACCAGGAGCGACTGTATCGTAGCGGCGATTTGGTCAAATGGCGTGCCGACGGTAATCTTATATACCTGGGGCGGAGAGATCACCAGATCAAAATTAGAGGCTACCGGATTGAGTTGGAGGAGATCAAACGGCAAATTTTAAGCTTGCCTCAAATTCAGGAAGCGGTTGTTATTCCTATCAAGCAGGAGGGTAAGGAGACGCAGATTTGCGCCTATTATACTGCAGCTACATTGTTAAATGAATCGGACTTGCGAACACAGTTACAACAGTTGTTGCCCGAATTTATGGTTCCTCAACTGTATGTGCAGCTCAAGCAGATGCCCATGTCTGCCAACAATAAAATTAATACTAAAGAGCTGCCACCACCTGAAAGGGTCACAACTCCTTCAGATTCAGATTTCATTTCGCATGAATGGCCGCTGGATGAGCTAGAGCGGATCATTTCTGATATCTGGAGTGAAATACTAGAATTGAAGATGATCAGCGTGACAGACAATTTCTTCCTGCTTGGTGGACATTCGCTCAAAGCGGTTCTGATCGTAGCAAGGCTTCGCAAAGAGCTGGGTGTCGATGTCGGCATGGATGAGATCTTTGCTCAGCCAACGATCCGTGGATTGGCCAATCAACTGCGTTTCCGGCAAAAAGAGGATCTGCCGGTACCGCAAATTGTGGAGCAGCGCGAATTCTACCCAGCTTCATATCAGCAGACCCGTCTTTATGTCCTAGAGAAAATGAGGCGGTTCGCGGATACGAGCAACAATATAACCGATGTGAATTGGATTACTGGAGCGCTCAACAAGAAACGTTTGAAAAAGACAGTCCAGCAACTAATGGAACGGCATGAGTCACTTAGACTTTCACATCAGCGAGCAGGCGAACAGATCGTATTCAAAGTTCATGACCAAGTGGAAGTCCCGCTAGAATGGATAAGCGGGACGGAAGAACAACTTCCAGAACGGATAAGACAATTTGTCCGTCCTTTTGATTTAACACAGGCGCCTCTATTCCGTGTAGGTGTTGTGACGATATCTTCCGAGCGGCATGTGCTGATATTCGATATTCATCATAGCATTTCGGACGGTTTTTCACTTGGATTGCTGACGGAAGAGGTTATGGCTTTATTTCGGGGAGAATCGTTGCCGCCGTTGGAATTCCAGTATAAGGATTATGCGGTCTGGCAGCAGTCGTTCCGGCAGTCTGATGCTTGGCACAAGCAGGAGCGGTATTGGCTGGACATAATGAAGGGATCGCTGCCGGTTCTTCATCTGCCAACGGATTATCCAAGACCCGATGAACAGAACTATGAAGGTGCATTGTTTCAATTCCAGGTGTCCATCGAAATGACCTTCCAACTCAAACGGCTGGCGGACGAATCCCATACGACACTGTACATGTTGTTACTGACCGTATATTTCACACTCCTGCAGCATTATTCAGGAGATGAAGATATTATGGTCGGTACTCCTGTTGCTGGGCGCAATCAGGTTGAATTCCAGCAGTTGCTGGGTATGTTCGTTAATACGATTGTGCTCCGCAGCCAACCGACTGCCAGCAAAACTGTCCGCGAACTGTTGAAGGAAGTGCGAACTCATACCATTGAAGCATTCAGTAATCAGGATTATCCTTTGGAATTGCTAATCGAGAAGCTGGACGTTCGACCTTTGGCCAACCGCAATCCGTTGTTCCAGACGATGTTTGCCTTGCAAAATATGGATATACATCCACTGCAAGTGGATGGGCTGGTTATCACGCCGTATGCGTATGAACGAAAATCCAGTATAGCTGATATTCTCCTGATCGCTCAGGAGGATGGGGATGCACTGGGCTTCACGTTTGAGTATTCCACCCGTCTGTTCAGACCGGATACTGTAGAGCAAATGGCAAAATATTACGTTGCTTTGCTGGAATCATTGCTGTCGGATGGTCTTGATCAAACAATAGCAAGTATGAATCGGTACAGCGACCAATGTAAAAATGCCGAAAATGAAGATATGCATTCATTGTTGACCGACACATTTTCATTTTAACGCCGCTCAGAGAGGGGAAGCATTATGTTTATATCCGAAAAGGAAAGAACAAGTCAGCATCAATTTTGGCATAGCTATTATTCAGATGAACTTCCAGTTGCTACGGTAATACCTGACTATACGAATATGGATTTGGCAGAGCATACGACCATGGAGACTGTAGATTATACCGCAGAGGACGCTATATTTAAGCAATTGGGTCAATATTGCAAAGAGTCGGATTTTTTATGGTATTGCTTTTTGCTGGCAACGCTGAACGTTTGTCTGTATAAATACACTGGCGAAAGGGATCGACTGGTCGGCTCGCCGATGCAAGGGAGCTCCGCGCAATCTGGCAGACTTCTGCCGATCCATCTTGCTATCGACCCGGCCTGCAGCTTTAAAGAATATGTGCTGAAGCTGAGGGAACAACTGGCTGCAGTCTATTCCCACCAGCAGTTGGCACCGAATCGGATGAAGCGGCTCCATGTGGTGGCTGCAATGGAAGGGCTTCACAGCGAGATAGAGGATGTTTCAGATCCGGCCTATATTCGCATACTGTTCAATCGTCAGAATGATCGGCTGCACATTAAGTTTGATTATTCACCCAAACGGTATAAAGAATCTACGATTCGCAACTTGTCCGTGCATTATAATGAACTGTTGCAAACAACCATTTTTAACATGGATAGGGCGATTTGTGAATTGTCCATTTGTTCGCTAACTGAATTGGAAAAGATTATGGATTTCAATCCGGTTATCCCCGACAGCAGACCGGCAACAACGCTTGCCAGAAAGTTTGAGCAGCAGGTGTTCTTGCAGCCTGATCGAATTGCATTGGTCCATAACGGCAGGAAGTTGACTTATAATGAGCTGAATAAACAAGCAAACCGGCTTGCAAATATGCTGCGAACAGAGTGGAATATTCAGCATAATGAATTTGTGGCAGTGCGCATGGGCCAGGGCATCGAATATATCATATCTATCCTAGCAATATTGAAAGCAGGAAGCGCCTATCTGCCGATCGATATGGAATATCCGGATGAACGTATTCATTTTATTCTGGAAGATAGCCAGGCTCGGTTTATGCTTGTACAGCATGTGGATGATATTCCGCAAGGACACATGGTTTCAACGCTTCTCGTAACAGAAAGCCTGAGCCGGGAACTTCCGATGGTCAATCTCGATGTGCCGACAAAAGCGGAAGATCTGGCATATTTGCTGTATACATCTGGCACTACAGGCCAACCAAAAGGTGTATTGATCGAACAGCAAAATGTTCTTAATCTGGTACAAGATCCTCATTATCTATCCATGGATTGCCAGACGGTAATGTTGCAGGCAACATCAATAGTATTTGATTTGTCGACATTAGAAATATGGGGAACCCTGTTAAACGGCGGCACACTGGTTATTGTTGATAAAGCTACCCTGCTAGAGCCAAAACGGTTGAAAGAAACGATTCGAGAACAACATGTTAATTCAATGCTCATTACAACAGCGCTTTTTCACCATCTCGCGAGTCATCACTCTGATATTTTTTCCGGTATTGGCCAACTGTTGACGGGGGGAGAAGTGTTATCGTCCGTTTTAACCAATCGTATATTAGAATTATACCCGGATTTACGGTTAGTCAACGGCTACGGACCTACGGAATGCACGGTATTAACAACATATTATGATATTCGCTCGGCTGAAAGAACCAGTATTTCCATCGGAAAGCCGATCTCGGGAACCAATGTGTCGATTTTAGGTGTGGATGATCAGATTCAACCTATTGGTGTACCCGGGGAATTATGTATTAGTGGTGTCGGCGTAGGCAGAGGTTATCTGAATCAGCCGGAACTGATGGCGGATCGCTATGTGCGGATACCTGGCCGAACAGATCAAATCATGTACAGAACAGGAGATTTAGCCTATTGGCGCGAAGATGGAACTATCGAATTTATGGGACGCAAGGATCGGCAGTTAAAACTGCGGGGATACCGAATGGAATTGGGTGAAATTGAGAATACATTATTAAAACATGATCAAGTACTTGAAGCAGTGGTCGTTCCTATTAAAAATACTTCTGACGAGTTGTCGCTGTGTGCTTATATTGTGCCTGAAATCTGTACTGATGAACTGGAGAGCCAACTGATACTGCATTTACGGAAATCGCTTCCGGACTATATGATTCCAGCTGATTGTATTATTATTGAGAGGATTCCGTTAAAAACTAACGGAAAAGTAGACACTGACCGGCTACCGGTTCCCGATAGGCAACAATTACGCGGGCAGCAAACTATAATCCTTCCACAAACCCCAGAGGAACAAAAAGTTGCAGCGATCTGGACAGAAATACTGGGTATACAGCAGATTAGCGTGCATCATAACTTTTTTGAATTGGGCGGTCATTCGTTAAAATTAATTATACTAGCTGAAGAGTTGCAGCATGCCGGCTATTCTATCAATACTATGGATTTGTATAAGTATCCGACAATAGCAAGCTTTTTGCAGTTTCAGCATAAAAGTGGTCAAGAAGGATAGAAGCTCAACTCAACCAGGAAGCGGTTAATTGGAATTATCTATACCATATGTTTGCTCAAAGCAATTTTATACGATATCCCAACGTGGTTTTTTACTATATATATAGTTTACAGAGCTATTATTGCCCTTAATCGATGTTCTGTACTTACTTCGTTTATAAGTATACGATCTTAACATGTGAAATGTTTCCGTAAAAAGGGGCTTTCGCCCCCCCTCTTAAATGTTAACTATCATCTAGAGCGAATAGGTGTATCAAAATTGATCATTGTCCCTTTCTATGACTTCTAATTTAATTGGCTTTTGAGTTCACACAAAACCATTTTACAGAACTCTATTCTGGACATACTCCTGTCAAGTAGACAGATGAAAAAAGCTAAGCTGCTAGCGCGCACCGATACTCAATCGGTGCGCGTTGTTTCAATTTGGCTTGAAAGCGGAGGTAGTTATAATGATAAATGTAATCTTCCACCGCTTGCTGACTGAGGGCTTCTCCTTTACTAGATTTGGATACCGCTTTTTTATGTAATCCACCTGCACTTTCAGGTAATCTCGTTCTTCTTCAACGCTTCCAAACGACGTCCGAGTACGCCCTTTCAGTGGATTTGGCCCGTTGCTTTTCCTCTCATCGAATGACTCCCCGTTTTGCCATTTCTTCCGCGCGATCTTCCACGTGAATATACGACGAATGTGCAAGTTCCTCGCCAACAGGCCCGTCATGGCGGGAGCCAACTTTCTCTATCACGTTCTGTGGCTGACTACTGCAGCGTGGAAGGCGACGTGCAGCTTGATCTCAGCTCGTTCTCCGTGATACGGTGCCCAACGGTGACCGTAGTTGAATCGATAAGCAACAATCATAAAGTGTATTTGACGGCAGATGCTGATAATCCTGGTGTGATTATTCGAAGTTATGAAAAGTCAGGTTTCAAGAAGGATGGTATACTAAGAGACGAAGTCTATAAAAATGGTCAATATGTCGATCGTATAATAATGAGTATTTTTAAGCATGAATATGTAAAGCTTTAGTGGTGATTCAGGAAGGCAAGTAAGTTATATCACATTGAGCTATCTGAGGTTGAGGAGTTTCGTAAATACTAGAACATTATAGGAAATCAGCCTCAACTCAAGAAAGCAAAACATTTATAATGAAGGAGCTTGAATATGATCTCTACCTACGTTAAACGCATTCAAGAAGTTTACCCAAATTTACATATTGAAGATGTTAAACAAAATGAGATTGGACAGAACAATGACGTATTTATTCTTAATCAATCTCTCGTCTTTAGGTTTCCTAAGTATAAGCAAGGATTAGAGAAATTAAAGCGTGAAACGGAGTTGTTGGAATCTATCAGTAAAACTGTAGCGATGCCGATTCCCTATCCAGCCTATAAATCTTTTGATGAGATGGAGGTAGGTAAGGCTTTCATGGGCTATAAGCTAATTGAGGGTTCTCCTTTTTGGAAGGAAGAACTGAGTAATATCAAAAGTCAACACCTTACGAATACAATTGCCTCACAACTTGTTACTTTTCTAATTGAACTTCACTCTATGGATATACCGAAAGCTTTTGTTTCTCAAAAACAACATGAAAGTGTACATAGAACTATAGAACATCTATATGTAAGAATTAAAGAGAAACTCTTTCCTTTTATGCGAGTAGAAGCACAAGAAAAAGTAGCAGAGAACTTTACTGGATTTTTGAATAATACATATAATCAGAATTTGGAGCAAACCTTTATCCATGGAGACTTTGGAGCAAGTAATATCTTATGGGCTCCAAAAGAAAACAGGATTGCAGGAGTTATTGACTTCGGAGGTTCCGGACTTGGGGATCCAGCATATGATTTTGCGGGAATTCTCTCCAGCTATGGAGAAGAGTTTTTCGAAATATGCACGAATTTGTACCCGAATGGAAGGCAAATTTCAGAACGAGTTCATTTTTATAGAAGTACCTTTGCTTTGCAGGAAGCTCTACATGGGTTAGATCATAATGACCATGAAGCTTTTGAAAATGGAATTAAAGAATTTAGATAGAAAAACTGAGATAAAAGGGAGTTTTTCTCAATGGAGACAAATGTTCAAGAACAGAAATATGACCATCTGCCATTAGGTATATCTGGGCTAGGAGGCTGGTTGATTCTAGTACAAATCGGTCTTTACTTAACGATGATTCTATTAACGGTGCAACTATTATTTTAGCATTCATTACCTGCATTCAGATCCGATACATGGGAAGTACTAACGTCATCAACATCACAATATTACCATCCTTTATGGGAACCTGTACTTATTTTCGAGGCGATATATAATGTGCTATTTTTATTCTTCTGTATATTTATTCTCATTAATTTTTATAGAAAGAAGTCCACATTACCTCGGCTAATGATAATTTTTTATAGTGTTAGTTTAATCATTGGGGTAATTGATTATCTATTAGTAATTCAAATTCCCTTAGCGAGTGAACTGGAAGATGGAAGCTCATTAAGGGATATAGTGAAATCTGTAATAACATGTGCAATTTGGATTCCCTATTTTATGAAATCAGAACGTGTACATAATACTTTTATTAAGTGAATCGATGAGCCTATATAACCGTCCTGGGGGAACTGATTCCCAAGTTCTTGAGCGACTTTTAATATCATCTTCTCATAAGGACGGAATCCTTTCCCACCCGTGCTATTTCAGTTGTTGAGCTTCTTCGACCTTCAGCTCTCGGAAAAATAGGAGCCAATTGGGTAATTAACTATACCTGGCCAGCTGCAGAGGAATATATTGTGGGTATCCTGTATCCGCAATCTGCTAATCTTGTCTATGACGAAAGAAACTTATGAAGAAATCTGCCAGCTGCACTGTGGCATCAATCAAGCTGAGCGTGCATCGAGAGTACGGTGATCGGAAAGGGGAAGTTCAAATCAAAAGGAGGCGCACTCTAAATGAAAGCGACGGCACCTGCCCCATCTTGCAATAGCTGCACGTTAACGATCAATGGAGCAATTCGGGATTTGAAAGCAGCGAAGCGATTTGTTGCTCGTGGGAAATTTGAGCGTGCTGAAAATGCGTTGGTTAACAGCCTTCAAGACATCGCCCGAGCAATTCGAGCAATTAACCGGATGGCCAGTTACTGATTGTATCGGCAGCTGGCTTTCTAGCTCAATAAGGTGTATGTTCTAAAAAGAAAGGGCCATCCGGCAAAGGATGGCCTTTAAACATGCCGTTACCGACAGCGTGGGAACCGTACCATAAGTGAAGCGAAATATTTGACCTTTACTGCTTAGGACATGGAAATACGCCCCAAGGGAGAGGGGCTCTACTGAATGGGAGGATTATTCTTAATAAGGGTGAGATTATCAATACCTTCCTTTTTAATGGCGTTCTATACGATTAATATTACGAATTGCCTTGGCAATGTCTGGGAGGCTATTAGCTAGAGCAGTTTCAGCCCGTTCCAATCTCCCACGAGAAAGAAATCGCTTTGCTGCTCGTAGATCCTTTATCGCGCCATTAATTGCGGTCTGGGCATACTGGGAACAGTCTAAACAAAACGGTGGTCTGCGCTGCGAAATAATCGCACTAGCTTTGCGTGTTTTAGCGGTTTTACGGTTATTAGAATGCATGGTATAACCTCCTTTTTCCAGCAATATATGCTAGTCTAACTTCACTTGCCAAGGTTCGTATCACAGTAAGTGAAAATAAACGCTTAAAATCATTGAGTTGCAAATGCAGCTCTTTTTTTATTGTACTAATGGGAGCATTCCAATAATAAGGAATGAAATGACCGAAATTTGACTACTTAATCGAAGATTGAAGCCCAAAAAACCCGAGATGTGGATTGTCGGGCTTTCTTCTTGGTTCGGGCTTATATCGTTGTGAAATCAAGAATAGACTGCTCGTATTATGGCAATATAATAAAAACAAAAAGGAGAGATTCCCATGAGAAGAACGATAGCGGATTCCATCGTGGAGTCCCTTCTGAACTCTGGCGTGAAGCGAATTTACGGCATTATCGGCGATTCGCTCAATGCCTTGCTCGATGCGATCCGTCGTTCTGGAGAAATAGAATGGATCCATGTCCGCCATGAAGAGGTTGCAGCGTTCGCAGCGGGCGCGGATGCCGCCCTCAGCGGAGGAATCGCCGTATGTGCGGGTAGCAGCGGGCCAGGTAATTTGCATCTCATTAACGGTTTGTACGATTGCCATCGAAACCGGGTGCCAGTACTTGCGATTGCCGCTCATATTCCGAGCAGTGAAATCGGCAGCGGCTTCTTTCAAGAGACCCGTCCGGACATGTTGTTTCAGGAATGCAGCTTCTTTTGTGAAGTCGTAACCGGACCGAAGCAAATGCCCCGAGCGGTTACGATGGCGATGCAAACCGCGACGGCAAGGTCGGGAGTGTCTGTCTTAGTTCTTCCAGGAGATGTAGCCGCTTTCGAATACGACGAAAGCCCCGTTCCAGAACGCGTCATCCATTCAACCCAGCCGATTGTCTGCCCTTCTACAGACGAATTGATGACGCTTGCTGACTACTTAAACAAAGGCAAGAGGATCACCTTGCTGTGCGGTGCCGGCTGCGCGGGAGCTCATGCTTCGCTCATGAAGCTGTGCGAGAAGCTGCAATCCCCGATGGTCATAGCGCTGCGAGGAAAAGAATATCTGGAATACGACAACCCGTATTCCGTCGGATTAACCGGCCTCATTGGTTATTCTTCCGGCTACCATGCCATAATGGAATGCGATGTCTTACTCATGCTGGGTACCGATTTTCCATACCGGCAATTTTATCCACAGGAAGCGACCATCCTTCAGGTTGATTTGGATTCCTCCCGACTAGGCCGGCGAACGACACTCGCATACGGGGTGTGCGGAGACGTGAAGACGACGGTCGAAATGCTGTTACCCCTGTTAGAGGAACCGCACTCCCCTGATCATCTGCAGCACTTTGCGGAAGATTATGCCAAAGTCCGCGAGGAACTGGACAAACTTGCAGATCCCGGCCGAGCTCCTATTCATCCGCAATTCCTCATGAAGGTAATCAGTGATCTCGCAGATGAGGATGCCGTTTTGACTTGCGATGTTGGGACGCCGACTGTGTGGGCAGCCCGATACTTGAGGATGAATGGAAAAAGAAGGCTTATTGGCTCATTTAACCACGGGACAATGGCGAACGCCATGCCGCAGGCAATTGGGGCGCAGGTTGCACAGCCGGGACGCCAGGTCGTATCACTGTCGGGGGACGGGGGACTCACCATGCTGCTCGGAGATCTATTGACCCTTCGTCAACATAAGCTCCCGATCAAGATTGTTGTCTTTAATAATGGTGCGCTTGGATTCGTGGAATTGGAAATGAAAGCAGCCGGCTTTTTAGAATTCGGAACGGAACTCGACAATCCAAACTTTGCGGTAATGGCTCAAGCTATGGGAATCGAAGGAATCCGGGTCGAGGATCCGAACGACTTGGAAAGCGCCGTTCGCCGAGCGTTCGAACACAGCGGTCCGGTAGTGCTGGACGTCGTCGTCAATCGTCAGGAGCTGGCTATGCCGCCGAAGATCAACTTCGAGCAGGCACGCGGATTTACGATGTGGATGCTGAAAGCCGTTTTGAACGGGCAAGGCAACGAAATCATCGAACTGGCGAAAACCAATCTCCTTCGGTAATAAAATAGGAGCACTTTGAAGTAGTGACTACACACATTATCTTGGTCGTATGGCTAAGTAATCATCATTGTTGATGACTATCAAAATGCAGATCGCCTTTGCAACTATTTAAAACCACATTACTAACTATTGTCGGGTGAGAATAACGTATATGCTTAAAAGTCGCATAGTTGCGGCTTTTTTTTATTCTCACGATATATGTTTTTGTCAAAAACCAATGATAAGAACATATATTGTTTCACGTAAATGAAGACGGTTTTCAATTTCACATTTTCGGTTGAGACAAAACTGGACCTTATGGTAATAACTTTAGGTGGACAGGGAACTATGCCTAAAAAAAATGATGCAGACTGAGTAATGGGGTTAAGAAAAGGGTAGTATAATCCAACGTGTTCTTTAATCCATAAAAAGGGAGCCCATTATGTGTTCATTTTATATGATGTAGAAAAATTCAGACCCAGCCTAAGATACGAGCTATCTAAGGCTGGGTCTTTTCGTATAAGAAATGGCCTTAGAATCTAGAAATAATAAATTCAAAGGATCTTAAATAATAATATAAGAAATCGTGTATCTTCCAGACAAAGGAGGTCGAGTAGAGTGCGTGATTATCGTTACTATAAAGAAGTCTGCACGGGGCTTCCGATGCCCTTTGCCTTCGTTGATCTGGATCTGTTGCAGCAGAATATTCAGAGCGTTCTTCATAGGGCGAATGGAAAAAAAGTCCGCATTGCGAGCAAATCGATCCGCTCTGTTGATGTGCTTCGGCGCATTCTACAGGCAAATGCGCAGTTTCAAGGGATCATGTGCTTCACGGTGCCCGAAGCACTCTATCTCGCGCAGCAAGGATTCACAGACTTGCTGCTAGGATACCCTGCGGCGGACGGACGACTACTTGAGTCCGTCGCCATGCATCAGCGTGAAGGGCGCAGCATCACGCTGATGGTCGACTGCGAGACGCATGTCGAGCAGGCGGAAGCGGCAGCCGCCAAATATGGTGTGAGGCTGCCGCTCTGTGTGGACATCGATATGTCGATCGATGTCCCGGGGCTGCATTTCGGCGTATGGCGCTCGCCTATACGCACTACAGCTGCGGCGCTCATTCTCATTGAGCGCATCGCGCAGTCGAAGCACGTCGTGCTCGACGGGCTCATGGGCTACGAAGCGCAGGTCGCAGGCTTAGGCGACCGTGTGCCTGGGCAGGCGCTGAAGAACGCGATCGTGCGGCTGCTCAAGCGCCGCTCAATCCGTGAAGCCGCTGCCCGGAGAGCTGAGCTGGTCGCGGCGATCGAGCGCATGGGCATTCCACGGCTGCGGTTCGTCAATGCAGGCGGCACGGGCAGCCTGCATACAAGCAGCAGTGAGCCGGCCGTCACCGAGGTTACAGCTGGCTCGGGGTTCTATTCGCCCGGTCTGTTCGACCACTACCGGGACTTCACCTTGCTGCCCGCCGCAGGGTATGCGATCGAGATCGTGCGTCAGCCGCGCGGCGATCTCTACACTTGCTTAGGTGGCGGATACACGGCTTCGGGCTCTGCAGGCAGCGACAAACTGCCGCGTCCATACCTGCCGCAAGGTACGGCACTTCTTACGATGGAAGGGGCGGGCGAAGTCCAGACGCCGATCCACTACAACGGGCTAGAGGAGCTGAAACTCGGCGATCCGATCTTTATGCGTCATAGCAAAGCTGGAGAGTTATGTGAGCGATTCGCACATCTCTACTACATTTCGAACGGCAGTATCGTTGGCAAGACAACGACATATCGGGGGGACGGACTATGCTTTCTGTAAATTTGAAGGAGCGCAATACGAAAGTATGGCACAATTGGTCAGGACTTGTACGCGGATTGCCAAGAAGCATTGCATATCCGGCCAGCATAGAAGAGGTGGTCGGGATTGTTAAGGAATGTGCCGCCGAAGGACGGAAGCTGCGTGTCGTCGGCTCCGGACATTCATTTACCCGACTCGTCCAGACCGATGATGTACTGGTCTCCCTGGATCAATTGCAGGGTGTGATTGCTGTTGATTCGGAGAAGGGGATTGCCGAGGTGTGGGGTGGAACCAAGTTGGACCGTCTCGGGAAAGAATTGCATGCCTATGGGGTCGCGCAAGAGAATCTGGGCGATATTAATGCGCAATCCATTGCAGGAGCGATCAGTACAGGAACACATGGGACAGGGGAGCGGCTCGGGAGCCTCGCAACGCAAGCGGTAGGTTTGACGGTAGTGACAGCAGCAGGGGAAATCCTCGAATGTTCAGCCCAGCAGGATGAAGAACTTTTTCGGGCGATGCAGGTGTCACTAGGGATGTTCGGGATTATCGTTAAGGTAAAGCTTCGTGTTGTACCTTCGTACGCTCTCCGCTATACAAGCAGCAAAATGCCATTCTCTCAATGCCTTGAACAGCTTGATCTATTCAAAAAGGAAAACCGTCATTTCGAATTTTTTTGGTTCCCTTATACGGATATCGCTCAAGTAAAACTGACCAATAAGACGGATGAGATCCCCGGAACGCCAAGCCGCTGGAGTTACTGGAAAGTCATGCTGCTGGAGAATGCGCTATTCTGGTTATTGTCGGAGTGCTGTCGTTTCATTCCGCGCCTTTGCAAGCCAATAAGCCGATTATCAGCAACAAGCGTACCGGATGTGCAGGAAGTGGGGCATAGTCACCTTATTTTCGCGACGCCGCGGCTGGTTCGATTTAATGAAATGGAGTACAGCGTCCCCGCAGACCGCATGCGAACTGTGCTTGAGGAAATACGCGATGCAGTAGATCGGCACCAATTTGCTGTTCATTTTCCAATCGAATGCCGTTATGTTCAGGGAGACGATATATGGCTCAGTCCGGCGAATGGACGTGATTCTGGCTATATCGCTGTACATATGTACCGTGGGATGGAGTATGCCGACTATTTTGCCAAAGTAGAGGAGATCTGCAGACGGAATGGCGGGAGACCGCACTGGGGCAAAATGCACACGATGCGTGCAGAGCAGCTGCGTTCGATATATCCGAAGTGGGATGCATTTCTTCGCCTTCGTCAAGAGCTTGATCCTTCGAGCGTATTCTTGAACCCTTACTTGACAGAAATGCTGCAACAGAGCGAGCAGGCTCAATAGCTGACAGTAATGTAACGAGTCCTTGATGATTCACACAAACAAAGCCCCGAACCCGGTAAGGATTCGAGGCTTGGAACATGATTCATGAGCAAATCACACCCGCAACGACTAAGCGCATCGCGTCCGACCACGTTGTGGCGTTCAAAAGGTCTCTTTAATTTAGGCTTTTAAAGGACATTCTCTTAGCTTCATCAAAATTTGTTTTCTGGCACTATCTATAAATTTACGACTAATTGGTATTTCAACAGTTTGCTTATCATTTAAATTGGAGACAACACAATTATTTCTAATTTGTTTTACATATCTAACATTAACAATAAACGAGGTGTGGATTTGCACAAAATTATGATTAACTTTGGATAAAAGGGCTCTTGTTTGAAGAAGCGTTTCATATGTATCAGAGGGAGTGTGAATAAGTACGCTCCTTTTATTTTTTTCAAAGTAAATAATTTCACTAAAAGAAAGACTGTAAAAAACTTTATTAAATGTAAACATAAATTTTGAATCATCTAAATCTAAATATTTTATAGCGCGATTCAAGGCAGGATATAGTTTGTCTTTCGTTGCTGGTTTTAAAATGTAATCAAAAGTGTTAACCTTAAAAGCCTTTTCCATATATTCTTTGAAACGTGTAATAAAGATAATTGGACAAGTATAATTATTCTTTCTAATGATCTCGGCAATCTCTATTCCTGATACATTAGGAAACTCAATATCTAAAATAAACAAATCATATCTATTTCTTTTAAGTAATTCAATTAAACGAAACGGATTATAAAATATATCAATTTCAAATAAAGAGGAGTCATATTCTAACATTAAATCTTCGATATCTTTTGCAAAAACAGGGACATCATCGCAAATAGCAACTTTTATTGCCATCGTTTCACTCCTTTGATAATGGTAAGTGTAGCTATGATGCACCATCATGTCATAAATAACAATTTGAGCGAACAGCGTCAACGTTACTATAAAAAATGTAAAAAAGAGACTGGGAAGTATGTACAGGCAAGTCGAAATTCACTCACTGATATTGCTAAGGAGCTTAACATTCCTATTGGTACTTTTTAAAAATGGTAGGGCAATGCCGGCAATTTAAAGATGAGGCTTTTGTTGGTAGCGGTAACTTACGACCTCAGAATCAAACACAAAAGGAATTGAAAAAAGGATAAAAGATCCTTTTCTCTATAACCAATTATTATACTAGAATTGAAATGATGTCAATTATTACATTTAAATTGCAGTTTATTACACAAAAGAAAAATTGAGTTGAAAATAGATTACTATCTAAAACAAATAGGATATTAATTTCTATTTGGAATGTAATGTGGGTGATGTGAGCATATAGGTAAAGGGGGTGGAATTCAATGACAAACGTTGTTTACTCTAAACCAACAATTGAGAAAGTTGCTAGTTTTAAAGAGTCTACTAAAGGGATTTGGTTTGGTAGATACAGAGATGTTCTTGGTGGTCGTGCTTTAACTAGAATATAATCGACAATTAATTAAGAGAGAAAAGTGGTCATTGGACAATTTTGAGATGTCCAGTGGCCACTTTTTGTGAAAAATTGATTGTTTTAGAGGCTCGTATGATAAATTTTGTTCAAAATATTAGGGATTGCGAGAGGGGAGACTGTTATTAGCATTCAGTTAAAAGAAAAGTTAACAAAATTAAGTTCTGATAAAGTACCATTCCAAGTACTTATAAAAACAGCTTCGGCAAGCATTTTGCTTATTTCTCAACATAAGTATGTTAAGCATTCTATAGGTGACCTAGAGATATATTGCATACCATGTGAATATCCAAAAGTTTCAGACCAGATACAGGGAACTATGAATTTTGAGATTACAAAATTAGCGGGAACTTTTCAAAAGATTGTTTCTAAAGGGATCTTTGTTCTAGTTGATAATCACGAAGTTATTGTAGGAGGAGCATTATTTGATGTTTCTCTATCATGGAAAATGTTAAATGATATTTTAATTATTAGTGATTCGGCTAGTGATATTGCGCGATATTGTGATTTACATATATCCAAATCAGCAGTTGCATTGAACTTGATAAGTAGTCTACCCTATTATCCTTTTCAAAATATGCCTTTATGGGAAGGTGTGAATAAAATCCACCCATTTTGCGTTTTGAGATATGGGAAAAAGAAACTATTTGAAGAATTCAAAGTTTGGATGCCGCCAGAACTAAGTAATGATGTAGAATTGACGCTGCAAAATATAAGAGAGCGGTTTTTTGAATTACTAAGGAATCATACTAGCAGCTATGCTAATATATCTGCTGACCTCTCTGGAGGTGTTGATTCAGCCGCAATTGCATATACTTTAAAAGCTCAAAGTGCAGACATTAAGCTATATCATGCAAAAACAGATAGTAAATGGAATAGTGATTCTAAGTACGCCGCTATGTTTGCAAATGATATGAATGAACCGCTACATTCATTGCCATCAATCGGTGTGTCTGGTCGGAGATATGAAACAGACATGCCATACTCAGGATTAACTCTTCCGGATTTCCCAGTATTTTGGGCAGATACAGAGGGCTATATTGAAAAAATAGTTAATTTAAATGAGAACTATGGAGATTCAGTTCATTTCATAGGTGTGGGTGGTGATGAATTGTTTACACCTATGCCAGCATATGCGTGGTCCATTGTAAGGCAGAACAGAATGCGTGGTTTATCGTCTGGCTTCCAATATTGTTTACTTACGAGAACATCATTCCTAAAAAATGTATCCAATCTTATGAACAATACATCATTTAAAGAAGCACTGAAAACGGAAATAGATATTGGATTTGGCTACGCTAAATCCCGAAGGAAAGAGTCTGATGTGGATTGGTCTGGGAAAATTGCGATTCCTGCATGGCTTGCAAAAGAATATCATGCTCCGTGTTATCAGATTGCTATGAAAACTGTAAATGAAATTTCTGGAGGTCTTGATTCTGACCGTTCTAAACATCAAGCACTAGAGTCATTGCTGTTTCAAAGGCGGGTACTAAGCCAACTTAATGCTATTTATGGAAATAGATTCACTTGGCTAGCTCCGTTTTTAGATCCAAAAATTATTGAGTCTGCATTATCTATACCAATGCGGTATCACATAAAATCTGGGATGACTAAACCCATGTTGTATCAAGCTACAAAAGGAATTGTTCCCCGTGAAGTATTTACTCGAGGCTTTAAAGGAGATTATTCAACATTTTTATACCAAGGATATAAGGAATCTGTAAAAAAAAATATTCATGCAGTTAGAGATTTCAAAGTTGTTGAGCTAGGAATTGTTGACCCTGACATACTAGTCTCTGAATTGTCTATGCCAACTGCTTTACACAATCGAATAGAAGCCTTTGAAAGACTATCTGCTGTTGAGCGATGGCTTCATAATGCAATGAGTTGTCCGTCATAATGTGGAAATATTATTTCAGAATGGGGAAATTTTATGAAAAAGATAAAAAGAGAACTTAAAATAATTGAACAAGATACTGGGGCAATGATATTTGACAAAAGTAGAGGAATTTATTTTCAAGTAAATCACGTTGGAAAACTTTTAATTCAAGGATTAGATGAAGGAAAAACTAGGAATGAATTAGTGGCTGAATTAGAAAAGACTTTTGGTTTAGAGAGTGCTATTGCAGAAAATGATGTTAATGAATTTCTTTCAATGCTTAGAGAGGTGGGACTAGCATAATGGATATACCGCTTTTTCCAGAACAGCCAGGACAAGTATCAAATGGGGCAAGATGGCATGCTAGGCTAGCTATACTTCTATCAGCACCTCTGAATTGGCTCCCTCCAAGTATGATAGAAAAGATATTATCTCGTCTAACGAGAAGTTATCCATCGGCTTCTAAGGAACAAGTTCAGGTTATTCGTGATGCAGTATGTACCGTAAGTAAGAGATGTCGAAGTCAAGAGGGTTGTCTGAGACGTTCACTTGCGGTTGTAGTAGCAACGTGGTTAAAACGAAGATCTGTTAGTTGGTGTACTGGATACGCCCTAGAGCCATTTAGGGCACATGCATGGGTTGAATTAAACGGTATTCCAGTTGGAGAGCCGGAAGAAATAAGTTTATATTCCAAAGTTATAAGTGTACCTAATTTTGGTGAGGAAATTGCAGAAAAATATGGAGAATAATAATCCCAAACCTAAAGAACTTGAACAAGATGAGCGATATGAACCGATTCCAAGAGCTAGTTTACGACAATTGTTTGCTTTAACTACAGGACATAAATTAGAATTCTTCTTGGTATTAATGCTTGGTATTTCAAGTGCAATTTTAACACTTATTCAACCAAACTTAGTGGCAGATTTAGTAAAGCAATCAAGCTCAGGATTTACAGTCAATAGTACTTTAATACTTCTTATTTTGGTTTTATCCGTTTCTATGATTTTAACTACTATACAATATTATTTGTTACAGAAAATAGGCGAAGGTGTTGTTTTTGAAGCACGAAGCAATCTGATTAGCCATTTGTTAAGACTCCCAATTTTTGAGTATGACAAAAGAAGTGTAGGGGATTTGCTTAGTAGAGTGAGCGGTGATTCTTCGAGACTAAGAATGGCTCTTATTCAAGGGACAGTTGCATTAACTAGTGGATCTTTTATTGTAGTTGGTGCAGCAATAGGTCTAGCTTTAAAAGATATCCTTTTATTCTTAACAGCTTTAGTAACCGTTTGTCTGGCATTTATCGGAATCGTTTTTATGAGTAATATTATACAAAAGGCAAGTTTTCGTGTTCAACAAGAACTCGGAAAACTTAGTGGACTTGTTGAACGTGATTTACATGCGATTAGAACCATTCGTTCTACAAATTCTACTTCAATAGAGGAAGATAAAGCTAAGCTACAGGCAGAGCATTTACGAAAGTTAGGAATACGTTTAGCAAAAATACAGTCATTTATGATGCCAATTTCAAATATGAGTTTACAAGTATGTGGTCTGATTGTCCTTGGTTTTGGCGGGTATCGTGTTTCTATGGGATATATGACGATTGCAGATTTAATTGCTTTTGCTTTACTACTATTTATTATGATTGGACCAGTGGGGCAAATTTTTGGTGCTTTTTCTGGAATAGGAGAATCACTTGGAGCTTTTGCAAGAATTAAAGAATTATTAGATCTTGCTTTAGAAACTGATAATGATACAAATCCTGCAATAATATTTTCACTCAATTCTTCTGCACAAAAAGGGATGGTACTTTTTGAAAAAGTTAGTTTTGGATATAACAAATTAGAGTTTAGAGCTGATATTGCTCAAAAAGAAGAGGAAATGATACTTAAAGAAGTTACTTTACGTGCAGAATATGGGAAGCGCACAGCTATTGTCGGGCCTTCTGGTGCAGGGAAAAGTACTATTTTACAATTAATAGAAAGATTTTATGATCCTATCAGCGGGCATATTTATGTAGACGGAAAGGATTATCGAAACTATTCTCGTGAAGAGCTTCGGAAACGTATCACTTATGTTGAACAAAATGCACCTGTTGTAGCCGGGACTTTACGAGATAATCTACTTTTAGGAAATTCTAATGTATCTGATCAAGAATGTTACGATGTTTTAAAAGAGGTAAACCTTAGCTATTTGATAGAACGTTCTTCTGAAAAACTAGACATGAAAATTGGAGAATCTGGTACTACTTTATCTGGTGGAGAACGCCAGCGGTTAGCTATGGCTCGATCTCTTTTATCAAAGGCAAAGATTGTTCTTCTTGATGAATTGACATCCAATTTAGATAGTTTAAATGAAATTGGGTTGAAAAAAGCTATTGACAAGATGAGAGAGTCTAAAACGGTCATTGTTGTAGCACATCGTCTCTCGACAATAGTTGATTCAGATATAATCTATGTTCTTGAACATGGAAGAATTGTTGGTTCAGGTAATCATAACGAGTTACTGGATAAAGTACCATTATATAGAGAATTAGCTAAAGAACAATTTCTTGACAAGGCCATTTAAATAAAAGATAAGAGCTATCTAAGGCTGGTCGTTTTGTGAGCACAACAACGTTATAGGAAATCCCCCAAAATAAGTCCGTCGAACCCAGTCGCGTCCGTCTGAACAACGCTTAAATTCTTTGATGAAATGAACTTTCGATGACTGACTCTTGGAGCTGGAACCAAGCGGTAATCAAGCACCGTCGTATACCAAAAACTATGCTTTAGACGTGCTGCTCGCTTGAACAGCGCATAGGGTGAAGCTGCTCATCACATAATACTACTTGAGGAAACAGTGATTTTCTCAAACCGCTCAGATAATTGCCAGTTTTCATGCCATGAGGAGGTGTAATGTGATGAGCAAGAAGAATGATGCAAAGCATAATTCCAAGCAAGTAAAAAAGAAATTAGGTGTTCCAAATCTTGATACGGAATTTGGGGCAGAAACAGGCGCTGGTGCAGATGCAAAAGCCTCTAAGGGAATGTCTCAAAAGGCGAAGCAATAGACTGTTGGAATTATGCTTGCCTTGAAAAATTCCTGGCACACTATATATTTTCATGTAACAGTACTGACTAAGTCGTTTGGGCCCCCGCTTTAATGAAAATCGGACTTCGTGATTAACGAGACAGCGTCCTTGCGTTCATAATGAATGCAAGGGCGCTGTTGTTTTTGTGAAGAAAGGATATGTTGAAAAAGGTTCATTAAAAGTAAGGAGATCTAGCAGTTTTATGGTATACTATGGAACAAATGTTCTATAGCGAAAGTCAGCGGGTGAAGCGATGAAGGATCAAGTGAAAATTGCGGTGAGGCCTTTGGTTGAGTACGTGTACCGCAGCGGGGATTTGGATAGCGGTTTCAGGACGGGAACGGCCCTGACGGAGGGAACCAAAGCGCATCAGCAGGTGCAGCGAACTTACGGTGAGGCGGATCAGAAAGAAGTATATTTATCGGCAGAGATTCCTTGCGGAGATCTGTTGTTTGTCATAGAGGGGCGTTGCGACGGGTTGTTGGCAGAAGAAGATGGATCTGTAATCATTGATGAGATTAAGTCGACTTCTGGCGAGATCCCACAGACAGTGGAGGATACCTATCCGGTTCATTGGGCTCAAGCTAAATGCTATGCCTATATGTACGTCAGAGAGCATGGAGCTGCTCGAATGAAAATCCAATTGACCTACGTACAAGTCGCAACAGGCGAACAAAGACGGTTTCAGCAGGAGGCAGTTTTTGCGGAATTGGAGTTATTTGTACGGGACGTGGTGGAGAATTACGCTCCTTATGCGCGGATGCTTCGCGATCACCGGATTACGCGAGACAGAAGCATCAGCGGGCTGGAATTCCCTTTCACTTCTTATCGGGCTGGACAGCGTAAATTGGCAGGAGCGGTCTATAAAGTGATCGAAGAGGGAGTAAAATGTTTTGCCAAAGCTCCTACAGGGATCGGAAAGACGATCTCGACTACGTTTCCCGCCATTAAGGCAATGGGGACGGGACATCTTGAGCAGATGTTCTATTTGACCGCCAAGACGACTACCCGTACAGCAGCGGAGGAGACGTTCGCACTGATGCAGTCGCAAGGATTGCAGATGCATACCGTAACCATTACCGCCAAGGAGAAAATTTGTTTTCAGGATCAGGTGAGCTGCCGCAAGGAAGATTGTCCATTCGCGGATGGCTACTATGATCGAATTAATGGGGCGGTACTTGATATATTGACTAATGAGTTGCTTATCAGCCGGCAAATCATTGAGCAATATGCACGCAAGCACCGAGTTTGTCCGTTTGAATTTTCGCTTGATCTCGCTTATGCGGCGGATGCGGTTATTTGCGACTATAATTATATTTTCGACCCTAGAATTTCTTTGAAAAGAATGTTCGCCGAGCGGAAGAGCCGGACGGCGCTTCTGATTGATGAGGCGCATAATCTGGTGGATCGGGCACGAGAGATGTATTCGGCCACATTGAATAAAGGGGATTTTCTCAGCTTGCAGCGGGAATATAAAGAGCTTAACGCTGAGGTGCACAAGGCGGCCAAGGCAGTGAACGCCTTCTTTATACAACTGCGCAAAGAATCGGACGCAAACGCACAAATTACGCAGGAAGTTCCTGTACAACTGGTTGAGCGGGCCGCGGCATTTATCCTCGCAGCAGAAGAGGAGCTTGGCTCCCGTCAGGATACAGAGCAGTCGCAGTTGTTGCTGCAGGCTTATTTTGCGACCCAGAATTTTGTGAGGATCAGCAAACTATATGACGAAAGATATGTAACCTATGCCGAGATTTCTTCGAGAGAGGTATCCATGAAACTGTTCTGTCTCGATCCTTCTCATCTGCTGCGGGAAATGGGCAAGGGCTTCCGCTCGCATATTTTCTTCTCGGCTACCCTTACGCCAATGTCCTATTTTCGGGACATGCTGGGGACAAGTCCAGAGGAGGATTATACATTATCGCTGCCGTCTCCTTTCTACCGCGAGCAGCTCGCGGTTCAGATCGAGCCGTTGTCGACGCGTTATCACGATCGCGAGGGAACCAAGCTTGAGCTGGCGAGAGTACTGGGGCAGATGATTATCGATAGTCCCGGAAACTATTTATTCTTTTTTCCTTCCTATGCTTATATGAATCTCGTCTATGAAGCTTTTGCTGCTGCTTATGCAGAAGATGCAAATTTGCGGCTGTTGCTCCAGCGTGGAGATATGGCTGAAGAGGAGCGGGAGAGTTTCCTGTCAGCCTTCGATGCTGGAAATGAAGGGACATTGATCGGTTTTGCGGTAATGGGCGGAGTTTTCTCCGAGGGGATCGATCTAGTGGGAGATCGCTTGACCGGTGTTGCCATCGTTGGTGTAGGACTGCCGCAGATCTGCCTGGAGCGTGATATCATCCGCGACTACTTCAACTCGCAGGGCAAGAACGGTTTTGACTATGCCTACGTATATCCGGGTATGAACAAGGTACTACAGGCCGGCGGGCGGCTGATCCGTACAGAGACGGATCAGGGACAATTACTGCTGATCGATGACCGTTATCTGCACCCGCATTATGCGGCATTGATGCCGGATGAGTGGAAGTGAGCGTTAACGGGGGAACTTTCACATATATATGGATTTGACCAAAAAGGTTTTTGCCCGCAAGTGTGGTCATGAAAAAAGCGCCCCATCCGTGATGGAAAGAACGCTTTAGGAATTTTGTAATGTTATAAATAATAGTTGGTCATCGCCTGATCGCTGGCCAGAACGGCCTCACTGTCAAGCTTCTTCTTCAGGTAAGCCTTGTCCGATGAAATGAAGATGCTCATGATCAAATCGACGACGAACAGGAACGTGATGTGGTTGGACATCAGCGCGCTGTTATTGACCGATATCTTATCCGGCACGATGATGTTCAAGTCCGCATTCTCCGTAATGGGTGACGAATCGTAACAGGTGATCGCAATCGTCTTGACCTGGTGCACCTGTGCGATCGCAGCCGTCTCCACGATTTCCTTCGTCGAGCCGGAGCGGGAGAATGCCACAACAGCGTCCTCTTTGTCGCATTGTGCGGCGGCGATTTTCATAGCGCGGCTGTCATTGATCGCTTCGGCCATGATGCCGATGATGGACAAGCGATTCTTCAAGGCGATAGCGGCCAGATAAGAATCGAACATGCCGATAATATAGATGCGCCGTGCTCCCTTCAGAATGTCTACCACTTGGCGGAGCTGTTCCTCGGTGACAAGCGCTGATGTATTGACAATCAGTTCATTATAATCGAGTGCAAGCGCATCGATCGGATTGATTTCTCGTCTCTCTTTTTTCTTAGCCTGCATATCTCGATAGAAGGCGTCTTGGGCGAAGGCGATTTTGAAATCGTTGAAGCCCTTGAATCCGACCTTTTTACAGAAGCGGTTGATACTTGTCTCCGATACGCCGATTTCATTGGCAATGGCCGTAATCGTGTTGCGCGTAATAAAATCCGGATTGTGTATGACGAAATTGGCGATCTGATTCTCACCATATGTTAATTTTTGCGATTGGGATACGATTTTGGCGATGACGGCCGGAACTTGTGAAGACATGATACCTCCTCCTGATCTAACGCTGGAAATGACTACTCCGGCGTGTCGGCAATAGCTTTTCCCATTATATCATACTGAGTGAGGTATTGAGAGTTTGCTCTATCCATAATTTGCAAGTTTCGATCTGTTCCATAAAATCTCCCTTCGCAAGCTGTTGCTCCCCGATCAAATAGGCATAGTCCAGTAAATTGGGGAGGAAGGGAAGTCCCAGCAGCTCTTTGCAGAAGGCATGCGCAGCAATCTCACAGCACTGCACTACGCTTGATTTCCTCGTATATGGCCCTAACTTAAAAACTTCAATCCGCTCAAGCTTTTCATTCGTAAAAATCTGCTCCCGATACTCCAGCCAGTGATAGAACTCATGAGCCAGATGAATATCGACTAGAAGGTCGAGATTCGCTGCGCTGCCACATAACCTTTCGCCTAGGATCTCTTGGCATACCGTCC
The DNA here is from genome assembly GCF_000686865.1 of Paenibacillus sp. UNC217MF. Lineage (NCBI taxonomy): Bacteria > Bacillati > Bacillota > Bacilli > Caryophanales > Paenibacillaceae > Paenibacillus > Paenibacillus sp. UNC217MF. Next base: position 95,117 of record NZ_JMLT01000016.1, on the reverse strand, counting down.
GCATTCCCTTGAGTGAGGAGGCGTACAGAATAATTTCCGGCGTTGTCTTGGAGAAATCGATCTGTGCGCGGAAGGAGACGTTATGAAATTTGCCAGAAGCCTCTGTGATCTCATAACGAAGTCCGGCGTCCCTGCACATGCCGCGAATGCAGAGGCCTTTGTATGTCGTAGCCGCCAAGCGTCCGGCTTGAAGCGACTCATGAACGTAATACGGAATTTTCTCTAGCGGTATTTTATGAAACAATGGATCCTGGCACAGCTCCATGCAACCTAAGATTTCATCGGTCAGACCGGACAGTGAGTTCGGCAAAAGGGGTTGAACCGGCATTCGGACGCCTCCTTAACGCTCTGCAGTTTCATTAGAAATACAAGACGGGTTCCTATTACTGATAAGCCACAACCAGCAATTCATCCTCTGTTGCGAGCATCTCGGTTTCAATTTCAAGGATGGACAGCAGCTGCTCTTTGGTCTGCATGCCGGTTAAGTCCAGCATCTTCTCCTTATAAAAGACGAACACCTTCGGTATCGTGGCATTGGCATCGGAATAAATGGTGTTATCGTCCAAGAATGAGCTTAGTGCTTCCGGCGCGGATTTCCTCAGCTTTGTATAGTGCACATTGCTCTTCTTGAAGCGGACGACGCCTTCGCGGTCGAGTACGCTGACAGAGTCGGATTTCTTTTTGAACAAGCCAAAAAAAGATTTCTTCACGTTCTCGCTGACGAATAGGCTCCATCGCCCGGTCTGTGCTACGAGTGTCGTCGACTCTAGCGGCTGGTCGATGGAGCTGGCAGCAACGGCCCTCATATCTTCCACTGACATTGCCTCCTGTGTCAGATCCTTGGAGCGCAGCTCGGTGGAGCCAGTCGCAATGGCACGGAGAATATTCTTCAGGCTGTCGATCTCGATGCTGACTTCGACCGTCTCCTCAGAAGCACCGGACTGTACGATACGCTCGATGATGTCGGCGCGAATGCGCTTGATATCCTCTTCGGTCGGATTGACGACCGTCCGTTCTAGTTGTTCTTTGACCATGGCCAGCGCTACACCGATCGTGGAGACATAAGGTGCGTTGTTGGCGATTTGCGACTTGAATCCCTCTCGCTCTGCCATTGCCGGGACGAGCACCGCACCGCTGCCGCCGCCGCCAACCAACGTGACGAAGCTGCGGTCGAGCTCATAGTCCTCGATCATCTCGTTGACGGTCTTCATCGTCTTATCGATGGCAATATTCATAACCTGTCTAGCGGCTTCCTCTACGCTTAGTCCAACATGATCGGCCAGCGCCTTCCATGATTTCAGCGCTGCTTCCTTGTTTCCTCTGGCATAATCGCCCTCGGGAATATAATTCAGAATGTTGGCCGCTCCGGCTAGTGTATACGAGAATTCTTTGCCTCCGGCGCATTCGCAGATGACGTATTCGGCAGGGTCGCCCTCGCGGGGGCTAATGAAATTCGCCTTCGGATTGACGATGTTCTCTGTCGGGGTGAAGGCTTCGTACTCTTTACCGGCGATATGCGCGCTGCGCGGCCCGACATCTGTAATTCTTCCACCTGCCACCTTGATCATGCTGCCGCCCGCGATGCCGAGCGTACGCACATCTAAGGATTGCAGGTAGGTGCGATGGCCGCCGACCTCGGCATTCTTGATCATTACCTTGCCGTTCTTGATCACGGAGATGTCGACACTGGTTCCACCGACCTCGAAGAAGATTCCATCGGAAATCTTCTCGTACATCAACGCCCCGGCAACACCTGCGGCAAGACCGGATAGCATCGTCAGAATCGGGCGCTTGCGCACCTCGTCAATGCTCATGACACCGCCATCGCAGCGCATAATCATGAGTTGGGACTGGATGTTGGCATCCTTGACGGACTTCTCGGTCATATTGGCGGTCTCCATCATTTTCGGAATGAGGGAGGCATTAATGACGGCCGTTCGTGTCCGTGTCTTCAAACCGTAGAGCTGGCTGATCTCATGTCCGCCCGTTGCGTAGAGACCCTTGCGGTTGGCAAGATCAACGACACGCAGCTCATTGGTTGGATCATCTACGCTATACGCTTCGGAGGCGACGATCACCTCGGCGCCCTGGGCCGCCAACTCGTCGATGGCATTGTTGATCTGCTCATCTGTCATATTCTTAGAATCCAGATACGTATGAAATGTGTGCAGGAATTTGCCCGGAGCCAGCTCGATATCGCCCGGATTGGATTCGGAGCGGGCGCTGAGCCCGTCGATGCCCGAGCCCATACCGATGATGCCGATACGCGCTACGTCTCCTTCGAGCAGGGCATTGGTAGCCTGTGTTGTTCCGTGGGCGATGAAGGTAACGTCTTCGGGCTGAATTCCTCTGCTGTCCAGAATTCGCTTCAGTATTTGTACAATCCCTTTGGCCACACCGTCCGGGTCATGGTGGGTGGTTGGGATTTTCATTTTCTCAATGACTTCAAATGTTTCATTGTCAATCAGTGCCGCATCGGTAAACGTACCGCCGACGTCAATGCCGACCCTTACTTTCGTTCTCCCCATCATGTTCTCCTCCAGTTGGCGGGTCAAGGGCCTTTTGCTTGAGGCTTGTGGAGGTTCTTCGCAGGGCCCTTGTACCCGGTTTTATTTATAAAGGTAATTCAAAAAGTCCACTTTTGATCACGAAGTTAATCATGTAGCTATTCGACATCGAATCTTGAATTCACCCGGGCTTAAAACACCATAAATGATCCAATGATGACGGCGATCAAGACGGATACCATTGTCCATGGCAGTGTCTTCTTCAGAATTTCGTTGATGTCGCTCTTCGTGAAGTCAGCTACCCATACGTTATGCGAGTTCGTAGGGTCGGAGACGGATTGCACGTTGCTGACAGCGCGCAGAGCAAGCATTGCAGCTACTGGAGTCATACCCGCGGATACGAACAGGGCGGCGATGCCGCTGCCAAGGCCCCATACGTTCAGCGGCCCGCGGTAGATGGCCAGCGGCGACAGAATCGTGAAGAACAGGATAAACATTAATGGTGTATTCGGCAGCACGGACTCGATCAGCGGTGAGATGACCGCCGATACTTGCGGCGACATAACGGAACTGAGCAGAATGCCGATACCGATCATGAGTCCCATTGCGCCAGCAATGTCTTGAATTCCTTCCACTAGTGCACTGGAGAGAATATGGACTGGACGCTTCGGCCAGGTGAGCAGGATCGTGACGATCGCACCGGCAATAACGGCCGGAACGATATCGATCTTGAAGATAAAGACGAGCAATACCGGTACGAGCGGGCTAATTAGGGCAATCGCAGGCACCTTTTTGTCACCGCCGCCAGGTGTTGCAGCTGGCATTGTCCAAGCTTTGCGGCCTTTGCCATCTTTCCGGATATAGAACACGATCATGGCCAGGGCAATGAGGATCAATGGGGAAGCCACAACCAATGTGTAGTTGGCGATTTGGTCAACGGAAAGACCAAGTACATCGACATATACAGCCCAGTTGGACACGTTGAACAGGGATCCGACGCCAACGGCAAGTAGAACAACGATGGAAGCAACGAATTGGGAAATGCCTGCCGTCAGCATAATCGGAATGACGATCGTGCCGACGAGGATGACCATGCCCAGTCCTCCTGCAGCGGAAAAAATAATGGATGCGGTAATGAAAAATAGAATAGCTATAAGTACAGGTTTATCTCCGGCCAACTCGGCCGCCTTGCGAATAATGGATTTGGTGATGCCGACTTTGTTCAGAATTTGGCCGAACCAGGCACCGAAGATGAGTCCAGCAATGGCGCCAGATAGTTTCATCGAGCCTCCGGCCAGAATCGTCTTGGCGATTGATGCAGTCTCTGGATCACTTGATAACAGCGGTACGCCAGCGATAAGGGCGAACAGAATCGCCATGCAGGGCAGCGCCAGTATGGTTGGCAGCTTGCGCGTCATCATCAGCCCTACAAACACCAGAAATACGAGCAGAATACCGATTGCTTGGAACCACATTGTAGTTGTCATCTGAATTTCCCCTCTCCAAATGGGTGAAATAAGTTGAACTAAATTTCCAGATAAGCCCCTTGCTCTTTGAGAATCGTCTGCACTTTCTTGATGTCGATGTCTTGTACGTTCTTGCACTCTAGCGCCGCGAGTGCAGCGGCAATCCCGCCACCATGACCGATGGCTCCGGTCGTCGGAGTAGTTCTCATCGCCGCTTGCGCTTCAAAAGTTGCCGAGATGCAGCGGCCGATGACGATCAGGTTATGTACGGAGGCGGTAATCATGCAGGAATAAGGAATGCTATATACGCCGCCCCATTCCAGTTTTTGATGCTTGGTGCCCTCGCCGTCCGGGCTATGGATGTCGATCGGATAACCAGAATGGGCGATCGTATCGTCGAACAGGCGCTGTTGCAAAATATCCTCGGCGGTCAGCGTATAGATGCCTTTGATTTGACGCGAGCCGCGAACACCGATGCTTGGTCCGGTGGACTCGACAACCGCATGCTCGAATCCCGGTATGTATTTGCGGACGAACAACTCCAATTCACGGCACTGCTTGCGACCTTCTATTTCAGCCTGACTGAGACTGTGCGCGTCGGTTGCGTCATAGCCGATAATCCGTGTTGTGTTGAGGATGACTTCGCCCGGGTTATTAGTCTCAAAGAATAAAATATTTTCACGCGGAATGGAGATTTCACCCCGCTCCTTGGCTATTCTGAACAGGCTGTCAAAGCCGCCAACAGACAGACGTGGGGACTTCTCAATAATGGAGGTATCCCCGTTATACAGTGGGAAGTCTTCCGGATGACTGTGAATATATTCCTTGACCCTTGAGATATCGACGTTGTACATTTTCATTTTCAGGGTCATCGGCTGCGTTGCTCCGTCGGATTCGCGTCCTTTGGAGTATTCGACCCCGGCAAGGGCAGAGAGGTCGCCATCACCTGTTGCGTCGATGAAGACAGAGGCATGGATGTCGCTGAGCCCGGATTTATTGCAGACCTGTATGCCCGTGATGCGGCCATTTTCCATATAAACGCCTGCCAGCATCGTATGGTACAAAATATCGCCGGATGCTTCCGTGACCATCAGCTCCAGCTCATGCTTCATCGCTTCGGCGTCAAACGGGGTAACAGAATAGGTAAATCCGACCGTGTCGAAAATATGTCCCGGGGATTTGCCCAACCGCTTCAGCCGCTCGATCAGTTCCCCGGTGAAGCCCTGAATGACCTGCTTCTCGCCGGCATGGAAAGTCATCATCGGGCCGACGCCGTTAGCGGTCAGTGTGCCGCCAAGAAAACCATGAGACTCGACAATAAGCGTCTTTGCCCCGGTCTTGGATGAGGCGATGGCCGCCATAGCACCGGCGATGCCGCCGCCCATTACAACTACATCATATTGCTTCATGTACGCTTCGCTCCTTTACTCGTAGGATGAATTCCTCTGATGCCTTTAGGCTAACAAATAAAAAATACTTTGTAAACGCTTTTAGAAAATAATTTTCTAAATATCCGAATATACAGAAAATAATTTACGGAGTTGTGAAGGTTGATGTTAGAAGGTGGGGGTGTGGAATTATCGTATAAAAGAAGACTTCCCAATTCGGAAGTCTTGGTATGGTACCGACAATGGAATTGATAGATCTAATTCATGGTTACAAAAAACGTTAATTTGTTGTAAAATTGAACCAATTTAATAAGGCTTAGTTATCTTACTAAGTAAGGAAGGAGAGAGGAAATTCTCTCTTTCTTTTTTTAATACAAATTGTTGGAAGGGACTGATTATATGTTCTTTGTTAATTCCAGAGCGATAATTGAAAGAGACTTTAATAATGAAAGACAAATTGTAATTCAGACAAGAAACAAAGCCAACGAACCATTGAAGATTGAATTACCGGGAGGACGAATTGAACCATATGAATCATTAATACAAGCATTGAGAAGAGAAGTAAGGGAAGAGACCGGACTGGAAGTAACAGAAATTGAAGGAGAAGACACAAGAATTGATACGGCCGGAATAGATCCAGAATTTGAAGTTGAATGTATAAAACCCTTTGGAGCATATCAAACAATAAGAGGACCAATTGATTCAGTAGGGTATTATTTTAAATGTAAAGCCGAAGGAGAGATAGTAAAGAGCGGGGATGAAACGACAGATATTAAATGGATTACCATAAAGGAGCTATCAGATCTAATCAATAGCAACCCATTACAATTTTCAAATGTTGATCGAGCCGGGATCATTTATTATTTAAAGCAACTTGAAAGATCTTGAATGGGTATCTCAAAGAAGGCACATGACATCAGCTAAAATCAGATGGCATCGTGGGAAAATTTTTTTGTAGGGGACAAGAAAAGGAGTAGAAGTCAATGATTCGATCCTTCATCTTTGATATGGATGGCACACTTTTTCAAACCGATAAGATTTTAGAAAGTTCACTCGAAGATACCTTTAATCATCTGAAGTCACTAAATAAATGGGAAAAAGAAACTCCTATTGATAAATATCGTGAAATTATGGGTGCTCCACTACCAGAAGTATGGGAAACTTTATTACCCAATCATTCGCAAGAAGTTAGAGAAGAAACTGATGCATATTTTTTAGAGAGATTAATTGAGAATATAAGAAGTGGAAAAGGGGATTTATATCCTAATGTAATGGAAATATTCCGTTTTTTAACAGAGAATAATTGTTCCATTTACATAGCAAGTAATGGTTTAATAGCGTATTTAGCTGCGATTGTAGATTTTTATCATTTGGATAACTGGGTTACTGAAACATGTAGTATCCAGCAGATAGAATCATTGAATAAATCAGATTTGGTGACGACGATTATAGATAAGTATGGCATTACTCATGGTGCAGTAGTAGGGGATCGAATATCGGATATAAATGCAGCTAAGGATAATGGTTTGGTTGCAATCGGATGTAATTTTGATTTTGCACAAGAAGATGAACTTGCTCAGGCTGATATCGTTATAGAGGACTTAAATGAACTAAAATCAATTGTATTCCAGTTACAGAGTAACGGAAATTGATAAGATAGTGTAGGGTCCAATTGTATGCCAATCAGTGAGGTTAAGTATGTTAAAAGATATTTAAAAGATATACTTAGAATCACCATAGAAAATATGAAGAAGTAATTTTACAATCAATCATTAGTCATAAAGATAAGATGATTACTGGTACAATATTTTACACATTAAGTGAATATGAAAAGGAAGACACATCCCTTCGTCTAACAACATATTCACTCAGCCGGGCTTCCGCCCCTTGGTTGCTAGATGTATAATCGTGGAAGAAACCTTAAACAACAAACGCCCAAGCCAAGATAAGAGCTATCTAAGGCTTGGGCGTTTCGTAAATACAAGAACGTTATAAGAATTAGGGAAATAATAATCACATAAACTTGGTGGTGGTCAATATGGAAGATAACAAAGTTAGATTTGTTACTTATACTCAGAATCAGAATGATATTGTCATGAGTGGTGTAGCAGCAATTAATAAATACCTCAGTGAATCTAGTGATGATGAGAAGAGAAGTCTTCTTTTTTGTTTAGATCGATATCTAGATCCTTACTATGGTTATAATCTCTCTTTCGTTGATGAAATTATTCACTTGTTGCAAGAACGAATGTTCTTGGATAGTGATAAAGAAATAATAGAGGATATTCTTCAATTACTTACTGATTACTCAAAAGAACAATTAGACTTTTTAGCAGAAAAAATAGATGGAGTTGACTTAGAGTACCAGGCTGATGCGTTATATGCTCTAGCTATGACATACAATATCAAGTATGTTCCAGTATTTAATAAATATGAGGATCACGAAAATTCAAATGTGAGAGGAGTTGCCCAAGAAGCATTAAGAGAATTATCTAATATCTGATTTGTTCTCAAGGTTGTTAGCTATTTCAGCCAACACTGCTCTCGCACATCAGGAGACATGCCTCCCTCGCTCTGCAAGATGTGGGAACAGGAAGCAGAGACATATTGCACACACCGACACCCCATTGAAAAAAGATATCTAAAGGAAATCGGCGACATGAATGCAAAAACGTTAAGTGAAAGGACGTAGTGAATATTATTAAGATCGATGAACAAACAAAGAAAAATATCCTAATCTCATTGGGATTACATTTATTTTTCCCATTTGGATTTTGGGTTTTGTTCCTTTACTTACATGATCAATTTTTATCAAATACTTTATGGGTTGATATGATTGGATGGATAAGTTATTTGGTTGTGGGATTTTTCATTAAAGTATCAGAGCGCAATATACAAAACATTATCTCTGTCTCATTTATATCAATCGTCTTTATACGATAATCCATAGTATCAAAGGGGTAAAAATGAAAAAGACAAATCAAAAAATGCATGAGGCACTAAGTAGAATACAAGTTAATCGTTTTCAGGAACATACAGAACTGATTGAGCTTATTTGGCCTACTTTTATTGAAGTAGATGGTTGTGTCATAATTCAAAAAGATAGTGAGTCTGAAAGAAAATTAAATTTGGATTTCATACTTAGTCAATTCGGAGATAGAACAGGTTTTGAAGCTGCAGAGAGTCATGTTCATATGAGGGATGTATCTAAATTTTTTGAAGAAAATCCAATAGAGGGTTTAAGATTCGCAAAGAAAGTTGTCAGTATGTGGGCGGCGAAGTTGAAATTAGATTTTCCTAATTATCGTTTTCTAATCATCCTGACTTTTCATGGAGATGATAGTATAGTCCGCTTTCATAAGTTAAGGAATAATGAGCCCTTATGGGTTAACATTGAGAAACTAGAGAATTATAAAAATGAAGGAATACTAGTTGAGATAGTGTCATCCAGGAACATTTGTTGAATTATTTAGGAGCAAGTAATACCTTTGTTAACCATACCTCTAAAGATCAAGTGATTTGATGTTTCACATTGAACTGAATCTACTAGAGTTAAGGAGTCTGCAATTAATATTGCAGGCTTTTTTGTATGTGGGGAGGAGCATCGATGACCGAGGTGATTGCTCTCGCCAAAGGTAGAGCGAGCAAAATAACAATACTGTTTTGATCCGGGAAGGGATTCTCAGGATAGTTGAAAAATTGCTTGAAATAAATTCCGGAAATTAGGCCATGAAGGAATTGACTTCTAGAAATTTCCTGTGTTATATTGTGCATACACGACATGCACAATTTGATGAGGAGGTCCTGTATGCTGGCATTAGACATTCGAAACGTAAACAAGAAGTTTCAAAATTTTCAGTTAAAAGATGTGTCGTTTCAATTGGAAAAGGGTTATATTATGGGATTTATCGGTGCCAATGGCGCAGGTAAAACAACCACAATAAAATCGATCCTGAATATGATCCAAATTGACAGCGGCGAGGTACACATTCTGGGTAGGGACATGGCCGAGCACGAACTGGGATTGAAGCAGGAGATCGGATTCGCATTCGGCGGCATCGATTTCTATACGCGAAGCAAAATGAAGAAGTTGACCGATGTGATTAAGAAATTCTATACGAATTGGGATGATGAAACCTATTACAAATATCTGAGAAGATTCAAATTGGATGAGAACAAGAAAATCGTCGAATTGTCAACGGGAATGAAAGTAAAGTACAGTTTGGCCCTTGCCTTATCTCATGGTGCGAAGCTCCTCATCCTCGATGAACCAACAAGTGGACTCGATCCGGTAGCAAGAGACGATCTTCTCGATATTTTTCAAGAGCTCGTAGTAGATGGCGAAATCAGCATTCTATTTTCTACTCACATCACATCAGATTTAGAAAAATGCGCGGATTTCATTACCTTTATCGAAAACGGACAAATTATCAGCAGTTCTGAGAAAGATGAATTTGTTGCGTCTTACCGCCTGTTGAGTGGTGACGAAAGCCAGCTAAACCAAGTGAAGGAAAAGTTAATTTCCTACAAAATAAATTCATTCGGCTTCACAGGATTGATCCACTCCAAAGACTTCGATCCATCCTCCGATATTAAAGCAGCTACGCCGAGTCTTGAGGAAATCATGATTTATTTCGCGAAAAAGGAGGATGCGTATGTTTAACTTATTGATGAAAGATTTGAAGTTAGGCGTAAATCCGATGTTTTTTGTGTTTCCTTTTGTGATGGGCGCTTTGATGCTCATTCCAGGTTGGCTGTATTTTCTTGTGGTTATGTATTTTTTCTGGGTATCGGCACCGAATTTGTTCGCCCAATTTAGAGGCGCGAACGATTTACTCTTTACCGCGATGATGCCTGTGACCAAGAAAGACATGGTGAAGGCAAGGGTGTCCGTTTTTGTTATCTTGGAATTACTGCATCTTGTGATTGCCATGATCTACAGTTTGTTCACGGTTCACCTATACCCGAATGTGACGTACCACTTCTTCGCGCCGTACATGGGTTTCTGGGGACTAAACTTTGTTATGCTTGCGATCTATAACATTTTCTTGTTCCCTATGTTTTATAAGACGGCGTATAAATATGGTACGGCGCAGTTTATATCTATAACAGCTGCAATGGTTTTTGCCGGTGTTGCCCAATGGGTGGGAATCGAGAGTCCTTATTTGTATGACATTTTCAATGGGGCCGGTGCCCACAATATGACGCTTCAAATTTCCATCTTGATTGCAGGAATCGTGATATTTATTGCATTCACTATGATTGCTTATCAAATTGCGGTTAGACGGTTCCTAAAAGTGGAGATCCAATGAACGTATCTATTTCGAATACATCTGAAAAGCCGATTTATCAGCAGCTTTTCGAACAAATCAGCGCCCAAATTTTGAAAGGCGAATTAGAGAGCGGTTATTGTTTGCCACCAATTCGACAAGCAGCCCTGGAGCTTCGTGTTAGTGTCATTACCGTAAAGAAAGCTTGGGAAGAACTCGAACGAAGTGGTTTGATAAATACAGTAACAGGTAAAGGGTGTTTCGTAGCCGAATTCACATCCGACGAAATACAGAAAATACGCAACGAAATGGTTTTGAAGCAAATGGTTAACGACACTTCATACTACAAATCCTTTGGCCTCACCCTAGATGAAGTTATTGAGCTGTTGAAGAAGATTTATTAATAGCTGGCAGGTGTGGTTTATTACAAATTTCATAAAGGGGTTGTAGTGTCATAAAAAGGTTAGATAGCATATTTCTCGTCGGATTGTTGCTGCTGATTGCCGGAGTTGTGTGGGCGTTTACGATGAATAGCATTGGAGCGAAAGAGTGGATTTTGCTACTGTCAGGGACTGTATTGGGCATCGTAGCCGGGATGATTCAAGGATGGGTACTATTTCTCAATAAGCGAGGGCAAATGGGATCAGGCAAGATGAAACTTTGGATAGTTGGAACACTCATCGTGTTTGTTGCTCTGAAAGTCACGATAAATATTTCATTTCCATCGTATTTAGCTACGAGTGAGAATGGAACCTGGGTATCAATTGTTTTTGCTATTGGAGGCCTTCTCCTCGGACGTTCATTGTACTCCCGCCTCCGATGAATGGAACGGAAAGCTCTCATGACGGGAGCTTTTTTTCATTGGTTTTTACAAAGTACCACGTTATATTCACGCATCAGGGCTTTCGCCTCCTTATTGTCAGATGTATAATCGATCGAGGAAGATACAGCACATAACTAACGACCCAGCCTAATTGAAAATTAGATTCATTCTGTTTTCGCAACCTTATATGCATTGGAAACGTACGAAGAAACATAACATGTTGGGGAGTGACAGATGTATGAGTGAAAAAGGATGCATTAAATGCGGAAGCAAAGACGCAAGGACGAAAGAAGTAGCGATGACCGGCACAGGATTATCCAAAATGTTCGATATTCAGCACAATCAATTTATAGTCGTGTACTGCGCAAATTGCGGGTATTCCGAATTTTACAATAAAAAATCTTCGGCTGGCTCGAATGTTCTTGATTTCTTTTTCGGTTGATAAGGTAAGCAACAATAATTTAATAACACATCTTGTTGAGCAGGCTACCGCAGCCTGCTCATTTTATTAAGCTTAAGTACTGTTTAGTTATAATTGAAAGAGAGGCTGTATAAGCTTAATGAAATCTATTTTGTGTTGAAGGAGGACGGCCGCTATAGGTTCGTCCTTCTTCTATTGGGGATGGGGTGATAGATCAGATAGCGATATAAAGAAACTTATCGGATCTGAATACACATATCATTGGTAAACAAAATATCCTTACTCGTACTGTGGATGAAAAAAAAAGGAACCCCCTGCACCTTTTCTAAAGTACAAGGAGTTCGTTTTATTACATTCGAGATATGTTCACCCTAAAAAGGTTCATACGAAACCACTATTAGCATTATGGCTTGGGGGTATATTCGCTGACATTCATCGCATTGGCTTCGACAGAGATCCAATACGCTCCAGGTGTCTTCAAGTATAGGTTTAAGGAGTCTTCTGTGTACGGGCCAGATGTGACTTTGAAGTTACCTTCACGATCAACGGATACCGTTACATCTTCAATTTGATTTGGCTTCTTCCCGCCCGTCTGTACCATCATCGTCGTCTGTTGACCAGCAAGAATGGTGAATTTGCCTTCAACCGTTAAGGTACGATCAGGATGATATGTGGCAAGGAAGGTATAATCTTTGATCACTTCAGGTTTCTTGTAGACTTGGGTGGCAGAACCTTGACCCGAATTCGTTCAGAGGACAGATTCCCCACATGAGCGGTAACATTAATCGAGTCTCTTGAATAGGCAAAATAAAGAAAGCCAACTCATTTACGGCAACACGGCCATCACCTGCAGCTGCGTAAGCGGCATAAAAGTTATTACCCTGAAAAGTAAGGAGATGAGAACATGATATTAAACAATGTGCAGAAAGAGACAATCCGCCAGATGGATGTAGGAGATAACGTGAAGTTCGGCGGAGTCGCAGCTGGTATGGATGATCGGTACGAAGTACATAGAGTGACCGAAGGAGAATATAAAGTTGGGAAGTATGCACTCATGATTTGCTTGAAGATGGATTATGTATCATCGACCGAAGAAGTTATTTCATTCATTGAACGAGGTTTTTAATCGTGCAGAAAATCAAAGAAAAACGAAGAAAACGGGGGATTGTAAGTGTTGCGATTTGCCCGTTTTTTTTGTGATGTTCCACGGAAGCAAAATCCCCGCTCAAGGCTGAATTTGCCCGAATACGGCGTTCGAGAGGCTAGACTATTTCACAAAATCCGGGATTTTGTGCACAGACTTTACAACCGTCTGAATTCGTACAATATGGTCAGTCCTTTTTTTTGAAAATATTTTTAATTGAAGAAAATATTTTATCAAAGAAGTTACTTAGATATTTTTTAACTAGAAAACCTACCAGAGCAAAGAATAGTGAAATACCTATTATAAAAACAAATAGTTTTAGTCCTATTTCTATAAATTCCATTAGATACAGCACCTCCTTTTCATTTTTGATTATATACTTGTTGGATGAGTTAACACAAATCGCTGAAATGGAATCGTGTTGGAGGCGCATTTGAAGTGAAAGGAATATAGTCATTTCCAAAAGTCTAATTACAATTTATTTCAATTAACCGAAAAATATACTGGTAAATATGTACATAGTATGTTAAAGTGGAAAAAAAAGGAGGAGGATAGTCCGATGGTAAGAAAATCTATTAGTTTATGTATCGCTCTATGTCTTTCTATCGCTCTAATTTTTGGTGGACAGGCGAGCGCAAGTGGAGCACTATCAACGGACACAATTGTAACTGAAGAGAATGTAAACCAAGTTATTGAATATCTAGGATTAGATCCTAGAGCTCTGAAAAAAGCTGATGCTGTTGCTTTTTCAGATGATTCTGTTACTGTTACTGTCGGGGAATTGGAACAAGCTCTTAATCAATTAAAACAACTTCCTAGAGAAGTTACATCAACAGAAAACCCTAATGCAATAGCTCCTCGAGCTGAGTTTTGTACTGGCATGAAAATGTTATATTATACAACTAATCTTGGTGGATCGTTTGAATTATCTTATGAAGCAAGTTCCAATTACTCGTGGAACAAATTTACTTCTGTCAATAATGCGACCGTTCAAGTAATAGATAACGATGATAATTTATTAACAACTTTCACAATAGCTAGTAGAGATGTTGGAGCTCAAGTTATTGATGACGGCAAAAAAGTTGAACTGAAGGCTAAAGTTAAAGTAGATTCGTGGTTATCAGTTGGAAATATAGGACTTATTAAGGTAACGACAACAACAGTTAATACAACAAAGGAATGGACTACTGCACAAGCAGGAATCCCAGGTTGCATTTAGTAGAAGATTAAGGCGCGTATCTAAAAGGGCTGCTGCTGGCAGTCCTTTTTATTGTTTGGAGAACCCACGCGAGTTATTTTTGTATATCTGTCGTTCTTGGACTCCGAAAGGATCTCTAGGAACATGAAGAGCTCCCTTTGGGAGCTCTTCAGAGTGTCGAGAAAGTCCCTTGGACTTTTCGACACTTTGATTTTTATGTGGTGGCTCTCATCTCATAAAATAAAAATCGATTTAAAACGCTCTGAGAACCGACTTTTTGATAAGAACTTCACGAATTTTGATAGTTCTATAAAATAGTGAGGTTTCTCAACAGGCTGAAGAGCTCCCTTTGGGAGCTCTTTATTATTTGCGATTTACTTTCCTACTTGATCATGTAGACTCTGATGATTATCAGATATGTATCTGCAGATGCCTTTAAAGTCCGTGCTGGTGAAGGAGATCGAGGACGCAGGGGTTTGGTTCGAGTTCGATAATGAAGAAGACGAATCCTTTGTGACTTATGGAGAAATGCACCTTTTCATCCGAGAAGGCAGCACGAGTAATAATTGCCCGCCTTTATTCCCTTGAAGGTAGCAGGGGACACGAGCTTTAGCCCTGCTGCATCACTGCTGACATAACGCACTTGATTTGTTAGGGGTTCCGTGACATTATCGTCATATCGTCCTGTAATCCGAATGGAGGCCTCTTCGCCTTCATTAATCAGAATCTCTTTCGCAGCTCCTGATATGCTTACTAACTGATGGCCCTTGCCAGTCTTGAAGAATCAGGATAGATGCTGCGTCTCGGATGAGCTATCGGTACGGTATGCCAGATTGACGCGATATGTATGATAACCCTGCAATATGGACTTGGATAAAGGGACAGGGTACGTCCGCTCGAGACTTCTTCATAAAAGGAACGTTATTTTCCTTCTCTTACGTGATACTTGCTTCATGCCAATCCAGCTTGCCAGGGACTGACGCAGAAATAATATAGCTTGAATGCTCGACATTGAACTGATCCAATGGATTCGGCACTTCATTCCCGTAGAATCCTACTGGCACATTGGTTATCCCTTGATAAGGATAGACAAAGAGATACGGTTAGAATGGAGGACTGGTATGAACCGCCTAGATTCACAACAGCTGTTCCATCAACAAGCGAGAACCGATCTCGTTATAGGCAGAACCTAAAATAATGTCACGATGATAGGCGGTATCCAGCCAGCCTTGCATGGCCATCGTGCTGCTCTTCTGTCCAAAATGCATGACTTCACCCGTTCGGTAGAAGTTCAATAATTCCAGCCGGAGGCTTTCATTCGTTCAAAAGGTTCAGTCCCAGTAAACCCTATCTAAGTTTTTTGAAGAAAATCCAATAGAGGGTTTAAGATTCGCAAAGAAAGTTGTCAGTATGTTTATTAAGTTTAAGAACAAGTTGATCGACGAAACGTTGATTACGTTCCAAATCGTTTGTTCTTTAAGCATGAAAGGTTATCCTTACGACAACGCCGTTGCTGAAGCCACATTTAAATTCACTCAATATATTTTTTTCGCAACCTTATATGCCAGCACAATCCTTACGTACTGTTTAGTTATAATTGTTTACTACCTTCTATATCATTTGTGAGATGCTATAATTGTAAAATATAACTAAATGGGTGGGGAGTTGGTACCAATGAAAAATTGTGATGAAGAGACTCGTGAGAAACGAAAGTTCTTAAAAGAGGGGATATTGTATGTTAAATAAATTGAGTGATTCCATTTATTATTTATCTAACCAAAACGAGAAAGAAAGACCGACATTAGGGTTGGTTTGTGGAGACAAATATAGTCTAGTCATCGACGCTGGAAATTCTGTTCAACATGCTAGGGATTTTTTGAGTGAAATCGAAAAGGTAAACGTACCTCCGGTTAAGTATCTGGTGATCACACATGCACACTGGGATCATTTTTTGGGGATGAATGAGTATAATGCAACGATCATTGTGAATAGCCTTACCGATCAATTATTGAATACGTGGCGAAGCTATTCTTTTGACGATCACTCTCTTCAAGAATATGTAGATGCTAAAAAGATGGATTCACTGTGTGTGGAAATTATCAAGAGTGAAGTGCCTAATAGGGATGTGTTCAAATTAAATTCTTCAGATATTGTTTTTGATGGGTCTCTTGTTCTTGACTTAGGAAATAAGATTTGTGTTATTGAGAGAATCAGAAGCACTCATACTGATGATTCAACAGTCGTTTATGTTCCCGATGAAAAAGCAATTTTCCTTGGAGATAGTATTTATAGTACAACCAAAAACTCTTTATTTCACTATAAAAAGTCTCATTTAGAGCCAATGATAGAAGATATTCAGAAATTCGATGCGAGTCATTTCATAGTTGGTCATGAATCGATTTGCGATATTGAAGAAATGGATTCGTTCTGGAAACAGCTAAGATCGGCCAGTAAAGCCACAAATTCAACTTCATTAGAGGAATCATTAGAGAGTTTTGAAAAAGAAAATAAAAGGAAGCCTATTGGAGACGAACTATTCTTCATTAAAGCGTTTGTAAACGATCAGATATTACATTCAGAAGAGCGTTAATTTGAAGTGATTTTATGATGCCGTAGAGATCCTATAACAAAGTATTCACGCTGGGGGCTTTCGCCCTTTGGTAGCCAGATGTATAATAATGGATGAAGGTTAGACAACAGACGAGCCAGCCTAAGATGAGAGCTATCTAAGGCTGGCTCGTGTCGTGAAATGCGGGAACGTTATTTGGAAGGTATGCGAATTGCATTAAAACCATGTTCAAACTGTAAGTTCAAAACTATAAGAACACTTGTACGCGGATGTGATAAAAGGTAAAATATAACTACAATTGAATCTTGGGTGGGCATGGTTTCCCTTCGAAAGGAGGTGAAGCCATGGAAGTAAAAGACGCAATAACGATCATGCTCCTCTTTGGAACATTCATTCTTGCTCTTTTAACATACATTAATCATAACAACAAGAGAAAGTAAAAACCCACCCCAAGGTTGGACGCCAAAGGTGGGTTTCCATTCATGAATGACTAAGAAGGGATTACCCATCCAAGCCAATTGTATGGACCAAGTGTTAGCGCACTTGGTCTTTATTACATATATAGTACCATATCAGAAAAGATGTATCAAAGGATTGAAAAAATGTTGAAACCAAAAAGACGTAGTTATTCACAATTGAAAGAATCTCGAAGATGGCATCCCTAGATAACACCGTATCTACGTGTGGACTACGTCCTTGGTTCGCGAGAAGTGAAGAGAAGATGAATCGGCCAACAATCCTGCGAGGCTAAGCCAATTGGCCCCGGCGTAATCGCACCTTAAGTTACTCAGGTCGTAGATCCAAGAACGTTATAGGAAATCAGCGCTATAATAAATTTATCTGCAAATAAAAAACAAACAAACAATAAAATCACTAAAGGATGATTTTTATGAACACAAACGACAATCATTGGGAATTACATGTGCAAGGGAATGCAGGGCTCTCGCATTATAATTTGTATCCGCACTTTATTTTTTATCACGGTGACGTAGATATGGCTGATTTCAAAGTTCGATTTTCATCTAAACATGTCACTAGTTTAGGTCATTCAGAAAAAGCTAGGGCAGCTATTAGACTTAAAACTTTGTTAAGATATTTTAGTGGTTTGCAATTAATAACAAATTCAGAGTACATATATCCCGATTCTCAGTTGTATTACGTCACAGGAGACAGAAAATTTCGAGTTGAATCTTCTCCAGAAATAGGTTTGGAGTTGCTTTTAGATGAACTATCTAATCCATTTGATACAAACGGAATTGAAGGATACATTCCAAGAGACGCAAAGATGGAACCAAATATGAATTTAGATTTCATTCAAATTCTGATTGATGAACCACTTGCAAGGGAAAATATACTGTTATTTACCTTAGCTTATGAGAACAATTTAAATTTATTGGTTAATACCTATAAGATATATGAAAATGTAAAAGCTGATCTTCAGGTTAAAACTAATAATGGGAAAGTAGTATTTAGAAACGATACGGAGTATCCTCAGGAGCTAGTTGATTCTTTCTCTCAGATTTATAATCTCGCCCAATTCATTAATTCAAAAACAGCATCAGGATTACTTTCAAGACATGGTACAAGCAATACACCTCCACCTAATAAAATGCCTACAATTAATGAAGTTATAAAACATTTGAGGGATCTTGTTTATAACTGGATGAACTATCGATGTACGCAGAAATTTGGGAGGAACTACATTTTAATAGAACGAATAGGGGAAAGAGAATCCATAATAACAGAAGAAGATTTTTATGAGTTGGAGAAGTTTGCTAGTAATTAAAAATTTGAGTTTGGTGATCAAGAATAAGAAAGTGTAAGTAACTCAAAGAAGGCGCTGACATCCTATAACATCATAACTACGCCATTGGTTCGCCAGATGTGGCAAGGAGCGAAGCGGACTCAGCTCGCAACCCTGGACTGGCTAAGTCCGTCGGACCCGATGCATACGCGCCTTTTGTTTCCTAGGTTCGTAGATACAAGAACGTTAGGTGAAATAAACGAAATGATGAAGTGAGGGATAAGATGCCTGAATATTCTCAAGTTCAAACCTATATAAAGTGCGATCAAAGCAATATAAAAGAGATTATGCTTGACTTTATAAGCACATTAAATGACTGCGGAATTCAAGACGCTGAAGTGATTTCTTCTTTTAATGGACTAGAATGGGTGATAGATGAGGATGGCTCTAAGTATGTGAGCGGAGGAGAAGTAACAAAAGAACTTATGATCGCTGGACAACTTATACACATTCGTCCTTTTGTTATGGGATGGACTTCAAAAGTATTCAAAGAATTGCAGCAGTCTTGGCTTGAAGTTAGCCTTCTCCTTTGGACAGAGGAGATTGTACAATGTCATTCAGATTACGTATTAAGAGAAGAACATAGATCAGTGATTTGGAAGTTAATGAATGCATTCTCACATTTCTCTAATCAATCTGGTGTGTATTTTACTAATGAAGCAACGGATGGCCGTCCTTGGGAAGCATTTGTACAGAACGACTTGGAAAATATATGGATGTTTGATGCTGCAATAATAAATAAAGACATTATGAAATATTATGAGGCTATCGACGAGTCAATATTTTTCTCGAATCTTCAGGACAATGAATTATTAATAGCTCGGAAAGAAACATGGATTACAGAACCTTGGTGATTGATTTTCAAGAAGGCGTCTATCTCACATAGCATCATTCACACATCGAGTAATCGGTTCTTGATCCGGTAGGATATCGATGCATTTTCGGTGAGGTACATCAGCGTTGTTTAAAAAATTTCCATCTGGACACACCCATGTCATTTAAACGGATCGCGGCTGGTCACTTTGTGACCTGAAGGTGGCGGGGCGCCATGGGTATGAGCGATGTTTGTAAAATCAGCTAGGAATGATAAGATTATATCTAGGAGCAAGTACTATGAAGCGAATCTATAAGCATATCGAAGAATATACAGATCAGGAAATAAAAGATATTCTAACTCGTCAAGAAGTAGAAGAACTAATGTATTTAGCACTTTCAGTTGGAATGTATCATCACAATTGGAAGTTTGCTCAAGATATATGTCTTAAATTAGCGCAACATGATAATCCACATGTAAGAGCGAATTCTATATTGGGGTTAGCACATATAGCAAGAACTAAAAAACAGTTGGATAAAAGACTAGTAAAACCAATCATTTTGAAAGAACTAAAAAATAATATAGAACATAAAGGTACAATATTAGATGCTATAAGTGATATAAATTTATTTATGAAATGGGAACTAGCAAGGAGGCATAATTATTTGAGCTCGACATAAGGACTTCTTGATGCTAGTTAGCTTATATATACCTGCCTCTCCTCATAAAATCGCTGTTCTATTAACCCACTTCGTTTAAAAGCTTTTAAAATCTAGAACTATGTAGTTCTTCAAAGAGATATATGGCATCTTTGAAACCATGTAGATAAATTTTACTTTCGAGTAATGTTTGTTTAGAGCTTTGGGCATTTTCATAGAGGAAAAAGGTATGTTGGAGGTTGTCAGGCAGGGCTTCTCGGATTGCTTTATAGTGTTGTATGGCTTCATTTGAAAATCGTAAAAAATCAGTATCTGTATTTGTAAGGTTGCTGTGCAATGATTTTAATCGAGCACGAACTAGTGGATCAATATTTATCTCCAATGAATTTTGCAAGAATAAGTCCTCCTAGTATCATTTAAGATTACAAAGTAAAGTTTGTTTTCATGAGTAAAAGTTTAACATATTGAAGAATATAGTCAAGAGAACACAAATATAATTTTGATTAAGTAAAGATTGTTCAATATAATTAAAGAAATATTTAACTACTTTGTGAGGAGTTCACGATGATCAGTTATAAACCATTACAAAAATTGCTGATAGATAGGGAAATAAAGAAGCAAGATTTATTGAAAATGACAGGGATTTCTTCTGCAACAATGGCCAAGTTAAATACGAATGAATATGTTTCATTAGAAGTAATTGATAAAATTTGCTCAGCACTAAATTGTCAACCTGGTGATTTGTTGGAGCATATTCCTGAACGAATGAAGTGAAAGAACCTAAAATAAAAGTGCAAAGATTTGTGGTTCAAAGAAGTACCCCGTCGTATAACAATGCATCTACGCTGCAGGGCTTTTAGCCCCTTGGTTGCCAGATGCTAAAAAACAGAATATTAAAACAACACCGACCCGACCTAAGATAAGAGTTATCTAAAGGCCGGGTCGTGTCGTACATACGAGAACGTTAGGCGAAATCATTACTAAGAGGTGAAGACCCTGCAAAATGAAGATAAAGAACATATAAGAGAAAAATTATTGGAATCTGCCGAATACCGGATTGAGCCAAGCGTTGCAAAAGTTGTTCCAGGAAGCATAATAGGGGCTTCAGTGAACAACCTGCACCGACTAACCGCATCGCGACCGGCGCTGAAGCGCCTTAAGGTTCTCTGGATCGGTAGTACAAGAACTTTATCTACAATTCCCCAAAGCCCAAATAAAATGTAAGGAGGGAACCTCTTGACTACCACGTTCACGAAAGTAGTTGGCATTGGTTTTATTATTTTATCAGTATTAAGGCTAACACCAATAATTAATGCAACTGGGAAGTGGTTATTATATGTATCCATTGCAGCTTTCTTTTTAATACTATTGGACGTAATTGAATACGTTTTAGAAGGAATAAAAGAAAAGAGAGGTATCAAGGTCAATAATTTAACAGTTCTACGCTCAACTTCTCTAGGATGTGCAGTAATCGCAATAATAGTTTTGCCAAATTTAAAAATTGACATTCCCGTTAAGACTGTTAATGCATGGAGTGACGCAATTTCATTAATTAGCTTAGGACTTGCAATAACGTTAATCGGTTTTAAAACAGAGAGGACTAGAAAGTCTTTATCTAATAAAACTATGTTTACAAGAAATGAAGTAAGCGAATTTTTTAAATCAACTGAAGGACAGAATCTTATTGATGAACGCATAAGGAGACTAGGGCTCCAAGATGTAAACATGATTGGGGAATTTAATGCAGAATCTAAGTAGTGTAACAGCAGATAACACTATATTGACCTATATTGACCTATATTGATACCTCGGACATACTGAACCGGCTCCAATTAGTGGGAGAGAAAAATAAGTGCAAGTAGAATAAAAGCAATAAGACAAGAAGCAGATCTTGAATTAAATAACCGGGGCGTTATTTTCGACTTCTCGGCCGTTTACAAATAAATGATGGTGAATGTAAAAACGAAAAGGAATAAAGAGATCATGAGAAAGATAATTCCTAATGTGATAGTAAGTATACTATTGCTCATTATTCTGCTTGGTGTGGCTGCCTTTTTCCTATTCTTCCATATTGGTATTTTCGAGGTATTAGGGATTCAATACGAATCGTGGGCATCGGTATTTCTGTTTATCGGTTTATCGTTCGTTGCTGATGCGGTTGCCAAAGTATTATTTATTTTTATGAAGACAAGGTATTTCCTCTCTACTGGTCAGCAATTTAAGCAGTATCATGACGCTATTTTCCGAATACTCCTCGATTTTGTTGCTGTTCATCTGATTGATGAATGGATGACGTCCGTTCATTTTTCTATTTTTTCTAAGATTGGTTTTGTTCTTATTATCTATTTGATTGATATTTTACTTTTTCAGAAAAAAGACCATGATCGTTGATAAGAGAAGAAGCAAAATAATGAGTTTGCAAAACAAGTGATTCCATTCGGCTAATGGGGAGTGAACGTTACATTGTCAGTTGTTCGAGAGTATATTCGATTGTATGCAAAAATAACGTTGAATCAGAAAGTGAGTTTTTTGTGGTACTTGCTTTTACCCTTAATTCTTTTCTTCGTATATCATTACAATTGGATCATGAATAGTCCAGAAGCATCTTTTTTTCAATACCAAGCCAGCATGTTCTTAGCCTATATTACATTCGTCATGTCTATTGAGGTTACGACAAGTTTGATCCGTATGAGAGAAGATGGCTTCTTGAAAATGTTCGCATTCGTTTCGGGCACGAAGTACCCTATGATTATAGGAAAAGTCTTTACGCAATTATCCTTTCTGCTTCTTTCGATCCTCATCTTTTCTCTAGTGACCAGCTTATGTAGTCTACATAACCCTATAGATATTATATTGTTTATGTTTAGTTCCGTTGTAGCGGGCTTATGCGGGGCAATACCGGTAATGTTCTTCTTTTTGATACTTATGATTTTCCCGATGAAGCAAGAATCACTAGTTACTGTATTGAATATGCTCCTACTTGTATTTTTGTTAGTAACCGCTAATAATTTGTCGCATTCATTGTCGTGGGGAATCCTGCTGCTATATATTAATCCATTAGAACTGGTTAGAGCTTTGAATCTATTAATAGCAGAATTCATAACGGGTAGGGAATATATGAATTTTGGCGCGGCTCATATCGTATTCGGCTTGATTTTATATACGGCTATCGGACTTTTGGGGATGAGATATACAAGAATCGTATCCCCGACAAATCGAACATGAATTGGGGCAGGTATATGATTACAATTGAGAATTTAAATTATAGGCATAAGAATTGTAATAAGAGTAATTTGGAGAATTTAAATGTAGATTTTAAACCGGGTATAGTAAACGTCATTATAGGAAAAAACGGTTCCGGCAAGACGACGCTTTTTGATTTGATTACAAATGTTATCCCAAGACCCGGAGAAATCAACGGTGTACCTAACCATTCTGAAATTATTTATCAGTTACAGGGGTTATCGTTTCCTTCGACTTTGAAAGGGAAGGATTTGTTTCGGTTTTTTTTGTACACGGATCACAATAATAGTATAGAAGTTTCGAATACTCCTTATACCGATAAATACATGGAAACTTCGGAAATTGAGTTAATGGAAAGAGTTTGGGACACCCAATTTGGTCAGTTATCTATAGGAGAGCGCCGATACTTAAGTATTTTGGCGGTAACGCTTATGCAAAGGAAGCTGTATGTATTCGATGAACCGACTTCCGGAGTTGATCCCGAAGCAAGATTGCAAATTTTAAAAAGAATAGAAAGGCTTACTCTTGGTACAAGTTCTACAGTCATTCTTTCTACTCACACTTTACATGAATTTCGAAATATACATTGTAAAATTCATTTATTGCATAAAGGGAGTATAAGATTTCAAGGAACGTATGAGCAGTTTACCGAAAAAGGCGAAAACGGCGATCCAGACTCAGCATTTTATCAAAACCTCTTGCTACATCAAGCAGAGTAATGATAAAGTCCACCCAAAACATTTTACATCAGAAGAATTCAGATGGGCAGGGCACAGTAGAGCAAATAAAAAGCTCTATTGTGTCCTTTTACTTATGTTAATTGGAGGGGGAGATGGTATGACCTATTTACTGTTTGTGATCATTATTTTTATTGGTTTTTTACATCTTATGAATTATATAGTCAATCGTGAGGATAATGAACCCAAGCCGCCATTTAAAGTAAAGTTGTGGCTCATACCAGTGTTGGCGCTTTTATTACTCACAATCGTTTCGTTGTTGGCTGGATTATTCGCACTATTGTTAACCGGAATCGGAGCATTAAACCACACACTCACATTCCCAAATCATTATGCCGCGTTCACAGTTTCGATGTACATAATTCTCTTGTTTCTGCTAGTAGAATCATTTATACATCCGTTCATTTATGCGTTATTATTGGCCCTCTTGAAAAAAAAGCCTACTCGAGTGATTAGTCACATTGTCAATGTGATTGGAGATACGTTAGTTATTTACTTTGTTTTTAACATTTTTCCGTATGTATCTATTTCGGGATTGGACACCGCTTTTTATATCTCCGTTCTTCTTTTGGTTCTTGGTCAAATATGCGTTGGTTTTGAATACGTGATCAAGAGATATATTATTAAAAACAGAAAAAAGAAATGATGACATAGATAAGGTACAGGCAAGCGAAAAGATTCAATCTACGTTCATAAGACCAGGAAAGGGGTGAACAGTGTGGATGTTTATTTAGAAATCGATAATCAAGGAAATTCTCTTTCCCTTGATGTACCCGGTAGTTGAGCTGTGTAATGAACTCACAGGAACAGAAACTTGTAGCTTGTAAGTTCTCCCTCATAATTGGAAGGTAGCACGAGGCTTGGAAATCAAGGATTAAAAGAGATGTACTCGAGGTGAGGATATGATGAAAAAAGAAGCCAGCTACAATAGTTGGCTTCTTGAAAATGTTCGCGTTCGTTTCGGGTACGAAGTACCCTATGATTATAGGAAAAGTCTTTACGCAATTATCCTTTCTGATTCTTTCGAACCGTTTCTTTTGGCGACTATTTATATAGTCCAAAACAACAGAAAGCGGTACTGAATCATCAATAAAATGAACATACAGATAGTTGCTACCAATATAGCATTCCATATTTTTCTTTTTCTGCTAACTTGCTTATCCCTAAATGATCGTAAAATAGGGATAGCTGCAATTACCATGCCAATAGAAAAAACAGCATTGATTATTAGGTGTATCCTAAAATCTCCAATTGGAGAGGACATAGCCGACATAAACCTCGTTATAGTTACTATCATGTTAACCATACATAATAGACCGATAACCGGTAATAGATTTGTTTGTTTATATGCCGGTATATGAAGAGAGATTCCCTGCTTTTTGCGTTTTCTCAATAAAATGACGGATACGAGTGCAGCGATGGAGCCTGTAATAAAAATTATTATACAAAAAACAAAAGCAATCTGATTAATTTGGATGTTTTTGTATAACGGCATTTTTAGATAGTCCCTAATATTTCCTGTGCGAACTTTTTCAACCTGACCGTTTTCATCTAACTCAAAGGATAAAAATGCAAGAGACCCACCGCTTCGTTCCAATATAGATGGATTGGAATCCATTCGTTCAAAAACCAAGGGGGCGACCTCTGCAAAGTGAAGTGTTTCTCGATTTGGATCGATGGAAGGCCGTACTTCAATTTCCCCGTTCCCCATGTCCTTTACCACAATACTATCACCAGAAAGCAAATATAAACTTGACAGGAAGTTGCTATGAATCATTCGGCCCGAATAATAAGTTCCACTGAGATCTTGGGTATGGAGATTTGGCACAGTAACCTTTGCTTGATGAGAAAATTGGGCAGAAAGCTTATCTACAATTTCAGTCCGCACACCACCCGATTCTCCAGCTACGTTGGTAAGCACACTAACACCGAAATTCTCTTCCGGGAGGAGACTTAAAAATGCAGAAAAATTGGTTGTATTCCCTCCATGTTCCAGCAAGCGAGCTCCGTTTTCCTGACGCTGCCAAAACCCATGGGCATTAGAAGGCATACCGGCAGAAACAGAAAGGGAATCGGCATGCATTTCTTTAAGCGTTTGAGGCGAGTTAAATAATGAGTTATCTAAAGCACCCTCATAATCCATTTGTGCGATCATAAACTTTGCCATGTCTTCTGCGGTTGAGGTAATCGCGCCGGCAGGTGCTTCATTTAAAAAGTTTTCTGGTAGCAGCTCGAATCCTTCTGACGCACTGCCATAACCCTTGCTTTTATTTTCTGCAAACCCAGGCAGGTGATAATAATTTGCATAGGCAGTACTTCTTTGCATATGCAAAGGATCAAAGATATGGTTTTTTACATATTCTTCAAAGAGTTCCCCAGACTTAATTTCCACTATATATCCGGCAATGTCTGTACCGAAGTTAGAATATGCGATAACCGTTCCCGGTTCATATATTTGTTTGGGCTGATGTTTTGCACTCACCCATTTTTCAAGAGGAATAACTTTTTCTTTATCAAAAGTAAGCATTTCGCTTGCATTTTCTTCAAACCCTGCGGTATGGTTCATTAAATCTAATATCGTAATTGGTTTATCATAAACCAAATTAAGGCGATCATACCCGATATATTCTCGTATATCTGTATGTAGATCGATCTTTCCTTGTTCAACTAGTTGCATTACTGCTGTCCATGTAAAAATTTTGCTGACCGATCCAATTTCAAATACAGTAGATGTGGGATCAACAGGAATATTCTTCTCTATGTTTGCTACCCCATACCCTTTGCTGAAAATTAGCTTTCCCTCTTTAACTATAGAAACTGCCGCTCCCGGTACGGTAACCCCTATTTTACCTTCCATAATATCATCAACTATTGTTTCGATTTTTGAAATATCCACACCTGATGGAGTTATTTCAGTACTTGCAAATGCTGACATGGGAGAGTAGAAAAAGTAACTGAAAATTGAAATTACGATAGTTACAAAAGCAACCAGCCTATTTATTTTTTTCATTACAAGTCTCCTTATTTCCATTATGTAATCTTCATATATTTTTAGAAACACCAGTTTTATCTCCTTGCTTGTATACCTGTTACTACACTGCCTGCAATGCCTAATACACCTAGCGCTAGCATCCATTTATATGATAAGAAAATTCCAACTAGCATAAAAACAATCCCCGTTATCCCATTTGTAAGTGAACTTATTAGGAATGACCGTTTGCTGGGTTTGGGAAAGCTGATAGAAATTCCTGCCCGTTCCCCAGCCTTTTTACACGCGCTATTTATGCTGCTAAACACTTTATCAATCATCATATCTTTCACTCCTAACATATGAAATAAGAAGCACCCCAGTTAGAAATGCCGACAGCAATATTTAAAATAATGAATACTGGTGCTATATTTCTCTCTTTATTCAAAAATTTGATCTATCGTACTATTTAATAGAAATTCAAATACTTCAAAACGGTCATAAGCAAGT
This sequence comes from Paenibacillus sp. UNC217MF, assembly GCF_000686865.1. Taxonomy (NCBI): domain Bacteria; kingdom Bacillati; phylum Bacillota; class Bacilli; order Caryophanales; family Paenibacillaceae; genus Paenibacillus; species Paenibacillus sp. UNC217MF. The sequence continues at coordinate 67,596 of NZ_JMLT01000016.1, read as the reverse complement.
TTATCTTTCAATGTCACCATAAATAGCATCGAACCTATTACAGCATATGCTTTTTCTTTTTCAATTTTCAGTCTGAGTCCTGCAAGATCAATGGTATCGTAGAAAAAAGTTTCGCTATCAAAGTGTAGTTTTTCGATACGGTCTTTAGGTAATTTGTTTAAAAAGGCCAAGAAATCTGGAGTTCCCAGATCATATAGAAATGGTAATTTATCAAATTCTTCGAAATGCCATTTCATGGAACTAATAAAACCAGCTTTGCCCCTTTTACTATTAATAATTTCTAGCAATTTGCTTTTTAACCTATTTTGCACGCGCTCTAAGGTGTCGCAAAACAAATCCTCTTTAGCCGAATACAATAAATAAAATGCTCCTGTTGATATTCCTATTTTTGCTGTTAATTCACCAATACTTGTTTTCTTGTATCCATGCAATGCCCAACTCCGCTCACATTCCGTACAAAGCCTTGTTCTTAGCTCAACTTTTTCTTCATCAGAAAAGCCTTTCGGTCCTCTTGTCATCCATTACACCGCCTTATTTTATTATGAATAAATTTATTTTTTAATTCATGATAGAATCATACGCTCTCTTGTAATAGCTGTCAACAGATATATTTTGCTTGATAATAATTAACGAAAATCATAAAAAGTGATCTAGATTTACTACTTTCGAAGGGGTTTGAACGGATACGATGTGGGGTCTACGGTCTACACTCCTGAGTGGAGCCAAGATCGATCCTAAAGTAACCCATGAAGAGATCACAAAATCAGTAGTAGACTACATAAAAAAGAATAATCTGCATAATATTCCCTGGTGGGCGACGGCTTTTGGAGGAACCATTATCGCGAAAGTAACGGAACAGCTGTGGATTATAGGGTGGGAAGGAGGAACGTTTCGAAGGTGGAAATTATCAGCGATATCGCATGCCCCTGGTGTTATGTGGCCAAAACAGAGCTAGTAAGGTTCAAACAAGGAGGAATAGGATTTGATTCGAAAATTGTCAATGATTTTGATGATGCTGGTACTATTCAGTTCTGAAGTAATGGTGGTCTCTGCCGAGACTGCTTCCTACACAGACGGAACCTACACATTAGAAGTGAATAACGAGGATCCTTCTTTTGATTCGACAGTGAAACAACGAATGATTGATACCTTCTTTATCGTATATCCTCAGATGGTTGCACGTTTCAATGGTCAGGCAGTTCGCAAAGTACATTTTACAATTGATCCGACATACTCTGGTGTTGCGGAAGCAGGAGGGGGCAATGTTAGATTCAGCTCTAATTGGCTGCGAAAGAATCCGGAAGATATTGATACGGTGACCCATGAGTTAATGCATATCGTTCAAGCCTATCCTGGGGGGAGCCCGGGATGGTTAACCGAAGGGATCGCGGACTATGCCCGTTACAAATATGGCGTAAATAATGGGCCGGCAGGATGGGTTCTGCCTAATTATAGCCCTAATCATAAATATACGGATAGTTACCAAGTTACAGCTCGCTTTTTCGTATGGCTGGAAAATCGGATCCGTCCGTCGATCGTCAATGAGATGGACTCCAATCTTCGTAATCGGACTTATAGTGAACAATTATGGGTGAAGTTAACTGGCCAGACTGTCGATCAGTTATGGCAGCAATATTCAAAGGATCCAAACTTGACTAGCAACGATGTGCTTGTGGGAAGACCCTATAAATTAATTAATGTAAACAGTGGAAAAGCATTGGATGTTCAAGGAGCAGGGGCAGCGAATGGCACAAATGTTCAGATTTATTCAGATAACGGATCAGCAGCTCAACGTTGGACCGTGTATCGAAACCAAGACGGCACATATAAACTGATTAACGCGGTTAGTGCCAAAGCACTGGATGTGACAAGTTCGGGGACAGCAGACGGTACAAACGTACAGATTTGGGATGACAACGGTTCAGGTGCACAGAAATGGAGCTTAATGCGTAATACAGATGGCTCGTATAAACTAATTAATAGTAACAGCAATAAGGCTCTGGATGTATCCGCATCAGGCACGAACGACGGTACGAACGTGCAAATCTGGACGGATAATGGGAGCGCTGCTCAAAAGTGGAAGTTGGTACTTTTAAAATAATAGGGGTAGGAATTCATATGACCAGTTAGATCTAATTGATCTAGCTGTTTTTTTCATATTTTCGTGTAATCGGAAGGACGTTGGCCCTTAGCCGGAATATGTAAGATTTGACTTGATTATCAAAAGGGACTAACCCGTGAAGGGTCAGTCCCGTTGCGTCTTGCTATTATTCTACAAGCTTCCAGGATTCATCGCTGCCCGGAATGCTCTTCGTCCACCACTCGGCTAGGTAGAGCTTGCCCTCATAGCGAACCAAATCGCCTTTCACATATACATTGCCCGGCACGTAATCTACACTGCCGTCTTCGTTTGGATTCACTTCTTTATGCCATGCTATGGAGTTATCCGGCGCTTCGCCTCGTACCCACCAATTTGCTGTGTATTTCTCTCCTTTGTAGATAACCGTATCACCCTCATAGTAGATCTTGTTCGGATCATACGTATCCGCAAGCCCGTCGGTAACGGTAATATTCCTCTCTGCCAAGGCTTGCAGGCCTTGATTGTCTTCTACAGTGTACACCAGTTTGTAGGTTCCCGGAGTAGAGGAGTCAACCGTTCCTTCGATCGCGATGCGATCGGTCAGGTCGCCGTCCTCTTCATCCGCAGCGGTAACTCCTTCTTTCGGATCGAAGTGATCGCCCACGAGAATTGTTTTATCCGTAGCGCCATGAATCACTGGCTTGTGATTGATCTTTTCTGCCACAGTGATCGTACGTTCAGCAACTGCTTGCTGTCCTTGGCTGTTCTCTACGGTGTATACCAGCTTATAGGCTCCTGGGGTAGAGGAGTCAACCGCTCCTTCGATCACGATGCGATCGGTCAGGTCGCCATCCTGTTTGTCCGTAGCGGTAACTCCGTCTCTCGGATCAAATTGCTCGCCCACGAAGATCGTTTTATCTGCTGCACCATGAATCACAGGTTTTGAAATTACCGGCGGAATGCTTCCATTTCCGAATGTCTTAAAAATATCGGTAAATTGATATTGCGCCGTTACGCCGCTGTTGTTTTCCAACATCGCATCCCGGTTCATCGACCAGAAGGAGGTCATCGCCAGCCCTTTCTCGATCGCATGATCCACAACCAACTGCGACCACTCTGTCGTAAAGATCGGATGAAGGTTGCTTTCGAACCCGATAGATGGTGTCGTACCAATGATTCCGTAAGCCTCTTGATCGGTTAGATCGATGTTGGCGAATTGCTTGTAGTATTGCTTCACTTGATTTTTCGTTGAATCAACGGCTCTCAGCGAAGCGGAGCCATAGTTTTCGCCAGGCTGGAGCGTACCATTGCCGTAGTTCATCGTCATGATGTTCACGACGTGGACATCCACGCCAGCAGACAAGTAAGCTTCCAACACATCCAGTTGAACAGAAGTCAGACCGCTTGGCAGTACAGGGAGTGTTAATACGATATCTACGCCCGTTGCATCCTGCAGCTTCTTAATCGCCTTTGCGTTGGCGATATTCATGTCTTTGTTCTGAGCGCCGCCCTCAATGTCAAGGTCAAATCGGGTCAGTCCATAGCCTTGAACCAGCTCCATATACGTATTAAAGAGCGTATCGGTGTCTTGAGTAACTTCCCAGAATGCAGCTCCGTTCGCACCGCCTAGCGAGATCGCGACATCTCCGCCCAACTCGCGAATTTCCCGGATGGACTGCTTAATTCCTTGATATTGGGTGTCTTGCGGATTCTTTTCGCTTAGTAAGGAATGTCCTCCCCAGCCCCATTGCACTCTGCCGTCCGCTACTTGATGCCCAACGGGCTGAACAAAGCCGAGATTGAAGAATTTCACGCCGGTATCCTCGGAAATTCTGGCAAGGTTAGGAGCGCCGTTGTTGGAATAGCCCGGCTTGGTAACCCATGCAACCATATCGATGAATGGGGAATTGACTTGCTTCGGCCACTCGATTCCTTGGCCAACCCCAAAGTCATACCCCGGAGCTGTCGCTTCGATAACGGTAATGGTACGTTTTTTCTCGCCCGTTAATCCTTGCGAATCCGTAACGGAGTACACTAGCTCATACTTGCCGGCTGCATTCGTATCGACTTCTCCCGTCACGGCAATGTGGAATGTGAGATCTCCGTCTTCTGCGTCCGTAGCCGTTACGCCAGCCAACTTGTCAAAGCTGTCGCCGACTGTAAGCGTCAGATTCGCAATGCCATGCAATACAGGCGGTTGATTCTTGCTTGGAGCTTCGATAACGGTAATGGTACGTTTTTTCTCGACCGTTAGTCCTTGCGAGTCCGTAACGGAGTAAATCAGCTCATACTTGCCGGCTGCATTCGTATTGACTTCTCCCGTTACGTTAATACGTGATGTCAGATCTCCGTCTTCAGCGTCGGTAGCCGTTACACCGGCCAGCTTGTCAAAGTTGTCGCCGACTTTCAGCGTCAGGTCTGCTATGCCATGCAATACAGGCGGTTGATTCTTGCTTGGAGCTTCATCACCCAGAATGAGCTGTCTGTTCATCTCCGGGCTGTTATCCGATACCCGCTGAACCAGCTCCATGCTTGTAATCTTGGCATCTCCCTTCAGTTTGAATGTATAGGATCTGCCAGTTTCAATCGTTTTTGCATCATAGACCGATTTCAAATCGACGACCGTGTAACCGTTCTCATTGGTTACGGTACCTGCCAAATAATCGCCGGAAGTCAGCGGCCCATCGGCTTGGATGTAAAGCTTCGGCAGCTTAACCGTTTTTGCGCTTCTTTCCACGGCTCTCAACACAGAATTCGATTCGGTCAAGGACTCATTATTGAAAAGGGTGATTTCTACCCCTTTATTGTTGCCCCAAGCTTCTGTATACGGTTTCACATCTGCCGTAACGTCCAGCTTGGTATATTTAATTTCATGTGTTGTCAACGGCTGGCTTCCGAAGAGGCCTTCTTTCGTTGTCTTTGTTAATTTGTCACGCTTGGAAGGATTCGCAGTAGGTGCATCGTTGGAAGCCATCCAAGCAATGACGCCGCCCAGACCATTCTCAAGCACATATTTCGTTTTCTCTTGAATGGATCTTTCATTGTCATAGGTGTAGAATACGCCAGTTGTCCCATCATACAGATAGGGAGCTTTGGCTGCATCATCCCAATATTCCTTGAGATTCGGGTAAGTGGCCTTCAGCTTGTCGAGGTTGCGATAAGACCAAATCCCCGTTCGGCGTCCGGCGTCCCCAATGGTGAGCGCTGCTTCGCCAACGGCGCCGCGGGATGGAGACTGATCCGCGTCTTTGGCGGATAGTGCAGCTTCGCCGAATAGTCCCGGATGATTCGGATCGGTTCCTTGCGACACTTTATCCCAGCCGCGAGTATAGTACGCCGCCCCAATCACAATCTTGTTCGGCTCGGCACCTTGCTCAATCAAATATTTTACGCTTTCGTCGACCGACAGGTTGTTGCCCGTGAGCGGGTCGTTCGGATTCGTATACAAGCCAGTATGGTGGCCGCTTACTTCATCCCATGCGCCGCGCATGTCATAGTTCATAATGTTGGCGAAGTCTACAATGTTGAATAGTCTTGGCACATCAATGCCGATATCGATCTTGCTCTTCGGCGCCGGAAGCGCAACAGACAGTTCATATGCTTTCCCAAGCTGGGCTCCTTGCTTATTCAATGCGTTTTTGAGATCTTGCAGGAGCAAAATATAATTGTTTTTATCCTCCGGCGTGGCGTATTTCGTGCCTTCATCGTTCTTGTTATCGACCAGATCAGGCTGTCGAACTTCAGCCGGGAACTCCCAATCGACATCCACGAAGTCCATGTTCGTGTACTTGATGAATGTCATGACATTTTGGATCAGATTCGCCCGTTTGGAAGCATCGGCTGCAACGACAGCGAAGTCGCCTGATTTCGACCATCCGCCAAGAGAAATGCCGATCTTCAGATTCGGGTTTTCTGCGCGCAATTGCTGCAGGGCGATAAGGATGCCCGCATTGGCCGCTTGCCATTGTACGCCTTCCTGGCCGACAGGCGCTTCTACTGCCGCATCCTTATCCGTAAAGACAAGGTTGCCTTGGGCATCAAAATCGAGAAACGCATAGTTCAGGTGGGTTAATTGATCGGCCGGTATATCCTTAGGATAAAAGTTCCCTTGTCCTCCCCAAATCGACCAATCGCCATAGTACATAACATTCCTTATTTCCTTTGTCGCGTTTTTGACCACAGGTTCCTGTGCTGCGGAAACAGCCGACCCTGCATAAGCCGGTGCCAACGAAGACACGAACATCATGATGGTCACTACCGTCATTGCGAACAATCTCCGTGCACTCTGCTTTTTCCCAGTCTTCATCCGTTATTCACTTCCTATCAATAGATTTTATTAATAGGCAGCTAGGGTGGGGCATCTCGCCATGGATCATACAAAAACAACCATACGACTAATAGAGATGGGGGTCTATTAATCGGCAACTGGCTGGCATAGAATTTCTTCCTTAGCCCCTTTAGTTTTGCGTCACTAGATTTCCCTAGCTTTGCCTAGTAATACCTGCAAACATGCATACTCTTGCATAACGATACATGTTTACACCGTTAAATATACAGCAGTTTCACGTTTATTTAATGGGTCATACGGATTATTTGTGAATATATGAACATAGTTCGATATTATTATTCACTAGAAATATATCATGTTGAAATCCGGATGGAATAAGAGGATGTATGTTAATTCCATATGGTTTGATACTGGACATCAGCCTAGTAACTGCACCGATCCCTTGTTATTCCTTGTTATGCTTTTTTACATATTCCATATGTCCGACAAGGTTTGGGCAGTAGGTCTTAGGTAGGAGGGGAGATATATTGTAGTGTGGATGAACGAGCCAGAGTTCACACAATGATAACGGAATATAACTTTCCTTATCAGTAAAATTCATGCAACTATATAGTACTTGGACTGGATTAAAAAGGGCTGATCCTCCTTTTCTGGGCAATTATACCTCATCCAAAAGTTGAAGAATCAGGAACAAAACAGTGGTCTGACGATCATTTTTCGAAACGGAACCAGGATTGCTTTGACAGGTAATCCATTTTATTTTATAGTAAGTAACACACTAACTACTAAAGGAGATGCCATGGAAGAACTTTTTAAAGAGCTTCAGAAGTGGGGCTTTTCACAATATGAATGTAAAGCGTACATAGGGCTATTGAAAAATTCTCCTATAACCGGATATGAAATAAGCAAAAGGTCAGGTGTACCTCGTTCAACGATATATGAAGTACTGGCAAAATTAATGGATAAAGGTGCGGTGTATACAGTACCTACTGATCCTGTAACCTATGCGCCATTACCAGCAAAAGAATTAATCCGTCGATTGCGTAATGACTTTGACAATTCTATGGATTATCTTGAAAAGAATTTATCTGCGTTAGAAAGTGAACAAGAAGTAGATGTCATTCGACGCATCAGCAGTGATGAGCGCGTTGTGGCCGAAATGATTGACATAATCGATAAAGCTAAAAAAGAAATATGGTTGTCGATTTGGGAACCACAAGTCGCTTCGATAAAAGGTGCTATAGATGAGCGGATAAAGGATGATACCCACGTCTTTTCTATTCTTTTTGGAGCACCTGAGATTCAGCTTGGGGCAACGACTCATCACAACTACATGGCTCCAGAAGTAGCTGAGGAACGTATGAACGGCCGCTTAACGATTGTTGCACGGGATAATGAAGAAGTATTAATTGCAAATTTCGCGCAAAATACACCTGCATGGGCGGTAAAAACGGAAGACCCGGCACTTGTGTTAATCGCGATGGAATACATCAGGCATGACATTATGTTCTCAGAATTAGTGAAAGAAGTGGGCCCAGAGAAAGCAGAAGCGCTTTGGAAAAACGCTCCTAATCTATTTCATGTTGTTACTGGAAAACGGTTCAAATAAATTGAACCGTATTTTCTTTCACTTTTTCGTAGTAGTTAGTAAGTTAGCTTCTAATACTTGAAAATAAAGAGGGAATGAAATGAGTCTGTCGAACGTCCAAATGAATTCGTCTCCGAGAGCTGAAGATAGCTTTATCCAAGGAGTAAAAGATTGTGTCCCCACGCTGCTGGGTTATTTAAGTATCGGATTAGCTGCAGGTGTGATCCAAAAGACTGCGGGACTTAGCATCGCTGAGATCGCTCTGATGTCTATGATTCTCTATGCTGGCTCAGCTCAGTTTATTGCTGCGGGTATGATAGCAGCAAGTAGTTCGATTACTGCCATTATTATTACGATTTTCTTTGTAAATCTTCGTCATATTTTACTTAGTGCCGCACTAGCACCTTATTTCCGGCATCTTACTCCACTTCGCAACATGCTAGTAGGTTCTCTACTCACCGATGAGACATTCGGTGTCGCGATTACCGAGGCGGCCAAGAAAAAGCGAATCAGTGAGAAATGGATGCATGGCCTCAACATAACCGCTTATGTAAATTGGCTTGCAGCGAATCTAGCAGGAGCATTTTTGGCGCAATGGATTTCGAATCCTGAGAAATTCGGACTAGCATTTGCCTTGCCAGCTATGTTTATTGGAATTCTCGTACTCTCTATGGTAGGGCGAAATAGAATCAAACTTGATATCGTTGTCGCAATTATTGCAGTGGTCATTGCTGTGGGAAGTTCTTTCTTTTTGTCCAGCAGTATGGGCGTTATTGTGGCTACAATTATTGCTTCAACAATAGGAATGGTGGTAGAAAAATGGAAGTAAGATGGGACATTTTTTTGATTATTCTAGGCTCAGCTTTTGTCACGTTCATTCCAAGGGTCGTTCCTCTTATGGTGCTTAGTCGGTTTGAATTACCAGAATGGGCAATGCGTTGGTTAAATTATGTCCCCATTTCTGTAATAGCTGCTCTGATAGGTCAAGAGATATTTATCCATGACGGAAAGCTTACATCTCTTACCAACAACATTGAATTTTTTGCAGCCATACCGACTTTTTTAATTGCGATAAAAACAAGAAGTTTATTGGGAACCGTACTGGGCGGTATTATCTCCATAATCATTTTACGCTTATTGTTTTGAAACTTGATACTAGAGTTTTGGCAATCTTCGCTCTTAACGTGAAGAGAATAGTAAAGCTACCGAAGTGAGAAGCCAGTGGTACAGGCTTGTGTATACAGTGAAAAAGACGACTATTATCCCATAAATAGAATAATAGTCGTCTTTTGTTTCGCTCTACGGCCTCGGATTGATCCAAGGTTGTATTGCTCGATTTATTGTTCTGATTCGATTGGGGCTACTTGTCGTTGCGAGATATCATTTGATGATAACGATAAACACTTGATTCCGACATTCCCATTATTTCAGCAACTTCATTTATTGTACCTTTAACTTCAAATACCCCATATTCCTTTAATTTGAAAATAGCAAGTCTCTTTTGTTCAGGTGATAACTGAGCACCGGATTCTAATATATCTTTATCTATTACTGAATAAATGATATTACGAATATTATCGGTAAGTTTTTCAATAGGTTGTTCCTGGTCAGTTTCTTGTTCGATAAGATCTATAGCTGAACTTAGATTGGCCAATTTTAATATATCCTTTGCGACTTTCCTATAGACATCCGCATCAAAATTTATACATAAAAGACCTTGTAATTGACCTTCACGATCTTTTATAAATAAAGTTGATGAACGGAATTTTTTACCTCTGGGTCCTTCTCCAACATAATCTACAACATAATCCTTTTTTAAATATACCTTTTCGTTGATTAATTTTTTTGCATAGTCAGTTAAAGGGCCATTTAAAGATCTTCCACTTAAGTCTCCATTGACTATGTGACCGATTTGAGAACCCCCATTAGGATTTAAAACATGTAATACAAATTCATAATTAGATCCCAAAATTTCCCCGAAATAATTCATTATGTTTTGATAGTGTCGAAATAGTTCATTATCCATTTAAGTATTCCTCCTAATCAGTTATTCCTGAATTTCATTCACTATGAAATTGCTCGCGAATTCATATTCAATTCCAAGGTTGAGCAAAATCTCTTTCAATAAAAGATGCGCTTTACTTCTCGTACATAGATGCGTTCTTCTTTTTTCAGCTATAGACAACCCAACTTCGGGTCTTTTATCGTTTAATGAAGAAGCCAGCATTCAAAATAGACAACCCTATTATAACTTATAACAAGTTTTTTAGAATTTTAAAAGGGAGAAACATTAAATTTGTAATAAAAAATTCCGATAAAAATAATTTATTATCATTTGTTTGACTGCATGAATATCTATGTGGTACTCTGTCTGTGTAGTAATAAAAAATAATTACTATAATAAATTATTTCAAATTATGTGAGAAGGATCAGAAAACATCGTTGTTTTGATGGCATTGATTGCAACGAGTATGATTACAACGATAATTTATCCAAGTATTCAATTCGTACTAAGAAAGGGTTTGATGATTCTTAGTGTTACTTTTGAAAACCCTTACATGGTGGGCGGGTGACTAGTATGGCAACTATGGGGAGGAAACTAATATGAATATGAAATTAGTACCTGTTAAAGAAAAAAGGGTTGTTAATTACAAAAGTTGTTTTGATGTGATTGGACCGGTTATGATCGGCCCCTCCAGTTCACACACTGCAGGTGCCTTAGCTATTGGAACAGTTGCCAATAAACTATTTCAAGGTCTTCCCAAAAAAGTTGTGGTAAGGTATTATGAATCATTTGCTGAAACCCATAAAGGACACGGAACTGATTTTGCAATTATTGCCGGTATATTAGGATTTGCTGCCGACGATAGTAGGGTGCCTGGTGCTATTGAAATAGCAGAATCTAAAGGAATTGACATTACCTTTTTAGAAGAAGCAGGTGATAGTCCTGCAGGTCATCCGAATACTGCAGATATTTATCTGGAGGATGGAAATCGAAATATTAAAACAATGGGAACTTCAGTCGGTGGCGGATTAATTGAAATTAAACATATAGAAATTGACGGGTTTAGCTTACATCTTCAAGGGCCATTGCCGGTTATTATAGCGATTTCCGAGAGAGATGACCTTGAATTTATATTACGCAGGATCTTTAAACAATATAATGTGGAAATTAACAATTTTAATAGTTTGGAGAAGTCAGGAAAATATTTATATCAATTTGATGTGGATTCTCAATTATCTAGTGATGTTCAGAAGGAATTGAGAAATTCTAGCAGTGCAGCTAATATCATTATTCTTTAATTAGATTAGGGGTGAAAAGTTTATGTACATGACTATAAAGGAAATTATTGATGCAGCTAATCAAAGACAAAAGCCAATTTATGAATTAGCAATTGAGCAGGAAATCGAGCAAACTAAAACTTCTTATGAAGATGTTTGGAGAAAAATGGAAAGAAATTTAGTGACTATGGAGAATGCTGTAAAGAAAAGCGCTGAGGGCAACGGAGTATTTTCTCCGACCGGTTTATCCGGAGGGGATGCTGTTAAAATAAAACAATATCGTGAAAGTGGAAAAACCCTTTCTGGAGATTTGATGATGCTCGGGGTCCAAAACGCTATCGGAGTTAATGAAGTAAATGCGTCGATGGGAGTTATTTGTGCAACTCCAACTGCAGGTGCAAGTGGGACAATCCCGGGAGTACTGTTTAGTATCCAAGATAGTTTACAGTTAAGTCATGAAGACAAGGTTCATTTTCTCTTCACTTCAGCTTTATTAGGAATGGTAGTAGCAAATAACGCTTGTATTTCCGGAGCCTTCGGAGGATGTCAAGCTGAAGTAGGTAGTGCCTCAGCAATGGCTGCAGCAGCAGCAGTAGAAGCTGCCGGAGGAACACCTCAGCAATCATCTGACGCTTTCTCAACTGCACTGCAAAATTTACTTGGTCTAGTTTGTGATCCGGTTGCAGGCTTGGTAGAAGTTCCTTGTGTAAAGAGAAATGCTATTGGAACGGCTAATGCCTTAGTAGCAGCGGATATTGCATTAGCAGGCGTAACCAACATCATCAATGCTGATGAAGTAATTGAAGCGATGTTCGTAGTAGGAAGACAGATGCCTCGCGAATTAAGAGAGACAGGTTTAGGTGGAATTGCAGCCACTCCCACAGCAATTGCTATTAAAAACAAAATTTTCGAAGATAAGGTTACTAGAAAATAAGATAATAATAATATATAATTATAGTAATAAAAGATTACAATATTTACACAGAAATGTAAGCGTTATAGCAAAATAATGGAATTTCAACTCATGCTTTGTGAAAAAAATCACAGTTATTAAGGTTCATTCTCCAATTCTCTATCAAGGATGAGAGGAGTGTATATCGATATCTATTAATGCCATATAATGTAATAGTATGCATTAAATAGTTTTGTAAACGTAAACAATTTTAACAGTTTTAAAAGAGAGGAAATGATAAAGTAGTTAACCAGTATACAAGGAGGAATTATAATATGAATGGGAATACAGCCGAAAAACTTGAATTTACTGCTGTAGATACTACAGGGAAAAACGAAAAATATCCAGATCCCAAAAAGTGGCACAAGCAAGATACCACCTGGGCATTGAGCCTTTTTGGAACAGCAATTGGAGCAGGCGTACTCTTTCTACCTATAAATGCGGGAGCAGGAGGTTTATTATCGTTACTGTTAATTACAATACTTGCATTTCCTGTTATGTACTTCTCGCATAGGGCGCTTGCTAAAATGATATATGCTTCCAAATCTGCTGATGAGGGGATTACAGGTACGATAAGAGAGTATTTCGGTAATAAGGCAAGTATAATTTTTAACCTCGTATTTTTCTTATCGATTTATATTATCGTGCTGATGTATTCGGTTGCACTAACAAATACTGCAAGTAGTTTTATGGTGAATCAATTGCACATGAATGAGCCGCCAAGAGCCATTTTATCGCTTGTATTAGTACTCGGTCTTATAGCTATACTGAACTTCGGTCAAGATATTACTGTAAAGGTAATGAGTATGCTAGTATATCCTTTTATAGCTTCGCTGCTTTTTATCTCAATATCTTTAATTCCACAGTGGAATACGTCGATGCTTAGTTTTTCAAGTGTTTCTACTGCTCCAACAGGAGTAGGAGGATACTTCAATATGATATGGATGATATTGCCAATTATTGTATTCTCGTTTAATCATTCTCCTATGATATCGTCATTTGTTATGAAACAGAGACAAACTTATGGAATACAAGCTACAGACGCCAAATGTTCTCAAATACAAAAAGTTTGTTATATCATGACTTTCATTGTCGTTATGTTCTTTGTTTGGAGTAGTGTCTTGAGTTTGACTCCAGATGATCTTGTAATAGCAAAAGAACAGAATTTATCAGTACTTTCATACCTTGCCAATCGGCTTAATTCGCCTCTAATCACTATTGCAGCTCCTATTATTGCGTTTGTGGCCGTAACAAAGTCCTTTCTTGGCCATTATGTAGGAGTATACGAGGTAATGCGTGACATGATTATCTCGGCCGGTAAAGCACGTGGAAAAAACCTAAAAGAAAAAACAGTTAAGAGAGCGATCCTTGTTTTTGTAGTATTAACATGCTGGTATGCCGCTTATGCAAATCCAAGCATTCTTGGAATTATAGATACTCTCAGCGGACCGCTAGTTGCTGCTATTTTATGTCTCTTACCAATGTATGCGATCAATAAAGTTCCTGCTCTAGCTAAATATAAAGGAAAACTTAGCAATATTTTTGTCACTGTTGTGGGCGTTCTCACTGTCCTTGCAAGTTTGAAAGCATTATTCTAATTAAATATTTTTTGAGCTTTCTCAGGTGGCTTGTCATTGGCACCTAAGAAAGCTCTCTTTTTATTGATTAGTCGACTCATTCGTGATTTCAATCATAAGATGAATCGGGGCTATGATTTAACCTAGTCGCATGATTATCCCGTCTTAGCTGGAGTTTTTCAGGTGTACTCGTTCATGCTGCTGTGTAAGGGAATAACTTAGACAAGAGGCTCTGCCCAAGCTGACTTTTTTGGAGCCTCTTTTACTTGGTTAATTAAATGAACAAATGTTGAGTCAATCAGTTCTATTGGCAGCTATACACATAGAAAGGAGGATTACAAATTATGAAGAATAAGAATTTTACAGAATATGATCGGGCCATATTGCAATCCTATGACTCCATCGTGGAAGGCTTGGCCGATTATTTGGGAGATGCCAGCGAGATTGTGCTGCATAGCTTGGAAGACTATCAAAATACCGTTATCAAAATCGCGAACGGGCATCATACGGGCAGAGAATTAGGAGCCCCGATTACGAATATGGCTTTGCAGATGTTGAGTGAGGCTAAGTACTCTAACGCAAAGCAAGCGATCAGTTATTTTACCAAAAGCAAGGACAACCACTCAATGAAATCAAGCATGATAGCCATTCGTGGTGAAGCTGGCAAAATTATTGGTTTTATGTGCATTAACATAAACTTGGATGAATCGTTTTCTGGATTTCTTCAGACTTTTTTACCGCAAGCGGGTTTTGAAACAAAAGTACAGGGGGAAAATTTTTCATTATCCATTGAGGATATGATTCTTGAAATGATAGAGCTGACGATTGAAGCGGTGGATGCTTCTCCTGACATATCGTATGCAAATCGAAATAAGCACATTATCGGTCTTTTGTATGATCGGGGAGTGTTTAATATGAGAAATGCGGCTACAATCGTGGCAAATATGTTGAAAATTACGAAACATACCGTTTATTTGCATTTGCGTAATCATACTCCCAGAAACGAGAAGGAAACCTGTACAACCAGTAAACAAGGCTCATTTAATTGACCAAACTTTTTATAAAAAGGAATGTTCATTCAAAAAGAAAAGAATCCATTTTGATTAATCTCTTGTCAAAATGGATTCTTTTTTATTTACTCTATAACCTAGATTTACACATTTTTTACCACACTTTTGAAAAAATGAGGTTCAACGGCTTGATAATTCTTTTAAAATGATTTATATTCATATCAATTGATATGTTGATCTATCAAAAATGGATACAAGCAAGCGGAGGGTAAAAAACAATTGGACAGAAGCGAGGTAAATAATATGATTTTTGAAGAAAAATTACAAGCATATGCAGAACTTGCGGTAAAAGTCGGTGTCAATATTCAGCCAGGGCAATACTTATTAGTCAATACATCGGTGGATGCATTGGATTTCGCCCGTTTAGTTGTGAAAGAGGCCTATAAGGCTGGTGCAGGACGTGTTCATGTTAACTTATCAGATGATGAAATGGATCGTGCTTACTTGGAGCATGCCTCAGATGAAGAATTTAATCGTTTCCCAGAGTGGATAGTCAAAATGAATGATGAGCTGATCGAACGTAAAGGAGCACTATTAATGATAGATGCTGCAGACCCTGATAAATTTACAGGTATTTCAGCCAATCGTCTAGCTACCTATCAAAAGGTATCAGGAGCTGCTCTGAGAAACAATCGTAACGCCGTAATGAAGGATTTAATAGCTTGGTCGATGGTAGCAGTTCCTTCACCAATGTGGGCATCGAAGGTGTTCCCGAACTTAGCAGCTGAAGATCGAGTACCAGCATTATGGGAGGCTATTTTTAAAGCTGTTCGTATCGGTGAAGGCAATGCTGTTGAAAAATGGCGTGAACATGTATCAAATTTAGAATCTCGTGCGGTCCTACTGAACAATAAAAAATATGCGAAGCTTCACTATACAGCGCCAGGTACTGATTTAACAATTGCATTAGCACCACAGCATAAATGGATTACTGGAGGTGGTAAAACGCCAGATGATACTATCTTTATGGCTAATATGCCGACAGAAGAGGTTTATACGTTACCGATGAAACAAGGTGTAAATGGCTATGTAAGCAATACAAAACCATTAGTTTACCAAGGGAATATTATCGACGGCTTTAAACTGACATTTGAAGAAGGAAAAATTGTTAAAGCTGAAGCACAGATAGGACATGATTTATTACAGGAGCTTATGAATGTGGATGAAGGCTCTTGCTATTTAGGTGAGGTAGCACTTGTACCACATGAATCGCCAATTTCAGCATCGGGGATTTTATATGTTAATACATTGTTTGATGAAAATGCATCGAACCATTTAGCGATTGGTAATGCTTATCCAACTTGCTTAGAGGGTGGAAGAGATTTAGAAAACGATCAGCTTGAAGCGTTAGGTGCAAATATTTCAGTAACACATGAGGACTTTATGATTGGCAGCAGTGAGATGGACATCGACGGTATTCTACCAGATGGAACTGTAGAGCCAATTTTCCGTAAAGGTAGCTGGGCATTTTAAGTTTTTGATTTGAAGAAAGGAGTAGAGTAGATGAAACGATTACTAAGCATAATTGGTGCAACTATATAGGTGTCAAAACACATTTGAAGTTGAGGAGTTGGCTAGTCAAGGATATATTGTTCTAGGTATCGATCATACCTTTGATGCTGCAGCTACCGTCTTTCCAGATGGTCGAACTGCTTACGTACAATCCGTCAATTTAACTGATTTTGACGAACGCGATTGCCACATCAAATTATGGAAAGAAGATGTCACTTTTGTACTTGACCAGTTAGAGAAGCTTAATCAAAACGATGAGACAGGATTCTTTACAGGAAAGATTGATACCTCGCGTATTGGAATGTTTGGGCACTCTTACGGTGGGGCTACCGCAGCACAAATACTTGCAGAAGACTCTCGTGTCAAAGCAGCCATCGATATGGATGGCACATTGTATGGGGGAGTTTTGCCTGAAAGTGGGTTAGCTGGCGGTGGGATGTCAATAGTCATTCCCCATACGGATCATACAAGCTTCACTGATTTTCATTTGTTCTCCCCACTGTTGTGGAGCCCAGGTGAAAATCCAAAAGAAGTTCATCGCATGATCAACGAATTCAGCCTGGCATTTTTTGACCAGTATGTAAAACAGAAGGACGACGGCTCACCCCTTAAAAGGCTGATAACCAAATACCCAGAAGTGAATTCTAAAGTAAACCGATAACCTTATGCAGAAATCAACTTCATTAAAAAAATATTCTGCAAAATGAAGTACAATCGGAGTTCGATAATAGTAGAAAAATTACTGTAACTTCGTCATGAAAAGCTACATTCAACAGTTGGACACTTTGTTTTAAATGATTTATGATAATATCAAATGATATATTTATCTATCAAAAAAAGACGACTTTATACAGAAAAAGGGAGAGATTGACGATGAAGAAAGACTTGTCAGCGTTGAAGGAAGCGAGATTTAATGCAATTCTTGATTCGGCTACTATATTGCTTGTTGAAAATCCTACTGCTTCGATGAATGAAATTGCAGAATATGCGGGAATTGGTATTGCTACACTTCATCGCTACGTCGAAAGCAGAGAGAAATTGATGCTGTTCTTGGGCCATCGGGCTATACAACTGGTAAGTGATACCGTAAACCAGATTCCACTGGATGAGGAAAGAAGCGAAAACTATATCCCGGAACTTATTGAAGCGTTAATCCCCTTAGGTGACAAAATCTATTTTCTAGGTCATGATGCATCTGTATTTAACAACAAAGAATTAGGTGAAGCCGAAGAGAAGCTGAGGGAACCCTTACGACGCGTTATTGAGTTGTTACAACAAAGAGGTTACTTTCAGCAAACGGTTAGCAGCGAATGGATTTTGAATACGCTTTATGCCCTGCTTTTCCATACATGGGAGCAGGTACATGAAGGTAATGTGCCTAAAAAATCGGCTGCAGAGCTTTTTTTAAATACGTTTTATTATGGTTTCAAAGCGAAGGGTGATAATTAACATCAATAATATAGAAAGAAAAAAGGAGTGCTAGGAAATGAATCAAATCTCTATTGTAAAGGCTGATCATCGATCCATGGTCAGCGCTAAGCTAAATGTAATGGCATTGGAATACATGGCGTTTTCACTTGCAGGATCTGAGGAGAAGAACACGGTCGAAGGGACATTTCGTACGCTATGGCAGCAGGAGAACAATCGTTTTAGTCATCAATACGCTTACGAAGCTCAAATGGACGGGAAAACTTTAGGGATGATTACTTGCTATCCCGTACCTGTTTTAAATCGTCTTGCATGGCCCACATTTAAACAGCTGCTTTCATTCCGAAAGCTGGGTCTTGTTGTTTATAATATTCTGAATATCAAAATGTTATATTCCATGATCACCATGAAGGAGGGAGAAGATGACGAGTTTCACATCGGAACAATCGCCTTATTGCCCGAAAGCCGGGGACTAGGGATGGGGACCAGGCTGCTTGAGTTTGCCGAGGAACAGGCTTGCCTGCAAGGCTTTGCCAAATGCTCTCTGACGGTAAAGAAAGAGAACCATCTTGCCATTAAATTGTATCAGAGGATAGGCTACCAGATTTCAGGTGAAATCAATAAACCCAAGTTATCGTTGTACAGAATGGTCAAAAATGTAGAACCTTACAACCGTTAATAAAAAGTTACCGAATTACCCCTTTTGATTAAAGCATATGGCACAAGAAAGCTTAAAGCTAAACTTCACGAACGTGGACTTATCGTATCCAGGATACGAATTGGCTGTATCATGAAGGCACAAGGCCTTGTATCTCCTACACAGTTCCTCGTTATAAACCTCATAAGACTGTATGAAATCAGTCCCAGCAAACAAATGAACTGAATCGCCAATTCCAGCAAGATGAAGCTAAACGCGTTGTAGTCAGCGACCTGACTTATGTTAGAGTCAAAAACAGATGGCACTACATCTGTATGTTTGTCGATCTCTTTAATCGAGAAATTAATAGATTCAGTGCGGGGCCTAACAAAGATGCTGCACTCGAAATGCGGGCATTTGCTTAGCACCAGATGGCACTACATCTGTATGTTTGTCGATCTCTTTAATCGAGAAATTAATAGATTCAGTGCGGGGCCTAACAAAGATGCTGCACTCGAAATGCGGGCATTTGCTTAGCACGAAATGTTCTACGTCAGATCCAATTATTCCATACCGATCGTGGTAGTGAGTTTAAGAATAAGTTGATCGATGAAACGTTGACTGTATTCCAAATAGGTTTCCTTTTATGGTCATGTCCTCTACATATATCCATACTAAATCGATATATTTGAATAGACTGTAAAGAACTATGTGCTTTTCACTGATCGCTCAAGGAGGAATCGTATGGATGACTCATGTGTACTCGGCCCTTTAGATCCGGAGGAAAGGCAACGTAACGCATATCAAATTCGGAAACAAGCCGCTAAAGAAGAAAAGTCGCGCAAAATCCTACCTCAGCCCTGCAATCACGATGAAAGAAAGTATCCGAACAAAATCGGAAACTTCACGAAGGGACTGCTGCATAACGGTCTTGGAGAAGTTGATCAACATGCATACCAAGCATATCTCAAAGCATTGAATAGCGGAAAGCCAAGTAAATTCGAGGAAATTCCACTCGGTGGAACGCTCAAGCTCGTTAATCCGCAAGGCGCTTACGTGTATGATCTTGCCGGGCCCGACGGACATTCCTTAACGATTCCGGCTCCGTCTTCGATAAACAGTGCAGCCGCTGCCAGCGATATGGTAGAACTATACTGGCAATCGTTGTTGCGGGATGTTCCGTTCAACAGCTATGACAGGGATCCATTAGCGGCTGCAGCAGCGGAGAACCTTTCGAATCTGAAGGATTTTTACGGGCCTAAAATAAATGGACAAGTAACACCGCAAACTTTATTTCGCGGCGTTACGCAAGGCGATCTGGTAGGGCCGTATATCTCGCAATTTTTATACAAAGATATTCCATTTGGCGCCACTTCTATTATTCAAAAATACAAAGTCCCTTTGGCGGGTCAACATTTCTTAACGGATTATCAAACATGGTTGAGCATTCAAAATGGCGCTGCTCCGTCTGCTTCCATCGTATATGATCCTGAACCTCGTTTTTTAAGAAACGGAAGAGATCTGAGTGAATGGGTGCATAAAGATTTTTCTTATCAAGGTGTGTTAATGGCCTGTTTATATTTGTTGAGCTTGGGATCTTCTGCACTTGATCCGGCCAATCCGTATTTCCATTCGCGTACCCAAACTGGATTTGTTACCTTTGGATCTCCGTATATTTTGGATTTGGTCGCACGGGCCGCGAATTTCTCGATGGAGTCTGCCTGGTATCAGAAATTTCTTGTGCATCGGAGACTGCGGCCGGAGGAGTTTGGCGGTCTCGTTCAACAGAAAATAACGAACAACGCAAATTATCCGATTCATGAGCAGCTTCTGAATTCTCCTGCAGTAGATCTAACCTTCAATAAATACGGAACCTATTTGCTGCCACAGGCTTATCCGGAAGGGTGCCCGGCACATCCGTCCTATCCGGCAGGTCATGCCGTAATTGCCGGTGCAGGTGTTACGATGTTAAAGGCGTTCTTCAACGAAGATTTTGTTCTCCCGAACCCAGTTACAGTGAGCGATGACGGTCTGTACCTTGAGCCCTTTAACGGAGCGCCGCTCACAATAGGCGGTGAATTGAATAAGCTTGCCAATAACCTGGCCATCGCTCGGGCATTTGCAGGTATTCATTATCGTTCTGATTGTTTTCACGGCATGAATTTGGGCGAGGCTACCGCCATCGGTTTGCTTCGCAACTACAAGCATACGTTTAACGAGCCATTCCAAGGATTTAAGCTTACGAAATTCGACGGCACAACTATAATTGTAAAATGACCGCTGGGGATAAAGCAGCCTCGGACTTTCCACGAAAAGTAGTGCAAGGTGTTGTATGGAAATAAAGGTGGTTAGGAAACAGTGACAGTATGGACGCAAAAATTAAGTCCTAGACTGTCACTGTTTATATCACTATTAATCCCATTTAAAGAAGTGCAGAGACATACTCATACATATTACTGTAAGTACAATCATTACAACCACGGGAATGATGACACTATCCATTGGCAGGCCAAGTGAAGCGGCTTTTAACATCTTAATGCCCTGTGTTAGCGGTAATATATCGGCCACTTTTGAAGCGCCGCAGGCATTACTTCATAAGGCAAGGTAGCACCAGAGAAAATAAGCATTGGGAAATAGAGCTGGCTGGCTACAGCACTTGCTATTTTCATGTTTGGCGCCAGTCCACCGACCTTTTGCTTTTGCCAGCACCGTTTGCGCCCAATAAGCCAAAACCCTCACCACGACAAATCGATAGATTTAGATGAACAACTGCTTTGACATTGGCGTAAGACTTGCTCAAGTTTTCTACCTTGATCGTTGTTTCTACGTGATCAGATCCCTCCTTAATGCTCTCTTTGCATAAATAAAATAACACCAGAGCAAAGTCTGGTGTTAAAGTGTAGGGTTTGTTGTAAATTTCGTTTTCATTTCTCCAAGGTGAGTGAGCATCATTCGAGCGTTGTTCTCGGCGTATTGCAGGGATGTAAGCCAAAATTGATCATGCTTCTTCTACATTCGTGTGTAACCGTTTCAAGCTGGTATCAAACTCTTTCTCGATAGCTTCGTCCCGTTGATAGGTAAACAGACTTATGGCAATAATGACGATAAGGTTGACGATAAATCCGGGAATGATTTCGTATACATCTCTAGTAATTTGCAAGTCAATATTTTTCCAAATAATCACTGTTGTTGCGCCTGCTAACATTCCGACAATGGCACCCCAATTGGTCATTTTTCTCCAGTATAGGCTTAACAGGATAACGGGGCCAAAGGAAGCGCCAAAACCGGCCCAGGCATAAGCGACGAGACCTAAAATGGTTTTATTTTCACCGCCCAACGCGAGCAGGCAGGCGATGACTGAAATCGTTAGAACAGCCATTCTTCCAAAGAACACAAGTTCTTTATCAGAGGCATTTTTACGCAGAATCAGCTTATATAAATCTTCTGTCAATGCACTAGATGTTACAATGAGCTGAGAAGAAACCGTGCTCATTATTGCAGCCAATACGGCAGCAAGGACAAGTCCAGCAATAAACGGATGGAATAAAATTTGTCCAAGTTGAATGAAGACAGCTTCTGGATTAGACAATGTATAATTTGTTTGTGCAAAAAAAGCAAGACCTACTAATGCTGTTAATGAAGCGCCAAGTAATGTGGCAACCATCCAGCCCATACCAATACGTCGCGCAGTTTTGGTCTCTTGTACAGAGCGGATGGCCATAAATCGGACGATAATATGCGGTTGGCCAACATAGCCAAGTCCCCAGGCAGCTGCAGAGATGATGCCGAGCACAGTAGTTCCGTTAAATAAATCTAGGAGGGACGGATCTATGGCTCTGATTGTATCAACGGTGTTGGCAAACCCACCCGTCTCGCTCATTGCTAACACCGGTACAAGGATAAGAGCAAGCAGCATGATAAGTCCTTGGACAAAGTCCGTCCAACTGACAGCAAGAAAGCCCCCAAACAATGTATAGGCAACAACCACTCCGGATACGAGGAGCAGCCCCGCTATGTAAGGAAGGGAGAAGGAGTTTTCAAAAAAGACGGCTCCTGCCACCATACCTGAGGAAATATAGAACGTAAAGAAAATGAGGATAATAATGGAGGAAACAATCCGCAGAAGTTTGGTGCTATCCTTAAATCGATTTTCCAAAAATGACGGAATGGTAATGGAGTTCCCGGAAACTTCCGTGTATGTGCGCAAACGTGGAGCAATAAACAGCCAGTTCAGATAGGCGCCAACCGATAAGCCAATGGCAATCCACATATTTGACAGTCCTGTCAGGTAAATCCCTCCCGGAAGACCCATTAACAGCCATCCGCTCATATCGGCAGCGCCAGCACTTAAAGCGGTTACAGCAGGCCCTAAGGAACGTCCCCCTAACATATAGTCCGTCAAGTTTGTTGTTTTTCGGAAAGCATACCACCCTATACCTAGCATAGTTGCCATATATATCACGATGGCAATCATTTTTGAAATATCCTCCAACACTGTTCCACCTCGTTTAAAAGATGATATTATTCAATATATTACCATTAAATCAACATATTGACACGGATTTCAAAAGTGAGTTGAACGCTAATAAGTGGGATGTTCGTACATCGTTATCTGGGAGCATCAGAGAACTTTAACTTGCCAATAGACGGAGAGGGGTCAGCTTGAAGTGCCAAAAACCCGCATAAATTGCGGGTTTTTGAATCGTTATTGTTGGGAGATGAAAGGCGTTATCCAGTAAATTCCTGAACCCATGTGTTGTTATAAAAAGCAATACCGATATGGGTATAGTTATTATTCAGTATATTTGCTCTGTGGCCGGGGCTATTCATCCAATCCTTCATAACCTGGGTAGGGGTAGTTTGCCCTTTTGCGATGTTTTCTCCAGCGGTGTTGAATGTAATCCCGAATTCCTTCAACATATCGAAGGGGGATCCATGTGTGGGAGAATTATGATCAAAGTAATTGTTGTTGTACATGTCCTGTGCCTTGACCATAGCCACATTTGACAATTCTCCACTCCTACTTAAGGAACCTAATCCTGCTTTGGACCTTTCTTGATTTACTAGATCTAGAACCTGCTGCTCGAATTCGGATAAATGATTATCCACAGTACCTTCCTGTGCTGATCCTGTTGAACCTGTTGGCTCCTTATTTTCAGGATTCCCTGTAGGTACCTGGTTTGCTGGATTTCCATCCGGTGTTCGAATCAGATCCATCAAATCCAATGGAATTCCATTTTGTGCTTCTTTTGTTGTCATGGAAGATCGCTCTTTCCATGACGTAGCTGTTGATGATGCCTGTGTGAGGACAGAGCTTGGCGCAGTAGTATGATCATGAGTTGAAGTTCGTGTTTGCTTAGGAGTCACTTGCTTTTGCATCATATTGTTATGGGACGAACAACCTGCCACCAATAATAATACTGCTAATACAAAAAACTTTGCCATTAGCCAACCTCCTAGATCCGTTAATTAATGAAGTTACCGGATTTAGGTTTTCCTGCAAGCCTTTTACTTATTCCTCAGTACGGTTTTGGCGTAAGACCAAGTTCCTCATAAAGGCGCACAGTATTAGGATGGATTCCAATGCTACGCGCGATTTCTGCTGTTCTGTACTTTTCATGAATCCTATCACCTCATCTCTGCACTTTATCATTACTTAGTTTTACCGACCCACCCGGTTTCGTGGTATCTTAGGGGAGAACGAATCTATTATATTCTGGGGAACCATGGAGAAACAGTATGAACTTTGATTGCTTAATTGTGGATGACGAGACGGTGCTTGCGGAAACGACATGCGAATATTTGAATATGTTTGAGGTTAAATCGGCTTATGTGACCAGTGCGGAGGCGTGCGAACGGTTTTTGCAGGAAAATGACACCTCGTTAATCCTGCTGGATATCAATCTTGGCGACAGCTCGGGGTTTGACCTGTGCAAAAAGCTGCGGAAGACGACAGAAATTCCGATTCTATTCATCAGCGCCCGTTCCAGCAACGACGATGTGTTGATCGCTCTCAACATCGGTGGCGACGATTATATTCAAAAGCCGTATACACTTAGTATCCTGCTGGCCAAGGTGAAGGTCGTGCTCAGACGCTATGGAAAACAGCGACCGGGCGTGGACATGCTGGAATTCGGGGGAGTACAGATCGACCTAGCACTTTGCCGGGTACGGCTGAACGGTGCCGAGGTCAAATTCAAAGCGCTGGAATATCGTCTGCTCAGCTATTTGGCCCAGCATAAGAACCGGGTAATACCTAAAGAAGAGCTGTTTGCCAAGGTATGGGGCGACTCGTTCACGGGGGACGGAACCCTGAACGTGCACATCCGGCGCCTGCGTGAAAAAATCGAGGTCGATCCCAATCGTCCGAGATATATCAAAACGGTATGGGGGACGGGATATGTCCTGGAGGACGGCGAGCGATGAGAATTAAGGGGATGCTCCTCTTGCTGCTTGTGGTAATGGCAGCCGGCATCGTACTGTCGGTGCGGGTGATCGAAGCCGAAGTCGATACCCGGGTCGATATTGTCATGGCGAATCAGGTGCTGAAGACGGTCGAAAGCCATTGGCCGCAAATCGGGGAAGGTGATTACAGTGGTATTACCCAGCAATTTGTCGTGCTCGACCAGAGCGGGAATGTTCGCTATCGGACAGCGAGCGGACTGTCCGAGACCGTATATGATGCGATCAGGAATAGGGACGCAGTGCTGGATGTGACAATAGAGGGGCAGCTTGCTGGAAAGCTGATCATCCATGATGATTATAGGCAATCCATTCAGAACATAAAACGGCAATTGATGATCGTGATGCTGACGACGTTTACGATAGTGACGGTACTATGCGCGCTTTATGTTGTATTTCTGAACCGTTCCATTATCCGGCCTTTTCGCAAGCTGCAAAACTTCGCTCTCCATGTGGCGCGGGGCAATCTAGACTTCCCGTTGAAGATGGACAAAAATAACCTGTTCGGCGCATTTACCGAAAGCTTCGACATTATGCGCGAGGAACTGGCGGCAGCGCGGCAGAGTGAATACGAAGCCAACCGCAGCAAGAAGGAACTTGTAGCCAGCTTAAGCCATGACGTCAAAACGCCGGTCGCCTCTATCAAGGCAGTAAGCGAGCTGATGCTGATGCGAACAGACGATGAGAAGACGATCAAGCAGCTTGGCATGATTTATGCCAAGGCCGAGCAGATCAACCTTCTGGTTACGGATATGTTCCATGCGTCGCTAGAAGAATTGCAGGAGCTTAAGGTGAACGTTGCCGAGGAATTCAGCGCGATTATGAAAGAAATGATCATGAATGTGAATTATGATGATCAGATTGTGTGTGACCCCATTCCGGAATGCATTATTTTGACCGATGCCATGCGTTTGCAGCAAGTCATCGACAATGTCCTGAGCAACTCCTTCAAATATTCCGGCACCTCCGTTAAAATTACTTCTTTTATTGATCGCACCCACCTGCAAGTCGAGATTATGGATTACGGAACAGGAGTTAGCCCGGATGAACTGCCTCTGATTTTCAACAAGTTTTACCGGGGAAGCAATATCCAAGGTCAGTCCGGAGCGGGGTTGGGACTGTTTATTTCCCGATATCTGATGCAGAGCATGCAGGGCGATATTCAATGCCATAATCGCAATGACGGGTTTACGGTGACTCTTCGGATCAAGCTTGCCTGAATATTTAAGGAATGGTTAAGGAGTGGGCAAAGATTACATAAGGATTCATTTTGTATGATAGAAATGTGTACCGGATACCGATTATGAAATTTGTCGACAAGGGAATGATCGTTTTCGTGCAAAAGACGATACTGCGAACAGAGAAATTATGCAAAACCTTCTCTACCGGCGGAATTCAGCAGCATGTGCTGAAAAATCTGGACATCGAGCTGCTGGAAGGGGACTTTACGATTATTATGGGCAGCTCTGGATCTGGCAAATCGACACTGCTTTATGCACTCTCGGGCATGGATAGACCAACGCTTGGCGGAATTTATTTTGAAGGGGAGAATATTTCGCGGTTCAGCAATGATCAACTGGCTCTTTTTCGCAGAACTCATTGCGGTTTCGTGTTCCAGCAAATCCACCTGCTGGACAATATGAGCGTGCTGGACAACGCACTGGCAAGTGGGCTGCTGGTCAACAAGAACAGGCAGGCTGTCGCCGCCAAAGCCAGACAACTTCTGGGAAATGTAGGTTTGCCGGAATCCTCGTGGAGTAAATTTCCCTCCCAGTTATCCGGTGGCGAGGCACAGCGGGCCGGAATCGTCCGCGCCATTATGAACAATCCGCGAATGCTGTTCGCGGATGAGCCTACCGGCGCGCTCAATTCCGCATCCAGCGACAGTGTGCTGGATATCATGACCGGGCTGAACCGGGGCGGGCAGAGCATCGTGGTGGTAACGCATGATCTGACAACGGCATTGCGGGGCAACCGCATCCTATATCTGCACGATGGCGTCATTTGCGGAGATTTGATGCTAGGCACTTTTCAGGGAGAACATGACCGGAACCGCCGAGAAAGGCTGAAGGTATTTCTGGCCGAAATGGGGTGGTAAAGTGAATGTGTTACAGCTGGCAGCTGCTAATCTCAAAAAATCAAAAAGCGCCGCCCTCTTCCTGTTTATCTTGATGCTAATTGCGGGGCTGCTATTGAATATCGGACTGACGGCCATGTCCGTTATGAATCATTTTTACGAAAACAAGGTACGCGAGCTGCGCGATCCACATGTCAGTATTGCGATGAATAGTGCCAGCTTCAAAGTGGCTTACGGAGATTTTCTTGCGTCCTATTCAGGCGTTCGGGAGATGGAGACGGAACAGGTGATTCTGCTATCCACATCTACGATCCCTTTCTATGAAAATGATTCCGGTTTTGGTATCCGCACCATGTTGCTGAATGCGGACGCCGCGCGAAGTATCGCACCAGTTAAGCTTATTGAGTCTGCATCTACGGGTTCGGGAGAAGGTATATATGTTCCCTACAGTTGGAAGGTGAGGAACGGCTACCAGTTGGGGGACAACTTAACCATTACTTATCGGGGTAAAGCGTACACCTACCGAATAACTGGAGTTTTTGAGTCGACTTTAATGGGTTCCTCTAGGATGAATATGCTGAAGTTTTATTTGCCGGATGCAGCCTACCGCCAATTTACCAGGGCAGTCGGCCCCGAGGCCCAGGGAACGCTGATGTCTGCCATTTTATCGGACAACAAGCAATCAGGTGCGGTATTAAAGAATTATCACAGACAGTTTCCCCATTCGAATGAAGTCATAATCCCCAGTTTTTGGGCTGCCGACACGGAAACGGCGAAGGACGGCGGGGCATTCATCGTTAATTTTATTTCCATGATCTTGGCTGCGTTCGCGGCTGTGATTGTTCTAGTGTCACTCATTGTCATTGCATTCCGCATCTGGGACAGTATCGAAGATGGGATCGTAAACATCGGTGTCCTCCAAGCGATGGGCTACACTAGTCTGCAGATTATTTTATCCTATGTCGTGCAGTTTTCGTTGATTGCGTTGGCAGGGAGTGCCACAGGTGTGGTCGTCTCTTGCACAATGCTACCTGCATATGGGCAGGTCGTATCTACTCTGACGGGGCTGATATGGAGGGGCGGCGCAATTGCTGGCGTAAGTCTGACCAGTATTGCAACTGTGACTTTGCTGGTATGCACGGTGGCGCTGCTCTCCGCAGCGCGCATCCGCAGACTCCATCCCGCCGTAGCTCTGCGAGGCGGGCTCATGACCCATCATTTCAAACGGAACTTCTTCCCACTGGATCAGACCAAAGGCAGACTCCAATGGGTGCATGCCTGTAAAGCCATGATGGCCAATGGACGGCAAATTCTGCTGATCGGCAGCATTATGGCCGCGATCACTTTCGCGTCGGTATTTTCAGTGGTGCTGTATTCCAACATTGCCGGGGATAAAGTGGCCTTTTACCAAGTGCTTGGTTCAGAAATGCCAGATGTCGGGATTCAAGTTCAGCCCGGAAAAGACAGCTTGCAGTTGCTTGCAGGGATCCGACAGATGACCGGTGTGAGCAAGGCCGTTATTATGGACTCGATTATAATGGCAATTCAGGGTCAAATCGTAAATACGGAAATTTCCGATCAGTTCGAAATGCTGAACAACCAAACGGTCTATGAGGGCCGCTATCCGCTGTATGACAATGAGGTGGCCATTACCGGCGGTCTGGCCAGACTACTCGGCAAAACGATCGGCGATTCAATCAAGTTAGAAGCGGGAGATACCTCCTATTCATTTTTGATCACAGGGCTGAGCCAATCGTTCAGTGCGGGAGGAAAAGAAGCTTCATTAACTCTATCTGGAGTGCATCATCTTATCCCCGGACTCAAAGAAATGTCAGTTAATGTATACCTGAAAGGCGTCAGCAAATCGGATTTTATTCAGAACGTCAAAGCGGAATACGGGGATATGATCTGGTCAGTAACTAATGTGGATGAGTCACAGGAAAGTGGGATGCAGGTTTATAACTCGGCTGTATTCGCCGTTATGACAATTATTCTGGCAATTACGGTGCTGGTGGTTGTCCTCATTCTTTATCTGGTCATCAGAACGGCAGTTCTTAAGCGCAGGAGAGAGCTTGGTATTCTACAAGCGGCAGGCTACACAACATTCCAGTTGATGACCCAGGTTACGCTGAGCATTATGCCCATCGCTATTGTCGGTATCATTTGCGGCGGTGTGCTGGGCGGCCTGTATACGAATGTCATACTAGAGCTGCTGCTTACGGATGCGGGCATTTCCAAGGTACGCTTCGTTGTTCATGTGCCGCTCGTTGCGTTTCTTTGCATGGCTATCATTGCCTTATCATTTCTGGTGTCCTTACTGGCAGCATACAGGATAAGAAAAATTACTCCATACTGTTTAATAACAGAGTAGCCGGACGGCAGTTCATTGGTTCAGCACTATTATAGATGAACAGGAATAAGTAGTGCCTGAGCGCCGTCCTTGGCTGACGGCATTCTAGTGTTGAATCAATAAGCTGCGGAATGGCAGAGCAGTAAGCAAAAACAATTACAGATATTAAATAACTATTATATCTATAAAAGAAAGGTGAACAATATGCATACAAAAATACGAAACCCCATCATTATACTTCTGATAAGTATGCTCTTTCCTGTTTTTTTACTTCCGGCCTATGCGACGGATACAACAAACGCAGGGAACACGCCTTCGGGGATTCCCTACGAACGGCTGGAGCAGGAGATCGACAGTTATGTAAACGCCCATGTTGGAAAAGCAACTCCCGGCGCTGCAGTTGTGGTGACCAAGGGCGACAAGATCATTTTCTCTAAAGGCTACGGTTACGCCAATATCGAGAAGAAAACGGAGGTTGATCCAGCCAAGACTGTATTTGCCTACGGCTCCATCAACAAAGCGTTTGTCTGGACGTCTGTGATGCAGTTGGTGGAAGCGGGCAAGATGAAGCTGGATCAAGACATCAGAGCCTACCTTCAAAAAGAGCTTGCCGAGAGACTGTCGATTAAGAAGAGGATTACGATGCTGGATATAATGAGCCATACCGCTGGTTTTGAGCAGCATCCGCTGAGCACTTTCACTATGTCGGAGGATAATCTGACTTCATTGGAAGAGACACTGATATCTAGCCAGCCAGCGCAAATCTATGAACCTGGCAAGGTGATCGCCTATTCCAACTTTGCCACCGCATTGGCCGGACTGGTCGTGGAGAAGGTAAGCGGGGAGTCCTTCTCGGACTATGAAATGAACCATATTCTGCGCCCGCTGGGAATGAACCTGACCTCCGGCCATCCGACCTTGGAGGATCGCCCTGAATTGCAGAATGCGGAAGCTACAGGTTATGCGATGAAGCCTGAGGGCGGCTTCGAGGCAAGAGCGCACTATTTTGTTCCCATGTATCCAGCAGGTGCCATGGAAGGAACAGCGGAGGATCTGGCTCGGTTCGCTATAGCACTGAATGCCCCATCCAGTCCGCTCTTCACCCGGCCGGAGACCGTACAGACGATGCTGTCCCAGAGCTATACGCCGAATGCGGAGATTCTGTCCAATGCGCATGGATTCTGGGAGTACCGAGCTAAGCCGCATACCGTTGGTCACAGTGGAAATGTGAAGGGGTTCTCCGGTAATTTTGCCGTCGTCCCCGATGAACAGCTAGGCATCGTTGTCTTGACGAATATGGAGATTGAGCAGAAACTCACCTCCGGCATCATTAATCTGCTGATTCAGGACAAGACGCAGGAGGCCGTGACCCCGGCAGATGATTTGGCGCCGTCCAGCGAATTGAACGGATATTATGTGCAATCGGGCGGTACCTTCACCACGTATCATGAGGTTATCAATTATCTGGGGTTAATCAAGGTAGAAGCTAAGGGCAAGCATGATCTTACTCTTAGCGTGATGGGGATGTCGGGAGAGATGAGGCAAATCAAGCCGAATGTATACAAATACGCCAAGTCCGATAATCCAAGATTCGAACGCTTGGCGCCGGTTCTGTATGCGAAAATTTCGAAGGATGGCCAGGTCGTGCGGTTAAGCAAAGGAATTGCTACAGATATACTGCCGCTCCAAGGAAGCCGTTCGCTTCCGGCACTAACCAGCTATCTGGTACTGGCCGTGATCGCGATTGCATTCTTTCTGCTGACTCCGTTTGTGCTGTTGGTTCGCTGGCTCTTTCGGAAAAGAAAGGGAAGTCCATCCGCATCCACATCTACAGCCCCATCCAGCCGCCTGCTAATGGCTGTTATATGGTGTGGGACGATTTTAGTTGTCAACATCCTATACTTGTTGGTGAATGCCATGATTAATGAAAACGTAACGGTAGGTCAGATGAATGTTGGCGTCTCCTTGAATTGGGTTCTGGCAACACTCGCCGCAGCTCTGTTTGTACTCTCTATCTTTAAAGGCAGACATCAAGTGATGTCCAAAGGGCACAAAGGGTTCCGGATCGTCGTGGGAGTGCTGTTCACCAGTTTTGCCCTGTTGTTAGCCAATTGGAACTTCTTTTATTTCATCCCATAGTTCCAGTCGGGTAGGCGATCAATGATCTCATCTGACAAGTGTGATTTTTTAGGAAGAAGGTAGCTTAGTTATGCGGTATATGTTTAAAAATAGATCCAATCAATTGCGGGCAGGATGGGACATCTTGCTTGTGGTGGCGGCGATATTTGTATGGAAGAGAGTCTGTACGCTTGGCCTGTCACTGTTGGAGGATTCCGGGTTTGGGGCTGACCCGGATGGATGGATAAGTGTGTTCAAGGGACTTGGCCTATATATTCTGCTTGTCATATGGTTTGCCGTCAAGGTTGTCCATAAACAGCCGCTAGCCTCCATCGGACTTACCCGTCCGGATGGCAAAAGGCTGTGCACGGGTTTCATATGCGGTACCTTATTGCTGACCACTGTCATTATGATTCTGCTGACTTTGAATATCGCACATTTACAAGGAGATTGGTCGAATCCGCAATGGAGCCGGGTCGATATCATCCAACTCTTCATCGTTTCAATTCTGGCAGGGATTTCAGAAGAAGTCTTGTGCAGGGGATATATCCAGCACCTTCTCTCGAGCCGTTTGTCTCCCTATTGGGCGGCGTTTATCATTTCGGCCGGATTCTCGCTCGGCCATATGACGAATGGCGGCTACACATGGATTAGCGCAATTAACATCGCACTCGTTTCGCTGATTTTTTCTGGTATGACGATCCGAAGCGGGAATCTTTACTTTGCCATAGCACTTCATGCCGCATGGAATTTGTTCCAGGGCTATGTATTCGGCGTAGCGGTAAGTGGCCATCCGGCGGAGGGCATTTATGTTGTGGAATTGCATGGCGCCGAATGGTTAAGCGGAGGCAGTTTTGGCCTGGAGGGAAGCGCAATTACTACATTTGTACTTGGGCTTGCTTGTGTATTGCTGGTGTTCGTACTTGTGCGCCGATCGTGCCGCACCGGATCGCGTCTGGAAGGTAGTTGTAAACCTTGATTTTCTTCTGACTGGTACGTGCCGTTATCGAATCTATTAATATAGCATATTATGTAAAGCAACGTGAAATCTATACAAATGTTGCGAAAAGGGGATGGATATAATGGCATCATTTGAAATTGGGGCGAGATGTCTTTTCAATTTTCGAAACGAACGCTTTTTCCTATTAGTCGAAGATGAAATTACAGTTCCAGATAAAGGTGTGGAGATTGATCCGGTTAATATCTATGAAATTGACCAGCAAACTTTCAATTTTATCAGTGCTGAAGGAGATACGAACGAGTGTGTACCAGTTGCGACACTTCCAATTGTACCACCTGGATTTAAATTAGAACGAAAATGTATTTTTACAGTAGATAACGCATACTGGGTAATCTATGATTTAGAAAATGGAAGTGACAACAATGTTATATTAATCATCGATGCAGCTTTATTTAACTCATTGAAAAATGCTGGTGTTCGTGAATGTGTTCCTCAAAATTTCATTAATTAAATGGATCAGACCTCAAATAGAATACTTTTTGTTGAAAAAATATACCCCACGTAGTTTTTTACGGGGGTATATTTTTATGCTTGAGCCCTTGATGTTGTGATGGTGAATATGCATCAGGAAAATTACTTTGGCGGCAGGTTGAAATTATTTACGAAGACAGGCATGGTGAAATTACGCAGCGGCATATCGGCGTTCCAAGATGATATACATGGTTGGAGAATTGAATGAGGGATCTAGTAGTGGAAAAAGCAGATATCACTGCGGGTTACAGCAAAAACGAAACAGCCTTAGCCCGATGGAAGCACGAGCTAAGACTGTTAAAGCATTTTATTCTACTGTCTATTTTACGGGGATCGGCTCAGTCATGGATAAAAACAGGACAGAAATGCCCTTCTTTGTTCCATAAGAAATGGAGCTCCTGAAATTAAGCGTATCGCTCGATCAGCGCTTCATACACACTTTTTGGACGGAGTCCGACTAATTTCTCTACCGGCTCGCCGTTATGAAACATAATGACGGTCGGCATAGACATAACGCGGTATTCAGACGCGATGGCAGGGGAGTCGTCACAGTCTACCTTGACTACGTTTACCCGTTCCCCATATTGATGATCCAACTCGTCAAGAATTGGCAGAAGCGCTTTACATGGCGGGCACCAAGTTGCTCCGAATTCAACAAGTGTAACCCCTTGTTCGCGAATAGATTCGCGAAATGATTGTTCATTAACTTCGTATATACTCATCGTTATTCCTCCCGGTTCGTTGTTTGTCTTTCCTTCATAATGAAGCGGATGCGCTCTTGCAGATTGGACTTTATAGATTGAAGAAGATGGATTTGCTCGTCGATTTCCGCAAGCTTTTGCTCATATATCGGGAGCACTTCTTGACAGAAGGCTTCTTCATTCTTGAGGACGCATTGCAGAAATCCGGCGATTTGCTCCGTTGTAAGTCCAAGGCTTAAATAAAACTGAATGGTGCGAACTTGTTCTTCCGCAAACGTTGAATATTCGCGGTAGCCATTCGTATGCCTAGCGGGAGTAAGTAATCCCTGCTGCTCATAATAACGTAGTGAGCGAAGGCTAACCCCAGTTCGGGCGGAAAGTTCACCGATTCTCATGTTCAAATCCCCTTCACGAATGATTCTTCTTCATTATAAACCCTGACACTAGTGTTAAGGTCAACCACTACTTGATGTAATGTATCCAAAATAGTTGTTTTACCAAGCTAATGGCCATCGTAAATACTAAGTCCCGATTGATAATGTTATTCCAATAACATGATCGGTAGTTATACTTAGGATTGGACAGCTTCAGATCGTGTGAGAAGCAATGGGAGTCTGAGAGCGAGAGGCTTGGAAATTAAGAAAGAGTAGAGAAATGAATATCTTTGTGTCTGTGTCTAATGAATAAGGAGATGAATGATAATATGGAACAATCCGAGCTAGTAGGAAAGCTCATAAAAGAAGGTGACATAGAACGTATTCGATTGCTTTTACAAGATGGATTAAACCCAATCAGTCCGTGAGCTGTTATGATTCTTACTTGGAATGTGCTTTTGATTATGAACAAATTGAAATTGCAAGATTATTCATTGATTTCGGCACGATACTCTCGAGTGATGTAATGGTCAATGCTGCTAGATGTGCAGATCGTAGTCTATTTGAATATTTGCTTTCTAAGGGTGCGGATATAAATGCAATTAATCATGTTGGACACTCTGCACTTAGCAGGGCTCTTGCATTCAACAATGAAACAGGTGCTTACGCGCTAATTGACTTAGGAATCGATCTAAGAATTACAGGTGAGAGCACGCTTATCGGTTGTGCTTATGACGGCAGAAATCATTTTATAGAACTTCTTGTAAGTAAAGGTGTGGACATCAACTGTTACATAACGGATAGCCATTCATATTGTCATGGCGTTACACCCCTAATTGCTGCTGTGCAGGGTGAGCAATTAGAGGCCGTTACATATTTCATTCAAAATGGTGCTGACACTACAATAACTGATCAATTAGGGTGCCGTGCATACAACTATTCAAGAACTTACAAATACGCTGAGTTAGAACAATACCTCAAGTCACATGAGCCTTCCGAATATCATGACTATCAAAAACGAACGGAACAACTATTGAATAGTGGCTTGCCTAAAGAAGTTATTAAGGAATTAGGAACCGTAGGGAAGCGAATTGATTTTGAATCAGATAATTACAGCGAGTATCTTATTTTAGGTACCATTTTTGATGTTGTGCGTTTCGTGTATTATGACTATGAATTGTATAATCTCGTGTTAGAGGTAGATAATTATGACGCATTTGGCTTTTTCACATGGTGCCCAAGTTTGAACAAGTTTGTCAGTGTGGACATTGAACATGAGAGGGTATATATTTTGCATGATATGACTTGGGAAAGCTTCTTACGCAATCCAGGAATATATATCGACCGTATAATTGATTTCGAGTATGATTCTGAAATCGAGACATAGGGAAGCGAGGAAGTCTACAGACGCGCATATGTTGAACGCAGATGGGATACCGGCGGCTCCCATTGCCATTTATGCCAATGGAGTTGCGGTTGGATTTTTGATGTATATTTATGATACGTTGGATCATGAATCATTTGAAAATAAAGATTTTTACGGGAAGAAGAGCTATTTTATATGGCATATTATGATTGATAAGAGTTATCAAGGGAAAGGATATGGCAAACTTGCTTTTGAAAAAATGTTGATGGATATTGAAAATATGCCGTATGGGGAAGCAGAATATGTAACCCTCTTTTATCGAACAAATAATGTCAAAGCTAAAACATTATACGCATCATTTGGTTTTGTAGATACAGGCATCATTCAGAATAATTCGATGTTGGCAATTAAAAATCTAGATGAGAAAATAACAGAATCCATAGTAGAATAGGATCTCTCGGAAAGAAATGCAAGCTTTCAACGTCTTGACTCATAATAAACACAAAAATTCAGAAGGAAAAATTTACTCCAAACCAACAGTAATGGCATTTGCGCAAATACAGTAAAACCTCCAGTTCCACATCGTGGGCTGGAGGTCTTTTTGTTTTGAATGGTGATCCCTAAAAGAGCACTGAGTAACCTATTTAAATAAATTCAGCGTCGTAATGATGATCGGCATGGCAAACACATCGATAAGAAAGGCTCCTACAATGGGAACGATCAGGTACGCTTTGCGGGAAGGACCGAAACGTTCCGTTACCGCGGCCATATTGGCCATTGCATTAGGCGTGGCGCCGAGGCCATGTCCGGTGAACCCGGCAACCATCACGGCGGCGTCATAGTCTTTGCCCAGCAACCTGAACAAAACAAATATCCCGAACAGAACGATAAAGAGGACTTGGACCAGCACGATGGCGAGAATCGGAAGGGCAAGATCCGCCACTTCCCACAACTTGATGCTCATAAGCGCCATGGACAGGAAGATGCCAAGTGTAACGTCGCTTACTAGGTTGATGCTCTTCATGTCGATGGCATTCGGATTAAATTTGTCCACGATGTTGCGGACGATAACAGCCACGAACATGGCTCCGACATATCCAGGAAGGACAAAGCCTGTCGCTGACGTGAACAGCTCTCCCAAATACGTGCCAAGCGCCATACAGAATGTAATGAGCAGCACTTGGATGAAGAAGGAATTTGTCGTTATCGGTTGAACGTATGCTTCTACGCTCGCTGCTGCTTCTTCATTTGTTTCCGTCGGCTTCAGGTTGTATTTCGCTATCAAATATTTTACCGTCGGGCCGCCAACCAGACCGCCTGCGATAAGACCGAAGGTAGCTGACGCGATCCCAATAGACAATGCCGAATGGATTCCCAGATCTTCAATGGTTTGTCCAAATGCGCTTGCCGCTCCATGTCCGCCTTCCATAGACACGGCTCCTGCCATCATCCCAATAAGCGGATGAATGTCGAATAAGGAGGCGAGGGAAACCCCGATTACATTTTGCGCCAAAGCGAGGAATCCGCAGGCAAGCCAGTAAATGACGAGCAATTTGCCACCTAACTTGATGAGTTGAAAGCTTGCTCCCAATCCTACCGTGGTGAAGAACGTGAGCATGAATAGACTTTGGAGCGAAGTATCCAAGGTAATTTCTAATAGACCTGTCGTTTTCAGGATCGTAGCTAGGATAGCAAACAGCAGTCCACCGACAACAGGCGCTGGAATACAAAACTTTTGCAGTACTCCCGATTTTCTGACAAAAAAGATTCCAAGTACAAGCAGGGCTACAGCTAAAAATATCGTATTCACTTGATTAAGCGCCAGCGTCATCAGTGTTCCTCCCCATAAATGTCATGATTGCTTCATTCGTCAAGTATGCTCCCAGCTTTATGGTTCTCCCGTTCTCGTCAACAACCGGATTCACCTCACAAATATCAAAAGAGAGCGTTTTCTTATGAGCGGCGACTGTGCGAATAAGGGTACGAACGACCATCGGCGTTAATCCGAAAGGAGAGGGAGCGCTGACTCCTGGCGCAAATGCCGCATTGAGAACATCGGTACAAAGGGTGAGCATGACATAATCTTGTTGTTCGATGAACGTACGTAAGGATGAAAGGATGTTATCCATCTGTCCTTCATGCATGTCTTCTTCTAGAATGTAGCGGGCACCGAGCTCGTCCGCCTTGTCGAACAATTCTTGTGTATTCCCGAAACGCTGGATGCCAAGCACAAAGTAGCTGCTGTTGTGATCCTGTTCTACTATTTGGCGGAACATTGTTCCTGATGATGGCTGAGTGTCGTAGGGGCGTAGGTCGAAATGGGCGTCAATGTTGATAATTCCTAGTGAAGCATCTGGTCCGATATGCTGACGGACACCTAAATAATGTCCATATAGCGTCTCATGTCCTCCGCCTAAAATAATGGGAGTAGCGGATTTGGAAAAGAGGTCAAATACGGCATGGCCCAATGCTGCCTGGGCTTCTTCAAGCTTGTCATTGGAACAAGTCACATTTCCTGCATCGACAAGGTGATGATCTTCCGCTGTACTCCAGGGGAGACTTGCGAGCGCTTGCCTGATCGCATTCGGAGCGTTCGCTGCGCCTAATCTCCCTTGATTGCGCCGAACGCCTTCCTCGCATTCAAATCCGATGATGGCGCAAGTGTTTGGAGAAAAGGTTTCCCATGGTGCATCCAGCTCCATCCGCTCCACAATTTGATGGTAGCGGAAGCTGCTTCTTCTCTCTGCATGATCCGTTCGGCCGACCCATACATCGGCTCCAATCGATTTTCGCAATGACCCCACCCTTTCTCGTATTCTGTTGTTTCATTATATGATGACATTCTTATAAATTTAAATATATAATACAAATATATTAATAGCTTTTAGCTATAAATAGAGAAAGGAAGATCGTTCTGGATATCAAACAACTCCATTATTTTGTGACGGTTGCCGATCAGTTGAGCTATTCCAGAGCCGCGCAAAAACTGCATATATCACAGCCATCTTTAAGTAACGCTATTAAAAACTTGGAGCATGAGGTCGGATCACCGTTGTTCGAACGAAGCACGAGAAAAATCGAACTGACGGACGCGGGCAGCGTGTTGTATGAGAAGTCGATTCGCCTGCTCTCCCAAATGAACATTTTGAAAAAAGAGATGGAGGAAGTAAAGCTGACCGGAAGAGGGGAGCTCGTGATTGGCATGATCGAGTCCGTAAGGCAATGGGTGCCCCAAGTGATCCGTGAATATCACAGCCGCTTTCCTTCGATGCATATTAAGCTGTTCGAGGTACTGAGCAGAAAGGCGGTGGTCGATTCCTTGCGGAAATACCATACCCACCTCGTCATTACGAACCAGTGCATCCATGAAGACGATATTGAATCGCTCCCTTTGTATAAAGAAAGGTTAGTCCTAGTGCTGCATCGGGAACACGCTTTAGCCCAGAAGGATTCCATTACATTCAAAGAGTTGGAGAAAGAACCCTTCATTATTAGCATGGAAGGATTCCAGACGAGAGAAGATATTTTGAGAGCCTTTGCGCTTGAGCAAGCATCACCGAACATCAAATTCGAAATCGAGCGGTTCGAGACCGCTTTGACATTGGTAAGAGAGAATCTTGGGCTTGCTATTATTCCAGAAAATTATTTAGTTGAACCGAAGGATGAATCGATTGTCCGCAAAACGTTGTATTCGCCTGCGTTGGAACGTACCGTCTATTTGATGGTTATGAAGAATCGGTATTTGGCACCTGCGGTTCAATGCTTTTTGGAAGAGATTCAACGTAACTTTGAGCTGAGGCATAAAGCAACGGATCTTATTGAAGAGATATGAAGGATTTTAAATGAGTTCAAACAAAAGCGCACAAGAATCGTCAATAAAAAAAGGATGTGCGTACATCGTTCTTTTCAGAGACACTTCTATCTGTCTGTAGGCATGTAGGGGTAACATCATTAAAACTTGGAATTGGCCTATATGCACCTAATTATGATGAAGTCGAGAATAAAGATGAACATGTTGAAGCAGTAATTGTATTTAGAAAAGGGTACTATGAAAGAAATCATGAGTAAATTAGAAAGTATCTCATGGGAGACGATGAAATCATCTAACAACGTATCTACGCTACGGGGGACAACCCCCCCTTTGTCTGCCCGAGGTGGTTCGGAGAAGTAGGATCAGGCAGATAACCCTGCGAGGCTAAGTGGCGGGGCCACCCAGTTTCCTTTCGGGTTCGTAGGTAAAAGAACGTTATATGAAATACCCTAAGAGTTCATAATATGTAGGTGATAACGTGGATGAATTAAGAATAAAGGCATATAAGACGTTAGTATACCAAGCGTTAATAGATATTAGAGTACTAGCATCTCAACAAGCATTTTTAACAGAGATACCTGATAAAACAAATAATACCGAGATTAACAAACATGTTTTTCATATTGCCAATACGTTTCATAATTTAGCGTTACAACTTACTGAGAATCCCCCTGATATAAATGAGAAAGAGATATGGAGAAGAATCGATTTTCTTATAAATAATTTTCCAAAAAGTACAGATTATAACAAACTATTTGAATACACATTAAGAGATAAATAAGTTTGGCAAGATTGCACAAGTAAGTGGGTACTTGATCTAACCAGTATTCACATCGGGCCTCTATCGAGGCCCTCGGTCACCATGAGGTTTTTCGAAGAAGAAAAATTAGGCGACAACCATGTACTGGCAAAGTTCGTCGGACCCGGGCGTAAGCCGCCCGTAAGCCTCTCGGGTTCGTAGATACAAGAACGTTATCTGAAAAAACGTGTAAATCAAAAAAAGGAGAATAAAATGCAAAATAAATTAGTGTTTTTCAGTGATGAAGACAAAGATGATTACGAACGCTTTGAAAGGTTTGTTAACGAGAATGTTTATAATGTGTATATTCAGGATGATACTTCAAGAATAGTTGTATGGACAAACAAGGTAATTCATACGTCGATTAATTTTGTAATGGAAATGAAAGAACCTTATTTAATTTTATACATATTGAATGTTAGCAGATGTGGTCAGGAACCAGCACGTTATCAAAGTATGGAGTTAAGTGCGTCAGATACTGAAGAATTCTTATATGAGTTTGCTGATTATTTGGAGAGGGATAGTAGACATGATATCTGGATCCATTCACCTAAAGACAATGCAACTATTGTATATGATAAAGATAACCTTATTTATATTTATGGTGATATAGAAGTATATGAAAACAAATTAATACTAATGGGTTTTACGGCTTACAATGAACCTTTGTATCTTCCCTCCCCCCATGCACATTGTTATCATGCGGAATTTGACGAGAAGGAAATAGAGATTCTCAGTAAAATGAATTGGCATAAAACGCCTTTACAGGAACGAGATTATTAGTATGTAACTCAGGATGACATGTGTCATCAGATAACCCTGTTTTCACGCTGCGGGCTGCGTCCTTGGTTCGAAAGAAGTGTACGCGAAGAAGTGCGTTCAGCTCACAACCCTGCGAGGCTAAGTCCATCGGACCCAGCGTGTACGTGCCTTAAGCCTTTCGGGTTCGTAGATACAGAAACGTTAGGTAAAAGTGCTGAAATCATTGAAAGGAAATGAAAAAATGAACAAATATACTTGTCCATGTTGTGGTTATAGAACACTTGATGAAGAACCGCCAGGAACATATGCCATCTGTAAGATTTGTTTTTGGGAAGATGATGGAGTTCAATTTGATGATCCTGACTATGAAGGTGGGGCTAATGTAGCTTCATTAAGACAGGGACAATATAATTTCCTTAAGTTCGGAGCATGTGAAGAGAGATGTAAACAATTCGTAAGAAAACCAAATAAAGATGATGTATATGAAGGACCAAAGGAAATTTAAGATCTTATAAGAGATTAATAGAAAAACAAATAACTTAATTGTATTTCTGCGAAGCCAGCACCTTCATAACAGCGTATCTAACAATACTACAAATTATGAGCCGAAAGTATACGGTTTTCAATTCATTTTTAGTTCTCTTTTCAAAGAGAATAATAATGATATAGGTTGTGGTTACTCGAAGAAGACAGGAACTTCACCTAAACACGGCATTCACGTATTGGATCCTGACGGCTCCTCGGCCCCCGAGAAGCAATCGGCAGGGAAGTGGATTCGCGGACACATCCGCACCGACTAACCGCATCGCGGCCGAGTTTCGGGCGAAACCCTAAAGTCGGTAGGTTGTCGTGGATACAGGAACTTATAAGAAACTGGCGAAAGTAGTGATCAAAATTAAAAAAACATTTATATTGATAGTTCTAGTTATTACTACACTAATATTAGTGATTCACCTTTCTTTTTATTGGGTAGCCCGTCAACAAGCAGTAAGTTACCTCGAAAAGAAATATTCTGATATGGATATAAGTATTGGTTGGCCCAGTCAGAGTATTATAAGCAATATATTAGATGGCTGGTATAAAATTCCCGTATATACCCAAAATAAAAAACAAGAAATTAAATTCTATGTTAACCTAAATATGTTTAATGGTTTGAGGAATGATGACTTTTTGTTTTGGGCATTACAAGCTGATGCAGAAGTTCAATTTAATGATGAGGTTCGAGAAATTATTCCTACGGCTAAAGTCGATATTCTTCATCAATTAATTGATGAAGATGCCTATTATAATATGTTTGGCAAAGGAAATATTCAATATGTTCACAACAGTAGCGGAGATCTGGTACTGGTTGTTCATATTGGTTGGGAAGGGAAAAGAAAATTATCAAAGGAGGAATTTGCTAAAACGTGTTCTGAAGTTGGTGCACATTTTTTATCTACCTATCCGGTTTATGAATTGCAATTTTCATATACTTATCAGGACAATGAAAAAATGTATACAACCACTATAAATAATAATGATAATATTGAACAAATCTTAAAAGATCATCTTTATCAAGGACTTTATACAAATATACATATATACAAATTTTGAGATATCAGCAGGACAATCCTACGAGGCTAAGTCCGTCGGACCCGGCGCATGCGTACCTTAAGCCTCCAGGGTTCGGGTTCGTAGTAGATACAAAAACCTTATCTGAGAGCCCCTATGAG
Source organism: Paenibacillus sp. UNC217MF (assembly GCF_000686865.1). Classification (NCBI taxonomy): domain Bacteria; kingdom Bacillati; phylum Bacillota; class Bacilli; order Caryophanales; family Paenibacillaceae; genus Paenibacillus; species Paenibacillus sp. UNC217MF. The sequence continues at coordinate 25,158 of NZ_JMLT01000016.1, read as the reverse complement.
CATAAGACAGAAGCAACGTATTTCCAAAATAGTTCTTGTTCATGGAGGTAACACATGGATTACACTTCACAGATTGAAGCAGCTCCAAAGATGAAATCGTGGCCTAAAGTTACCATAGCGGCGGGTCGTCGTCATACCGTAGGTCTTAAATCAGACGGAACGGTGACGGCTGTAGGTGATAATAAATACGGCCAATGTGATGTGAGCGGCTGGCGCGATATTGTGATGGTTGCAGCTGGAAATGTACATATGGCGACAAATACGGGTAATGCTCATACAGTAGGTCTTACATCTGACGGAACGGTTGAGGCAGTGGGGTGGAATAAACATAACCAATGTGAAGTAGAAGACTGGCGCGATATTGTAGCGGTAGCGGCGGGGTGGCGTCGTACCGTTGGGCTTAAATCGGATGGTACGGTGGTTGCTGTGGGTCGAAATAATGAAGGCCAATGCAATGTAAGCGACTGGCGTGATATTGTGGTGGTAGCAGCGGGTGACTGGCATACCGTAGGGCTTACATCAAACGGCACCGTGACGATTGTGGGTAATAATCGGTATGGCCAATGCAATGTAAGCGGCTGGCGCGACATCGTGGCGGCAGCGGCGGGTTACCTTCATACCGTCGGTCTTACATCTGACGGAACGGTTGAGGCTGTGGGTTGGAATAAGCATAACCAATGTGATGTAAACGGCTGGCGCGGCATCCAACTGCCCGGCAATTACAAGAGACGATAGATGAAATCTAGGGGGAATGGGCATTGAAGAATATAGTAAAAGATGTGAAGTACCTCGAGCAAAGGAAACAGATACTGCTTTCTCTACAAAATAAATATAAAGATGATAAAGTTGATATCTACTACTCGCCTGATAAGGAATATAAGTTGACGATTGAATATTTTATTTCTAAAGAAAATGAAGGATGGGATTATACTAGGGGGATCGTAACACAATGCAGCACAGGAAATGAAATTGTGTTGATACGTAATATAGGTACTTTTCTGTTCGAATGGGTTCTGAAAGACAAAGAGAGTTATTTACTATGTGGGCAAGATTATCAAGGGTATACAATAGTAAATTTAAAAGACATGAAAGTTATTGATTTTGTACCGGAGGAATTTTACGAGGGTAAGGGGTTTTGTTGGGCAGAAATACAATATACGAACGAAATTGATGTATTGGTAGTAGGGGGATGCTATTGGGCGGATGAATACGAAATTGTATTATATGATTTTTCCAATCCACTTCAATTACCATATAAAGAAATAAAGAGAATAAAACCTTATGAGAAGATAATAGGCTGGATAGATAATAGTAATTTTCAGTATGAAGATGAAGAAGGAAATAGACAAATAGTAAAAATATTTTGAGGTAATTTCAACGAAGTCCCTGGCATCACATAACACCGTATCTACGCTGCGAGCCGACATTCGTCGCTCCTTGGTCCGCCCGGGGAATTTTTTCAGGGAGCTGCGGGAGCAGGCGGACGGACAACCCTGCGAATCTAACCGCATCGCGGCCGGCCCTACGGGCCTTAAGGTGGTAGGTCGTCGGGAATACACAAACGTTAGGAAATCATTGCAATATTAAAATAGAAATATGCTTAGGAGGACTACATGTCTCTGTATAATCAAGGAAATGATTTGTATGCAGAGGGTAAGTACAGTGAAGCATATAGATACTTTTTACAATCATATACAAACAATGAAGATGTTACAGATTCGATGAATTATTTAGGATGCATCGAGTTGATGTTGGGAAACTATGAAGAAGCATTAGATTGGTTTATAAAGCTAGGTAAGATAAAGCCAACTTGGGAGAGACCGATCTTTAATATAGGGCGAGTATACTTAAAGCAAGGAAGATTAAATGAAGCTTTTGAACAGTTTAAACAAGCAACAAAAATAAACAATCAATCAGAAGATGCTTTCTATTATCTGGGTGTATATTTTCAGCATATTAATGATCTACTTTCTGCCAAAGAAGCTTATGAAGCATCTCTAAATATTATTGGAGATCAAGAGGAAACTTTATTAAATTATGGACTTGTTCTTTGGAAATTAAATCAGATTGAACAGGCTAGTAATGAGTTTAATAAGATTTTTGAACAAAATCCAGATAATGAAGATGCTTTATGGAATATGGGATTAGTAAATGTCCAATTGAGTAAATACAGCGAAGCCTTAAAATATTTCGATAGGTTATATAAAGCTAAAGGATACGATATAGAGTTATATTTGGAACTTAGTAATATTCATTACAAACTTGGAAATCATACTGAAGCATTAAACTGGATAGAGAAAATAATCAAAAAAGACTCGTTAAATACCAGAGCGCTAAAGTTAATGGAAATATTAAAGAACCGTTTAAGTAACTCTTAGAAGGCAATGACACCAACTGAGATGATGTATATGAAGGATCAAAGGAAATTTAAGGTCTTATAAGAGATTAATAGAAGAACGAATAAATAACTTGATTGTATTCCAGCGAAGCCAGCACCTTCATAATAGCGTTTCTAAGCTGCGTCGCTGTCGCTCCTTGTTCTTCCCGAGGATTTTCGAGTGTCATCAGCGGACAATCCTGCAGGGATAAGTGGCGAAGCCACCCGACGCGTACTCACCTTAAGCCTCACGGGTTCGTGAATACAACAACGTTATGTGACATTCAACAAGGTCATTTAGATTCTTGGGAGGTCTTCTAATTTAATGAAAGATGATAGATGGAAAGAAAGTGAAGACTATAAATTAAATAGACAAAGAAGAAAAGTAAAGAGAGTTTTTATAGTGTTTCTGATATTAATTCTAGTTATCTTGATATCGTTTATTACTTTGGGACTTAATTTTACAAAACATATTTTTAGAGATTTATGTGGGGTAACTAATTGCTAGAAGATAAATTATGGATAATTTATATACAACCAATGAAATTCCGAATTAAGGATATTTAAGAGATTTAAATTGATGAAATAACCCTGCGAACCGCCCCGTCAGGGATTAATGCTCTCGAGTTCATGAATACAAGAACACTAAACGAAATTTCCTTGAAATCGAGGTGAAGTACTTGCAATGGAGCAAGATGAAAGAACAACTTGAGTCAAAACTATGCGAATCTCTTAAAGATCGAGTCAATTTCAATAGTACAAGATATAGGAGATCTCACGATGGGGTTGGAAGATCGTGGGTCACTTTTGATAATGAAATCATTCATGATTTTTGTACTGTTAAGTTGAGATATAAATTTAATACGACAGCAAAAAGGATACGAGAAAAAACTAATTCTCTAGATTGGAGAGATCCAGACCAGGAGAAAGCGTATTATGAAGCGTATAATATCGCGGATAAAGAAATGGAGATACAAGGTATACATAATCAATTTGAATTTTATAAAGCAATCGAAGAATACTTACATCTATCGATTGATGAAGCCATGAAATCACAAAATACTATAATTAAAGCTTTATCTTGGTTTGATAAGAGATTAGGTAAGAGAAGACTAAGAGGTACTGAAGCAGATAGTAACATAATAGTGAATAAATTTAGAAATATAAGACTTAAAGTTGAAGGTTTAATTGATGATGAGGAGAACTTCGTCTAACAACGTATCTACGCACCGAGCCGTGTGGCCCTGGTCTGCAAGAGGCATTTCGTGGAACTCAGCAGACAACCCTGCGAGGTTAAGTCCGTTGGACCCAGTCGCACACTTCTTTAAGCTTTTCGGGTTCGTAGATATAGCTACGTTAACTGAAACTCATGCAATTAATTAAGAGCGAGGGCAAAGTCAATGCAACGAAAAAATATAATAACTCTCAAAAATATCTCCCTGGCGTTTCTATTATTTTATACAGTTTTGTGCTTAGTGATTACAGTGACAAATAATAAGGCTTTTGATTTTGTTTACTATAGATTTAATCCAAATGTGGAAAAAATACATGTAGAGTTACAAGTCACGACTGGACCAATGTATTATTTGGATGATACTAAATCAATAGAAACCCTAAAAAAGATATACCCTGAAATAGATACATATGACATTAAGTTGAAAGGAGAAACACCTTATAAAAATGCTGATGATCCTGCAGAAATTGGAGATCTAACTGTATATGGGAAGTTCAATGGAGTAACAGACGAATATAAAGGTATTGGATACGGAGAGATACCAGTTTTTGAAGTCAAGTATTATGACGATTTATACTATTTATTGAATGAAGTGTTATCTTCGCCGCTATTACTATTTACTATAATGACATCACCCATTGTTGTAATTATTTTACTATGTTATAGTGTTTATTTTTCTAAAAAAGCAATTCTCGAAATAATCAAACGAACAGTAGGAAGTTTCTAGAAGTAGGCATGGGCATCAAATAAACCAGCTAATCACAGTCAAGTCCTAGGAGGATAGAAGCATAGTGGATTAGGGAGCGACAATAAGTTGCGGAGACAATGCATTACAAGATCACATATTGATTATTGATTTTAAAAGAGAATAAATCGAAGAAATCAACTTAAATCGATAAGATCTAGGGTTGTCTGTTTGCTCCGAAGCTAGATTCACCATCGGTCGCGTGGGGCTCCCTTAAGGCTCTCTCGGGATTGTACATTAGAAATTTCAACAGCCAGGCCGTAAGTCAGCGGGTTATCCGATGATTTACGGCTTTCACGTTATCCGCAAATATGAACATTAGATAAAGTATTCATTAATATGATTATGAATAGATAATGTGCTTGTTTGTAAGCGCTTAACCACTTATAATGGTTGATAATCCACAAATATCCAAATTAGTCTAGAGGGGGTTCTGCATGAAGCTATTGGCCGCTGTAACCGTTCCGAGCGTCAAACGTAACAAGAAAAAACGCTGGCCGCGCATTACCGGAATCATTGTTTTGGTCTTAGTTCTTTTGCTTGCCTGCGCAGGGGGATACGTATATTGGTTCGTGAATAAAAGCCTGCCTGTCGTTCAGGGGAAACTCAATATTTCTGGACTGGAAAAGGAAGTGACGGTATGGAGGGATGCTTCCGGCGTTCCGCATATCGAGGCGCAAAACGAACATGATCTCTACATGGCTCAAGGCTATGTAACGGCGCAGGATCGCATGTTCCAGATGGATTTGAGCCGTAGACAGGCTTCCGGACAGCTTAGTGAAGTGGTGGGGGCTAAGGCTATCGACCGCGATAAATTTTTCCGGGCGTTTAGTTTGCGGCGTGCGGCAGAGGTTTCTCTCGGCGCTTACTCGAAAGAGTCCCGACAGGTGCTGCAATGGTATGCGGATGGCGTCAACAAGTACATCAAGCATGCTAAAGCCGCCAGTTCACTTCCGGTCGAATTTGCGATTCTGGGGTATGAACCCGCGGAATGGCAGCCTGTTGACTCCTTGACGATTGGCAAATACATGGCCTATGATCTGGCAGGCAACTGGGAGGGGCAGGCTTTTAGGTACGCAATGGCGCAGAAGCTGTCCACCGAGAAATTTCAGTCGCTTATGCCAACCTATCCGAAGGATGGGGCAATGATCATTCAAGCGTTAAAAGAACAACCGGTCGATCTGACAGCGCTGGCAGCTACCGCGGTTCCGCGGGATCCATTTAACGGCAGCAACAATTGGGTCGTATCGGGAGAAAAATCGGCATCCGGCAAGCCAATGCTGGCCAATGACCCGCACCTCGGCCTAAGTACGCCGTCAATCTGGTATGAGACGCATCTCTCGGCACCAGAGCTGAACGTGAGCGGCGTGATCTTTGCTGGCGTTCCAGGGATTATTCTCGGGCATAACGAAACGATAGCCTGGGGGGTGACGAATCTGAGTCCGGACGTACAGGATCTTTACATTGAAAAAAGAAACCCCGACAATCCGCATCAATTCGAATATATGGGCAAATGGGAGGATGCCAAGGTTTATCAAGAGGAAATTAAGGTAAAAGGCGAGGCTCCAGTGCCGTATGAAGTTGTCGTGACTCGGCATGGCCCGATTATCTCTGAATTCGCGCATGATCAGCGGCAGGAAACGGCGCTTGCGATGAAATGGACCGCCTTGGATGCAACAACCGAGCTCGAAGCGGTTCAGATGTTCGCGAAAGCGCAGAATTGGGAGGATTTCAAGCAGGCGTTGACACATTTTGAAGCACCTGCTCAAAATTTTGTTTTTGCTTCTACGGACGGCACGATTGCCTATCGTGGGAACGGCCTGATTCCGCTCCGCAAAAAAGGCGACGGTTCGGTTCCGGTACCGGGTTGGACGGATGAATATGAGTGGGCGGGATATATCCCGTGGGATGAACTGCCCACAACCGTGAACCCAAAGGAAGGGTTTATCGCTACGGCGAACAATAAAGTGATCGGCGACAGCTATCCGTATCATCTCACGGACGTCTGGTCCCAGCCATACCGTGAAGCGCGTATTCAACAGGTGCTGTCTACCAAGGATAAGCTGACCGTAGAGGATATGAAAAAGCTTCAATTTGACCGTCATAACCTTCAGGCAGAAGAGTTTGTGGATGAGTTGATTGCCAATATCAAAGACTCGCCGGATTTGCGGCAAATTGATCGCGACGTGCTTTCGCTTTTACAAGACTGGAATAAAGTGAATGATCTGGATCAGGCTGCACCCCTTGGCTTTGAGCTGTGGATGCAGGGTTTTGATGATGTGCTATTCACATCCGAAATCAACGCTGATTTGATGGAGCTGTTTAACAATAAATCGGTTGTTAAGGATGAAATGCTCCGCCGAGCGCTTCAAGGCGAGCGGGAGCCATGGATCGACGAAAAAGGAGGAATCGAAAAGGTGGCGCTGCAGGCATTCCAGCTGGCTGTGGATCAGGCTGTTTCGCTGCAGGGCAAACATCCGGACAAATGGCAATGGGGCAAGTTCCATCAGGTTGATTTTGCTCATCCTCTTGGTGCTGTGAAGCCGTTGGATCTGATTTTTAATGCCAAGTCTGTTCCGATGGGCGGCGGCCGTGTCACCGTCGGGGCTGCAGGTTGGGATGCAAAGAGCGGCGAAGTCACCCATGGGGCACCGTGGCGAACGGTCATCGATATGTCCAATCCGACCCGTTCGATGAATGTAGTGGGGCCCGGCCAATCCGGACATGTGCTGAGCAAGTGGTACCATGACCAGGTGGATGACTGGTCGACCGGACAATACCACGTCACGAGTATCGAACCGAATGAATACCGAAAGGCAGGAAATGAACTGAAATTAGTGCCGGAATGAGAAAATGAGAAGAAAAATGCGATAGATTCCCAAGACAACACACGACCCAGTCTAAGATAGCGCTATGTAAGGCTGGGTTGTGTGACGCTTACAAGAATACATGGAAAAACCGGCCTCGCGGCCGGCAGGAGTCTATCGGAAAAGGTACCCATGCTCTCAGATGGACATCTTCTGCAAATGCGCTTCGAGCCGGTCAAGATTTTCCTTGGTGTGTATAGATGCGATTTCCTTGATGGCGTTGAATATGGCTTCATCTTCGAAAAGCTGGCGCATAGTTAATCTGGTTGTGCCGCCAAGATCCTCGAAGGTTGCCGTGAGTTGAAAATGGGGGTCATATAGGTACCGCAGCACGATCCGTTCTGGCCCGATTTCGACAAATTCGTTTTATTGGGATAATCGACTCCGTCCAGTCCGTGCATCACAAACTCCCATATCCCTCCCGGCCGTAAATCAAATTTGAGGAAAGTGTTCGTAAACCCGTTCGGACCCCACCACTGTGCCAAATGCTCGGGTTTAGTCCAGGCTTCGTAAACGAGGGAAGGGGATGAACTTATCACCCTCGTTGTTACCAACTCCTTTTCTTCCGCTACGCTGATTTCACAGTTTGCCGCATGGTTTTCCGTCATGCCCGTTCCTCCCTCGCCTTAGGTTCTCAGATGGACATCTTCTGCAACTGCGCTTCGAGCCGATCAAGATTTTCTTCGTTGGCTGGAGTTGAAATTTTCTTGATGGCGTTGAATACGGCAGCGTCTTCGAAAAGCTGGCGCCATGTTAGTCTGGTTGTACCGCCAAGATCCTCGAAGGTTGCCGTGAGTTGATAATGGGGTTCACATACGTGCCGCAGCACGATCCGTTCTGGCCCGATTTCGACAAATTCGCTTTTATTGGGATAATCAACTCCGTTCGGTCCGTGCATCACAAACTCCCATGTCCCTCCCGGCCGTAAATCAAATTCGTGAAAAGTGTTTGTAAACCCGTTCGGACCCCACCACTGTGCCAAATGCTCGGGTTTAGTCCAGGCTTCGTAAACGAGAGCAGGGGATGCATTTATCACCCTCGTTGTTACCAATTCGTATTCTTCCGCTGAGCTGGTTTCGCTATTTGCCGCATGGTTTTCTGTCATGCTCGTTCCTCCTTTACATAGTTTGAATAGGTTAGTCGATCTCCAACTGCACACCCAGCTTATCCATCATCTCCTTGGTTCCGTGCTCGCGCTGAGCCGGTGTATCGTGGCCATCGAGAAAGACGCCTTGTTCGGTGAAAATCAGCTTTGTGCCTTCTCCCTCTGGCTTGAACTCGACGGTCGTTGCGGAAACGGAAATTCGCGTCTCGCCCATATCCAACGTATAGGTATAAACGATGCGCTCGTCCGGCACAATGTCGTGGTACCGGGCATTGAAGGTAAACACCGCTCCGCCGGGAGGCCCACCTTGAGTGCGTTCTCCACCGCCGACCCGGAAGTCAAACTCATCTGCTTTCGAAAACCATTGCTCTTTCATGTGAGGATTCGCCCAGTAGGCAAAAACCTTTGCTGGCGAAGCTTTGTACACTCGCTCAACGACGAAAGTGTGATGAATGGAAGATCGTTCGTTCATGATTTTCAGCTCCCTTGATTCGATTCGTCGGTATTCTTGTCGAGGAGGTCGCCCAGCTGATCCAGGCGATGCTCCCAATTCATCCAACGTTCGAGGATCACTTTTTCTTGGCTCTTTTTCATCATTTCTAATAATTTTGTAAAATCTTCAACCGTCACTGGTTGTTTCAAAAGCATGAGTTCGGACACGGATTCCAATCCGGCCAAAAGCTTTTGTTGCATCTGGATCGTTTCTTTTAGACGGGCGATTTGCAGCGACACAATTTGCAGCGGACTAAAATGGCCGCCGGTTACTACGGACTTAATCTCCTCAAGCGATAAGCCTAGCTCTTTTAAGGACAAAATTTGCTGCAGTCTCGATAGGTCGGCCTGGTTATACAGCCTGTGCCCCGAATCGGAATGCGCCGAAGGAGAAAACAGGCCAATCTGATCGTAAAATCTCAATGTTCGTAATGTGAGTCCTGTGAGCTTAGCAAGATCTCCGACTTTCCAAAGCTGCTCCATAATCACCTCTTTTTGTGCTGCGCATCTATTTGCCGGCAACTATACTATAAAACATGACGTTACGTCAGGTGCAAGTGTTATCTCTTGTAACGGAAAAAATATAACGAAATGGCCCTAACATAACGTTATGCTAGGGCCTTTTGTATTTCTAAATCACTCCAATTACATTTAAAAACACGATCATAATTGCAATTGGTGCTATATAGCGAAGTAAGAATAACCATAATACGAATAATTTATAGCCTTTATTTTTACTTACTTCCAATTCTCTCATTAATACATCTTTCTTCATTTTTAACGGTACAAAGATCGCAACTAATAATACACCGAGTGGCATAAGAACATTACTTACTGTAAAGTCTGCTAAATCAAAGACGGTTTTGCCAAATAATTTCACATCGCTTAATACGCCATATGATAGCGCCGATGGAATCCCTACAACAAAGATTAGTAATCCAACAATCAGTGCCGTTTTTTCCCGTTTTCCGCTCCCTTTTTTCGTTAAAGAGGCAACGCTAATTTCCAACATCGAAATTGCGGATGTTATCGTTGCAAAGAAAAATAGTAACAGGAAAATAATGAAGAATAGTTTTCCGAATGCCATTTTGCTGAAAATCGCTGGCAATACAATAAATAATAGACCTGGCCCTTGAGATGGTTCCATTCCAAATGCGAATACAACCGGGAAAATAGCAAGTCCAGCAAGCAATGTAATCACAAGCGTTAAACCGACGATAGAAAATGCGGAACGCGGTAAACTTTCTTCTTTCGGTAAGTATGAGCTATACGTTACCATGACTCCTACACCGACAGATAATGAGAAGAACGATTGCCCCATCGCATATAACACAATTTCAGATGTTACATGTGAGAAATCTGGTTGTAAGAAGAAACGAACTCCTTCTCCGGCACCATCTAATGTAAGTGCTCGAACAATTAATACAAAGAATAAAACAAATAGTGCGGGCATGAAATATTTATTTACTTTTTCAACACCGTTTTGCACACCTTTACTTACGATAAAAATAGTAATAAGAATAAATAATAGCTGTGCTCCAACCGCCAAATATGGATTGGAAATGATTTCACCAAAAGTTGCTTCGTACGCGCCATTTCCTTCCCATAGTCTGCCTGTAATTGCGTTCCACAAATATAATAGAATCCATCCTCCTACAACACTGTAGAATGAAAGCAATATGAAGCAGGTTACAATCCCTAATTTACCGACCCACGGCCATAGCGTCTTAGGAGCAATATCTCTATATGCCTCAACAGCCTCTTTTTGTGCACTTCTTCCAATTACAAATTCCGCCAATAATAACGGTAAACCTATTAATAAAGTGAAACCGATGAAAATAAGAAAGAACGCGCCACCGCCTCCAATACCGGCCATATACGGGAACTTCCAAATCGCGCCAAGACCAATTGCAGAACCTGCTGCAGCTAAAATGAAACCTAATTTCGATGTCCATTGCTGTGAATCCATCTCTTTATCTCCTCTCTGCTTCTTCTGTTTCTTTGTCTATTACGATTCGGTCTTTATTCAAATTGTTCTATCGTGGATCCTTTCTCATACAACCACTTCCTTTCAAATAAAAAACGTCCCTACGTAAATACGTAGGGACGATGAAATATCGCGGTACCACCCTAGTTGTGAAGATACAACAAGAGTAAGACCTAAATAAAAACGTCCCTACGCAAATACGTAGGGACGATAAAATATCGCGGTACCACCCTAGTTATGAAGATACAACAAAAGTAAGACCTGAATAAAAAACGTCCCTACGTAAATACGTAGGGACGATATATATATCGCGGTACCACCCTAGTTGTGAACAAAATTCTTCACCACTTTATTTGATAACGGTATTCACTACCGTCTTTCATTTCCTCACAAGTGAGATTTATGAAAGATGCTCCAGGACGAACTTCATGAATAATCTATATGCTGATTCACACCAACCATCAGCTCTCTGAGATAGGGAGATTTCCACTACTTTATCCTTTCATAGCCCAAATATGTAGTTTTCCGAAATGGATATTAACATTTTTATCACGCATTAAAAATTGTGTCAACTAATTTTTGATTTTCTATGTATTATTTTTTGTTTTTCGCTATAAATACTTTTGAATGAACACTATTGGACTTATTTCCGTGATATTCCTTTACTTAAAATCACAAACGATTGTAATATTTAGTCAGGGAAATATTCCGAAAAAATAACTGAATCTAACTTATATTTAGTTGAGAAATTCGGATTGAAGCCGATTCAAGCAAGTAGCGAATCTGTAAGTGAAACGGCTAGAGAGCTTAAACTTAAACATGGCCTTGATAAAGTTTATCCAGTAATTTATAACGTAGATCAAAAGTTTTTAGTAAAAAGAACTTTTGATAAAGTTAGTGGGAAATTGTCAGTAAGCCACATGTGGTCAATCAACTTTGTCACTAGTAATACTGGGATAACAGTAACTGTATTTAATATCGGCAATGATTCATAACGTGGCATCATCTAAAGTAAACAACCCTTATTTTTCTGTCCAACTAAGTGTAGCTGATCCAAATGACCAAAGTATGTATGAGAGGATGAGATAATTGAATCTAATGCAACTTAAGGTGCCAGCAGGTTATGCCGTAACCTATAACAAACTCTACGATATAGATCCTATCCTTAGTGAGGGTAATGATTACCTAATTGAGAACTGGGGATTCTTCACAGAAGATTTATTACAGATCGTTAAACTGAAAATTAAAAATGGAAAATGGTACATTCCTGAAAGTGAAGACGCTTTACTCTTTGATTTAGGTTGGTACCCGGATTCAGATATAAATGGTCATTACCATTTGCAACTTGTTGATGGACAATGGAATCAAATTAAAAGCATCTCTTCAAAAGATCGATTTTTAATTAAAGTGGCACTTGAAGAATGGATGGAAGAACAACAAAAAGTGTAATTAGATCATTGTTGCGCAACTCGTAAGATCAAGTGAAAAAGTAAAGGGTGGAATCCATTGAAGCTACATTACACAGAGTCGGGAAATACAGAAGCTTCTCTCATCGTTTTCTTACATGGGGGAGGAGTGAGTGGTTGGATGTGGGCGAAGCAAATTGAATACTTTACTGATTATCATTGCTTAGTTCCGGACTTACCTGGACATGGAAAGAGTCCTTGCACAGACTTTTCTATTCATAATTGTGCTGAAGAAATATTAAATTTGATTCTAACTAAAGCACAAGGTAAAAAAGTGATTCTAATCGGATTTTCTTTAGGCGCACAAGTTGCTATGGAAATACTAAGTATGAACCCAGATATAGTAGATTATTCAATAATAAATAGTGTACTTGTCAGACCAGTTCCATTCGTTAATAAAATGATTCCACCTGCCATCCGGTTAACTTATGGGCTAACAAAAAATCGAACTTTCTCGAAGCTTCAAGCTAAACAGTTATACATTGGTGAGGAAATGTTTGAAACCTATTATAAAGAAACCAGTAACATGGATATGAACCTTCTTATTCAGATTTTAGAAGAAAACATGTCTTTTCGTATACCAACAGATTTCAGTAAGTCTGCATCAAAGATTTTAATTACGGTTGGGGAAAAAGAGAAGAAAATGATGAGGAAATCCTTATTAGACATCGTAGATAACACAATCCATTGTAAAGGCGTTATCATACCTAATGTTGGTCATGGAGTATCTCTTGCCCAACCTGAGTTATTTAACAAGCTTGTTGAAGCCTGGATTCATGACCGAGAATTACCGTTCGGACTTACCCTTGTAAGGTAATGGATTGACAGTACTTCGAAAAGTCGTTGATTTACAGTTCAACCTGTTTTCCTACCTACGGGAGAAAGGTTTGCTTACTCAAAGAAAGGTTGGTCGCTAAAATTGCGGATATGGTTTTTATCAGGCTTTTATTACAGTAACGAGTTAATCTTTACGAGTGTATATAAGGAGAGACAAAATTGATAATTTGTTTTTACGATAATTCCGAGATTAAGGACGAACCAATTATTAATATTGATCGTGTATATTGTTTGGATTTTGAGAAATTCACTAACGATTCATGGGATAGATTGGCTGAAATTTATTCTTTGCTCCCATCTCAAATAATTATAAATCATATTGGTCAACCATGTTGGTTTGGTGAAGAAGGTAAAACTGACTTCTTTCTATGGGCATCAGTAGAGCCATCAGGGCTGCAGATTGCAGGGACTCTAAGATCAGGTGATTGGAACGAATGGGAAGGTAAATTTAATACGTACATAGCTGTGTTTCCCTTTTTTGAATGTTAGCGATTACAGGAATCGATAGGAACTCGAAGAGAGTCATGGCCTCATCTAACACCATATTTAAGTATAGAGAAGACTATTTTTCCTTGAATGTCAGATGTATAATTATGGAAGTCGTCAACCGCTTATTAACACCATCTACGCAGCGAAATTTTCCAAGAACGTCAAATCTATTAGCAAGTAACGTATAAGGGGACGAGCGGATATGAAAGGAATTACGAATGAAAGATTCGCCGTTATAAGACGTTCTTTTCCGATTTATTTATGTGTTTTATATCTAATTTTAGAGGTCGTTACGATATGGCACTTAAGTAAAGGCGATCATCCAAAAGAAGTGAACTACTTTCAAATAACTGCTGAAAACGGTGTTGTTCTTCATGTGCTGAAGACGGAGCCGAGTCGTATTTCGCTTTATAGCATAAACAACAACGTCGTGAGATCGGGAACCAATGGGATAAATGGTGGATTCTTTTGGGGAAATCTGTTGTTAAGTATCGCGGTTGTGGATGGTATGCCCGTAAGCGGAAGTCCGAAAGAATACGGATCAGGCTGGTTTAATGTCAAATATGCTCGGGGAACCATCGTTTATGATCGGGTCACAAAAATAGTCGACGTGCAACGAGCTGCAAGCGTCGATGATCTGCATATCACAGATGCTGCGAAGTTCTGGGCTCAGGGTGGAATCAGTATGAATATAAAGGACGATAGCAACTGGTACAGAATTGCGGTTCAAGAAGAAGGATTGCCGTTTCCCGATGACGAGCGCCTTCGCAGTGGTATGGTCTATGATAATTATGGGAAATTATACCTGGTTGTTACTTCTACCAAATGTACGGCAGAAAAATTTCGTACTGCGATTAAGGGAAGTATTGCCGCTGGGGAGTTGAATGAGGCCATATTTCTAGACGGGGACGGCTCTTCACAACTACTCGCTGGTAACATCGAACTGAAGGGTGACGGCCGACCGGTGGTGCAGATGATCGCGGTAAATGGAGAATAACAAGAATAACACGATCAAGGCTATCGCCCTTTGATTGTAATTTGTATAATCGTGGAAGGAATGATGACTTAGCCTAAGATAAGAGCTATCTAAGGCTGGGTCATTTCGTGTATATAAAAACGATTTCGAGAAAAGAAGAAAACTTTCCTTTAATTCGATTAGAAGTAGAAGGGAAGGTAGTATAAAATGTTGAGATATTTTTGAATTCCTTGTAATCAGAATTTAGATGAATACCTATAAAGATTATTAGAAATATAAATCTGAAGGATAGGAACTTCCAGGAGAAAAAAGAGAAGAAGGAGTTAATATAAAATGATTAACATTGCTCTGGATTTTTACGTTATAGAATGTGATGAAGAGCATTTAAATGAATGTACAAATACTATTTGTAAAGAATGTGGAGTTTCACTTGATGATGTTTGCCTTACCTCAGATCCATTTTTGGAGTCTCGTAAAGTACTACTAGAAAATGTACTATTGACAATTACACAGGGAGAAAAAGAATACAAAGAGCTAAAGAGGGATCTCAGGAAAGGTCTACTTGAAAAGATTAGCTATGAAAATGAAATGGACATAATATCAGAATATATCAGCACATTGAGTAAAAAATTAAGTTTTGAAATATTCACTTCAATTGATATGACGCAAAAGAGTGTAGAGTCAATTGAAACAATTGAAAAAGTAAGAGAGATTAATAGATTTTTTGAAGAGCTCTATAATTTACTGGGGAGAATTTCTTTGTATGAGCCATCAAAAGTGTTTCGAAATGTTTATAAAAGGTTACTTCTATCAATTATTTCTTTCAAGGAATCAGCCGTTGAACTCATAATGTCTACCGTAGCACTTAACTTAGATGATGCGAATCAACTTAAAGAGTCATCTCAAAATAAGTTAGATAATGCTGCTAATGAGATTGGTCTATTAGGCAGTATCTTTGGAGCGCGAAATATCGAGAACATAACCGAGTTGTTTCAGAATGGTGAAATGAACTACTCTGCAATATTGAGTATGGTATGGCAAACTTCTAGTGAAGGCACTATTGAAGATCGCCTTATTAATGTATGTCAAAAAACAAGATATTATTTCCGCTCAATACTTTCAAAGGATGAAGAGTACTATTCAAATGATGATTTGATAAATTTATCAATCTACAGGCACGTTGGGATAATTGCATTTGATGATGAGAGCTTCCTTAGGAAGGTTGCTATCGCATATAACTTGTACGAAAAGGCATTTGTGAAGGATGATAATTTAGTTAAAGATTTTCTTGAGCGGTACAGTAATAAATATAGATATATGTTCAGTAAGCTTAGTGAGTTATCAATCGCAATGGCATTTGTGTTTGGAAACAATCCTTCGGATCAAGTATTAATGAATAACGCTCTGAAATGGTATAAGGATTTATGTGAGGGAATATATAGAGATTCTATGACTTTCTTAATGTTGGCAAGTAATATTGAAAGAGAAAAAACTTCTGATATTGAAGAGTTGATTAATTGGACTGGTTTTGGAAATATTTGTGGACAGTTTTCTTCACTAAATAAGTTAAAACTAAACTACTTTGTTGAGGGTGTTGATAGCATAATAAGGCACTCTGAGGCCCATGTTGATTATGATATTGATATCACAAATAAGAAAGTAGTATTACGTAACAAACAACAAAAATCAAAATTTATTTCAACAAAGGAGTATGAGTTTGACGAGTTTTTTGAACAATTGAATCTTTTATCTGAAACGGTCTATTCATCAATAGCTGCTTTTACGGCATTTTTAATTAATTTCAAAGATAAAATAGAGAATGTTGATGCATTTTTCGAAAAGAAAGATGAAAAAGAACAAATCCTTGGTTTCTATAGTCTGCTTGGACTATTTGGCATTATCATTGATAGTGAAAGCAATTTCGATAATACTACTCTTGAGATATCCGGAAGATTTATGGGAGAAGCTGAAACTTTTTCATTTGAGTCAATTAGTGCAATATTCGTGCCTTTAGTTCAGGCAAAACCCTATATCACAAATGTAAAACTCGAAGTAAGTGATCGGGATGCTATAAAAATTGGATATATTCAAGTTCGTACTGATTATATGTTGAATTCACTAAATGAAAGTGGGATAAAAAAAGATTGTTGGATATTAATGTATATGCTAACAACCAAAATAGAGAGTGTTTTCAATATAACTTCTGCTGAAGACGAAAGTAAAGATAATAGATTTCTTACAGGTATTCATAAACTAATATATCCTGTATGGAAAGATATCGTAGATGAGAAAAATCGTACTTTTCGAACAGGTCAAGCTAATCAATTAGTATTTGGGGCGATAATGGATAAGACAAAATTTATTGAAATGATAATAGACGAATACATAGTCCATTCAGATGAAAAATGGCTAATAGAATACGTTAAATCAATTTTTAATAATACTAGTAAAGCATTATATGAAATAATGAACTATGGTACGAGTTTAAATAAACAATTAGATAAATCATTCATAGTAATCTCTAAAGAAATGCTCAATGTTGGGCATTGTTTCGATTATTTATCAGGCAAGATTAGTAGTAAGGAATTATTTATTAATTATACAGAGGCTGGGAATCGGATGTATAAAAATGTGAAAGTTAACGAACCTTGTCCATGTGGTAGTGGCAATAAGTATAAGAAATGTTGCAGGAAATATGAATTAATGAAATAGAATCACACATAATTGTACTACGTTGCGAGATCTAACTTCGCCTCAATCTTTCAAGAGCTTATATAAGGAATAGAAAGTCTAAAGCGAGAAACGGCTGTTAAAGACTATTCGTGAATCTGTCGCGATGCCGATCCCCACTTTTTTTATAACTTTTTGAAATCAACTGATAATCTTAAACATTTAATTTCGTTTTGATAATCCATTTGGTGATATGTTGAATTTATTTGAAGCATTAGAAAAGCAAAAAAAGCTTGTACATATTCATGGTGTTGTATATAGAAAGATTCTTCAGAATGAGGAATCATGTTGAATAATCAATCATTTGAAGGATGAATGCAGTATGGACACTTTAGGTATTTGGTCGTCAGGGAAATTTTTTTATGATTGTTTTGAGGACAGTGTAGTTGTTTTTACAGGGACGGACATTGGTTATATCATGTTTTTCAATCTTGTATGTGAGGATATTATCGTGTTTAAGCATCGAAAAGATGCTGACGCTGAGTATATAAGTACACGATTTGAATGTTCCTTCATGGACGGAAAACATACGCATATCGAAAGAGTGAAGCAAGAAGAGAAGTTTACATATAAGCAATATAAAGAAGGGATTTATACTGGGGAAGTTGTAGAAGTTATTGAATTTGATAAGCCGGTCATTATGGATGATTCTAGATTCGGTCTTGAAACCCGAGATTTAGAATCGTATCGTATATTACTAACAATTCAGCAAAGACTTCAGTTAATACCAGAGGAATATAGAGCTCTTTTATAGTAAAGTAAATGTAATCTAGGAACAGTGAGGACATGAAGATGACGAAGAAGCTATATTATGAATCCGCCTATATCCGGGAGTGGAAGACTCAAATCACTCGCAGAGTGGAGCGGGAGGATGGAACTTATCTGGTATTAAATGAGACAGCCTTTTATCCACACGGCGGGGGACAGCCCAGTGATCTGGGGTGGATCAATAAAATTCCGGTTCTTGATGTCGTTCTCGAGGAAGGGGAAATTCTGCACAAAGTCGAGAGTAATCCTGAGGTGGAGGAGGTCGACTGCCGATTGAATTGGGATAGAAGGTTCGACCATATGCAGCAACATAGCGGCCAGCATCTGCTGTCAGCTATGTGTCTGGAAGCATGCCAGGCGGAGACGCTCAGCTTCCACCTAGGTGAGGATTATGCCACGATTGATGTTGCCCGACCTGATTTGCCGAAGGATCAGCTTATGATGTTGGAACTGGAGGTTAATGATCAGATTTACCTGAATCGCAAGGTAACGAATTATGTTGTGACTCAGGAGCAAGCGGCCGAGCTGCCACTAGTGAAGCAGCCGAAAGTAACCGATCATATTCGAATCGTTGAAATCGAAGGTATCGAATATAACGCTTGTGGCGGCACACACGTCTCAGCAACAGGTGAGATTGGAATGATCAAGCTGTTGAGAGCTGAGAAGCAGAAGGGGCATATGCGTATCTATTTTAAGTGTGGATACCGTGCGTTGAACGAATTTAATGCCGGTGTGGAGATTCTCGGCAGTCTAGCGGCCCGATTCAATACGGGAAAGGAAGAGATCTTGGATCGGATTGAAAAATGGGATCAGGAGCAGAAACAGCTGCAAGCTGAATTGAATGCGGTGAAGGCTGAGAATGATGCTTATCTGGCTGAGAAGCTGTTGGCAGACCGTCAGGGAAGCTTAGTTAAGCATGTATTCACGGATAAGATGCTGAAGGACATGCAGAACTTGGCTGCTAAGCTCACCGAACAAGGTGACGTTATCGTGCTTTTCATGTCCAACTCTGATCATAAGGTACTGCTCGCCCGAGGAGGAGAGGATGGTCTTGCCTGCGGTGCCTTCTTCAAACAGCATTTGGCTGATTATCGCGGCAAAGGAGGAGGCAGCGACAAGATGGCACAGGCTGGATTTGCCACTCGAGAGGATGCAGAGGCTTTTTATCAATTTGCAGCAGAGTCACTATAAGGGAAATAGATTTGTTTTAAACAGACAACACGCGGCCCAGCCTAAGATACCAGCTATCTAAAGCTGGGTTGCGACGTATTTACACCTGTCATCGAGAGCATTGACTAGCAAATACATAAAATGTTCAAGCCAATGAAAAGGGACGATTCAAATTGAAAATAGTAAAATTAGAGATATTGTTGTTATCTATGCTTTTTCTGCTGGTTGGCTGTACGACAAATGTCGAGCAAGAATTAACGAAAGAAGAAGCGATTCGATTGGCCATAGAAGGCGAAAACCAGTTATCGACGATTGTTGTATTTGGCCAGATGGATCGTAATAAAGCGTTAGATCCCAGGTGTGATAGCTTTCAATCAGAAGATCACTACTTTACTTATATTTGTGATGCGACAACTGAAGCGGACATTAGAAACAAGCTGGATCCATTTTACACTCCGAAGTATATTGAAGAAATCATGGGAAATTTCCGTATACAACATGATAAAAACGGAGTTCTGGCAGAACTATTCGACGGAGGTTACTCCCAAAAATCAAAGGATTCTATACGCAAAGTTACCATCGAACAGAATGCGAACAGAACAAAAGCAATTCTCGATATGTATGTAGGCTTGGACGGAGAAAGAGACGTCAATACATCAAAAGTAGAATATGAATATGTACAAAACGCAGGCTGGAGGATTGCATCGAACGGTTTATTATTCTCAGAAATGAAGCAATAATAGGGCAGAAAACTCCCATCATGTTTTTGATCATACAATCGAAAGCTCTGCTTAAGAGGATGGTTAATGTTTAATACCATTGTCCCCCAAGAGCTCTTCATTACGAACATGAGGTTTGCAAGTGGATGGCAGATCAATCGCCTAACACAATATTCGCATGCGGGCAATGCGGCCCTTGATCTCTAGCAGATGTTTCGTAGAAGCCTTCATCAAGCAGATACGTACATTAACCTGTGTCGGTGATTTGAAGATTAAATATCGTTAAGCTTGAACATAAATGTCGGCGGCTCGTGCCTTTAAGGTACGGGCTTTCTTTGTGTTACTTTCGTTTTTCTGGAATGAAGCTGTTCATAACTCATATTTTGGATTGGTCAATGCACATTTTGGGTATTGATCATAAACTTTACAATTATGTCAAAAAAACAACAATTCGTATTGTGTTACAAAAAATTAACGGATTTCGACATGATTCTTAATAATTCCTTTATATAATTACAAAAGGTACCATTTGTCGCCACGATTCGGGCGACAAGGTGCCAGCAAATTGAAGGGAAGGAAGTGATGACTTCCGTCTTGAATAGAGCGTCATTGATTATGAATTCAATAACTGTACTGTATGTGAGGAAACAGAGTAAGTGAACACGTAAAAAATCATATTCGGAAAGGGATGGTTTACTTGTCAAGTAAAACATTTATCAAAACAATTCCGTTGTCAAAGGGACAAATCCCGCTTTTATCGCATGATTCGATGTTTCCAAACAACACTTGCTACAATGAATCGTTTGCGTGGCATATTTATTCAAAGCTGGATATAGAAACTGTACAAAATGCTTTTATTGAATTCGTAAAACGTCATGAATGTTACCGAACTGTCTTTATAATGGAAGAAGAGCCTGTGCAAAAAGTGTATAGCGAACCAGTTCTCGATTTCAAGTCAATCGCAGTAGGGGACTGGGGAGAGTCGGCAGTTAACCAGTACCTGTTGGCAGAGTCTCAGGAGAGTTTTGACCTGAGCAATGGGCCATTGTTTAAAGTCAGGTTGCTGTGTTTTAGCGAGGAACATTATGTGCTGTACATCGTACTCCATCATATTGTTTTTGACGGCTGGTCTTTATCTCTGATATTAGATGAGTTTGGTTTATTGTATAAACGTTTATATAACGGAGATCTGCAAGAGAATACCCAACTGCAATGCGTGGAGTTCTCGTATTCGGATTTTGTCAGTTGGCAGGAAAGCCTGTTACAGAGCGAAGCTGGGCAAACATCAGCGCAGTTCTGGAAACATAAACTATCAGGCGAACTTCCTGTGCTGGAACTGCCAACTGATAAGAAGCGTCCGCCTGTTCCTGCTTTTGCCGGAGGACTGGCGCCTTTTGCCTTGGAGGCAAAAACGAGCGAGAAGCTGTCTGCATTTTGCAACAAAGTAGACAAGTCTTTGAATCGCGTGTTATTAGCTCTCTACTCTGCTTTTTTACATCGGTTATCGGGGCAAAACGAAATTATCGTTGGAACGCCCAGATACGGTAGAAAGAATCGAAATTTCCATCATTCTTGTGGTTACTTTGTGAATTTACTTCCAATTCGGATGCGTTTTAGTGAAAATGACTCTTTTAAACAATTGCTTCTGCAAGTACAAGAAGAATTAACGGATTGTACCAATCATCAGGATTATCCCTTCTCGCTTATGGTTAGCGAAAACAGTCTTCAGCGTGATATGAGTATTCCAGCGGTTTTCCAAGCGGGGTTTGTATTGCAAAAAGCTTGCAAGCAAGATGCGGCTATTTTTCTAGGCAATGCTACAAATGTTTTCGATTTGCACGGGCTAAAGCTCGCTCCGTTTCCTTTGGATAAGAAGGTCTCCAAATTCGATCTGACTTTATTTGTTGAACAGGAAAGTAATGGAACGTTTGCAGCGAATTTTGAATATAATAAAGATATTTTTCATGAAGATTCAATTCAAAGATGGATTCGTCATTTTGATCATTTTATTCAAACGGTTCTGGATAATGCTGAAGAAAGAATGGCTGACATTCGTCTTTTATCTCAGGATGAGGAGCAGCAGCAACTGGTGGCATGGAACCGGACGAAGACGGCGTATCCACGGGATCAGGTGATTCAGGAGCTGTTCGAGGAACAGGCAGCGGCACGGCCGGAAGCGGTGGCTGTCGTTGACGAAGAGCGCCAGCTGACGTATGGGGAACTGAATGCGCGGGCTAACCAACTGGCACACTGTTTGCGAAAGAAAGGTGTGAAGCCGGAGACGCTGGTTGGAATCTGCATGGAACGCTCGGCGGATCTGATCGTCGGGATCATGGGGATCCTGAAAGTTGGGGGCGCGTATGTGCCGATGGATCCGTCGTATCCGCAGCAGCGTCTGACTTACATGGCCCACGATGCAGGAATTGAGTTTCTGGTGACCCAGAGCGAGGCAAGCGGATGGGTGCAAGAGCCTATCACGCGCATCTCTCTGGACAGCGCTGCCGATCAGAAGATGCTGTCACAGGAGTGCGATCGGAATCCGCCGATCATGACGACACCGCAAAACGCAGCTTACGTCATGTATACGTCAGGATCTACCGGAAACCCGAAAGGCGTCGTTGTAGAACAGCGGAACGTGGTTCGTCTGGTAAAACAAGCGGGCTACATCCCTTTCAGCGCCGAAGATAGAATGGCTCAAACCGGTGCGATCGGGTTCGATGCCAGCACGTTTGAAGTGTTCGGCGCGCTGCTGAACGGAGGATCGCTGTATCCTATCCCAAGGGAAACGTTGCTGGATGCGCCCGCGCTGGCGGCATTTGTACATCGTCATAAGTTGACGACGATGTGGCTGACATCTCCATTGTTCAACCAGCTCGTTCAAAAAGACGCTGCTATGTTCGCGGGTCTTCAGCATCTCATCATCGGCGGGGATGCGTTGTCGCCGGTTCATGTCAATCAGGTGCTGCGTGCTTCTCCAGAATTGTCGCTGTGGAACGGGTACGGTCCGACCGAGAATACGACGTTCTCCACGTGTTTCTTGATTGACCGTGCGTATGAGGAACAGATCCCTATCGGTAAACCGATCGGCAACTCAACGGCGTATGTGGTCAATCAGCACAATCACTTAAATCCTGTCGGCGTGCCGGGGGAGCTTTGTCTGGGCGGAGACGGCGTTGCGCGCGGGTATTTGAACCAGCCTGACCTGACAGCGGACAAATTCGTGTCCAATCCGTTCGTTGCGGGTGAGCGCATGTACCGGACAGGGGATTGGGTGAAGTGGATGCCCGATGGGAATCTGGTTTATTTAGGGCGGATGGACAAACAGGTGAAAATCAGAGGATTCCGGATCGAAGTTGGTGAGATTGAGGCGATTCTCAACCAACATCCGACTCTGCGGCAGGCGACCGTCGTCGTGCGGGAAGACAGGCCCGGGGAAAAGCAACTGGCGGCGTATCTGGTCGGAGAAGGCAGCGTGCAGGAATGGCGGGCCTACCTGAGCGAGCGATTGCCAAGCTATATGGTGCCAACGTTTTTTGTGCAACTTGATAGTTTACCGATAACGCCGAACGGGAAAATCGATACGAGGGCGCTGCCGATTCCGACAGTGTCGTCGTGGAGTCACGAGGACTATGCGGCACCGCAAACGCCAGCGGAGGAGCTTGTTGCGGCGGTATGGAGCCAGCTGCTTGGCGTGGAAAGGATCGGTATCTATGATTCCTTCTTTGATTTGGGAGGCCACTCGCTGCTGGCGACGCAAGCGGTTTCGCGTCTGCGCGAGGTGTTCGGCGTGGAGGTGGCGGTGCGCGACCTGTTCCAACACCCGACGATCGAAAGCTTATCCCGTCGATTAACGCTGTTAGCGCAAGGGGGAGAAGGGGCGAAGCGACCGCCGATTCAAGCGGTGGAACGAGGCGTAAATATGCCAGCATCGTATGCCCAGCAGCGGCTCTGGTTCCTCGATCAACTGGAACCGAACAGTCCGCTGTACAATATTCCATGCGCATGGCGGTTACAGGGAGCCTGGAAGCTGGACGCGTTGGAACAAGCCTACCATGCGCTGATTCAGCGTCATGAAGCGCTGCGCACCGTCATTGGCGAGGCGAACGGCGAGCCGGTGCAGATCATTCGCGAACACAAGCCCGAGCGTCTGCCAGTGACGGATCTTCGCTATCTGGCAAGCGAGGACAGAGAGTGCGAGATGAAGTCGCTCATGCAAGCGGAGGCAGACAAGCCCTTCCAACTGGCCGAGGGGCCGTTAATCCGGGCGCAGGCCATCGCGATGGGAGAGAACGATTGGGTGCTGCTGTGCACGCTGCACCATATCATATTTGACGGATGGTCGCTGGACATTTTCGTCCGGGAATGGCTCGCGCTGTATGAGGCGTTTGCGAGAGAGCAGCCAGCGGCATTGGCGCCGCTATCCTTGCAATATGCCGACTACGCGCATTGGCAGCGGAGCTGGATGAGCGAAGACGTGATGAACCGTCAGTTGGCGTACTGGGAGGAAGAGCTGGGCGGGGAGCTGCCTGTGCTGCAGCTGCCGACGGATCGTCCGCGTCCGGCGCAGCAAAGCTACCGGGGAGAGCGGTATGAAACTGATCTTCCGGCCGCTTTGCTCGTCAAGCTAAAAGCGCTCAGCCGTCAAGAGGGAGCGACGTTATTCATGACGCTGCTCGCCGCCTACCAAGGATTCCTCTCCCGCTATACGGGACAGACGGATATCGCCGTCGGCAGTCCGATTGCGAACCGGCATTACGGGGAAATCGAGGGGATGATCGGATTTTTTGTCAACACCCTTGTGTACCGTGTGAATGTGTCAGCCAATCCAAGCTTCCGGGAGTTAGTGTCGCAAGTGCGCGGGAAAGCATGGAAAGCTCAGGAGCATCAGGACATCCCGTTTGAGAAGATCGTGGCGGCGCTGCAGCCGGAGCGGTCGGCGAGCTATGCGCCATTGTTTCAGACGATGTTTACGCTGCAAAGCCGTCCGAGCGAGCTGCCGATGGACTCGGAACGCCGGATGGATACGATAAGCAGCTTTATGTCGGTCTCGAAGTTTGACTTGACGCTCGGAGTGCAAGAAGCCGAAGAGGGGATGCGCATCAGCTTCGAATACAGCACGGACTTGTTCGACGCGTCAACCATCGAGCGGATGGCGGCACACTTCGAGCGATGGCTGCATGAAGTGGCGGAGCATCC
>NZ_KK366031.1:10725-206082 GCF_000686865.1 Paenibacillus sp. UNC217MF | reverse complement strand
GCGAGCAGTACCATAAATAATGTAGTTCCCGTGTCTTGCGCCAGCTGTTTGATGCTGGCGGTCAATTCCGCATCGATCGCGAAATCCAATTGGCTGCCCGTGAAGCTTTGGATCGACGGACGGGCAAAATCGGCTGGCAGCTGAAGAACCGGAAGCTCGCCGCCAAGCTGCTGCAGCCAGTACTCTTTTTGTTGAACATACGTATTCGAATGACGGTTTGCCGCCAGCCAGACGGCATAATCCTTATAATGAAGCGATACGGGCTCGAGACGATCGCTCCCATACAGCCTTGTCACCTCTTCTATCAAGATGCTCATGGAAGTTCCGTCGGAAATAATATGATGCATGTCAAACAGGAGCAAATGCTGCGTATCGGTCAGCTTGGTCAACTGAACGCGCAACAGCGGTGCCTGGCTCAGATCGAAAGGACGAATAAACTCCCTAATGAGGTCTTCCGCTCTCCTATCCCCGGCTTCCCGATAAGGCAAATCGAACGCGACCTCAGCGTAAATTCGTTGAACAGGCTCGCCGTCTACCCTTTCAAACCCAGTTCGCAGCACCTCGTGGCGAGCGAGCAGCTCTCTGAAAGCCTGTTCCAATCGGGCAAAGTCCACGCGTCCATGGAATAACAGAGCCGCAGGCATGTTATAGCTTAGTTCCGCGCCTTCAAGCTGCTGCAGCACGAACAGCCTTCTTTGTGCGGATGACAGCGGATAATAATCGCATGGCT
Organism: Paenibacillus sp. UNC217MF; assembly: GCF_000686865.1. Lineage (NCBI taxonomy): Bacteria > Bacillati > Bacillota > Bacilli > Caryophanales > Paenibacillaceae > Paenibacillus > Paenibacillus sp. UNC217MF. The sequence continues at coordinate 205,352 of NZ_KK366031.1, read as the reverse complement.
CGGCCGGCTGCAATCCCTTAAACAGATCCTTCGATTGCCGCTCGACAAGCGGAGCCAACGCTTCAATGGTTGCAAAGCGGAAAATGTCACGAATCGAGACTTGTACATGCAACGCTTGATGGATGCGCGATGCCAACGTCATCGCCTTTAGCGAGTGGCCTCCCAATTCAAAGAAGTTGCTGCTTACTCCTACTTGAGAAATTTGCAGCACGTCTTCCCAAATTGCGGCTAACTGAGCCTCCGTCCGTGTACGAGGGGCCATGTACGGCGCAACAGCTGCCGTTTCATAGTCAGGTACAGGCAATGCCGATCGATCCAGTTTTCCGTTTTTAGTAAGCGGCAGCTCTTCAAGGCGGATGTAATGCTCAGGTACCATATAAGCAGGCAGCGCCAGGCTCATTTCATGTCTTAATGCGGACAGATCTAACGCACTATCGCTGACATAATAAGCGCAGAGCACTTCATTTCCAGGCTTATCTTTTCGAATGACGACGGACGCTTGCCGAATATCGGCATTCAGCAGCAGACGTGCTTCAATTTCGCCCGGTTCAATCCGGTATCCTCGAATTTTGACCTGCTGATCGATCCGTCCCATATATTCAAGGTTGCCATTAGGCAGCCAGCGTGCCAAGTCCCCCGTCGCATACATCGTTTTGCCTTCGTTGAAGGGATCGGGTTTGAATTTCTCTCGCGTAAGCTTAGGCTGATTCCTGTAGCCTTTGGCTACTCCAGCGCCGCCAAGATGCAATTCCCCAGGAACGCCAACAGGAAGCACCTGTCCGCCGTCACCCAGCACATAGGCTGTCGTTCCGCCAATTGGACGGCCGATTGGGATACTTGTCATGCCGTCCGTTTCGCTAACCGTGAACACGGTTGAAAACGTCGTATTCTCCGTAGGCCCGTATCCGTTCCATATCGTGATGGAAGGGCATGCTTGCTGAACGGCGCGAACATGCTTCGGCAGCAGCACTTCTCCCCCCATGATCAAATGCTGAATTCCAGTAAAAAGTTCGCCATCCGAATCGGCCAAATGATGGAAAAGGGATGTCGTCAAAAACATAACCGTAATGCCGTTGGTTGCGATAAACTGTCCCAAACGGCTAGCGTTCAGCAGTACTTCTTTCTCCACAGGGTATAGTTGACCGCCATGAAGAATAGCGCCGAACATTTCAAAAGTCGCCGCATCGAAGCTGACCGAACCTGTCTGTGCGAAGCGATGTCCGTCATGAAACGGTACATATCCGCCGCCTGTGACCAGGTTGACCACATTGCCGTGTGTGACCAGCACGCCTTTCGGCCTTCCCGTTGTGCCGGAGGTGTACATGATATAAGCGGGATCATCGGCGCCGACCGTACGCGATTGCTCTTCTACCACCGTATCCTCATGTAAAAGCCACTCGGCGTCGAGTCTAGCGACCGTCCCCTCATACGATTCCGGCGGGCGCAAATTGCCGGCAACCAGCAAAAATTCCGCTCCACAATCGTCCAGAATATACAGATGACGGTCCTCTGGAGCTTCAGGGTCCAGCGGCACATAGGCGCCACCCGCCTTCAAAACTCCCATGACAGCTACAATAAACTCAATGGATCGATCAGCTAGAATTCCTACAGCCGCATGAAGCGGCAGTCCTTCGCTAAGAAGCTTGCCGGCCAGAATACCCGACTGATGCTGTAGCGCTTCGTAGGTAAGGTGACGTTCACCGCATACAACCGCCAATCGTTCCGGGTAATTGCGGACGACCTCTGCAAAACGCCCCGTAATCGAGACGTTCGGCATCGGGGAAACAGGTAATCCGCTATAAGTCATAAGCTGTTCAATCTGTTCTTCTTGATTAATCAATCTTGCTTCAGCAAGCAGCGTATCCGGGGCCGTAATCACATCATGCAGCATGACTGTGAAGTAACGGCACCAACGCTCTACCGTTTCGCGAGCAAACAAAGCCGTAGAAAACTCCATAGAGCAGCGATAGCCATCCGGGTGCTCGTTAACCTGCAGCGTAAGATCAAACTTCGTCGTTTTGTCTGCGAACGAATACGTGTCTACATTCAAATCAGGAAGCACAATCGGTAAAGAATCGGTATTTTGCAGCACAAATACGGCATCGAATAACGGATTGCGGCCCATATCCCGCTCTTTGACAATTTGATCGACCAAATCTTCCAGCGGGTAATCCCCATGCTCTAAGGCATCCATCGTCGTTTGTTTGATTTCTTGTATAAAATGCAAAAATTTCTTTTGTCCCGAAGGAAACGTACGCAATGGCAGTGTATTTACAAACATCCCCATCATGGACGACAAATCTGCATGGGGGCGCCCGGCTACCGGGGAGCCAATGATAATCTCGTTTTGGCTGCTCAATCGCGATAAAAACATACTGTACGCCGCCAGCAATACCATGTACACGGTCGCCCCTTCATTCAGCGCCAACCTTTGCACGGACTCCGACAATGCCTTGTCAAGATGAAAATCAACACGTTCTCCGGCAAAACTTCGCAGCATCGGGCGGGAGTAATCGGTCGGGATATGCAGCACAGGCAGCTCGCCACCCAGATGCTGCAGCCAGTAATCCTCATTCTTCTGATAAGCTGTACTATGAGCGTATTGCTGCTGCCATACGGCATAATCTTTGTATTGCAATCGAAGGGGTTCTAGTTGATGTCTGGCATACAGTTTCGCAAATTCTTCTACAAAAATGCTGATGGATACGCCATCGGAGATAATATGGTGCATATCAAGCAGCAAGTAATGCAGATGTTCTCCCGCACTTAAAACCTCGACACGCAGCAAAGGCGCTTGCTCCAGATCGAATGGACGTACAAACTCTGCTATCCTTGCGTCAAGCTGCTGTTCCTCCGCTGCTCGGTAAACGACGGTCGCTTGCACATGCTCGTGCACTTTCTGCATAGGCTGATTGTCGATGAATGTAAAAGAGGTTCGCAAAGCGTCATGACGCAGAATGATTTGTTGCAGGGCCGACTCGAATCGCGTGGGATCCAGACTGCCTTTCATCCGGAGAACGGCCGGCATGTTATAACTGACGTCTACGCCTTCCAACTGCTGCAGCACGTACATCCTTTTTTGGGCCGACGTCAGCGGGTAATAATTCATCGGCGCCGCCGGCTCCAGTGTATCGATTGCTTTGACCGATCTGGAAGCGAGCGCTTCCGTCAATGCTTCAACAGTGGAATATTGAAACAGATCCCGGAGCGTCACATCAGCCTGAAGCTCTTTTTGCATGCGGGAAACGAGTACCGTCGCTTTTAACGAATGGCCGCCTCGTTCAAAGAAATCATCCCTCACTCCGATCGGGCGAACGTCAAGCACCTCTTGCCACAATTCGACCATTTTTTGTTCCGCGTCGGATCTTGGTGCCGAATAACTTCCGCTTTCGGCCAAGTTGCTGCCCTCAGGATGCGGCAGGGCACGGCGATCCAATTTTCCGTTGACAGTCAGAGGCATTTGCAGCATGGGAACAAAATAAGACGGGATCATGTAAGAAGGTAACGCAAAGCCAAGCCGTTGTCTCAGTTCCTTCGCCGTATAGTCCCGATCCGCGACAAAATAGGCGCATAGACTTGCACTTCCCTCCGATCCATTAATTACAGTCACAACTGCCTCGCTTATCCCAGGAAGCGTTAGCAGATGTGCTTCAATATCTCCGAGTTCAATCCGATTCCCGCGGATTTTCACCTGATGATCAATGCGTCCCAAGTACTCCAAAGTTCCATCCGGCAGCCACCGGGCCCAATCGCCAGTACGGTACATGCGCTCTCCAGGTACGAAAGGATCGGAAACAAACTTCGCTGCCGTCAATTCCGGCTGGTTCGCATACCCTCTTGCCAAACCAAGACCGGCAATGCAGAGCTCTCCCGGTACGCCGAATGGAGACAGCCTTCCCTGTGCATTGACAATATAGACACGAGTATTGGGAATAGGGCGTCCGATGGAAACAGCAGTCTCTTCCGATAATTCCACAGCCGTCGTTACGACCGTATTTTCGGTTGGGCCGTATTCGTTCATCAATTGCATCTCAGGATTCATTGCTTTCAAACGGCGAATTAAAGGCATGCCTACGGCCTCGCCTGCTACTACGGCACTGCGCACCGAGCGCCAATCCTCGCGGCTCATGTTCTCCAGCATAGCGGAGTAGAAGCTCGGCGGGCTCTGCAAATGGGTGATTTGATGATGGATGATAGCTTCACGAATGGCTGCAGCATCCTTGCTGTTCTGATCGCTCAGCATAACAACGGCTGCTCCTGAAACAATAGGCGCAAAAAAGTGAGTCACAAACGAATCGAATATAAAAGGATTCAGCATCAACGCCCTGTCGCTTGGGCCAAACTGATAGTGGCGCTTTTTCCACTGTATGGTGTTCGCAAAGCTCCCGTGTTCGATAATAACGCCTTTGGATCTTCCTGTAGTGCCTGAGGTGTAGATGACGTAGGCCGAGTGCTTCGGACTGATCGAGCATCCTTGCTCTTTCACGGGAACTTCTTCTTGCAGCGGATTGTCTTCAAAATATAGAACGGAAACATCCTGACGAAGCTCGGCAATGAGCGGCTTATACTTGTTGAACGTAAGCAGCGCTTGCGGGCGGCTGTCCTCCAGCATAAATCGAATCCGATCCGCGGGAAATTCCGGATCAATCGGGAGGTAGGCTCCTCCTGCTTTCAAGACCCCGATTATACCTGCTGCCATTTCTAACGAACGGTGAGTCATGACGGCGGCGATCGTATCCGTCCCTACACCGCGCCTGCGGAGTTCGGCGCCTAGCTGCTCCGCCCATTCGTTTAGTTGCCGGTAGCTTAGCTCCCCCTCTTCCCCAATAATCGCAGGGAGGTCGGGAGTTAGCATGGCTTGCCGCTCGAACAACGTCAGTACAGATGATGCAGGAGCATACGTTTCTTCTATTCCGGCGAACCGCTCAAGCAAATGTTCTTTATCTTGGGCGGTAACCAAGTCGTAAGCGCCAAGTTTGACGTCCTGGAAATGAACGGCCTGAAGGAGAAGCTCTTGGAAGCAGTCACTCCAGCGTACAATCGTATGTTGAGCAAACAAAGAAGAATCGTATTCCCAACTCAATAAGAAGCAGTCCTCTCGCTCGGTTACAGTGAGCGTCAGGTCGAACTTGGCTGCCGTATAATCCAACGGATACGGAGTCAGATTGACATTTTCCAGTTTCAGCTCTTCATTTTCCCCATGCTGCAGAACGAGCATTGCGTCGAATAGTGGATTGCGGCTTAAATCGCGCTCCTGAACCATTCGCTGAACCAGTTCCTCAAACGGATATTTCTCATGCTCAAACGCAGATAGCGCCGTCTGCTCCACTTCGCGGAGATAGGCAGCAAACGTTTTTTCTCCTTCCGGGTACATGCGGAGCGCCAAGGTGTTTACAAACATCCCTAACATGCCTGACAAACCTGCAAGCTGGCGTCCCGCCACCGGCGTGCCGACAACGATCTCGTCTTGTCCGGCTATACGCGACAGAAATGCGCTGTATGTGGCTAGCAGTACCATGTACACAGTGGTGTTGCTCTTGCGTGCCAGCTCGCGCACAGCCGTTACAAGCTCGCCGTCCAGTTCGGCGTCTACCCGGCCGCCTTTAAAGCTGCGCACAGCAGGCCGCGGATTGTCGGTCGGCAGCCGGAGCACCGGTACCTCCTCGGCAAACTGCGACAGCCAATAGGCTTCCTCCTTAGCGTAATCCTCCGTATGACTATAGGCTTGCTGCCATACAGCATAGTCTTTATATTGCAGCTTTAGCGGCTCCATCATTTCACCGGCATAGGCCGCAGCCAGCTCTTTCGTCAAGATTTGCACAGAAATGCCGTCCGAGATGATATGATGCATGTCAAATAAGAGCAAATGCCGTTGATTCCCGAGATGTACGACTTTGGCCCGCAGAAGTGGTGCCGCGCCCAGATCGAACGGCTGGATGAACGCCCGAATATGCGCGTCTGCTTCCCCGTCCTCCGCTTCCTCTTCCGCGATAAAGAAATCAACTTGCTGCTGCACGCGCTGAATGGGCTCCCCATCTACAATAGCAAATGAAGTACGCAAAGCATCGTGCCGAGCAAAAAGCGAATGGAACGCAGCTTCCAATCGTTCTTTATCCAGCGTCCCTTCCATAAGAAAGGCGGCCGGCATATTGTAGCTTAGTCCTGTGACATCCAATTGCTGTAGCATAAATAACCGCTTCTGTGCGGACGATAGCGGGTAATAGAGCTGTTCAGGAGCAGATTCAAGCGACTCGTAATTACGTTTCGCCGCCGAGCCGACCACCTCGGTTAAGTCTTTTAGCACTGACGCCTGAAAGATGTCCCTCAATCCGAGTTCGATCTTGAACTCCTCATGAATGCGTGTCAACAGCGTCATCGCTTTCAGCGAATGGCCTCCAAGTTCAAAGAAATTATCTAGGAGTCCGATCTGCTCGTGATCCAGCACTTCTTGCCAAAGCTTTGCCATCCGTTGCTCAACATCCGTTACCGGGAGCAGATATGGTTTGGAGGAAATCCTTTCATCCAGCGCAGGCAAGGCTCTTCGGTCCACCTTACCGTTTGTCGTCAAAGGAAGCTGATCCAGCTTCATAAAAGCGACAGGAATCATATAATCCGGCAGCATCGAGGCCAAGAATCCTCGCAGCTCATCTGTCTCAAGCTCCCTCTCGCCCGTGTAATAAGCGCAAAGCACCTGCTGACTCTGGCGATCTGGCATAACGGCGACAACCGCCTCACGGATGGACGCGATTTGTATCATGCATGATTCAATCTCGCCTGGCTCAACCCGATAGCCCCGTATACTAAGTTGGTCATCGAGACGCCCAAGAAATTGCAAATTCCCATCCGGAAGCCAGTAAGCGCGATCCCCGGTGCGATACATGCGTCCATCCGTCACGAACGGATCTTGAGCGAATCGCTCTGCCGTCAATTCCGGCCTGTTCAGATAACCCCGAGCTACCCCAGCTCCTCCGATGCACAACTCCCCCGGCACACCAACGGGTTGCAATGTCCCGCCCTGACCAAGCACATACAGGTTGGCGTGCGGGAGCGGTCTGCCAATCGGCACGCTTCCTTCTTGAGGCAGTATACTGCCGTTCATTTCCTCATAATAGGAAGCATCAATGCAAGCCTCCGTCACCCCATAGCTGTTGAGAATACGCATGATAGAGCCGAAACGATCGTATACCCTCTGATAATCTTTCACCGCAAAGCGGTCTGAGCCCATAATTAACAAACGTAAGTGTCCCGTACTTAAACCATTCTCGTAGATATAATCCATGAGCGGTACAAGCAATGCCGGCGTCGATTCCAGCAGTGTAATGCCTTGTTCGACGATGATCCCATGGAGACGAGGCATGCTGAGACGAGTTTCGTTCGAACATATAACGAGCTGTCCTCCGCTCAGCCATGCTCTGGCCAAATCGCCGGCAAATACATCAAAAGAAAAGCTGGCCATTTGCAGCAGTCGTACTTCCATATCTCCAAGCTTGTATTCATGATGCCATGACCATGCGGTTGAAACCCAACTGCGATGCTCGATCATAACCCCCTTGGGCCTTCCCGTTGTTCCGGAGGTGTAGATAACATACGCAAGTCGCTCAGGTGAACAACCGTGAAGTAAATTGGTCGGATCGTCGTCATAGCTTGACGCAAGCCTCAAATCTACGACTCGGCAGCCATCAGGCACGGTCATCATGTAATCGTCGGCAGTAAGCAGTACTTTAGCTTCGCTATCCGTTACCATATAAGCTAGGCGATCGGCAGGCAATGAGTTGTCCAACGGAACGAAAGCGCCGCCTGCCTTTAATACGGCAAGAACGGCAGTTACGATAAGCGGAGAACGTTCCCCCAGAATGGCCACAGGCTCCCCACTGCCTATGCCCAGGCTTCGAAGCGTCCGAGCGAGCCTGTTCGCTTGCTCATTTAATTGTCCATAGGTCAGCGACAATCCGCCCGGTTCCGCAACAGCGATTTGATCCGGCGTATTTGCTGCATGGGTCTCAAACAATTCGTGCATAGAACGGTCAAGTCGTTGCTCGGTCCGTTGTCCCAAGCTGTAAGTGTGGAGTATATTCTTCTGTTCTTCAGGAGGCAGAATGTGCAATCGCCCTACCGACTGCAAGGGGTTCGACATCGCTTCCCGAATTACATGCAGCAATCTTTGGAACAAACAATCGATGTCTTGTCGCGCAAACAAATCAGTCAAATAATCGATTTGAATGGCCATTTCTCCGGTTCCTACATGTTCGCGGATGTGCACCGTCAATTCGTTATCCTGGTGCCCATTTCCTAGAGGCAGCGTCTCGTATTGGAAAGGCGCATCGTCAGGCAGCGTGCCCCACTCCATCGGGTGATAATTGAAGAAAACGGGCAGCAATGCCTCCGTAAAACCGAAACGGTTGCGAAGGTCCGGGACAATCCGGTTAAACGGGTACTTTTGATGCCGAATCAGTTCGCTCTGCTTGTTCTTTACTTGTTCAAGAAATTCTTCGAACGACCAGGAAGCGTCAATGCGCATACGAAAAGGCGTCGTGCTGACGAGCATCGCAACCATCGACTTCTGTTCTCGGGATGTCCGGTTGGCGTACATCGTTCCAAGCACAACTTCGTCTTCTCCGCAAATCCGCGACATATACAAACAAAGTGCAGATACGAACAAGTTAAATGGAGAAACACGCTGTGATTCGCAGAACGTACGGATGTCGTTGCATTCAGATATCGGAATTTCATAATGGGCATAATTTGCCAAGCTGCCCGCCGTCTGCACAGCGTTTTCGGCAGTGCCAAGCCGTGTGATGGAAGGTAGCGTACGGAACTCATCCTCCCAAAATGCCTTATCTTTCTGAAACCGGGTCGATTGAAGATACTCCTCCTCGTTACCGAGCAGATTCGTGCAAGCAGGCGCCACTTCTTGAGGAAGCTCTCTATTGCTAAGCAAGGCATGATAGCCCTTAACGAATTCATTCCCTAACAAGTTGAGCGAATAGCCATCGGCAATAATATGATGAATGCTCAAGAACAGTCTGGCTTCCGATTCACCAGTCCGAAACAGCATAAATTTAAATAAAGGGGAGTCAAAGAGTGGAAACGGTTGACATGACAGAAACTCGACTTCTTCTTTCCATGCCTCTGGTTCACTATCGCATAAATTCACAATATCGAGGTCAATCGGTGTAAAAGGAACAATATAACTTAGTGGCTCCTCACCTTCTCTCTGCTGCAATCGCATACGCAGAGCGTCGTGACGGAGAGCGAGGCTTTGCAGCACTTCCACGATCTTATCCTCTTGTATCGTGCCCTTGATAGTAAGCAAACTGTTAAGCGTGGCAACTGTCGTGTGTGGATTCAAAAGCTCCATGTACCAAATTCGACGCTGCGCTTCCGTAAGCTCGTAATAAACGTTTTCATTTTGTTGCAGTTGCGGATTGGCTTTGCTTATTGACATAAATACCCTTCTCTCTCTTTGGAATCCTTGGAATGCCGGTATTGCACATGCTTTCCGTTGCGGGTAAATGTAACAAAGTAGCTTTCAACTTCCTGCAAATTCACCTTATTCTTGCTAATGAATTGAATAATTCCATATCTGTCTGTTTTAATGAGAATTGTTGTACGATTCTGGTTGTTTTGAGGTTTTATAAATACAGAGGAGTATCCTTATTTGGATCAAAATTGTAGGCATTGCTAATATTTTGCACTTTTCGACAGCGGATCTGGTGAATACATTCTCCTTTCCTACCTTTCTCTTTATTTTAACAATAGAGTGACCTTAAGCCCTTCGGGGTAACGGCTTCTCAGCTCTTTCGCGTAAGGACTAAAATTCCTCCATTATTGGGTGTTTTTGGTTTTATCACCAATAAACTTCGCCAAGTTGGGGTGAAGTTCCTTTTTTATGACTGAAAATCCTTGCGTATCAAGGGCTCAGATTAATGCAAAATACTCAAATAAAAAGAGCCGCAAGAAAGTTGACCTTTCTTACAGCTCAAAAAAATAAAGCAAACCCAACCCTACGCAGAGTCAGATAAGGATATATTTTGAGTGAAAAGAATAAGGTAACTTTCTTGCCAATAAAGAATAAAACAGAACAAATAGAACTGGTTTTATTCTTTAAACGTTAGCAAGAAATTCTACATTACCCTCTTCAACTCCTATCGTAAGTGTTAGCGCAATAGTAACATACCAAATTTTTCTTTGCAATATTCAAATTGTTAATTAATAACTTTTTCTGACATACATACCGCTCGGTATTCGGCGGTTCCTAAATATTTCATTCGATTTTTTAATAAGTAAGAATTCGTATTTCCAGTATATTATTTTGAAATTGAAGCACTGCCAGGTAATTTTTTTTGTATTTTTAAATGCACTGCAAGATTAGTCAACTGCTCATATGAATAACAATTTTTTAACCAATCCACTCTCTTCACTTCAAACTTTGCCAGCAACACATTGATCGTCATATAATTGGCTCTAGCCAATATCTAATTAATAACTGAAAACACTCTCATCAGGATACCATTTAGGTCAGTTTTGTTATTTCCGGCTCCGCCCGTGCAGCCCAAAGTAGAACCCAATAGAGCTCTTGCCAGATAGTTACATCTGTGATATAATATGATATTGTAATATCAATTTAACCCCTTTTACGTTCCTCGCTAGAAGAATAACCCTTCGTGACCACGAAGTTTTAAATTCTTATTTTGAATAACCCAAACGAAGTATGAGTTTATGTAAAGACGAAATTCTGATTCACACTGGCGCGGTCATCGGAGCCGCAAGGACAAAAGAGAGGTAGGGCTTTTGTTGTTTTAGAAGTGTCATTATTCTGTTAACCTATATAAAATGATCTGAAGTTTAAGGTAATCTCCCGTTCATTTTATGCAACTAGAAAACAACCAGGGACCGGCTGCAGCCATACTACAGGCTGTCAGGGGTTAAATAGTTGGCGTCATGCTGCGCCAGACCAAAACACAAACCCCCGGGGCGCTGCCACAGCAGCTTCACGGGGGTTTTCCATTTGCCCTATACTTTGTAACCATTAATCGGCGATTTGATCTGCGCGCCTCTCTTCATTATCCAAGCAGCGCCACCGAATTGTTATCCATGCCGCCACGGTGACAAGGTAGCCGATGTATTGCCCCGACTATTACAATGAACGTTACATACAAATGATTCACAGCACTCATTTCTCTCAAATCTTCGAACATAAGCTCTTTATGAACAACGGCTGTATCCACAGTTCGCACACGTCTTGCAGCCTTCCATATTGATAAGAGAAGCTGAACCGCAGGAAGGACATAAGTCTCTCGACATCCCGCTCATCATCGGTGGAGATGTATCTTTCTGAGCAGATGATGAATCTTCAATCGCAGCTGCGATTGGTTCCTGTTCGATCGATTCCTGTCGTGAAGAATTAACCTGTTGATGATTGCCACTGGCAGTCTGATTGTTGTTTTTTGACTGATGGCCATTTTCACTCGATTGTTGGTTATTGTTATGCGACTGACCGCTGTCATTTTGATGGTTCTGCTGACCGTTTCTCCCTTTACTATTTCGCTGAAGCTCTTGATCACATGCCTGCTCCTGCATATGTGTCTCCAGCGCTTTTGCGACTGCATCTGCAATCGACTCCACCCGATTAGCACCGAAGCCAACGGAGCCTGAACCACCGATTCCCTTCAAATGCTTGATTAACAGCTCTACTTTGTTCCCATGGTCGCCATAGCGCAGGAACAGGGAACATACGCGGCCTAGCGCTTCCGCCATCGCAAATACATCGGATCCAGCCTTGCCGACGTTTAAGAAGATTTCTGCAGGAATGTCATTCAAATCATTAATCGTAATGTACGCCATCCCGAACGGCGTATTAATCTTATACGTTGCCCCGCGCAATACTTGTGGACGGCGCTTGTACACATTATTTGAGCTTGCTGATTCAGACTCTCCCCCCTTGGTTGCAGTTACCTCAGCAGAAGGAGAAGCATTGCCATGTGTAGATTCCTGAGTAGATTCCTGACCGTCATTACTTTCCTGCGCTCGTACTCCATCCTTCTGTTCATGATCTGAAGAGACACTCAAAGATGATACACCAGACGAGCCAGTATCCTGCCGATGAAGCTGCTGCTCATTTCCATTCCCATTGTTCTTCGTCTTCTGCTGATCTTCAGAAACAGAGGAAGACTCGCAATGCAGAACCCCTCCCTGTGTTGATTGCGGCTTCTCCTGACCGTCCGTATTAAAATGATTCTGCACGGATTGCTGCTTCTCCTGATTGTCCGCACGGAAATCATCCTGTTCAGGCTGCTTTTGCTGCGAGTTCGAATGGGAATCAGCTTGCCCCAATCCTGAATGGTTGCTCTCTTCCTGCTTCGACTCTTTCTCCGTCGACAGCACTTGCACGTCTCGACTTCCATCTCGGTAAATGGTTACACCTTTACATCCGAGGTCGAACGCCAGTTCATACAATTCCTTCGTCTGCTCGACAGTAAAGTCATTCGGACAGTTCGCCGTTTTGGAAATCGAGCTGTCCACCCAGCGCTGAATCGCTGCTTGCGCACGAATATGATCCTCTGCTGACAGATCCATCGCTGTTACAAAGTAATCTGGCAGCTGGTCGTTCGGATGCGCATCCTTCCATTGCTGCGCAATCGGCACGAACTGCTCGTCATAGCCGAGACGGCTCTGGCGGTAATATTTGAAGGCGAAGTACGGCTCGATCCCGGTGGAAGTGCCAACCATGGTACCCGTGCTGCCCGTCGGCGCTTGTGTAATGACCGTTACATTACGCATCCCCTTCGCTTGAATTGCTTCTTCGACCTCAGGATATACACCGCACATTTGCTTCATGAAGCCGCTTGACAAGTAAGGCTCTGCTTGAAAGGCAGGGAAAGCCCCTTTCTCCGCAGCAATATCCGCAGAAGCCAAGTAGGCCTCGCGAGCAATAAAGCCGAACAGTCGGTCAAGGAATTCGAGCGAGTAAGGACTTCCATATCGGATTCCAAGCTTGATCATCAATTCTGCCAATCCCATCGAGCCAAGCCCGACACGCCGCTCCTTCTGTTGATTGTTTTTATTCTCCTCAAAATGATACGGAGTCTTATCTATGACGTTATCGAGGAAGCGCACCGCATAACGCGTTACCTTCGATAGCTCCTCCCAAGCAACATCCCGCTTCTCAGCATCATAAAACTTGGACAGGTTGAGCGCAGATAAATTGCAGACACCCCACGCCGGCAGTCCCTGTTCTCCACAAGGATTCGTACAGATAATCGGGTTGAAATACCAGCTGTTCGACATCTGATTATAATGCTCCATGAAGACAACACCCGGTTCCGCCGACTTCCACGCCGACTCTATAATCGTATGCCAAATGTCGCGGGCCTTAACTGTCTGATAAGGAATGACGGGCTTGCCTGCCTTCTTCCACTTTTCCAAATCTCCATCCCACTGCTCATCATAGTCCGGATCACTCGTATCTGGGAATACAAGCTCCCAGTCCAAGTCCTCCTTCACGGCTTTCATAAATCCATTGCTAACACAGACAGATAAGTTCGCATTCGTCACTTGACCTGCAGTCTGCTTCACCGTAATAAAATCCAAAATGTCCGGATGCCAATCATACATCATTAACATTAAGGCACCACGCCGGCTGCCGCCCTGCTCGATAAGTCCTGTCGTATAGCTGAATAAGCCTCCCCATGAAACCGCTCCACTGGATGAGCCATTAACACCACGCACAATAGCCCGTCTTGGACGAAGCGAGGATAGATTGATGCCAACGCCGCCACCCCGAGCCATAATCTCTGTCATTTCCGAGAGCGTCTGCATAATCCCGCCTCGACTATCCTTCGGAGACGGAATGACATAGCAATTGAACAAGGTTAGCTCCTCACTTGCTCCTGCTCCTGCTGCGATTCGTCCACCCGGGACAAGCTTCCAATCATCGAGAATATATCTGAATTTGTCCGTCCATTCTGCTTGCTTCTCCGTAGTCTCAACGGAGGCAATTGCAGATGCCAATCGATCCCACATTTCCTCCGGTGTTTTCTCCACGGTCAGGGTAACATGCTCAATAGATGTCTGGATGGTCGCCCCGCTTCGGAGTGCAACAGATAAGTTCCGGCCATTACGTGCAGTAACCTCTCCAACCTCCTTCGTCGGAAATTTCGGATCATCTTTCGTTAATACAAGTACAACGTCCCCCACTCGGGTATTATTCGTATCTGCATCCTTTTTTGCATATCGATCTAGAAATATCTTCTCACTTAATCCTTCCAAGCGTTTCTTCTGTGGCATATTCAAAGAGAACGACCTCCTGGCTTCTTCAATTCATCAAATCATTACCGACAACCACGTGCGTTAGACCTGCTTACATGGTATGTACTAAACACTATATCTAGTGTCCAAAAAGCATTTTACATCAACATATACAAAAACACTGTGATAAATCCCTCATTTCAAACTCTTTCCATCGTATCGTATGAACAGTTATGAAATAAGAAGATTACGTCCATACTACACGGTAATGAGGAATAACGAATCGATTAGGGAGGGAGACAACATGCGTACGTATCAGCCGTCGAACGAAGAGTCTCGTACACCGAGTAACGCTTCTACGACACTAGCTTACCCCGGAATCGAAGCATCTATGGGAGCTGTGGGTAATAATGGAGATAACCCCTCCTCATCCTCCCGTACTAGCACAGCTGCAATAGGTAGCATCCCCCTTACTATCGAGAACGGATGGACGGACGAGCTTCTTGCTCGCATTGACAAAAACAGCCCTTGGGATGATTGGACCTTATTCCGGCTTGCATACGAAGCCCAGCAGGCAAAGCGAATTCATGCATTTGACGAGCTTCAATGCTTAACTCATATTACAAACGTCGATCCACTGCCGCATCAATTGGAGACAGCCCGCAAAGTGCTGCATGATATGCGAGGCAGAGCAATATTAGCCGATGAAGTAGGTCTCGGGAAGACAATCGAAGCCGGTCTTGTTTTGAAGGAATATATGATTCGTGGACTTGTGAAGCGAGTGCTCATCTTAGTGCCCGCCTCTCTTGTGCTGCAATGGGTTCGTGAGCTGAACCATAAGTTCGGCATTCCCGCGATTGCCCAAAAGAAGGGATATCAATGGGCGAATGACATCGTAGTCGCTTCCATGGATACAGCTAAGCGCGATCCGCACAAGGAAATTCTCATGGAGCAGGAATACGATATGTTAATCGTTGATGAAGCCCATAAACTGAAAAATCGGAAAACAACGAACTATCAATTCATTCAGCATTTGCGCAAGAAATACTGTCTTCTGCTAACTGCTACACCCGTTCAGAATGATATGAACGAGTTGTATAACTTGATCAATCTGCTGAAGCCAGGTCAGCTGGGCGGTCAAGGGGAGTTCAGCACGAACTTCGTCGCAGACAAGCGGATGCCGAAGAATGAGGGCATGCTCCAGAGCGAGCTATCGAAGGTCATGGTGCGCAATCGCAGAGGTGAAGGCAATGTTCATTTTACGAAGCGCATCGTTAAGAATGTTCCACTCACCCTCTCGCCGGAAGAACAGGCGCTCTATGATGGAGTCACTCGATTTGTAAAGGAGCAATATCGAACAAGCAGCGGGGATATCGGCAGCATGTTCTCCCTCATTACGCTGCAGCGGGAAGTATGCTCCAGTCGGGATGCCGTCTTCTTAACACTCGTGAATTTGTCAAAGAAGCTTGCCGAGGACTCCCCTATTCGCAATTATATCTGGGATCTTGTCGATCTCATTAAAGGCATTAATGCGAATACTAAAGCCGAAACGGCGATGAACATTATTCGCGAGATTAATGAAAAAGTTATCGTGTTTACCGAATACAGAGCTACCCAGGAGTACTTGCTGCAGTATTTCCGCAATGCCGGTCTAGTCGCAGTTCCTTACAGCGGAGGGATGAACCGCGGCAAGAAGGATTGGATGATGGATCTTTTCCGCGGACGGGCACAGGTCATGATTGCAACAGAAGCCGGGGGCGAAGGTATCAATCTGCAGTTCTGCCATCATATGATTAATTTTGATTTGCCATGGAACCCGATGCGCGTAGAGCAGCGGATTGGTAGGGTACATCGGCTTGGTCAGAACAATGATGTGAAGATCTACAACCTATCAACGCAAGGAACGATTGAAGAATATATATTGAACCTGCTTCATGAGAAAATCAACATGTTCGAGATGGTCATCGGCAGTCTCGACATGATCCTGGAACGGTTCGAGAAGCAGGATTCTCTCGAGAAGAGCCTCTCCCGCATTCTTCTGGAATCGGATTCGGAAGATCTGATTCGCACCGAGGTGGAGCGTTTAGGCAATTCGTTAAATGCGATACGTGAAGAAATAGATATGGAAGACGACGAGAAGAGTGCAGCAATAAGTAATCTCCTGCATAACATGAGTGCCGAGATTGAAGGATGATGACAGGAATAGGAGGTAGGAAGGAATGAATACGGAGCAAGTACGACGATTTGTGCTCGATTATTTGGAGGCCACCGATTGTCATATCATGGAGACCTCACCTGCCAGTGTAACCGTGAAGCTGTCAGAACGAGCCGATCGGAAGCTTACGAACCGTCCCTACTATTGGGGTTTCGTTGATCGCACAGGGGCAGAGCCCGAGACGATGCGATTCACCTTCGTATTCGATCCTTCTGCGATGCCGCCTGAACCTCCTCGTGGACCTTCTGCCCCGCCAGTCCTGCCACCTGCGGGTAACGCCACAGCTCCGCCAACTGGTGCAACTATTGCTCCGCCTCCGGGCTCTACCCCTGCCGGTACAGCCCCCGGCGACTCCATCCTCGGTCGCTACTTCGGCGTAGCACCCGCCTTCACAGGCGGCGGTGGAGGCATAGGGCGAATTCCACGCGAGGATGTTACCTTCGGTAGCCGGCGGTTGTCGAGCATCATGCAAGCGGTTCATGAAGAGGGTAGCTTCATTCAATTGTTCGCTGAACCAGCCAATGCCAGCAGTACTGCTGCAAGTAGTTCCACACGAGGTAGTAAGCGTTCTACTGCATATGAGCCATGGCTTCTCTTAAATCTTAACGTCGAATTTGCTTGCGATCTGAAGAGAGAGGAAATTCATTCGTTCGGAATATCTCTTGTAACGGGACGCATCCGGACTGACTTCATGGAACAACTGCTGTCCATGCCCTTGTCCCCTAAGCTTCCTTCCAATGTGCATGTTGCGCCTTGGTCGTTGTCTATTCAACAAGCCCGCGAGGCTGTAGAAAGACATTTAATCGATCTCATCTCTACCTATGACAATACATGGGCTGTGGAGGCGTCAGAACGATTGGAAGAAGAGCTTGCGAGATTGAAGTCTTATTACGAACCTCAGCTTCAGCAATTCAGCACCGATGCCGAGCAGGCTGCGAATATGCCATCCAACAAGGACAAGCATGGCGGAGATGATTCCGACACTGATCCCGAACAAGGGAATACAAATTCCCCTTCGAAACAAGAACAGATCCAGCAGCAATATGACATGAGGTGCCAAGAGATTCGGTGGCAATTCGAGCCTCGGATTGCGGTCAATTTTCTCAATGCAGGTCTGATTCATCTTCCTTCGACATTGGCCTAAGCCTATCAATCATGAACAGTGCAGAAACGCCACATTGCGGCAAAAATAGAACGTGTAAAGGACAAGCACCTGAACAATGGAACGACACCATTTTTAGAGCTTGTCCTTTACAATTAAGGAAATCAACTAACAGCAACCGATACAGAAAGCCTGTAACAACGGAAATTAGAGGTGATTCGCATGAATAATGAACCTTGGTGGACGAAATTGGCTTATATCGCCGCATCCGCTGCACTGACTTCCCTTGTAGCTGGCAGTGTTACTGTCGGCATTCTGTTTGCATCAAGCGAAGCCAAGCCACTATCGGGCAGAACCAATGAGAACTTGGTAAGCGAAGCTTATGCTCCGCTCTCCTTTCAACAATCCTTATTTAGTGAACATTCGATCATCTTGACGTCTACTTCTGCTTCGTCTACCTATCACACCTTCCAATCTGCACCCGCATCTTTGACCCCGCTATCAGGGGGTGGAGAGAACAAACAGATTGATGAAGCAATTATCCACTATCAGCAGCAGCTCGCCAAGAAGGCCCCATTCCAGCAATGGGAGCATGCAGATACAGAACGCTTCCCTCTTGGCCCTGGCATGCATGGGTGGTTCATCCGCGTCATGGACAAGCAAAAGCAAATTGGATATATGATTCTACAGGCAGATGCCGATGGTCGAATACGACTGTCGGAATATGGGATTGGCGAACAGCAGCCCTTCGATGAATCAACCTTACAGGATGCATTGTTAGATCGACAGCAGCAGCTTGCTGAGGAACATAATAAGGAAGTTCATGTAACGAGCATTTACCCGTACCAGCTAGCCCCGCTGCTTACCGTATGGCGAGTGGAATGGCACAACGGGAACGTTGATTGGCTTGATGCGCAAAGTGGAGAATGGCTCCCGCTGCCGAAGCAGTATGCACCAGCGCCAACAAAGCGAGATGCAAATGATAGCCCGACCTTGTTGAGTCAGCCCTCAGCGAGTCAATCTAAACGCATGGACAGCAAGGAACGATTGCTTCCAATACAATTGCTATCCTCTCATGCCGCCGCCTCCTCGCAGAGCTACAGCGAGGTTGCCTCTTCAAGCAGTTTGATTGCACCATTTGATCCCTATGAGAAAGTGAACTGGATGACTAAGCTATCTATAAATAGCTCTAAGGAGCTTCCTCTTACTTATCGTGATCAAAATTGGGTTTATGTACAGCGCATAAGTGGCGGGGCTGTTAATCAACCTTTTTCGTATATCGGGATTCAGAGATGGATGTTTGGAGGAGGAAATAGAGATGGTCAGAGCAATTCAAGCGATTTGACAAAAACAAGCGACAATGTGTATGTAATCGTCGCTTCTCAAGACATGAAATCCATACGCTGGCTCCCCTCCTCAGATGCACTGCAGGCGGGGGCATTTATTCCACAGTCATAAAAATATGTTCATAGCTTGATCCTTGCAAAGAGGCACGACCTTCAAAGGCGTGCCCCTTTTTTTGCCTAAGGTTGAGAAGGCGTCCCAGATCCTGATGATGGAGAATTTGAGGCTGTTTTGACTTGTTTGCGCAATAGTCGGAGCACATTTAGTTCTCTGGCCCGCTTGAGCAGAGGCTTGCTTGCACTCCCCCATTGGCCAGCCCACATTTTAACTCCGAATGGCACCATTCCGAACCACTTCGTTTGCCACGATTCCTTTGCACGATTTTTCCGCTCCATTTGACGCTCCCGACGCGCTTCAACCGGCGTATCCATATAGGTGACAACGCGTTGTGTAATGTATTTAATCAAGTCTTCTCCTTTTCCTGCTTTAGCCATAACGGTTCTCAATCCTCTCGTCGTTATCTCTTGGCTGCCTCGCCCCGTCATTCTTAGGATACCCAGATCTACGGCGCACCAACCCAAATTGGCAGGAATGAGGTTGTGCTTCGCTGTACACGATAAAGATGGAGTGATTATGTTGACCATGTGACAGAAAGAAGGGATTGCTTCATGCTACATCAACCGTCATGTGCATCGCGATTGCGCCGAATGGTCGCTGGCATTATAGCTATTGTCATCGGGTGTACCGCTAATATTGGGGTCGGACATGCTGGACGTGCTGCCGCCACAAATGAGACAGCCGTATATCAGGAGTCAGCCGTGGACGCAATCCCTGAACCTATTGCAGCAGCTGTTCCACCCAATACAGAACCAATTGGATCACTTCCGAGTCTTCCCTTCTCTAAGCTGGTCTTAATTGATGCAGGACATGGGGGAATTGATGGAGGAACAACTCACGGCAATATCTTGGAGAAGGACATTAATTTAGCTATCGCTCAGAAGTTGTATCTTATGCTGAAATCGAGGGGCATTCCGGTCATTGTCAACCGAACCGGTGATTATGCGCTTAGCGATGATAACCGTTGGTCAGCCACCCGCTCTAGACATCGCAAGGATCTTGCACAGCGTCGGCAGCTAAGTCAAGAACTCCCCGTATCCGTATTCATCAGCATTCATGTCAATTGGAACAAAAACAAAGCTGCACGCGGCCCGATTGTGCTGCATCAGAAGGAAGGGCGAAGCCGAATGCTCGCTTGGTTTATACAACAATCATTGAATCCAATCTTTGCATCGCATAAGCAGCCAGAGCTCGGCCCTACTTATTATTTGCTCAAGCGGGTGGAGCAGCCAGCAGTGATTGTTGAGGCCGGGTTTATTAGCAATGATCGGGATCGCAAGCTGCTAACTGAACCACGAACTCAGACGCTCATTGCATCACGCATCTGTGATGCAGTTATGTTCTATCAATCCATGTTCTAATTGGGAAGAGCGCTCTCTTCATCTGTTCAAGCAAGGGGGCGCATCCCAGCGTCATATTACAATTAGGGCAGGCTCTGCTTTAGGCTCTTTAGGAAAAAAGCGAGGGGCTTAGGGGAATGATTTAATAAGTTAATTGATTAAAGCAAGTGGAAATAAATAAACCTCTTAAGTTTTATCCTTAAGAGGCTGTTAACGTTCCATACTTTCCAAAAACATATGCTCACCCAATCGTTTAAAATGAGATGCAATATGAGATGCTAAAGCGGACGAGAACTGTCCGTGAGATGACAGTTTATAAAATCCTGATCGCATCCTATACACTTACGCTGTGCGCTGTTGTACAAAATTCATAATCACATAACCTTCAACAATACGATACTGAATTGCTCCGTACTTCTCCATCAACTGCAATGCCGCAGTAAGAGCATCAATCGCTTCGGAAATGACACCAGGTTCAATGCCTCGTTGATTGTGCATGTAACGCGTATTCAATGCATCGCGATGTACAGCATCAAGTTTCGAGCACGCAGCATGGAAGATCATTTCTTGTTCCTTCGCACGTGTAATGGCATGACGCAACTTGTCTTGTTCACGACGCGCACCCACCATGTTCATCTTCATATCTTGTACATAAGACATGCGATAAGTCAATCTACGCTCATTCAATGCACGGCTTGCACGGTAATCACCCATGTGATTCAACCAATTGTTTACTAGTATTGTATTCATTTGTATTCCTCCAACTTCTTAAGAAAAAACCTCCTAGCTCTATTTTCAATGAGTCAGGTTTCTTAAAATTCTCTTTCTTTAACATGATTAAACATTTCACAACATGTTCAAACATCATCCCAGCATAGGATGATTAATCCTCAAAACATTTCACAACTAAAATATAGCCAAATAAAAATAAAGCATACTTCACTACTAAGTACAATTCCAATCTTAAAAAAGGGACAAAGCAATAGTGAGTAACGAACCAATGAACAGACAGGTGGTTGGCGAAATGGGCGGTGAAATGACGGTTGAGGGAGTGTGTTGCGCTATTAAATATTTATTTTACACTTACTCCTCCAACATGTCAATACCATTTTTTCAAAAGTCAGATCATTTACGCCTCTTACTCCTTTATCATAATCGAAATTCCTCTACATACAAGTTAAATAATTGTATACACTATTCAATCGTAGTCGCAAACCGCTTACCTTAGCATAAGATAATGGGAAAAGGATATGATTATTTAAGAAGTAGATTCTACTCAACTGTGTGCTCCATTTATTTTTTATCACAGTAAAGCAACTATGCACTCAAGCATATAAGCGTTAAATGACAAAAGATCTTCACATTTACATAGCAGGATTGGGTAGGATCTTGTAGTAATATAAAGATACGGGATCAGACTTTAGGACGGAGAAGCCCAAAACTGTCAGCCGTGAATATAGGAATTATGAAGGGAGCAAGTAAAATGAACGAACAACACGTTGCACTGTGGTTGTACAACAAGATTAAAAGAGATATCGTCGTAAACTTGGCTGATGCAGTTCAAAGCATTGAAGAAACATTCGGCAATCGTTTCACTTTTGCCTTTGACAATGGGATGAAAGCAGTCAACAAAACAGTTGCTATGGAATTTGGAAAATTGAACAAGGATGGAAAGATCGAATGGAATCCTTCAGAATATAAATGGGTTTTTAAAATGTAAATAGCATCTATAGAAAATGACGAGCCGCTGGCCATTAAGCCAAGCGGCTCTTTTGTATTACATCATTCCGACGACATTCCGATTCTCGACAATAGAACCTCCGCTTGGGTATATCCAGCAGGCATACTGAGATATATGCCATAATCATAGTAGGAAGCATCATAGCTTTGAACCGATTTTGTCGTTCCATCAGCCTTCATTCCCTTAACACCCAAGATATGCGCATTCCTCTTGTTCCAGGTTGAATTCGGATAAAATACGTCAGCTGCTTGATTTTGATTTAAACTAACGGTTATGGCTTGAGTTAGCGGGACATCATAACCGTGGACTTTTGCGTTCCCGCTGCTCGTTATTTGCACAAGATATTCCCAATTTTCGATCTGAGCAGATTTCCCACCTGGCAATTTCATGACGACCACTTCCGCTTTGTCCATGTTCGCCTTGTTGGAATCCGGGTTGAACGAGCCATCAGCCTTATCATTGTAGTGGATTGGTGCTGCCAAGCCATAGAAGAGGCCGCTCTGTTCCCCAATATCTTTGTTCCACAGCCCATGTTGAACATTCCAACACATTCCGTTATAGGCAAACACATAATCTTGAATAGGACGCTGCGGGACTAAGCTTCCACCGCTGAATTTACCCAGTGAAAGCCTACTGAGCGGGGATATGCCTGAGCCGTCAATTTCAATGCCTGATCCTCCGATCGTCACTCCCCCATATGAGTCACACATAAACAGATTGTTCCATCCCAGCATGATTCCGAACTCACGCCAGCTTCCATCCGGTTGCAGAGCCCCGATATCTTCACCGGTTTGGTCACGTGCAGGCTCCCCTACACTGTATGCCTTTTTCCCGTTAGCCTTCCATAAATTCATTCCCTGATTGTCTAAATCTCCGATGTTTTCTTCACCTGGATACGTGCCACAAGCCTGCATTTGCCAACCGAAGCTAAAATTGTCGACATTGATCCGCTTGAATCGCTTGGCGGTCTCATCGTAGCGTGCGTTAATAAGCAGCCACAACTCATGTACTTCGACTCCGTTGCGAATCGTATGGATCGTGGCTGTATTAAAAAATGGATCCTGCATTCGCATCCCCTCCTAAACCATAGTATCGATTGAGGTGGCCGATTGTTACGGATGCTTATTATTGAATACCCTTGTTTGTCTTGCATTCGATTAAAAGGATACATGTGGAAGATGTCGAAATTATATTGAAGAACAGGAGGAAGCTTGATGGCAAGTATAACAACTGCAACAACTCAATCTAATATCGTAAAAACCAATCACAACTTAAAAATTAAACCGTAGCAGCATAACAACGAAGCGGGTTAGGATAGCAAAAACAAGCCTTGTATTGAACGGGTTTAACATTTTATGTTAAGCAAGAAAGGCCAGGCTAGGAAAATTAGTTTTTTCCAAGCCTAGCCTTTTCTAATACATTAACGCTTATCTTACTTATTTGGGACTGTCTTTCCTTGCCCCCCACTTGGATCATTTGGCTGATCAACATACCGAGGAGGCGTTTTGTAACACCTCGTGCGATTCCAGACTATGCAAGCCCTTCCGATTCTCTTCCTCAGTTATGATGAGTTTGAGTCGTTTGCCCCTCCAGTTTCATTAAGTTCTCCGAGTACACATCTCTATTTCATAGAATCATTTGCATTGCATATACTTCTGCTAATCTATCCACATCTGTTTTATTCCGCATATGCTCTCCTTTTTGTGATTTTCCATCCCTATCATAAGGAACGTAATAATAAAACTACATGCTATCGCTATCTTTAAACTAAGTCGACCTGGGCTTCTGTTCGTCTGATTAGAAAATGAGTCGCTTATTGGCTGCTAGCTGCATGAATGACGGGACGCTTATGATTCCATGGTCGGGCGGCTTCCAATTGGGCGGAGAGCCGCAGCAGTGTAGCTTCGTCGGCGAATCGCCCAGCAAATTGCATCCCGATCGGCAGACCGTCCGCGCTCCAACCGAGCGGAAGTGATACAGCAGGCTGGCCTGTCGTATTAAAGAGACTAGTGAACGGAGCACGGGTGAATACTTGTTCTGTCCAGCTTCTTAGATCGATATCCGGATTGTTGGCATTCAGCTCGCCCAACGGAAAAGGCACAGACGCGATCGTTGGGGAAAGCAGCACGTCGTACTGTTCAAAGAAACGACCGACGGATCGAGACGCTTGCGCACTGATATCGAGGGCATTAAGCAGATCATGGGCGGTTAAGGTAGCGCCGTATTGGTAAGCTTTCAGTATCGTTGCTTCCAGATTATGTTCCGAGGGCTTCCTATTCAGGGCCTTCGCAAGCCGCTCAATTCCATGATACGTGTTGGCCGCCCATATGTGCATCGTCGCTACAAACAATGCTTCATAATCCACTTCTGGCAATACCTCCACTAATTCATGCCCTAGTTCCTCACATAAGCCGACGGTCTCATGCAAGACACGCAAGCATTCCGCATCAACGGGGGTGCCTGAAAACGGCTTGCCCGTCCAGGCTATCCGCAGTCTCCCCGGCTCCTCAGCAAGTTCTGCTGAGAAGGGACGGTTCGGCCGTTCGGCCCAAGCATAAGCCCCCGGGTCTGGCCCCGCAACCGCATCCAGCAGTGCAGCCGTATCACGCACCGTCTTGGTCACGGCAAATTGTATACCGAGTCCGCTCAGTACTTCTCCGTTGTCAGGACCGTTGGGTGTTCGTCCACGCGTCGGCTTCAAGCCGACCAGACCGCTGCAAGCCGCAGGAATGCGGATAGAGCCGCCACCGTCATTGGCATGTGCAATTGGCACAATACCTGCCGCGACCGCCGCAGCAGAGCCGCCGCTTGAGCCGCCTGGACTCCTATCCGGATTCCAAGGGTTTCTCGTCGGCCCATACAGAACCGCTTCCGTTGTTACATTGAAGCCAAATTCGGGCGCTGTGGTGGATCCGAGTGTTACCAGACCTGCCTGTCGGAACCGCCTCATCATCTCGGAGTCGTAAGGGTAAATCATTCCTTCCCCCAGTCGGCTCCCGCTATTTAGAGGCACTCCAGCCGCATGCAAAGTTGAATCCTTGACCAAGAATGGAATTCCAGTAAATGGGCCATTCGGCAAAGCAGACTTGCTTTCTTTTTCTGCTAGCTCCTGCATCGAGACGGCCATCACATTTAGTTGCGGATTCAGCAGCCGGATAGCTTCGCAAGCTAATGCCGTCAGTTCCTCTGGCGTAACTTCGCCGCGCTTGACCAGCTCAGCAAGCCCCAGACCGTCATAACTAGCATATTCGGATAACTTCATTACATCTCACCTCTTTCTTCGTTATACGCTTATCTTAAGAGATGGAGCGTACTTGAGATCAAGCCTGCAATACATCTCATTTTCCAAAAAAATCTGGAGTGCTCCCGCAATTTTAGTTTATTATTAGATTAAGGAAAATATGGGAGGTACTTACATGAAGATTGGGGCATTCGCCAAGCGTTTTGACGTGTCCGTAGATACGGTACGCTACTACATTGAAATCGAGCTGCTGCTTCCGGATAAAAAAGCAAGCGCCCAATATGAATTTACTCCTTCATGCGTTGAGGATATGGCCTTTATCAGTGAAATGAAGCAGTTTCATTTTACACTTCAGGAAATCCGCCAAATGCTTTTGAGGAAGCGAATCTCTGATTTTACCGTCTTCGAAGACATTCGCTGGCATTATCTACGTATGATGAACGAAAAGAAACAGCGGCTAATGAAGGATAAAGAGCAACTGGAAAACGCTCTTCATCAGCTTGAAAATAAATTAATCACTTTACAGGACGAGCCTAGGACTGAAGCAGAGACCGGAGTGCCTTACTCCTTTTTGCCCCTGCTTTACTGCCCCTCCTGCCGCATTCCACTGCAAATACGAAACGCCTTCCTTCAGGGAAAATATATGCTTAGCGCACGATTACACTGCTCCTGCTCTTATCGGGCGGAAATCAAGGATGGCATTCTGCTTACCTCGGATAAAGAAAACGCTCGTTCCGCATATACCTATGGCTATGAGCACGAGCGTTTTCAATTGCTTTCATCTGCTTTTATCAACTTGACGGAAAAGGGCAACCAATGGTTGGCCGACCGACTTAGAAGCGAACCTGCCAAGCATCAGCTGATCGTGGAAGCCAACGCTGATGTGTACACGGTTCTACCTAGGTACATCTCATCTCTCCCACCGGAGACGATGTACATCTTTTGCGGTACGTCGAGCGAACTGCTGATCAGGCTTAAAGAGAAGCTTTCACAGAACCATACTGATTTGCAGGCGCTTTATATCGTGAGCAGTGATTGGCAGCTTCCTCTAGCTCCCGTTACCGTTGATTTGATCGTCGACAGCTTTTCGTTCAACGACTTTTCGTTGCACAATCGGATCTTCCCGCTTCTCCCGATGCTGACTTATCTCAAGCCGGGCGCCCGTGTGCTGGGGCACTATTTGTATTATCAGCCCCCCGCCGCTTCACTTTCGCGAATTTGTCATCTGTTTCCGCAAGCTCATGAGCGAACCTATCATCCAGATTATTTGGATGAAAACTTCTCCCGTGTCGGCATGAAAATAACAGCGCGCGAACAGCTTGGTTACACAAAGGAACCAGGAAACTATCTACGCTATCATGTCCATAACGAAAAGCTTCATCTGTTGGCTTACTTGGCTGAGCATCGTGGCAGCGGTGATCGTCCAAATCTTTTTGTGCAGTGATGTGGATGACGGATTCCTAACCTCTTTCCAATTCCCTGTTCTTCCACTATAATGATAATCATTATCAATTATAGATAGAATCAATAAAACTACCATCCCTGAAATCTGGGATTTAATATACGGAAAACGGAGAAGTTAGAGGCTTGAGGAGAACAAATACATATGAGCATCCAGCCGCAGAGAGCTTATCTGGGATTTGTTATCAAGATTCAGCATCGCATGACTGGGAAATCGTGAGAGTATCGATAGGCTAGCTGAAGAAATATAGTAAAATGAAGGATATGCTGTCTTCCCTAAACGAAGATGATCATAAGTTCCCTGTTACCTGGGTACATAGTGTTTTACATAGAGTTTGGAGGATACCTACATGTGGATGATTTATGCTTTTGGTGCGGCGCTATTTGCAGGTTTAACTTCTATTCTTGCTAAAATCGGAATTCAGCGTACGGATTCCAATCTAGCTACCGCCCTTAGAACCGGAATTGTTGTCATTTTTGCGTGGACTATCGTGTTTGCAGGGAACTTACATACGAACCTGTTCGACATCAGCTCGCAGTCTCTCTTCTATCTCGTATTATCAGGACTGACGACCGGTGCTTCTTGGATCTTCTATTTCAGAGCGCTGCAGCTAGGCAATGTGAATGTCGTCGTTCCCATTGATAAATCAAGCACGATTATGACAATGCTTTTTGCAATTATCTTACTGGGGGAACCAGTTACCTTACTGAAAATCATCAGTATGGCGTTGATTGGAATTGGAACGTATATGATGATACAAAGAAAACAAGATGCTAGACAATCCTCTGACAAAAGCGGGAATTGGGTTTGGTATGCCGTACTATCCGCTCTTTTTGCAGCAATCACAGCAATCCTAGGCAAAGTCGGCATTGAAGATGTTGATTCCAATCTAGGCACCGCCATCCGAACAATCGTTGTACTGATCATGGCGTGGTTGATTGTATTCGCAACTAAGAAACAGGGCGGCATCAAAGAAATCGACAAAAAGAGTTGGATTTTCCTTGCCTTATCGGGTTTGGCCACCGGCATGTCCTGGCTGCTCTACTTCAAGGCACTGCAAGAAGGGCCCGCAAGTATCGTAGTCCCTATCGATAAATTAAGCATACTCGTGACGATTATCTTCGCTTACATTGTGTTTAAGGAAAAATTGTCTATGAAAGCTTTTGTCGGTCTCCTCCTGCTTGTTGGCGGAACCTTTATGCTTCTGTTATAACTACCACTTTCTGCGCACATGGTTAATTTGAATAATGGTAAGATGATTCAAGACTCCGGCTGTTTTTAGCCTGGAGTCTTTTCTCCTGTATCTAACTAGATATTGGATGACTGTCGACCTTGTACTAACGATCTCACTCGGATAGCCAAGATCGTGACTTCACCTATAATGGGGACACAAAAAAGGCCCGTAAATCATCATGCATCCGATTTACGAGCCTGTTCAAAGCTGCTATGATAAAACATCTTATCGAAGAATTACAGACAAATAAAAAAATCCTTAATGACGTAAGGATTCTGCTAATTAGAGTATGGTGCGGTCAAGAGGACTCGAACCTCCACGATATTGCTACCACTAGAACCTGAATCTAGCGCGTCTGCCAATTCCGCCATGACCGCATATAAGATGTTGCGTTTGAAACCGATAATAATTCGGAATCAGTAATCATTACTATACACGGTTGGAACCATTGTGTCAAGCACCGTCATAGCAAAAATGAAACGATTGTGATTAACGCATACAATCTGATGGGAAATTGATGATTATTAAAGGGTGAAACGTAAAAAAAACCCGCTGCCGAAAATCATCGACGACGGGTTATTAGATCATGTAAATATAAAAAAACCTCATAAGCATGAGGATTCACTGATGAAAGTATGGTGCGGTCGAGAGGACTCGAACCTCCACGATATTGCTACCACTAGAACCTGAATCTAGCGCGTCTGCCAATTCCGCCACGACCGCATATTTGATTACTTCCGATTGAGTCGCTAAGTTGCTTTCCTGGCGACAAGGAATATAATATCACGTCATTATAGGATCGTCAACACTTTTATAAACTTTTTGCAATGATATCTTCTTATTTCTGCTGCAAGGCAGCTGGCAGGTTTCCCTCCCCGCTGCCATGCAGTATTCCAGTATATCCGATCAAGTCTCAGGGACTGTTCTTGGCTCATCTGCAGGTTGAATCATATAGCTGCGACTCAGCTTCACAACACGCCGATTTCGCTTGCGAATCATGACATACTCATCATCCCATGCAACCACGAATCCTCGAACATCGTTCATCTCCAGTATGTCCCTAATGACTCTGACAAATGTTCCTTCCACTCGATAACGATCAAGCTCCGCTTCCTCCATCATCATGTACTTCACACCTCCGCTATGTACAACATGCAAGGCCTGCCATCATCAGCAGGCCCCACACATACGCATGCTTCATCTCAATAGCCCACATGTTCCTTCGTATCGTTCGTTTCAAACCAATAGTCCAATACCTTGGCAGACATGACACGCTTGTTAATATACGCAACTTGTTGCGCGGTAAATTTCCCTGTCCAGCCCACCTGCATCTGATCGCACAGCTTTACGATCGTCAGCAATTCTGACCAAGCGACATACCTTTTGTACCAGAAAAATTGAGGGTGTTCGATCATATACGGGTACAAATCATCGAATTCCGTGTGTTTGCATGCTAGTGCCCGTTCAAAATGGTTTTTAGCCTCCGTCACTTTTTCTTCCAAAAAGCGAGCCGTTCGTTCATCCACCATCTGCGTTGCCCCCTCTCACCATCTTATCTTTTATTATATGTCAAAGTGGTGAATGGAGAAAAGCAGACAATTCTTTTCATCAACTGAAACTAAATGGAGCTTTGAAGCGTCTAACTATATAAGAGGGTTATTTTTGCTTATTTTTTATTATTTACTGTTGATAACTAGTTCATAACGTCCAAATTGGAAATTGATTCAAATTCCGTATATAGGGTAATATGTTCTAGGCCCGTCGCGAGGCGGTAGAGGAGGATTTACGATGTGGCGATCTACTCGGCAACGCAGTATAACCATTGTACTGGCCGCAGTCATGATGACGTGGCTGCTTCAAGGATGCACCTCACAGGAGCACAGCATCCCCCCAATTGAAACGGATACACCTTATTCGCACCAGAAAGATTCTCAGGTGAAGCCAGATGAACGCAAGCCTGTAGGGAAACAAAACGAGAAAACCGAAATTGCATCACCAAAGAGCCAATCCTCTCATAACGGTGATTCTACATATACGGATCAAGCTTTTGATCGTGCACACCCTCAATTGAAAGGCATTGTGCTTGCTTCGAACAATGCCGCAGTTAAGGAGCTATGGGGAGAACCTGAGGAGCATTATGTCATGGATGATACCGATCCAATTGACGTGTATCAATACGAAGGCTTCTCTTACGGATGCAAGCAGGATGGGCGAGTCATATTTGTTGAAGTATCTGGTGAGGATACCTCGACAGGAATCCAGGGCTTAACAATTGGAGACAGTGAAGCTACCGCCTCCAAGGTGCTCGGACGTCCAGATCATGATACAGATTATGTGTGGAGCTATGAATTAAAGAACTGCTTGTTGAGACTTGATCTGGATCCGACGACAAACAAGATCCAAGCAGTTAAGCTATTTTCCAACGAGCGCGTATAATGGACTCTATAATAAATGAAACGCCTTGATTCCACGTGGAGTCAAGGCGTTTTATTGGTTCGCATCCGATAACGAATAATAAAGTATGTGATAGTGCCTCCTACCGCAAGCACTACAAGACCACCAAACAGAATCGGGTTCCCCTTCGAGTGAAGCCATCGCACCGCATCACGCCAATGATTTCCCACAATATGTCCAATCGTTAGAAATGTAGCCACCCACAATAATGCACCTGATCCAGCCGCAAAAAGATAAGTTGTCCATTTCATTCTGGACATCCCCGCCAAATAACAAGTCAAATGACGAAGTCCCGGCACGAAATAGCCGAACACAATACTCCAACTTCCATATTTCTGAAACCAGCGCTCTGTTCGTTCAACTCGCTTCGGCGTCAACTTCAACTTCTTCCCGTACCGATCCAGCAAGGGCTTCCCCACCCGACGACCGACTATATAACTGATGAACATCCCGGTCATACTCCCCGCAAGACAGACAGCGAAGGCAAGTGTGTATTGAAATGGGCCATTTACAGTCAAGCTGCCTACAAAGACCATCAGCGTCTCATCCGGTACAGGGATGCCGATGATGCCTAGCGCAAGCAACATAAATAAAGCTATGTATCCATAATTGGACAGCGCCCACATGACTGTCTGCACCGTAAGCCCCCCTCCCGTAATTCGATATCTATTTTATCATAACCATGCAGTCATGTCCGAACCTACTTGCTCATATTTTATAGTAATGCGTACAAGCCTGGCTGGCAAGGAGGCGTCTTAACGTTGAGAAAAGCAGTGTTAGTTATGCAAATTGCATTCACGTATATTGGAACCGTCGTGGGGGCAGGGTTTGCGACCGGACAAGAAATATTGCAATTTTTCACAGCTTATGGGTGGTGGGCTCCCTTTACCATCGCATTGTCGACAGTGCTGTTCATCTGGCTGGGCACGAAGCTGATGCTCCTGTCTCATGACATCAAGGCTCGATCCTATGAGGACATTAATCGCATGCTGTTCGGAGATCGGATTGGCGGAGCAGTCAGTCTATTCACGATGGTCATTATTATTTGCGTCAATAGTGTAATGCTGGCAGGAGCAGGATCCGTGTTCGTGGAGTATCTGCATTTGAACTACCAGATTGGTCTGCTGCTTACATTGGTTGGTTCCTATTGGTTCGTTAGCCGAGGAATGGGCGCCATCTTGAAGCTGAACTCCATCGTCGCACCTACAATGCTTACGTTTACCTTGTTCATTATCATTCATACCATCCAAATGCCAAATGCTGCGCAAGCACTAACGCTGAGCACGGACAAGGCCTTCTATGCAGCATGGAGTGCGCCGCTCTTGTATGGCGCCTTTAATTTAGCAATGGCGCAAGCTGTTCTCGTCCCGCTTGGAGCTTCGATGCCGAACAAAAAAGTGATTCAACTTGGGGGCATTATCGGAGGCGTACTAATTGGATTAATGCTGCTTTCCGGACATTTTGCGTTGGCTGTGTACATGCCTGGTATTACGCAATTCGATATTCCCATGGGTCATATTGCATCCGGACTTGGCGTATTCATTCAATTGATTTATGTCATGCTTATTTTTTCCGAGATCTTTACAACCTACGTTGCCGATGTGTATGGGATTACCCTGCAGATGCATCAACGTACAGGAATTCATCCGAAGCTCCTTATTATCATGATCATGCTATTTTGCTTTCTGTTCAGTCAATTCGGCTTCAAGCCGCTGGTATCTCACTTGTATCCAATATTTGGAGTGTTCAGCCTTGCATGGATATACCTGCTAATTCGTTCATCTGGACAGCGTCCGACTCATACTCATCGTCCGCCGACCGACGCTCCATTTCCTGCAGCGCTGCCACTGCAGCCTGCACGTCAGAAGCATCCAACTTCTCCGCCTGAGAGCTAACAACAGTGAACCTTATATCTAGGTGCAAATAAGGCGCAGTCCCTCTACTGAAGGGAACCGCGCCTATGCTTAAGAGCTATATGCAATCGTTGCATTTCAATCAACCGCACTTCTTCCGGCAATTCACGCTTTATCAAATCAACGACATGAGGATGGCAAGTCGTCATCATGACATGATGCGAATCGGAGAGCGCAATAAGCGCCTTCGCTGCCAATCCTAGCCGTTCCTGATCGAAGTTGACTAGAATATCATCCAGCACGAATGGCACGGATGCCCGGTTCGTTAGCGCTTCTGCAAGCGCAAATCGAATAGCCAGATATACCTGCTCTGCAGTTCCTCTACTGAAATGGTGACTCCATACTACCTGACCATCCGGCCTTGCCAGCGCGATCGTCTTCTCACCGAAGGGAATCAGCACGCGAGTATATCGCCCAGCACTCATCTGCTCCATATAATGGGCAGCACGTTTCAGTACAGCAGGCTGCTTCTCCTCCTCATACAATCTGCGAGTACGTTGCAAGAGTGTCTTGGCAAGCGCCAGAACTGCATAACGGGACGCTTGCTCGTCCAGCTTCGATTCCTGCAGCGCAATTTCCTGATGATGGG
Source organism: Paenibacillus sp. UNC217MF (assembly GCF_000686865.1). Lineage (NCBI taxonomy): Bacteria > Bacillati > Bacillota > Bacilli > Caryophanales > Paenibacillaceae > Paenibacillus > Paenibacillus sp. UNC217MF. The sequence goes on along the minus strand of NZ_KK366031.1, from coordinate 172,353 downwards.
AAGCCCCCTCCACCTCTTGCTTCAACCTCTCCCGCTCCTGCTCCAATCTTCCCTTGCGTCCTTCCAGCTCTCGAATCCGTGTATCCAGCTGTTCCATTTGACGTGCGATGGAAATGCATCGCTGCTCGAGCTCACGTCCATCATACTGAATCAGCAGTTCCTCCATTGGTCGAAATGCCGTGCGTTCTCCTCCGCGATACAGCACTGCTTCCAGCTCCCGAACCTGCCGCTCCAGCTCAAGCTTATAGTTGTACGCATCAGCACAATGCAGCAATTCAAAACCAGTGTTCACACCGGCTTCCAGGAGAAGCTTATTCATCGTCTCCTGCATCTGACTGGCATGAATGTGCTTCTCCTTCCACTCATCATCTAAGGAACTGCTGTGAAGCATCAATTGCTGATATTCCTGCTCGACAGCCTGTTCACGCTCGATTCGCTCCAGCAGACGGAATAATCCACCTATCATTGATCCAGACAGAAGCTCCACTCCATCATCATGAGCAGCGGCTCCGTAATGGAACACAGCTTCAGTTCCTTCTTCCCCCAAACCTGCGTCATTCGCCTTCATCGCTTGTTGAGATCGAGTTGTGATCAGATGCTGTGCGGTATGCAGCAAGCTGTTGCAATCCTGCTCGAACAATTCCAGCTGGCCAAGCAGGCGCGCATGCTTCACAGCCGCGCGATGGCGCTGCTGCTCCACTTCTTCGGCTTGTTCCCACCTTCTGCAATGTTCCTTTACACCCGCAGGGGTGAGTCGTTCTGGAAGATTCTCTTGATCGAGCCATGCATGCCAATCGCGTAGACGCCCTTCTTCTTTCTTATGCGCAGCATCCAGTTCCGCTGTAAGCAGTCGACAGCGTCGTTCAGTCACAATCACCGTCTCATACAGAGAACGACAGCGTTCTTGTACATGTAATCGTTCACGATGCCAGGCTCCAACCTCTTGTGCAGTCCTTCTTAGTTCATCGATGCCAGCATCGGGTATACTGCGTGCTGTGCTAGAGAGATAGGGCTGCAATAATTGACGGAGCGCCTCAGCATGCACACGGATTGCATGTTCCAATCCATCTTGCGCACTCTCGCTACGCGCCATCACATCCGCTTTGTCTGAAGAATGCGGTGGAGATTGTGAAGATACATATGCCATTACAACGGTAGCTGCTAGGCCTACCAAGGCAATGACGAGAGCCATTAGCCATTGCTGTGCCATCCACCCGAGCCCGGCAGCCAGCAGCACTACACCTAATCCAAATCCATAGATAATGCGGGAGTGCGCAAACTTCTGCGGACGCGGTGCATTGCGGTTCCTTCGAGAATAGGATTCGTTATGTACTCGTTCCGGTGTAGGAACATGCTCCTTGCCATCACTCGAAGCATTCCACACCCGCATCGCATCTGCTAATGATTGCTCTGCGCGTGCGATATCTGCTGCGCTTCCCTCGTTTGGGGCAAAGCCACTGCCATTCACTCCAGCCGTCTCACAGCGTTCGAGCTGCATCTTGGCATCGTCGTACTCTTTGGCCGCAAGCTGTGCCTCACGGACTGCATGTTCCATCCCGGCTTCTGATTGCGCGATTGCGAGACGACACGCATCCGCACGTCTCTCTGCCAACTGCGCCTGCTCCAAGTATAAGGAAGTTTTGCTCGCCAGCAGCATCTCCGGTGTCCATGATGAATCTGTCTGACGAGAGAGCCGCCATAATTCAGCTTCGGCAGCATTGCATTCCACTTCTGCCTCTCCCGCTGCTTCTCGCCAATGTTGGACGGTATCCGTCAACTGCGCAAGCCGGCGTGTCTCCGACTCCAGATCTAGAAGCTGTTTGAACGGCTCCTTCCCTTTCTTACGGTCAGCTGCTGCTTGCCGCTTCTCTTCGATTCCTCTACAAGCAGCTTCCGTATCAGCAAGCTTCCGATCAAGCTCCCGCCACTGGGCAGCAAGCTCAGGCAGCCTTATTGACAGATCTGTCGGCTGTTCATCCAGCTCTTGCTTGGCGGCTATATAGCGAATCCACGTATCGGCCACGTCGCTTGCGCGTTCAGCCTTAGCCAGTTCCTCCCGTTGTACAATCCGCTGCTCTACACACTGATTCAGTTCTAGCTCTATTCGAGTCAACTGATCTTCTAACTCACTTAGCTTTCCCGCATGACGATGCGCTTCTCGCTGAACTCGTTCTAGCTTGTCCATCGTATGAAGGGTCTGGTTGATCAACTGATTGCGGCCCCTCGGCCGAAACAGTCCATCCATCGATTGCTGCAGCCAACGCTCCGCCTCAGTTATCCCTCTGCCGCCATACAGCCCTGTATCATATAAATAGGCCCCAACCTCGTCATCCTGTAGCGTTTGCAGCTCCTGCAGCTCATCGAGTGTTATGCCAAATAAGCGGCAGAAGAGTCCCGCATTCAATCCCCCTAACAGTTCATCCTCCAATTGAGATTGGCTGATATCTATCAGAACTCCTGTTGCAGACACCTTACGGATACTCGTATGGAGCGAACCATCCCGCTCCCACCGCTCAATCGTCCATTCGGCACCACTTCGATCGAGCACGCTCATCCGTCCCCCATATATAGCCCCTTCGATCGGCACATATCGGGTATGACTGCTTCTCCGCTTCGGCAATCCATACAGCATGTCCCGAATAAAATAGGTAATCGTACTCTTCCCTGCCTCATTAGGTCCATAGAGCAGCGTAATCCCCATATTCGAACCGCGTTCCGCAAGCGGGATTACCGCATCACGGAATCCTCCATACCCCATAAGGTGAATCTGTAATATTTTCATGGACGCTTCACCCCGCTCTGGAGCCACTCAACGGCTAACAGCATCGCTTCTCGCACCCATTCCTCCTGTGTCTCGCTGGATTGGGAGGCAAGCCAATTCCGCAAGCGTGGCTGCTGCAGAAGTGTCTGCAATGCTTCCTGAATCAACGCTTCTCTAGCTGTATCATGCTGTTGTGCCTGACTCGCTATTCGGATCAAGTCTCCTGGGAAGCTATCAGTCGCCTCCCACTGCTCAATATCAATATCAGGTGTACAGCTGATGCGAAGTGCGATTGGCCACAGAATCCCTGACACCTCTTCATAAGAAGCATGGTCAAGCTCTTGTGCTTGCCATGCTTCCCTCCATTGTTCGGTGAAGGATTCCTGCTGCAGCGAGGCATACAAGGGCGTTCGTCCGGTCAGTTCCACACGAATCAGCGTTAATCGCTCCCCCTCTTCACCTTTCCAAGCTGCCATCTTCTCATCAAGCAGCTGCATGATAGATTGAAGTGAACTTATCCCACTAACATCGATCTGCTCCTGACGCCAGCGAACCGTGTCCAATGTTTCGAATTGCAGGTTGACATCACCAAGCTCATTCACATTAACCAGGTAGCAGCCTTTCGCACCTGTTTCTTTTACATGCCTGCCTTGTGTATTGCCGGGATATACAATATAAGGAGACTCGTGCAGCACTTCTCTCTTATGAATATGGCCTAGCGCCCAATAATCATATCCCTTTTCCACAAGCTCTCTCTTGGAGCATGGTGCGTAGGGATCGTGTTCTGCACTTCCATCAACCGTTCCATGAAGCAGACCGATGCGGAACAGTTCATTAGCTGCAACTGACTGTTGACTCCTATGAGTGTTCTCCTCTACTCTATCTGCATGCACCGTACAATCCTCATCCGGGGAAAGGCCATTCCTCGCTTGCACAGCATTCCTTTCAGGACGGCTGGGATACATCGCTGCCAAATTCTCGTATACTGCCATGTCTCCATAAGACATGCCGCATATAACCGCTACCGGCGAGGCATTCTTATTCGGAACAATAACGGCTTGTGGTTTATCCGTGGGGAAAACGGTCACATTGCTTGGCCACTCCCACTTCACCTCGCGATGAAGTGGATCGTGATTCCCATGAATGATATACACGGGAATCTGCTTATCCTGAAGCTGCTCCATCCCCCGCTGAAGCCTCCACTGCGCCTTAAGCGAGCGATCTCTGCCATCGTATAAATCACCGCTAATGACAACAAAGTCTACCTTCGCACGAATTGCTAACCGTACGAGATTGTCCCAGGCAGCGAACGTTGATTCCTGAACTTCTCCCTTCAGCTTATCCGGCAGAACTTGTAGACCGCGGAAGGGGCTATCAACATGCAAATCCGCCGCATGTAGAAAACGAAACGGAATCAATGCCTCACCCCCGCTTCAATTGATAATGTAAATATTTGCGCTTCAATTCATTCACGATACGTGTTAGCGAATAGGTTTGCTTCGCCTTTGCCCACGCAGCCCGCGCAAGTTCATAGCGGAATGATCCATCCATCATCGCTCTCTCCAGCGCATTACAGAGCGCAGTCGGATCATCAGGCGGTACAAGCAGTCCATTCACCCCGTCTTCAATCTGCTCTGCTATCCCGCCAACATTCGTTCCAATAAGAGAAAGCCAGCATAGCGCCGCCTCAGCGAATACAGAACCGAATGCTTCTGCCCGCGACGGTAATACGAAAATATCGAAGAACGGCATAAACTCCTCGGGATGAAGCATATAGCCGTAAAATATCGTCTCATCATATATAGACAGCTCCTGTGCGAGCTGCTCTAGATCCTCCCGAATCGGCCCATCGCCGATAATATGAAGTACATAAGCATGACCCCGCCGCTTTAGCTCTGCACATGCCTGCAGCAGTACATCGAGCCCTTTGGCAGGAACTAAGCGGCACATCGTGATGAGTTGAGGCACCGCATTATCATGGGCGATCGGTTTGAATCGCTTCTCATCAAATCCATTCGGCAGAACCTCTATTCGATCCGCATCATGAACATAAGCCCTCAGATACGTCCGGAAAGAAGCGGACACCGTCATCATCTCATCCACTTGAGACTCCAACTCACGGTATAAGGATGTTAGAAATTGATGCTCCGGTCCATTGGGTTCAATCTTTCCATTTAAGATGAGCTCTTGTTCAAAGCTAGAGTGAACGGTCATAATTACAGGTGTATCCGGGTACAACTGCTTCATTACAAGTCCTACAATGGGATGATGTGCATGTATCAGATCATAGCGATTCGTAAGTCGCAGCTTCGACCACCAGACATAGTCGCGATACGTTTGAACATATTTCTGCACAATCGAACTATCCCCGTACTGCTTCCAATCGAAAGTATGAAAATGGACTTCTTCCTGCCCTTTGCCCCGTATTCGCTTCGGCAGCGAAAAGATCTCCATCTCCCAGTGGGGCGATTGAAATCGATCAAGTATATATGGAATCATGGAGGATACCCCTCCAGGCTGTTCAGGCGGAAAAAACAATGCTTGCAAAATATTCATGCGAGCGCCTCCTTCTTGTTCGCGCTTTTCGCCATTCAACCTTTATGATATATTAGAACATATGTTTCAGTAAAGAACCTTCCCAATGGAGCTGTCATTCATGACTCATTTGGCTAATTCCCTTTCTGAAGTGAACAATGTGATGGGATCAGTGTCTTCCTGTATCCTTTACATTACATTTATTATGATTCTGATGGCGATTCGTCTTTATATCCGTCAGCGATCACCAGCATATATTTTGCTCGTTATCTCCTTATTCCTTATGGCGGCGGAACGTCTGATTGATGTGATTCGTCTGCCATTGCTGGAGTGGAACCCTCATATTTATAACTGGTTTGTCGGTGGCGCGACCTTGCAAGCGTTTTCCTTTGTTCTCGTGAACATGGCGATATACCGGCTCTACAAGAGGCCTACTCGAGGATATCGTGTTCGCTTCTCAGCAATGCTGCTGGTCATCCCAATTGCGACGATGCTGTCTATTCCTTTTGACACGAACATCACACCTACCATCGCTAACGCATGGCCACTGCTTCTATATCTTATGTTCGCAACGCTGTTTTGTTATGTGTGGGTAGCACCCAGAATCGGACAGCGTATCACTTATATATGCAGCTTAGCAGCTTACTTTGCCACGATTTTGCTTACATCTATGAATGCCTTGCTGTTTACATACAATAACAATCAGCTGTTCCTGTTGGAACGGCTACTCCCACTCGCCTATTACTCCCTATTGTTCTTCATCTTGTTCGAGCGCGTGGTCGAACTGCTTCATATGACTTATCGCACTTCTATTACGGATGGGTTGACAGGTCTATTCAATCGAAGACATATTATGAAAGTGATGCAGCAATATATCCGCAACGAGTACAAAATTTCATTTATTTTTTGCGATATCGACAATTTCAAGAAAGTCAACGATACATATGGTCATGATCAAGCAGACGAAATCTTGAAGCAAGTGTCTCTGATTATTCGGGAAGAGGTGGAGGACTATGGCGTACCTGGCCGATTCGGAGGCGAGGAACTAGTGGCGCTGATTACGCATCGCAATGCCCGTACCGAGCAAATCGCTGAGTCAATCCGGCATCGCGTAGAACAGGAGACAACGGTAACCCTTAGCATCGGTCATAGTACGCTGCGCAAATATATGACTTCAGATGATATTGTACGAGAAGCGGATCAGGCGATGTACTATTCCAAAACTCATGGCAAAAATCTAGTCACAAATTATCTCCATATCCAGAAAGCCTCGGGCAATATGTCCTAACAATAAACAACGCCTTCTCCTGCATCTCCATGCAAGGGAAGGCGTTGTCCGTTGTTCCAGATTGAGCGCTATTCTATTGTACGTCTCTTTTGTTGAAAATGATGAGGGACAAGCCAAGAAGCACGATCATATACACGGCAAAAATCGTAACACTGAAACCGAAGCTCGCTTCTTTAAATGGAAGATTGTCTCCACCGTTGAAATACGGCTGCCAGTTCAAATTCGGGAAAATTAAATACTTGTACCACGGCTTGCCAGAGAAGAAGTATATCCCCGCTCCAACGACTGACTTCATCACAATCGGCACGGTAATTGCCAGACCCAAGCTGCGTGTCAGCACAGCTGCTGTCATCGCAAGCAGTGCATAGAACAGTACATCTGGAATTTGGAAGACGATATCTTTCAATATGGACGCCAGTGTAACATCTGCTGACATGAAGCTGAAGAAGATCATTCCGATCACAACACTGCAAATGACCGTGAATACATACACCGACAACAAGATGAGTACTACAGTAACCATCTTAGAGGTAAGTACCGTTGTGCGGCTTGCCGGTCTTATCAACAACTGCTTAATCGTTCCATCTCGATACTCGTCGGTAACGATTTGTGCAGCGACGACCATGATAAAGATGCCAATGAGGGAACTGAACAAGAAGTTGACGTCGCTCACAAAAGCCATATATGGATATGGATCACTTTTGAAAATAAAGAACCGCATTGCAGCAGCTACAATTAACGTAATAACCGCGATAAACGCGTAAAAATAAGGCACTTGGCGCTTGCTGTTCGCCTTCATCCATTCATTTTGCACAAGGGATACGAAGTATCTCATTCAATACGTCCCCCTTTCGTCATGGACAAGAACGTCTCCTCTAATGTAGGCGCCACTGTGCGCACCTCATAAATGAGAACACCCGCTTGAACGAACTTCTGTACGGCTGTAGGAACCTCGTCATGCATCAGTTCAACTTTAACTGCACTGTCATCCTCTACACTTGCCTTCCAAGCTGTAGATGCCAGCACTTCCATCGCTTTCGCGGCATCGTCGACCACGAAGCGAATTGCCATTGCTTGTGATTGTTCGCCCTCTTCATTCGGATCAAGCGATCGTTCCCCGACAAACTTACCGTTCTGAATGATGAGCACTCGATCACACATGAGTTCAATCTCAGACAATAAGTGACTGGATACGAGAATCGAGATATTTTCCTTCTTCGCGAGATGGCGCAAATAATCACGCAGTTCACGTATACCGGCTGGATCTAGACCATTCGTAGGTTCATCCAATATCAAAATGGATGGGTTATGAAGCAGAGCCTGCGCAACACCCAGCCTTTGGCGCATCCCTAGGGAGTACGTCTTAACTTTCTTGTCCAGCGCATTTTCCAAATCTACCAGCTTCACAATTTCCTTAATGCGCTCCTCCGTAATCGGCTTCCCGCTCATACGTACGAAGTGCTGCAAATTTTTGCGTCCGGTCATAAATTTGTAAAGCTCTGGGTTTTCGACAATCGCGCCAACATGAGCCATCGCCTTCGCGCGGTCGGTTCGAATATTATGCCCCTCTATTACAATATTTCCAGAAGTCATCGACATCAGGCCGACCATCATCCGGATCGTCGTCGTCTTCCCTGCTCCGTTCGGGCCAAGGAATCCATATACTTCACCGCGACGTACACTGAATGACAAATCATCGATAATCGTTTTTCCTTTTATCTTTTTCGTGACGTTTTGTAGTTCAACAACGACATCATTCACCATTCATCCGCTCCTTTCTCCTGTCTTACCTGGTTGTTCTCGTAGATGCGTATCTCTAGCTTCCCCTAGTCAAATTGTATCCATGAGTTGATCTTTCCAACCCCGAATCCTACCACATACTCCATACGTACAAGCTTACTATGACGTTTCGCAAAAGTGTCTTACATTATTGTAACCTGTACCTCCAATCACTACTAGAAAATCACAATGATGAATAAGAGATTTCATGCGGTTATTCCCTAAAGATTCAACGTTGCATCGAAGGCCAGCAGTCCGGTAAACTATACAATGCTGATTACTTATACCCATTCGGAAAGGAGCTGTAACATGTCCCTAGAAAAAACAAACTACTCATTACCTCAAGCTTATATTGAGCAGATGAAGCAGATGCTCCCTAAGGATGGGGATGCATTTTTGCAAAGCTATACAGAGCCGCGAACCTTCGGACTGCGTGCCAATCCCGTGAAGTGGCTGACACATCCTGACGCTCGCTCGCGCTCAGAGAAGCTATTCCAGCTGCGCCCCGTGCCTTGGTGCGAAGAAGGATACTATTACGAAGAGAGCTCGCGTCCTGGCAAGCACCCGTATCATGCAGCAGGCTTCTATTATATTCAAGAGCCCTCTGCAATGTCTGCAGTAAGCCTGCTTGATCCACAGCCAGGCGAATTCATCTTGGATTTGGCCGCTGCGCCTGGAGGGAAATCTACCCACATTGCAGGACGGATGCGAGGTGAAGGTGTCCTCATCTCCAATGAGATTCATCCACAGCGCGCCAAAATATTAGCCGAAAATATTGAGCGAATGGGGATCCCCAACACGATCGTCACCCAATCCGATCCACATGCGTTAGCCGCTAAGTTCCCGCAAGCCTTCGATCGGATTATGCTCGATGCCCCATGCTCGGGTGAAGGCATGTTTCGTAAAGATAACGATGCTATCAAGGAGTGGTCTCCTGAGCATGTTGCCATGTGCGCAGCACGGCAATGGGATATTATTCAGGCAGCAGTTACGATGTTGAAGCCCGGCGGGACGATTGCCTATTCCACCTGCACTTTCAACCATCAGGAAAATGAAGGGATCATTGAAAAATGGCTTCAGCATTACGACCAGTTCAAGTTGATTCGCATGGAGCGAATTTGGCCTCATCACTCTGAAGGAGAAGGACATTTTGTAGCCGTGTTGCAGCTACAGGAGGGCGACTCGGAATCAATTGCTTCCACTAGCTCTACTAGCCGTCGCGGCAAGACTGCCCGCAAGGGAGGTGGAACCCGCTCCAACGAAGCGCAGACGGCATTTACACAGTTTGAGGCTTGGATGAAAGAGTTCCTACCTGGGATTCACTTGCCGCAAGGAATGCCCTTGCTGTTCGGGGAAGAACTCTATTGGCTGCCGCAGGGCAATGAATCAGCTGTTCAAGCACTACGAAGTGGAGAGACACTCCAAGGGCTCCGCATCCCTCGTGCCGGTCTGCATCTCGCTCATATACGCAAGAATCGTATTGAGCCCGCCCATGCACTCGCGATGTTCTGCAGTTCTTCAGAGTTAGCTGCTCAATCCATCTCATATGATGTGGAAGATCCGGCCGTGGAAGCCTATTTGCGAGGTGAAGCTCTGCTTCTTGAAGGAGAAAATGCGAATCTGAAGGGATGGACACTTGTCGCAATAGACGGATTGCCAATTGGCTTCGGCAAAGCATCAGGCGGCCAGTTAAAGAATCATTATCCAAAAGGATTGCGCAAATAAAGTAGACTACCTTACAAGAACAGCTTCATGCAAATAAAAAAACCACTGATCTTGCACAATAGAATGCTCCTGAGAGAAGCTTCGATTGTGCAAGGACAGTGGTTCACATGAGTGAATCATTGCATGGGTACTCGCACGGAACCAATTCCAGCATAGCTCCAGTACAATTTCCTCTAGTGTATATCAACATTCCTCGCTTACCCGATTCCAATTGGGTGAATGATGGAGCCGGTAGCTCCCTTCAACTTAAGCGGTGTTACGATAATGACGAACTCGTATACTTCTTCCCTTGCAAGCTGCTCCATATGTAAGCATTCCATAATCGGAACACCTTGATCTACTAATAAGTAGCTGTGAACTTCATGCGTCGGTGAAGGAAGAACTTCATAGGCGATCGTGTCAGCTCCTACTGCTATGGCCCCCTGTTCAACCAGGTACTGTGCTCCTTCTAGATTGACACCGGCATGTCTTTTTAAGAACCGTTGATTGTCCCTCTTCCAATATCGAGCAAACCCCGTTCGTGTCAAGACACAGGTTCCCGGCGTAACCGCTACTCCCTGCTTCGCCTCACACAGTCTAATATCATCAGCTGTAATCGCATAACTGTCATCCAGCACCTCTACACCCAATGCTCTTGGTATGTCCAATAGAACAGCTCGAGCGATGATAGGAGGCATTTGATCGATGCTCAACTTCGATATTCCTTCATGATTCTCCGCATCGGATACCGTCTCTCCACCGTAGAAGTAACGTTCATCACCAATTCTCTTGCTGAAGTGACAGAGGGCATCGATATGCGTCCCTGTATGCTGACCCATCATCGTAAATTCAGAAGCGAACCCTGCCGCTCCTCGCAATCTGCCTTCTGAATCAGAGTGCCTAATGTAGGGCATGTTCCGAAACGGTGCATGTCCATCAAACACTGGTATTCCAGTCTCCAACACATGCTGGAGACTGTAGACCTTGCCGCTCTTGATCAGAGCAAGCAATTCAGGTGTGAACTGCGGCTCTGGCAGCCTGCCATACGGCTTGGCCGAATGATGAAGTTGTTCGTTCATGCTCAGTACCGCCTCCCCCAATTCAACATTGGCTGGGTGCAGCTATTTACAATACTTAAGCAAAGTTGCCGCCACTCCATCCTCGTTGTTCGACAGTGTGACTTCCTGTGCAGCAGCCTTTACTTCAAGAGGAGAATTGTCCATAGCCACGCCCAAGCCAGCGAATTGAATCATCGTCATATCATTATAATAGTTGCCGATAGCCAATACCTGCTCACGAGGTACGCCGCGCATAGCAGCAAGCTGCTTGAGTGCATTTCCCTTCGTTGCATCCTTGTGCATAATATCGATAAAGTAGTCTCCTGAGCGAATAAAGTTGTGCTCATGTGTCCATTGATTCAATTCATGTTCCACTCGATCCATCTCATCCTTTTGCCCGCTCATCGTCAGCTTCACAGGAGCATCAGTCAAGCCCGTCCAACCTGGGAACTGCTTCGGCTCAATCAGGAATTGACGGTATAGATCCAGCATCTCCGGGGTCAACTCGTTCAGCTTGTCCACATAGAGATCAAAAGCTGTATTGATATCGAAGTGAACTCCGTTCTCACGGCAATATTGAATATAAGGCTCCAAGCCAGCGCTCGGGATATCGAAGCGGTGGAGCACTCTGCGCCCTTCTGAAGCAATGGTAGCTGCACCATTATGGGTAATGACAACACCCTCTAGTCCGATTTGCTCTAAATAAGGAAGCGTACTGATCGGACTTCTTCCCGTACACAGCACAATCTCCATACCTTGTGCCGCAGCCTTGCGAATCGCCTCCGCATTCGCGCTGGACAGCGTATGATCGTCATGAAGCAGAGTTCCATCCATATCTAAAGCCACGATGCGATAATTCATCACTGATTTCTCCCTCTCATCTCTATCTTCTGTATCGTATGAACAGTATGATATTCGTAAGTGTAAAGCAGTCCTAGCCAGTTGTTGCTATGGTTAGTATTGCTGATATTGTTGCTATTGCTGCTGTCGTTGGAGCAAGGTAAGCTCTTCTTCCGTACACTCTCTCCACTGACCGAGCTTAAGAGCCGAATCCAATTCCAGTTCGCCCATTCGAATTCGCTTCAAATAAATGACTTGCTTGCCGACTGACTCGAACATTCGTTTCACCTGATGAAACTTTCCTTCTGTAATCGTCAGTTCGATGAAGGAGTGTACGGTTCCATCGGATTGCTCCTCATGGCCACGTATGACAAGATGAGCTGGCTTCGTCACATATCCATCATCCAGCTCTACTCCTTGTTGAAATGCTTCTCCATCCTTGCTGTCAACCCGTCCTCTAACGGTAGCCACATAGGTCTTCGGGACGTGCTTCTTCGGAGACAGCAGTTCATGCGCCAGCTTGCCGTCATTTGTAAGCAGCAGCAAGCCCTCTGTATCTTTGTCCAGCCGGCCTACTGGGAAAGGCTCGAAGTGCCGCAGCTCTTCAGGGAGCAGATCAATCACCGTCCGTTCCCGTATATCTTCCGTAGCAGATATTACGCCTTGCGGCTTATTCAACATAATATATACAAATTCACGATAGCGAATCTGTTCGCCATCCAGCAGCACTTCATCTGCATCGGGATCCACCTGCAAGCCGCTGTCCTTAATTACCCGTCCATTGACTTGAATTAGGCCAATCTTCGCCCATTTTTTAATCTCTGAGCGACTGCCGCAGCCCATATGCCCTAATAGTTTGTCCAGCCTTATCTTTTTTGCCACCGCATGCTCACCTCCATGCTGCACGGTGTGCTTGTGTTCATTCTTCGCTCCTATCTTCTCGTATTGCATTGTGCACAAGCTATTCTGAGCCGTGCTCTTACAGCATACCATGCCAGCTGCGCATATCACAACGAATCGACATCTCATCGATTTAGGTGACAGCATTCTCCCTCCCCCTTACAATATTGTCACAATGCAGTCAAGAGAGAAACTTTCCCTTATAATCATCGTATGGAACACTGTTATGCGCTGGATCGATACATATTTAATCGAAGAAGTAGATAGAAAGGAGGAGCCGAATGTTACGTGTCGAAGGCCTATCACACTCATTTAAGAACGGCCCCGAAACCACCCAAGTACTGCATTCCATCAATTTCGAAGTGAAGCGCGGCGAGATGGTTGCACTGCTCGGCAGCTCAGGTTCTGGTAAGTCAACATTGCTTAACTTAATGGCAGGCTTAATGAAGCCAACTGAAGGAAGCATCTATATTGCAGATCAGGACATTGTGAAACTTAACGAGAACTCACTCGCTGAATTTCGACGCAAGCACATCGGATTCATTTTTCAAGCGTATGAGCTAATAGCCAATTTAACTGTACGTGAAAATGTAGAGCTCCCGCTTATTTTTCAAGGAATTCGTCCATCGGAGCGGAAACAAAAATCGCTGCGCCTGCTTGAACAAGTCGGTATTCCTGACAAGGCTGAGCTGTTCCCTTCCCAATTGTCTGGTGGACAGCAGCAGCGTGTCAGTATTGCACGCTCTCTTATTACCGAGCCATCGGTTATTTTTGCGGACGAGCCTACCGGTAATTTGGATACACGTACAGAAGAAGAAATCATTGCAATCCTGAAAAACTTGAACGAAACCGTCGACACCACCTTCATCATCGTTACCCACGAAATGGAAGTGGCTGAACAAACGAAGCGGATTATTACGTTGAAGGACGGCGTACTGATCGAAGATGGATCGCGCACACGCGTGAGTTCGATAACAGCAGAAGAAGCTGTTCCGGAGGAAAAAATCCTTCAGCCCGTTGGAGGTGAGCAGTCGTGAGAGTACGAGACTACCTCCATCTTTCATGGGATCAGTTGAAGAGACGGAAGGTCGTAACCGGATTATGTGCAGCGGGAATATCAATTGGCTGTGCCGCTATTATTATTGCGATGAGTGTCGGAGAATCTGCACAGACGTTTGCAGAGAAACAGTTGAACACGTACTTGAAAATGGACGAGATTACGGTAACACCAAATACCGGGGTCAGCCAAGGTGGAAATCAAGGAAAAAACAGCGGACAGCAGGCAAAAGGTGCGGATGACGAGAGTATTGAGCGCGGAAAGATTACAGCCCAGAAAATTGAGGTCATTCGCAACATCCCTCATGTCAAGGCTGTTGCGCCATTCCAGCAATTCGGCTATTTGGAAATGTATACGATGGATGATCGTCGGACTGGAATTGAGGTATTTGCGACAGAGCTCAATTCGTTAACTGAATTTGACAATAAGTTTATGCAGGGATCCCCTTCAGACCTTGATGGTACCGTCGTATTGAGCTATGGAGCCACTCTCGGACTTATTGACCAAGAGACGATGGATAACCTGATGGAGCAATTGTCGAACAATCCGTACGACGACTCCTTGATGGAGCAGTATAACAACCTAAACCGTATTCCTACAGCGATGTATCAACGTCAACTTCGGCTCAAGACGATGCTGATGAACGGGGATAGCAAGACCTATATGAGCTCCCCGCTTCGCGTGTCTGCTGTATTGAAGAAGCCAAACGGTGTAAGTGAGAATCAGGTAGCTTACGATAAGAAGCTGTACGTATCTCTTGAAACCGGAAAAATGCTGATGCAGGAGTTGCACATGAATGACGGCAGTACAGAACAAGGTACATACAACAATGTCATCGTAAAAGTAGACGACCAAGCAAATGTAGAACAAGTTGAGAAGCAAATTAAAAAGTTAACGTTAAACACGCAAACAAACCTCCATCAAAAGGATCGACTGCAGGAGAACTTCGCAATCGTCAAGACGATTGCACTTGGAATCGGCATTTTCGTTCTGTTCATCGCCTCAATCTCGATTGTGGTGGCAATGACAATGTCCACGTATCAACGCCGCCGCCAAATCGGCATTATGAAGGTGCTCGGTGCGAATCTAAGACAGATTCGCAACATGTTCATCATTGAGGCGGCACTGCTCGGATTGGTTGGTGGATTGATTGGCGTTATGCTGTCCTACTGGATCGTATGGGGCATTAACGGGGTTACAGCAAGTACAATGTCCGAGAGTACGGGGGATGCGATTATCTTCATCTCCTACTCTAATATTCCGATCGGAATTACATTTGCAATCGTAACAGGCATTCTGTCGGGCATTTATCCAGCCGTCAGCGCCTCTCGTACCGATGCTCTTACCGCAATTAAGCGCGACTAACAGCCATCATTTTTGCGTTGTCTGTAGAGCTGTTCCACATAGAGGAGGACATTTACCAAATGAAATCGAAAATAAAACCGATATTGAAATGGGCAATTATCATACTTATTTTAGGCGGCATCAGCTTTGGATTGTATCGTTTCGCTAACCCACCACAACCAGAGCTTCCGATGGACAATGCGGGTGCGATCACCTTCCCGGTTACGAAGGAAACACTTGTGAATCATATTGAAGTAAAGGGTAAATCCACATATGAAAAGGAAACGATCGTGTATGCGCCATTCGGTGCAGAAGTGAAGCAATGGGCTGTAAAGGATGGGCAGCAGGTGAAGAAGGGCGAAACTATCTTCCGTCTCGATCCAAGTGTACTGTTGAATGAAATTGCACAAGCTGAAGCTGTAATTCAAAAGCAGAAGCTTGAAACGCAGCTCGCACAATATCAATCCGCGCTAAGCGAAGAAGATCAAGCGCTCCCTTCCACGGAAGCCGAAGTGAAGAAGAAATTCGTCGAGAAAGAAACGGCGAAGCTTCAGCAAGAGCTGAACAATGTAACCATTGATATTCAACGAAAGGAAATCGCTCAGAAGCAGAAGAAGGTAGATGTAGCCAATTATATCGCACCTTCGCCAGGGATTTTCCTATACGATGATCCGAACAAAATTCCACAAGCACTGAAAGAGAATGAACGTGTCGGCAAAATCGTAGAACTGAAGAAATTGCAGCTCGTTACGCTAGTTGGCGAACAGGATGTATTCCGCATTAAGCCTGACATGGCCGTTGAAGTAAAAATGAACGCCATGAAGAACGTCAAGATTAAAGGGAAAGTGCTGAAAGTGTCCAAATTCGCAAAGGCGGTATCCGAGGAACAACGCAATAACAATCAGCCCGCTCAATTTGAAGTCATCATCGGACTCGATGCCAATGAGAACCTGATTGCCGGTCTCAGCCTTACTGGACAAATTGAGACACAACGGAAAGAAAATGCGATCGTTGTGCCAACTGTTGCCGTTATGCGGGAAAAAGAGAGCGTCTTTGTTAATATCGATAAAGGCAATGGCCAAATCGAACGAAAAGAGATAAAAGTTGGTCTCGAAACAAGTGAGAAAACAGAGGTATTGGAAGGATTGAAGGAAGGCGATACGGTCGTGCTGCAATAATCGATGCCAATAAACCTACAAGTTTGTAATTCACAATGAGATCATTCAATATGAGTTCGATAAAATAAAGGAAGCACCCTGCAGAACCGCAAAGAAAGGTTCCGAAGGGTGCTTCTTCTCTATTACAGTGAAGATTGCTCCGCTTGCACATCTTCTTGTTCAAATAACTGATTCCATTGTCCTGATGCGATCTGGACTTTGCGGATTCGATGCTTCTCTCTCTCCAGCACAGTGAATTGAATACCGTTCCATTCGAGCTTAGAGCCCTTCTTGCAATCCGGCATCCGATCGTACAGCCATCCTCCGATAGTATCGATATCCTCGTGCTCAAGCTCAGTGGAGAGCAAGCTATTTACATCCGTAAGCAGCACTTTCCCATCAAATATATAGGTATGCTCATCCAATTGTTCAATTTCAGGGCGTTCTTCCTTGTCAAATTCATCACGGATATCGCCAACGATTTCTTCCAATATATCTTCAATCGTGATCATACCGGATGTTCCACCATATTCATCAATTAGGATCGCCATATGCGTGCTTTCTTTCTGCATTCGCTTAAGGAGCTGATTGATCGGAGTAGACTCCGAAACGGTGAGAACGGGCAGCATGATGTCAGATAGCTTCTTATTAGCCGCTTCATCATATTGCAGGAACAACTGCTTCGTGTTGATCATGCCCACAATGAAATCCTTGCTTCCACGAATAATCGGGTATCGGGTATACTGTTCCCGCTTCATGACTGGAATGCTCTCCTCTACAGGCAGTTCCTCCTGCAAGCAAATCATGTCCGTTCGCGGAACCATAATTTCCTTGGCCAGCAATTCGTCAAATGCAAATATGCGGCTCACATAACCGAATTCCGTTTTATTGATTTTACCGCTTTCATAGCTTTCATTCAGAATTATCTGCAGCTCTTCTTCAGAGTGGGCCTCTTCTTGCTCTTTCGCAGGCTTCAGACCGAACATGCGGATAAATCCATTCGCAGAACTGTTCAACAACCAAATGAACGGGTACATCACTTTGTGGAACCAAATGATCGGTCTAGCGAACAACAAGCTGATCTTCTCCGACTTCTGGATCGCAAGCGTCTTCGGCGCAAGCTCACCAACCACAACATGTAGAAATGTAATGACGATGAATGCAATCAAAAAGGAAAGGATCGAAGCAGCTTGCTGTGGAACAGACAACCACTCAAATACCGGATGAAGCACCTTCTCAATCGAAGGTTCACCGAGCCAACCAAGTCCAAGCGCCGTAATCGTAATTCCCAGCTGGCAGGCGGACAGATATCCATCCAGATTGCTCGTCACTTGCTTGACCGCAAGTGCATTCTTGCGCCCTTCCAGAACCAGTTGATCTACACGGCTGGATCGGATTTTAATAATTGCAAACTCTGTGGCTACAAAAAAGCCGGTAAGGATAATCAGTATTGCTACTAGAATAAAGCTGATACTCGGGGGCAAATCCATTATTTGTCTCCTTTATGAACCAAAATATGAAGCTTATTTCCACATATTATACAGGTTAGCAGAACGGAAAACAAAAGTCTCTACAGTCGGAAATCGACTTCTATCGTTATTGTTATTCCAGTCCTCCAGTAAAATAACATCGGCACGCTTCATTACACGAGCGCATGCTCTCCTGTAAGCTGTAGAGCCAATTTTACATGAAAGTCTCGCATACGGTGTATCCATACAAGCCAGCACATGCAGTTTCACATATATTAATTTTGCAGACCGGCAAGATGGGGGGTGAAGAGATGACGATCTTGTTTAACAGAACGCTGATATTCAACGATTTGGATGAATTGCTTTTAGGCAGAAACACATTTCAACTCGTGCTTCAAAATGGCATTAGTCAAAGTTTATGCGACCTCCACATTCAAACTAAAAATAGCCTTGGAATTCCGCCTATGCTTGCATCATTAAAGATTCAAACAACATTCGAAGCTAAACAATTGGTTCTGACTCCGCCTGTAATATCACTTGATTTGGATTTAACAACGTTCTTTAACACCCACCAATGTATTCCAGTGGGTGGTACCTTCTTATTGACATTGACATTCACCAGAACGTTTTTGCCGGAAGATACACTGCTCATTGGCCCGACGAATTCTCAAGGCATTATTGTTATTGGTTAATTCGTAACGGGATCCGTTTATGTAGAGAAGAACACCATTTAAGGCCTTGCCCCAAAATGGTGTTCTTCTCTTCTTCTAACATCAATATGTCACGATATTCAACTTGTCTTATTCATGTAAGGAAGGCAGCTCGCAGCACTCAATAAGCGCACCGAGCTCCTTATCCACGATTCGAATCGTAAGATCTTGAAATGGAGGCAAACTCGCATCGCAATTGCACAATTTGTCCAAAGTCTCTTCAGAATCGTTACGAAGCTGCTGCAAGTCGATCCCCAATATGATATCTGGATAGGCATCCAGCTTCTGAAGCGCTGCGGTCAGCAGCTTAATCGCTCCAGGACGATTGCCATTCTGGAAATGATGCAGCCCCACTGCTACCTGAAGCAGCCCTTGAAGAAGCGGCTTGCGCCCCTCTTCAAGCCATAACTCTTCCATGACATCATGGCATTGATAATAATCCCGTTCTTCATTGAACAGCTTGATGAACTGAATATACAGCCTGTCATAAGGGAGAGCCGACTCGGTATTCATAGCTGAATATTTCCGTTCTTCTTCGCTCTCTCCAGTGCATTCGTGATCTCTTCCTCTAATTGCTTCAACTCTGTAATATCATCCTTCTCCCATACTTCATTGAAGCGGTTCTGGAATTGAATCGCCTCAGAAATACGGTGGGAATAATACAACTCTTGGATAAAGGACAAGCATTTCTGTACAATCTTCGACTTGTCCTCGAAGCTCTGCTGCGCTACGAGAATTTCCTGACGGATGCTGGACATTTCGTTGTCTAGTACGAACGCCGCCTCAGCCGCTGTCTTCAGACGCAGACGAACCTCCTCAGGCAAGCTGTCCTTATATTTATAATTCAATGAATGTTCAATCGTTGCCCAGAAATTCATGGCCAATGTACGGATTTGGATCTCTCCCAAAATCATTTTCTGGCCGAGCGCCGTTTGAACCGGATATTCGATAATCATATGGAAGCTGCGATAGCCGCTTTCCTTATAATTGGTAATGTAGTCCTTTTCATATACGACCTTCATGTCTTGTCGATTCCGAATCAATTGAGCCACGCGATGAATATCATCGACGAACTGGCACATAATTCGAATCCCAGCGATATCTTCAATTCCCTGCTCCAATTGATTAAGAGGCACCTCGAGGCGCTTTGCTTTCTCAAGGATGCTAGAAATTCTCTTCACCCGACCCGTTACGAACTCGATAGGTGAATATTCTTCTCGCTTCTTTAATTCAGTTCGCAACGTTTTGAACTTGACCTTCAGCTCTTCGACGGCCTGTGCATAAGGCAGCAAAAAATTTCCCCAATCTCTTCCGTCCATTTGTACGCCTCCTGTCCATTCCAACCATTCGTTCAGTGAACCTATGCCGTTTCACTATACGACCATTCTTATCGATGATCAGCCCCGATAGCTTCTGAGATATGCTTGAATCCGTCCTGCTTCATCAGTCGCTTCAAGCCCGAAGCTAGCTCACGGTTAATTCCTGGCCCCTTGTAAATGAGTCCCGTATATATTTCCACCAGACTGGCTCCGGCACGTATTTTCCGGTACGCATCTTCGGCAGTGAATACGCCACCCGACCCTACGATTGGGATGGCCCCCTTGGTCATTCGATAGATTTGCGATACGACCTCTGTCGAGCGTTCCGTCAACGGCTTACCGCTCAATCCCCCGTTCTCCAATCGATGGACATGGGTTGCCCCCATCCGTGACAAGGTAGTATTGGTGGCAATTATTCCTGACACTCCACTCTGCACAATCGTCTCGGTCATACTCTCCAATTCACTATCAGATACGTCCGGTGCAATTTTGACGAGAATGGATTTGCTCTGACCATGTGCAGCATTCTGACGATTCATCTCATCAACAACCAGACTGAGCAGTGCCTTCAGCTCATCGCCATGCTGCAGATTCCGCAAGTCAGGCGTGTTCGGCGAGCTGATATTGACGACGAACAAATCCGCAACATTATACATCGTTTGTATGCACTTCAAGTAGTCTTCATGCGCCTTATCATTTGGTGTTGCTTTATTTTTACCGATATTGACCCATACCGGAATTGGTCGATCCTTAATCGCAGCCAATCGCTCGCGCATTGCTTCTGTTCCTTCATTATTGAAGCCCATTCGATTGATTAACGCTTCATCGGGAGGAAGCCGGAACATACGTGGTTTCTCATTGCCAGGCTGTCCCTTCGGCGTGACAGTGCCCACTTCCATAAATCCGAAGCCAATGGATGAGAATCCGCGGACGGCCTCCGCATTTTTATCAAGTCCTGCTGCTAGTCCAATTGGACTGTGGAATGTGAGACCGAACAAAGAGGTCGTCAGGGCCGGATCTGCCTTCACACCATACATCCCACGCATCATGGCAAGTGCACCTGGCACCTTCGTCGCTTTCGCCATGCCACCTATAACCAGGTGATGAGCTTTTTCAGGATCTAATTTGAAAAATACCGGTTTAGCTATGTTGCGATATAACAAAGGTTCCACTCCGTTCATTGTGCCATACATGTAAGCCATGGTTACTGACAACATCGTATAGTTACCGTACCACGCAAGTCTTATTCTCTCAATCACAAGACAATGCGTTGGAGAATTCTTGGCGGGCATAAAAAGGCTCCATGTCCTAGTTTAAAGGTTTCTCGTGCAAAAGAAAAGTACATATGTCAACCAACCTTGACTGGTCAAACCTTACGAAAACGATTACAATAGGCATATAGAAGCTAGAATCGTAAGAAAGGTGATGACCTATGGCAGTGAAACGCAAATCCCCATCTATGCCAGCCAAGCATACTGAAGAAGTAAACAAGAAGGCAATCTATTGGATCGGCGGGGCTATCTTGCTATTTGTCATAATTGTCTCAACGCTGCTTATTGCGAATGGATGAACATGTAATCATAGTTATTTATGGGAAAGAGCCGGATTCCAAGTTATACTTGTGAATTCCGGCTCTTCTTTTTCTTCACAGGTGCGCAAGGATGTTCGATTACAGCCAGCGATATTTCTTGTTCGGATTGTCCTGATGTGGGCTCAATTTGAGCCGGTAGCGGCCCTCCTTATCCGGTACAAGCAGTTCATCGGGCAATATATCAGAGCCGATTACGACCTCTGTCCCCATCGGCACCATATCGAATAATTCTTCAACATCTTCCTTCCCCATCCGTACACAGCCAAGCGACTTATCTCTCCCAATGCTCTCCGGCTCGTTCGTGCCATGGATCGCATATAAGGTATCCGATAAGGTCATTCCCCTGCTGCCAAAATCTCCAGTAGATGACCCGTTTGGATCGACTACCTTTTCAGAAATCCGGAAGGTCCCTAACGGGGTTCGTTTGCCGCCGAGGCCAACTTTATAGTTTCTAACCATTATATTCCCGCTTACAACCGCAAGCCTATGTCGCTTCTTATCTACCAGAATACGCAGGGGCTCTCTGAACGGATCTAACTCATCGCTCCATATCTGATTCAGCGCCTGCTGCTTAGCCTTTTTCGAGGCTGCCTGCTTGGCGTTCTTCATCCGAGCTATAAATGAAGCAGATACTTCTTCATATGCACTTGCAATCTGCGGCGTAATACCGGACACGATATTGTTCGGGTATTTGCCTGCTAGAGCAGCCAATTGCTTCGGCGGTTGATCCTTCGTATGCAAGGCCGCCGTCAGTGCTGACTTCGCCACTAGCCGGTCTACACTCCTAGACATCCATTGCTGAACAAAGGATTGTGCCTGGGAGCGCTCTGCCTCACATTTGCACTGCTTGCCCTGCAGCGGAGTAATCACGATCCGTCTGCCATCCGAATCGGATGTCAATCGATTGTCGGCACGCAAGGGCGGCTCCCACATCCACCAATTCTGCTGAACACGAATATTCAGCAAATAGTGAACATGACCAGTTCCAGAGGCGAAATGCTCTGTATGCCTCAGGGCTTGACCGAAGGCTGCATTGTCATGTTCAGGAACAAGAATGCCTATCTGAGTAGAGAGAGCAGGGGTACCAACTAGGTGATGATTCCCGGCTCTCGAAGAAGACGTATCATCACCCGCTGCTTCTATTCCCTCATCAGTAATGGCTGGGTGCAATCGGGAAGGCGCATTCACCTCTCCCGCAATCGAGCCGAGTAGAAGGAATACCAAAATTGCTGCCTCCACCCGGTTTCTCACCTTCCGCGGCGAGGACGACACGGTCTGCTGCATTTGCGTTTGCGCCAGCAGTTCCTCTATTTGTTCAGAAGGATGTGGTACATTCTCGAATGCATGATAAATATCCCCCGCTTGCTTAAAGCAGTATTTCGCCTTGCCTTGTTCGCCATTTCGCTCATACTGTTTCCCGAGCAAGTACCAGGCCATCCGATTATCTGGATGCGCCTCAATATATTCTTTCATGTAAGCTTGGTCTTTCTTCGATCCGAGTGGATGATTTCCATCTGATGAAGACGTCAATCACATTCCTCCCTTCAGCAACTTACTTAGCTGTAATTCGCTGTGGCGGCAAATACGAGCCTGTTGCCGCATAGCGCAGGAAGATTCGGTCTCTTACTACAACTGCTCGAGCTTCTGCAACCCACTGTACATCGAAGCCGAATTGTTCAGCTACGAATCGGACAGGTACTAGAATCCTGCCATTTTGGATAAATGGAGCTGCTGGCAGCTTCGAGACGGATGATGTGCCATTGTCTGTCACATTGACTTGACTGCTCCCCGGACGCAGATCGAAACTGCTATCTCCAAGCTGAAGAATCACACGCTTGTCTGCACGCCATACCGTCTTATACCCCAAGGTTTCAGATAGAATCCTCAGAGGCAAGTAGGTTCTATCATCTTTAATCATCGGCGCTGTATCCGAGTCCAGACGCAAGCGATTATAGACAAGCTGTACCTGGGATGCCCGCGACTGCCCCGAAGATCCCATAATTCCCTCTGGGAGTTCATAACGGCGAATGAGACGAATTGCATTGTTAAACGCATCCGTCACAGCGATTGACCCGTTCGCAAGTACAGCAACTGCTGTTGGCTCGTGTAGCTTGGCGTACGAGGTAATCCCGTCTACGTCGCCGCTCTTGCCAGCTTGTCCGCTTAGTGTAACGACCTCTCCCTTATATATATATCGGACAACATGGTTCCATCTATCAGCGACTACAATCCCATTTTCCTCCGTAATTGCAATTCCTGAAGGATTGTTGAATAACGATCCTGTAGCAGCGCCGTCGCGATATCCACCAGATGCATACAACACTTGCTGGACGTTCGGTGCTGTATAAGCTGCAGTTGAGCTGCTCCCAGCAATGGTGGATACATTCCCCTGCTTCAAATCAATCACACGAATACGCTGATTTCCAGTATCCGCAACGGCTAACTTGCCATCACGCATCATTGCAATCCCACTTGGTTCATTGAACTTTGCCTCAGCGAGCTTGCCATCCTTATAATCTCCAGCTCCAGTTACAGCTCCGGGGGAATATTCGACGATTCGAGAAGAACGGGCCGTCAATGTCGTGACCGTACCATTGGCATCAATCCGTCGAATGACATGATTTAATGCATCAGCCACATAGATAGACCCGTCATCCGCTACTGCAATTGCACGCGGCGAATAAAAGCGCGCCTGCCCCGCTTCGCCATCCTTCCATCCAGGAATGCCATCGCCGGCTACAGTTGATACATTCCCATTTCGATCAATTTTACGAATAATATGATTGCCTGCATCAGCTACGTACAGATTCCCCTTCTTATCCGCTGCCATTCCAATCGGCTGATCGAATTGAGCTTGAACATCGTTCCCGTCTTTCCATCCCTTCGTATTCCTCATGCCTATTGTCGCCAATATCCGCCCATTTACGTCCAGTCGTCGGATGACCTGATTGCGTGTGTCTGCAACAACAACCGATTTCCCTTCGGATACAATTCCAGAAGGGAATTGCAGGCTCTCTTCTTGTTTTTTGGCCAGCGCGCTGCCTGATAAGTAAACCGTTTCGTACCAATGTGATGCAGTCTTCCATGCGCCCATCTCGATCGCTGGGGAAGTAAAGCGTTCAAATGCTTGCGTCTGATCAGAATTCTTGTTCAACGATGAGGCTGCTGCATAAACCTCGGCAGATGATGCCACCGATGCAGTACTCGCTATCAGCATAAAGGTGACGGCAAGGCGGAATTTCCCCGTTACTAGTCCTACTTTCATCTCCACTATCTCCTTCAATCTTTACGGAGTAACCTTAATCTCAAGTGGTTTCTCCATTTTATTGACTTGCAGCAGCGCACCTTTCTCATCATAGAAACGAACATTGGATAGTTCCAATGTAACTGGGTCTTTGCTGCCATCCTTTTTATAAGGCAGCTTAATGAGCGTGTCGTCACTGCTTAGCGTCACATGTCCAGTTTTAGTCATCATAATACGGTACGTAATGAGGTTGCCTGCCGTCACTACCGAATCCACACTATTGCTCGACTGATAATCTCCAGGGAGGTGTGCAATTCGAAATTTGCCCCCGCCATCACGATATGTATCCGGTTGACTCAGCAATTGAGCTTTGTCTATCTCAGCTCCAGCTACCTTGATTGTAAATTGCAGTGTTGCCGCTGGAATCGGTGATGTAAGTCGCTTCAGTACTGCCGACACAACGAAATCCTCATTTGGCTTGACTTGATCTACATTGGCAGCCAGTTCGAGAACATGCTCCTGTGGTTTTGGATCTGGTTTTGGATCTGGTTTTGGATCTGGTTTTGGATCTGGTTTTGGATCTGGGCCTGGGTCTGGCTTCGGATCCGGTTTTGGATCTGGCTTCGGATCTGGTTTGGTTGGGTCCGGCTTACTTGGATCTGGCGTATTCGGATTAGGATTCATTTTTCCACCCTGGGTATCGCCTTTATTTTTGTCCGCTTCCTGGCAAACTCGGTTTTCGTACGCATTCTGGCATACTTCCAAGCGGGCATTTTTCAGATTTTCTTTAAATTGCTGTTTTGCATGCTCCGAACCAAGAGAGTCCTCGTAGTTCTTTTCTATTTTGGCCAGCTCTTCAAACTCCGCAGCCATCCGCTGCTCTTCAAGCGAGTGATTGCTTCCTTCCTTAGGAAGAGACACATTGTCTTGGAGCACTCCCAGCTTAACCTGTTCTTCAACATGCTTACGTATAAGAGACTGCTGCTGACCTTCCTCCTTTGTCAACATGAGCTTGGCTGTTTTCCATGGCAGTCCAGTCCGATTTGCCTCCTGTTCGGTCAGCTTGCCATGTTCAACCGCAGTACGGACCACATATGCAATAAAATCACTCACATTATGGGCTGCTCGAGTCTCAAACAGAATCGATTCACTCTTGCCGCTGTTCAAAATATCACCGATCATCTGAATGGATCCAATCGGCAGAATCCCACCGTATTTGCCCTGCAGCAAGCCATACGATCGAAGTGCATCACAAGAGCGCAACTGCTTTTGTACTGCTTCACACTTTTCCGCTAACCAATGAGTCCTCATCGCTTTATTCTCATCTTCTGCATCTGACGCACCCGCAATCATCGCCTGAACAATGGCCATGTCCCATTGATCCAGCAATGTTATCGCATCCGCATATCCATATTTCATTCCAATGCCCTGCTCAGATTCCGAGAACGCCGCAGTCTGTGCCGGAAATACATCATGATGGCCTATCGTTACGACCTTGCTTCTGCCGAATGTTGAATCCAGCTTCGCCCCTTGCCGATTGTTAAGAGAACCAGCATCGCTGCTTATCTTGATTGGGTACTCGGTACGTACCGTACCGGCTGTAACATACAACTGGGTCAGTCCATTGAACGGATGCACTTTAACCCCAAATTGTGTTCCGCGCACCGCCATAACAGTCGTCGGCGTCTCAAGGACGAACCGATCATCGATTCCCGCAATCGACTTTACCTTGGCAAATACAGAGCCAGCCCATACACCGATGCGTGTTTTTACACCGCCGTCCTTTTTTAGTTCTGTAAAACTAACATCTGCACTCGCCCCGATGGTCAGCTCATCATCTTTATCCCCACCGGCCAATTGAATAACAATGCGTGATTTATCTCCCGTGAGAAGACGATCACCTTGATTAATGCTCATCTTCTTGAACACTTGGATCGCCTTGTCCCCTCCTGCCTTCGTTACGTATACACTGCCCTTCCATTCCTTCACAACACCTACTCGTACAGCTTTGGCAGGAGCCTCTGCACCGTACACGGTTCCCCATGATCCAGTTCCAAATAGAGTGAAAAATACAACCATACAGGCGAGGCTGCTTTGCAACAAGCGATTCATTTGCATTCCTCCATGCTCTCCTTACATCACATATAATTCAGGTGTCAGACAACGTCAGCATGAACATACTGACGGGTCCCCTTCGTTCTGACTCATTCTCGTTCTGATAACACTTCATATGCCATTACTTCTTCGGACTTCCCCTTTAATTGGAGGGGTCCAATCTTTGCCAGGTCGAAGCGATTGCATATTCGCACGTACGTACCTTCCCCAACCACGATTTGCCCTGGTAAAGCCCTTGATTCTAAGCGTGAAGCCACATTGACGCTATCTCCAATCGCCGTGTAGTCCAAGCGTAGCTTCTCTGAACCAACATTGCCCACAATCGCTTCCCCACTCTGAATGCCAATGCCGATCCCAAATCGATCACTAAGCTCAATACCTTCCGCTAGCCGTGCACGCAATTCCTCAGCACAGCGCTGAAGCTCTAATGCGGCACGCACTGCATGATCCGCATGATTATCAAGGTGATATGGAGCTCCGAAGATCGCCATAACGCCATCACCCATAAATTTATCTAATGTCCCATTGTGCTTAAATATCGTGTCAGCGCACAGATGCAAATATTGATTCAAGAGCTGAAGCGTTGACTCTGGTGCCAATCGTTCTGACAATGGGGTAAATCCTCTAACATCAATGAACATCACTGTAATATCCGTGCGTACCCCACCTGCCTTAACAGGCTCATGTGATTCCAACAGCTTCGTTACTACGGAGGGTGATACATATCTGCCGAATAGATCTTCAACATGCTGTCTTGCTCTCCGTTCCTCCCGACCACGGTAAGCGACAATGAGAATATAAGAAGCCCCCATTCCACACAATTCGGTAAAGTAAGGAATGAAGACAGAGCCGCTCTCGTAAATCCCAATCCATATGAGCGTAAATAGCAAGACGATGCCTATAGTAGCTGCTGCCCCTCGAATTCCCCGAATTCGCGATGCACTCCAGACTACGGCACCAATGCCAATGAACAAGGCAAGAACGTTCCATGCGATTGGCGCTTCCTTATAGAAGCGGCCTTCTACCAGGGATTGAACCATATTCGCGTGAATCTCAACACCATACAATGTCATGGATCGACTAAGCGGTGTCATATGCCGGTCGCTCAAAGACGCAGCATATGGACCTATCAGCACGACAGAATCCTTATAATAAGAAGGATCAACCGTGCCATTCCATACATCAGCGAATGACTGACGGTCATATCCGTCCACGTCCTCCTCACTGCTTCCATATATAGAAGAGAAATAATCAAAAGCAGCTTGCCCACGATCATCAGTTGGAATTCGCTTTGCTCCTCTATACCATGTTCCACTTGTCTCATCCCATGAAATCTGTTCATTTTCCGGCAGCAGCTGATTCGCCGCTAAAATATCAATCGAGGGAATCATACTTCCCCGCTCATCCGGAATGCCAAGACAGATTTTGCGGATAACACCATCTCCATCAGGCAGTACATTCACATGTCCAAGCTGACTTTCACCAATTTGAATGGAGGATGGAGGCCGTTCCACACTTTCCGCCCGGAGAGAATCCGCATGTTCCTGTAAGGGAAGAAGGGATACTTGCACGGGCAAATAAATGGTTGGATATGTATTCAATTGCTCAGATAAGGTTCGGTCGTCCCTCTCATTCTGGGAAGGATCTAGCATAAGTATATCGATGATGACCGCCCTAGCTCCAGCCTTCATCAACTTCGCGCTTAATTCAGCATAATGGGATCGTGGCCATGGGAAAGAGCCCATCTGTGCCAAGGAAGGCTCATCAATCGTAATCATCTTAATTCGATCATCTGGTTGGCGTTCTTCAATACTCTTCGTACGCAAGGCATCACGAAATGCCTGCTCTGCCATATGAAACACGCCGCCTGTCCCATTACTGTACCCATATACCGTAACCATCGTCAGTATCATAACAACCAATGACGGGACGGCAAATTTTTTCATTTCGATATCACCTGCTTCATTTGAAGGCATGAACCCATATATTGAGAATTACAGTTTGATATACTCTGCTATATTTAATCTATCATATTGTATGAGCGTATACGATGATATGGGCAATTTCAAGTTGAATTTTGTCGAATTTTGCGAATTTTTGCTTTGACGCAGTAATTAGATGGGGTGAGCAGATATAATAAAATCCCCGCGGGAGGCGCGGGGATCGTGTAGGTATTCTCTCTCTATGTGAGTATACAGCTTGCAGTAGGTTAGTTAAATGGTGCGTCCGCAATCTTAATAGAATCTGTTGGGCAGCCATCTGCAGCATCTTGCAGATCGTCGAACAGATCGTCAGGGATAGCGGTTACCCCTTGGTTGTTATCACCTTCATAAATAACTTCTGCGATACCTTCATCGTCGTAGTCGTAAATGTCAGGTGCAGTAGCTCCACATGCGCCACAAGCGATGCATGTGTCTTTATCAACCCAAGTATATTTTGCCATTGGTTAGTTCCCTCCTGTAATGTTACAGATCTTCTTGGTTCCTCCGTTATCAATATAATACAAACAAGCTTGGAATTCAAACGATTTCCAACTTTTTTAAATGATTTGGAAATTATTATTCGTCGCCTGATTCATGCAGCGTATCCGTCTGGAGTGAAGTCCCTCGTACACGATGGTTGCGAAGCAATGAGGATGGATCATCCCCTATCATTCCTAACGTAACAATCGCATTCTCTCCATATTTATCTCGAATCCGATCCATCGTCTCTATCAATTGCTCCCGCTTCGGCTGCCGCTCGAAGTCGAACAGATCCAACTGAACGGCTGCCTCTTGCTTCGGTACTAGATTTTGACCCGTAATCCCCAGCAGTCGAATAGGGCTGCCTGAAGTCCAATGTCGTTCATAGAGCTTCCATGCTTCATCCAACAAGATGTCCGCATCATCTGTCGGCCCTTGAAGCGTGCTCGACCTCGTAATCGTCTTCATTTCCGGATTACGAATCGTAAGCTGCACCGTTTGCGCCATCAACTTCTGCTTCCTGATCCGACGAGCAACTTGATCAGCCAAGTTCAGCAGAACCCTTCTTACTTCTTCCTTCGATTCCACATCCCTAGGCAAAGTGGTCGTATGACCGATCGATTTGCTCTGTTCGCGTTCCGCCTTCACCTGCCCGTCATCCAAACCATGTGCCGCCTGCTTCATCCAATGTCCCTGTATGCCAAATAAAGAAACAAGTCTCCCCTCATCAGCATGGGCAAGCTCTCCGATGGTTCGTATTCCTGCCCGTGACAGCTTATCTGCAGTCTTCCGCCCAATGCCGAACAACTCCCCGCATGGCCTGTGCCACAATTGCTGAGGTACATCTCGGATTCGAAGGATCGTTATGCCGTTTGGCTTCTTCATATCAGAGGCCATCTTCGCCAGCAGCTTATTAGGCGCGACACCTATAGAGCAAGGCAAACTTAATTCTTCCCGGATTCGTGTCTGAAGTTCATTCGCGATATCGAGCGGTGTTCCGAATATTTTGGATCCAGTAATATCCATATAACACTCATCAATCGATACCACTTCCACCAGTGGGGTATAGCTGCGTGCAATGTCTATAAAGGCTCTCGAGTACTTCCGATATAAATAAAAATCTGGACGAATGACAATCAAGTGAGGACATAGCCGCATCGCCTGCTTTACATGCATTCCTGTTCGAATACCAAGCTTACGGGCTGCATAAGAACAAGTAACAATGATCCCCTTGCGCAATTCCATACTTCCTGCAACTGCTGTTGGCTTCCCCAGATACTTCTCCGGCTCCTCTGCGGCATGTACAGAGCAATAGAAGGCATTCATATCGAGATGCAGAATGACGCGACCCTTGGTCGGATAATATTGTTGTATGTTATCACGCGAGGTTTCGTTCTCGTTCATACACTGTCCTCCTTCCTAACATATTAATGATACCTCTCATCCATAATTTAATTGTAAAATATATACAGATTCGTTAATCGATCAATTCATCTATTCGAACAATTGTTCTTCCTAATTCTTAAGCTTACCGATATCTCTGATCGGTTGCAAGCCTCATTCAAGACTCCCGTTGGAAAAAAAACAGTGATTCATTTATGAAAATACGTCTATACAAGCAAAAAAGCAGTGCTATAATAGGGAAATAGTTATTTCCATATTCATCCTTGCAAAACTGAAGGAGGTTCCGAGAATGTCGAAAGTCATTTCTATTTTTGACACTACACTTCGCGACGGCACCCAAGGCGAAGGGATTAGCTTGTCTGCAGACGATAAGATCAAGATCGCGCGCAAACTTGATGCGCTTGGCGTCACATACATTGAAGGCGGCATTCCAGGCAGCAATGGCAAGGATATAGAATTTTTCAAACGAGTAGCGGCATATTCATGGAATGCGAAGCTAACAGCATTCGGCAGCACTCGCCGCAAAGACTCAATGGCCGAACAGGATTCGAACCTTAATCGGATAATCGAAGCGAACGTTCCTGCCGCAACGCTTGTCGGGAAGTCATGGGACTTCCACGTACACACTGCGCTGCAAACTACGCTGGATGAGAACCTAGCTATGATCTATGATTCCATCGCCTATCTGAAGCGAGCAGGGCTTGAAGTCATGTTGGATGCTGAGCACTTCTTCGACGGATACAAGAACAATACAGAATATGCGCTTGCTGTACTACGCAAGGCGCAAGAAGCCGGAGTTGATTGGGTCGTTATGTGCGATACGAATGGCGGAACGCTTCCTGGCGAGATCGGCAGTATTATTCGTGACGTACACAATCACGTCCAAGTGAAGCTCGGCATTCATACTCATAATGATTGTGAGCTTGCTGTAGCGAACACACTTGCTGCGGTAGAGGCGGGTGTTACCCAAGTGCAGGGCACCATTAACGGATATGGCGAGAGATGCGGCAATGCCAATTTGTGCTCGATCATCCCAACACTTCAATTGAAGATGGGCTATTCTTGTATTGACGCAGAGCAACTACAATCGTTGACACCTGCTGCACGCTATATCAGCGAAATTGCCAACGTCACGATGCCTGTGAATCAGCCTTATGTCGGCAATGCAGCCTTCGCCCACAAGGGTGGAATCCACGTGTCCGCGATTATGAAGGATGCCCGTACCTACGAGCATATCGTGCCTGAGCTGGTTGGCAACAAGCAGCGAATTCTCGTCTCAGAACTAGCAGGGCAGAGCAATGTACTATCCAAAGCACAACAATTGGGCTATGAGCTTGACCCTACGAAGCCTGAAACGAGGGCCATTATGGAGAAAATCAAGGAGCTTGAGCATCAGGGATATCAATTCGAAGGTGCTGACGCTTCGTTGGAGCTGTTGTTGCGCCAGGCTACAGGTCAAGCCGAAGATCCATTTACATTCGAATCTTTCAAAATACTAGTTGAAAAATCTTCATTACGCTCCGTTGTATCGGAAGCGATTGTGAAGCTGCAAATTGATGACGAGTCGATCTACATGGCTGCAGAAGGCAACGGTCCTGTGAACGCTCTCGACAGCGCATTGCGCAAAGCACTGAGCCGTCACTACCCTTCCATCGCCGACATGCACCTCACCGATTACAAGGTAAGGGTGCTCGATGAGAATAATACGACGGCTGCCAAGGTACGCGTGCTTATCGAATCAACAGACTCGCGCAATACGTGGAGTACGGTTGGCGTCTCCAGCAACGTCATCGAAGCGAGCTGGGAAGCACTTATTGACAGTATTCGTTATGCACTCATCGGTCAAGAGAAAGTCGCTACATCCGCTGAACGAAAAGAACAAGTCGGACTCGTCAATCACTAATAAAATGCGATATATCCGGAATACGAAAACAGCCATAACCACTTTAACGAAGAGGTTACGGCTGTTTTCATTTTTCGTTTTTCTATTCCTCTATGACTTGTTGAATCGCTTTTTCTAATTCAGCTGGAGGTCTTATGCCATCGTAACGCTGCCGGATTACCCCATTCTTATCCAGCAATACATTGGTAGGAAATCCAATTCCGTTATACGCCTTGAAAGCTTTCCCCGCGGTATCCAAGAGCACTGGATTCGTGAATCCAAAGGCAGACACGAATTCTTTGGCTCCTTCCTCCGTATCATGAGCGGTCACATTGATCGATACCATCAACAGCTTATCCTTGTATTTATCATGCAGCTTCACTAAATCAGGTGCCTCTGCCTTGCATGGATCGCACCATGAAGCCCAGAAGTTTACAAAAATCGGCTTATCCTGCTTGCCACCAACTGTAATCGGATTCTGACCGCCAAGCACATCCAGTGATATGGACGGTGCTAACTGCCCTACTTGTCCGCCAATCTTAGTCGGTGTGTCATTCATGGAAGCGGTAGTGTCTGACTTATCGTAATTGTTCCATATCGCGATTCCAATGAGCGCAACACTCACTACAAGCAATATTAGACTTTTTTTCATTCTTGATTCTCCTTGTTCGCGTCTTGTTCCGTGTTCATATTGTACCCTTTTTCCAGCAAAAATACGATTCCCCACAATAGCTTTCTGAGCAAACTTACGTATGCCAACCTAATTATGCGGGCACAGTAACGAATAATTGAAATATGACTACTCGCGAAGGAAAGATGATATATGGCATCTCAACAATCAAGGCCATTATGGATTGAATATGCAGCGTTAGCAACTGTCCCGCTTGTTATGGTATTGGGCAATTCCATGCTCGTGCCCATTCTGCCCGAGGTGAAGCGCAATCTCGGATTAACTTCCCTGCAGACAAGCTTCATCATCACCTTGTTCTCACTGTCTGCCGCCATTATTATCCCGGTCGCTGGATACTTATCCGATCGCTATGGCCGCAAGAAGATTATCATACCTGGTCTTCTCATCTATGGGATTGCCGGGGTGTTCACCGGCCTTGGCGCGTTGTGGAACTCCTATCCACTGCTCATTAGTTCACGAGCAGTTCAAGGCTTGGGTGCAGCAGGAACTGCACCTATCGCCATGGCCCTCGTAGGGGATTTGTATAAGGATGCCGAAGAGAGCAAAGCCATGGGCTTAATTGAAGCATCGAACGGAGCTGGCAAAGTTATTAGTCCGATTCTTGGCGCTGCGCTTGCTCTCTGGACATGGACCGCTCCTTTTTTTGCATTCCCATGTTTTTGCGCGCTCTCGCTTGTGGCCATTATCTGGCTCATTAAAGAGCCCAAACGCCAAAAGGAGCCAACCCCACTCAAAACTTATTTGCATAATGTCGGCTCCATATTTAAGAAAATGGGACGATGGCTCATCCCCGCATTTTTTGCAGGGTCGCTCGCCTTATTCATTTTGTTTGGCATTTTGATTTATCTATCCGATATATTAGAGGAAAAGCCGTATTCCATCCAAGGCGTTGTGAAGGGTCTTGTACTGGCAATCCCTTTGCTTGGCATCGTAACGACTGCATTTATCACAGGCAGCGTAATCAAGAAGAACGGCATACTTATCCGGCGAATGATGATCATCGGGCTTGTTCTTATGTCTCTGTCATTGGGACTCACCATTATGTTCCATAAGCAGGTCTATTGGTTCATTGCGTTAATTACAATAAGTAGTATAGGTACTGGCATGCTGCTGCCTTGTCTCAATACGATGATTACGGGCAGCGTGGAGAAGGCTGAGCGCGGCATGATTACATCGCTATACAGCAGCCTGCGATTTTTCGGCGTAGCCCTGGGTCCTCCCCTGTTCACTTGGATGATGAGCAAGTCACTTCAGATCATTTTTATCTCGGTGACAGCTCTATCCATCATTGCCCTTGTACTCGTCTGTCTCTTTATTAAGCCGGATGCGAAGGTTCAATGATCATTCCCATCATCCCCTAAATAAGATAAGCGAAGTCTCGGAGCGGACACCATTCTATGGCCGCTCCTTTCTGCCATTTCTCGCTAAGTTGAACCCTGCTTCAGGAAAGAATGTAAATTGTCATATTAATGCCATGTTCAAACAGAAATTTTAGAACCATAACGTTTGACTGTATGGTTTGCAATCTTGTATCATAGAATGAATAAGTGAGGTGATGACGATGGGGGCTACTAACAAGTTAATACGAATCGGAGAGCTGGCACGCGCCGCGAATGTAAGTCAACGAACGATTGACTATTACACGACGATAGGCCTGATTGAACCGGTGAAGCGCACAAATACAAACTATCGTCTGTACAGTCATGAAACGATTGAACGAATCGAACGTATTAATCAATTAAAACAAGAAAAGTATAGTCTCGATGAAATCAAGCTTTACTTCTCGCAATTGAACAGCGTGACTGCAGAACGTGAATTGGAAGAACGACTTACCGAATTGCAAATCCATTTGCAAAAGCTCGAACGTGAAGCAAAAGAGCTCAGCCCAATGCTGGATAAGCTCAAACCAACACAAGCGCAGTCATTGTTCAATCGTCTCGCAGCTCAAAGCGCGGCTTGTGTAGAGGTACTGCTCACATTGATCGATAAGGGCAACAATCACTTTATGATGTAAGTTAGATTGCTGCTTGACCGTACTCTTGATGTTTAGGAGGTTTGTACATGCTATTTTTTCACCCGATGGATTTCTTGATTCTAATCGCTTTTGGGCTCTCAATTTGGGCGCAGTTCCGCGTTAAAGGAACCTTTCAACGCTTTGCTCAAGTAAGAGCAATGAGTGGTCTAACTGGTTACGAGGCAGCGCGCCGCATGCTGGACGCGAATGGCCTGCATGATGTTCCAATCGAGCCGATTCAAGGTGCGCTTACTGACCATTACGACCCGATTAACCGTGTTGTACGTTTGTCCGAACCCGTATATTATGAGAACTCAATCTCTGCAATCTCAGTAGCATGCCATGAAATCGGCCATGCGATTCAGCACCAGCAGTCCTATCCGATGCTTGTTCTGCGCCATCGCATGTTCCCATTAGTTAATTTCTCATCTGGTATTGCGCCTTTCATGTTGATCGCAGGCTTCCTCTTCCAATGGAGCAATTTGATTCTGTTAGGGATTATTTTCTTCTCTGCAGCGGTATTGTTCCAGCTTGTTACCTTGCCAGTTGAGTTCGATGCAAGCAGACGTGCACGCGATCTGATGATCGCTGAAGGATTCGTAACGAACGAAGAAGAGCGTGGCGTAGCGAAGGTTCTTAACGCAGCGGCATTAACCTACGTTGCAGCAGCTGCCATTTCTGTACTGGAACTATTGAAGTACATTATGATCTTTACAAATCGCAACGACTAATCTCGAACGTGAGCCATTGATCCAAGAATCGAAGAGCCCCATTCCTATGCGGATACGCATGGAATGGGGCTCTTCTGTATCATGACAAGCCTATTTATGATGAGCTAGCAGAAGATGAAGCCGCCGCTGTTTTAGCTAGTTGCTGTAAGTCGTGCTGAGCAAAATATTGAAGTAAAAAGGCATGGAATGTATGCGCGACAAGAGGCAATTTCTCCCCTGATCGGCGTATGATGCCTATTGTTCTCGTTACTTCCGGCTTTACAACCCGAACTCTGGCAGGCTGAAGCTCAGAAGTATGTTGAAGCGCCATGTCCGGCAATAAACTCACTCCCATACCAGCAGCGACAAGTCCCCTTATGGTTTCAGTCTCCTCACCTTCGAAGCCAATACGCGGCGTAAAGCCCGCTTCGATGCAAGCATCCCATACAATGGGACGTAGGGAATACCCTGGACTAAACAGAACAAAAGTATCTTCTTTCAGCTGCGTCAATGTGATTTCTTGTTCATTCGACAACGGGTGATTTGGCGGCAAGATTGCAAACAATTCCTCGGTCAACACAATCTCTCCGGTTACATGCTCACACTCCTTCGGGAAAGGAGAAATGAACGCGAGATCCACTTCGCCGGATACGATATCCCGGATTAGTGACGGATACATGCCTTGCTTGAAACGAAACTTTACATTCGGATGACGCTTGCGGAATTCTGCTACGATGCTAGGAATGAGATGCACACCTAGACTATGGGGGAACCCAATCCGAACTTCCCCCAACTCTGGATCCATAAACTCTTGCACTTCTTGAATCGATCGCTCAAGATCCTTCAAGATTTCCTCCGCCCGCTTGCAGAACAATTGACCAACAGGTGTTAACTGAAGGTTCCGTCCCTTCTGAAGGAACAACTTAACGCCTAGTTCTTCCTCTAGTTGATGGATTTGCCGGCTGACGGCGGATTGCGCCACATGCAGTTCTTCAGCAGCTTGCGTGACATGCTCTTTTTGCGCCACTTTCACAAAGTAGTGCAATTGCCTAAGTTCCACGACTTCTCGCTCCGTTCTGTCAATTATGCTATTTCATCAATTTCATTTTCTACCTGCAATTCAAGAGGAGTGCATCACTACCCTCTAGACAAGAACTGTATGATATGCAAGCTCTGCTCACCGGATAAGCCTTAATACACCATACACGACAAATCCAGCGGCTAAGCCACCCAAATGGGCACTCCAGCTGATGCCTTGAATGACAAAGGATTGAACAATACCAATCCCTAATATTATAAGCAATGTTCGACGGGATGCCTCATCAAGTGTCTGACGCCGGAACAGGGCAATAAACAAATAGGCTCCGTAAATGCCGTATATTGCACCTGATGCTCCAACCGCAAGTGTCCCCCATTCCGATAGCCACAGTGCAGTCGCATTTCCTAGCAATCCACTTATGACATACAGGACGGCATACTTGAACGATCCCATCATCTGTTCGAGCGGCGGTGCAAAGACAAATAAGGCGAACATATTAAACAGCAAATGCTCAAACCCACCATGCAGGAACATGGCAGCGGCAATGCGCCATGTTTCCTTATTGAACGGCTCTACCTTCCAGATTGCCCCATGTCGAAATAGATTTTCACCATTTGTACCACCACTAGCCATCAGCACGATAAACATCACGATATTGGCGATGATAAGCAGCGTTGTAATCGGGTAGCTTTTGACATAGGTGCGCCAATTCTCGTACCGAATAAAAATCATCGAGTCTCTCCTCACTTTCACCTGCCAGTTCACATTCATAGGCGTACTTACCCCAACCATGTAATCGGCTACTCGGAATCATTCTCAATCGTGTAGCGAATTCATCACGAAGCGACATTGGACAACCTTATGTGCAAACCGTATAATGGACAATAGGTTTACCAATTATGTGCATGATATGTAAGAAGGAGGCTACCAACCATGTCCGCAGAACGTACAGGTGTGGCAACATTAAAAGGAAATCCTATCACATTGATCGGCCCTGAACTTAAAGTAGGCGATAAAGCGCCTGAATTCCAATTGAATAAATCGCTTGTTGATGTAGTTGGGCTTGAACAATTCGCTGGTAAAGTAAAATTGATCAGTGTAATCCCATCCATCGATACAGGTGTATGCGATGCGCAGACGCGCCGCTTTAACGAGGAAGCTTCCAAGCTTGGCGACAAAGCCGCAATTATTACCGTGAGTGTTGACCTCCCAATGGCACAAGCTCGCTGGTGTGGAGCTGCCGGTGTGGACAATGTAGTCATGCTGTCTGACTACAAGGACAACAACTTCGGCAAATCTTACGGTGTGCTGATTAAGGAATTACACCTAGATATGCGCTCCATCTTCGTAGTGGATGCCGATAATACGATCCGTTATGTTGAATATGTTAGCGAGATGACAGAGCACCCTAGTTATGAGCAAGCATTGGCTGCTGTCCAAGCGCTTCTGTAACACCGCGACACAAATCAACTAGAGTAAAAGCGAGAGAAGAGTGAAGGCTCCTCTCTCGCTTCATGATCCTATCAACGAGTATTCATATATCGCCCTACGGCGCCCGCTACTACCTTCACTTCCGCTCATTAGCTATTCATTTTGTAAGATGCCAACTTCTTGTCCAATATGGCATACAAATCAAGAATAACACGATAGTTAGCTCCAAAATCACCAAGTCCACCGCGAGACGCGGAATAGATATCTATTGCGGTCTTGTTTGGCCCTACGTTAATGACAGATACGGTTATATCCATCGTCCGCCCCGTCATTGTTCTCTTCTCTAGCGTAATCTCGCCTACAGAAGACACCTCATGCAACACTTTGTACCCTTGAATTTTCTTTAGCGTGGATGTAACTTCTCCCCAAGCTTTCTCTCGGGACATTTGATAATAATGCGTTTTCAATTTAGGGTCCTTTGCACGATCGCCGCTCGATTCAAAACTGCGAACGATACCGACCAGTACACGTTTGAGTGACAAGAGTGTGTTCCTCCTTTTTCTAGACAGCCGATGCTCACTTATCTATAGTGTAACATTGTTCGTAAGGATACGAAAGAGGATTTACATAGAAAAAGAAAACACCTCCTCCCATGAAGTCATTCACGAAAGAAGGTGATTCGTTAGAAAGAAAACCCGCCTATGCCGTTCAGCTCCTATGCTTCTGAACCCGCTCTCGCAGGTGGGTGCTCGCATAAGTACGTTTGACTTCCCTTCGGAGAGGGCTTGCCAGCGATACTTAGATGTTGAACTCCCTAGAAACAAACATTGGTTCAAAACAACGTAAGCCTACACGTACATCGCAGGATGTATTGTTTATTATACTGTGTTGTTCACGTATTGTAAACCTTGCGCCTTGCGTATTTCTTACCACTCAGTAGCGGATAAGCTCTTAAAAAGCTACCCAAACATTCTAGTTCATCCGTTAGGATCAACATCATATCACATTTCTTCAAAGCAATGCAAGTCCTAGTTCTCTTACTGCTTGTTAGTCGTGTTCCCCGCTTGTTCTCCATCCAATTGCGCAGCCTCTGATGTCTCGCCGTTCTCTGTATCAGCCGCTTCTTCACCTTCACCTTCCTGAGCAGCCACCATGCGCTGGTACTTGTCCTGAATCTTCGTGAAGGCGTTATTGAAGTTAAAGTAAGATAAGTATGCAATAAGTGAACCTGTGAAGAAGAACAATAGAACTGGCCATTTCGTCAAGCTAAAGTATAAAATGATGCAGCTCAATACAATCGTTACGATACTGCTAACAGGAGTGAAAATCGTTAACAGCACACTGTTCTTCATAATATGTGTTGTTTTTGCTTGTAAATGTGCAACCATCGAGAAGAAGTTAAACAGTGAAACGAACAGCAATATCAGCAAACCTAGCATTGCATACCCGATAAACTGCATAGACTTCAACTCAGTCATATACACGTAATAGTCGATATACATAATAACGAACAGCAGCGTGTAGAAGATACCGCCTACCATCGCCTGCTTATAATTATCTTTGTATGATTTGAAGAAGGTACGCAGGAGCTTTACGTCCGTGTCCCCCATGATCCACTTCCGCGCAACGGAGAACATCGCAGCTGTCGCTGGGAACAATGTAAACGGTGCCACAAGTCCCATCGCCCAATTCATCGTAATGGATTCATTGATAAAGTTCTGCTGATCAACCATCAGCTTCATGAATAAAAAAATAAAAAAAGGTGACGAACAGATAAGCCACAATATGTTCGTGACCGAAAAACGCATGATCCATTCTGAAATGCGGTAAAAGCCGCCCATAATCCCTCGAAATTCCAAAGGTCATTCCCCCTCATCATCCTGTCTCTACTACTATAATACAAATTGCTACCTTAGTGCCAGTGCCTATTTTGCATCCAATTAGGTTCGTGTCTACAGCGAGAAAAGGGATTCCGCATAGGATATTAAGTGAAAACACCAAACATCGCAGTGTTAAAGGAGGTTCCCGTATGGGGCAATTAGGTTTTGGAGGAAGCTGTGGCTGTGGTTTTGGTTTTACTTCCACAGGGGTGATTCTTGTCTTGTTTATTTTGTTAGTTATTATAAGTCGATCTTTTATATAATGAACTGTTGCAGCAATTCGGATTCACGCTAATCATCCTTGACATGCAAAAGAGACCGCTCCAACTGGGGCGGTCTCTATGATCAACGGAAGACATTCATCATTCGAATGTGCCTCGTCCTACTCGTCGCGCTTATTACGGTTCTCGTCGTTGTTAAAACGTCTTGGGCGGCGATCGCCACCACCACCATTGTTGTTGCGGTCGCGGGAATCGCTGCGGCCATAACGCTCGCCACGTCCGTCGCGGTTGTACCCGCCACGGTTGCCATCACGTCCACCATCGCGTCCTCCACGAGAGTCACGTCCGCCACCGGAACGACCATTGCGGTTGTAAGGTGCAGACATCTTGCGTCCACTAGAACGAAGGTCTGGCTTGCGACGCTTCGCACGGATTGGATCTTCAGGAGTTAAGTTGATAGAAACTTCCTTCTTATCACCTGTCAGCATCTTGAATGCAGCAGACAACAATTGTACGGAGTCGTATTGCTCCAGCAATTCAATAGCAATGCCTTTGTATTCATTTAGCTCGCCATCCTTGAGCACATCAAGAATGCGATCTGCAACAATGCGCTGCTTCCCTTCTATCGCTTCTGCAAGGCTAGGAATCGGCTTGCGCGGAATGCGATGACGAGTTACACGCTCGATGAAGTGCAAATGGTCAATTTCACGAG
Organism: Paenibacillus sp. UNC217MF; assembly: GCF_000686865.1. Taxonomy (NCBI): domain Bacteria; kingdom Bacillati; phylum Bacillota; class Bacilli; order Caryophanales; family Paenibacillaceae; genus Paenibacillus; species Paenibacillus sp. UNC217MF. The sequence goes on along the minus strand of NZ_KK366031.1, from coordinate 131,036 downwards.
GCGTCACGAAAGACCATGCGCTGCCTTCTTTACCAGCACGGCCCGTACGTCCGATACGGTGTACATAAGATTCTGGATCTTGCGGCAAGTCAAAGTTAATTACATGTGTTACACCAGAAACGTCCAAACCACGTGCAGCTACGTCAGTCGCAACGAGAACATCAATGCTGCCGTCACGGAACTTGCGCATAACCGTATCACGTTGGTTTTGGGATAAATCGCCATGCAAACCATCTGCTGAATAACCACGCTTCTGCAATGCTTCAGACAATTCGTCTACACGACGCTTCGTACGGCCGAATACAATCGCAAGCTCCGGGGATTCCATATCGAGCAAGCGGCTCAATGCATCAAACTTCACACGTTCAGGAACTTCAATGTATGCTTGTTCAATGAGTGGAGCACTCACATGCTTAGGCATAACCGATACATGTTCTGGCTCGCGAAGGAATTGATTAGCAAGCTTTTGGATGTTCGGTGGCATCGTTGCGGAGAAAAGCATTGTCTGGCGTTGTTCAGGTACAAGGCTCAAGATGGAAGTGATATCTTCCATGAAGCCCATATCCAGCATTTCATCTGCTTCGTCCAATACAACTGTTGCAACATCATCGAGACGAATTGTCTTACGGTTGATGTGGTCAAGCAAACGACCTGGTGTACCGATAATAATTTGTGGGTGCTTTTTCAAAGCACGAATTTGTCGGCCAATATCTTGTCCGCCATAAATCGGCAATGAACGGACGCCTTTGAAACGAGTCAGTTTGCCGATTTCATCAGCAACTTGGATCGCCAATTCGCGCGTTGGTGTCATAATCAGAGCCTTTACACGTTCTTCAGTTGGGTCAATCTTCGAGATCAACGGGATACCGAAAGCCGCCGTCTTCCCCGTACCCGTCTGCGCTTGTCCGATAAGGTCTCGTCCGGTCATCGCTACAGGTATCGCTTTCTCTTGGATTGGAGTCGATTCTTCGAACCCTAATTCCGTTATCGCTTGAAGCACTTTCGGCTCCAAGCCAAATTCTGCAAATGTCTTCAAAATATTCATACTCCTTCATTGTGGACAATCCACAGCCTTATCTGTATTCTTAAGTAGCGCGACAATGGTGACGAATGGCACTTTCAGTCAACCGTCTTCTCATATACAATGCGGAGGGACACTCTTATTGTGTAGCGTGAACTCCGCGTCAAATTCATGTACATCGTTGGTAACTAAAGCCTACTCAAGAATATCCAGAATATTATAACACAAAAATATTGAAGAATACCAGATCCGAACTAACTAATACTACGTTTTGAGGTGACATTGCTTGAAACGAATTTTTGATTTCATCATGTTAATTGCCGGGGCAGCGCTCATCGCTGCATCATTTAATTTGTTCTTAATGCCCCACCATCTGCTTAGTGGCGGCGTATCTGGATTATCGCTCGTAACGAATTACTTGACTCATTGGAATCCGAGCATTTTATATTTCGCCTATAATTTACCGCTAATCATATGGGGCTGGTTCGTGCTTGGCAAACGCTTTATTGGATATAGTTTACTAAGTGTCGTCGCGACAACTTACTTCATATCCGTCTTCCCAGTTAAAGCTGTTGCCAACGAACCGCTTTTATCTGCTGTATTTGGGGGCACACTAGTAGGTATCGGAAGCGGGATATCCCTACGTGTAGGCGGCTCATCAGGTGGATTTGACATTATCGGTTCAATTGTAACCAGATATCGCGATTTCTCAATCTCGAACATTCTGGTTGGAATGAACGCGACTGTTATTGTAACCCATGGATATTTATCGAACGAGTGGGAACTGGCGCTTTACTCCATGGTCTCCATTTTTACGACCGGCAAAGTAATCGGCACCATCTATATTAACCACTACAAGGTAACGGTGTTCATTATTACGAGGAACAAGGAAGCACTTATTAACAAGCTGCTGGTCTTGCCGCATGGAGTTACCGTTATAAAAACCACAGGTGCATTTACCGATATTGAGAAAGACATGTTGATGACCGTTACTACACGTTATGAATTGACCGAATTAAAACGTGTTATTCGTGAAAATGACCCTAAAGCTTTTGTAAATATTGTGGAGACTGCTGGTGTCATCGGGAATTTCCGAAGGCCGAAAAATAGGTAAGCCGCTCGGTTGCCAGACGTACATATGAATCGTTGTCAGCGATATAAGAAAGCCCGTCCATTTACTTGGACGGGCTTTCTTATGCGAATAAAATTTATAATTACATCGGAATGACTCGGATGCTCTACGCTGGATGTGGACATACTATGCGAAAATGCGCATCGTTTATTGATTATAGAGTCATCTCTTGCTTATACTTCTCGACTTCAGATGGAGAAGCGAACACATAATGCCCCGGCTTTATTTCAACTAAGCTTGGACTCTCCACATCATAGTTATGAATACTCGGACTATAATATATGCGTTGGCGATTCCGCTCGTAGTGCGGATCTGGATGAGGAATGGCTGAGAGCAGGGATTTCGTATACGGGTGAATTGGTTGCCGATATAGATCATCAGCCTTGGCTAATTCCACAATCTTCCCATTATACATGACGCCAATCCGATCTGAGAAGTATTTAACGACAGACAGGTCATGGGCAATAAACAAAATGGTAAGCCCAAGCTTCTTCCGAAGCCGATTGAGCAAATTCAATACCTGCGCCTGAATCGATACATCAAGCGCAGATATCGGTTCATCCGCAATAACAAGATCGGGACTCGTAATTAAAGCTCTCGCAATTCCAATCCGCTGTCTCTGCCCTCCTGAGAATTCATGCGGATAACGACTCGCGTGTTCCCGGGTTAACCCAACGGTCTCCAAGATTTCATAGACCATATCCATGCTTTCCTGCTCACTACGGCAAAGCTTATTAATTTTCAAGCCCTCCGCAATTATTTCCTTCACGGTCATACGAGGATTCAGTGATGCGATTGGATCCTGAAAGATCATTTGCATGCCGCGCGTCACTTCTTTTTTAATTTCCTTGGTCAATGCCCCTGAAATGAGTGTTCCATTAAAATAAATTTCTCCATCCGTAGGCTCATACAGACGGATAATCGTTCTGCCCGTTGTCGTCTTGCCGCAGCCAGATTCACCTACAAGCCCAAACGTTTCGCCGCGATACACTGTAAAACTAATGTCATCGACCGCTTTGACCACTGTTTTTTTTCTACCAAAGCCGCTGCTGAAATATTGCTTTAAATGCTTAACTTCCAGCACCGGATCGCGAGTGATTACATTCGTCACCTTATCGCACCAGCCTTCCCGTTTGCTGCTCAATTCGTCTCTTCAATATATCCGGGAGCTCCACCTTCGGCGCATTCGGATGGAGAAGCCACGTCGCGGCGTAATGCGTGTCGCTTATTCTGTACATCGGCGGCTCTTCCTCGAAGTCAATATGCATCGCATATCGGTTGCGTGGAGCAAAAGCATCTCCTTTGGGCGGATGCAGCATATTGGGAGGCGTTCCTGGTATGACTAGCAATTCATCGGATGAGCTCGTGCCCAGATCAGGCATGGACACAAGCAAGCTCCAAGTATAAGGATGCTTCGGATTGTAGAAAATCTCGTCCACCGTTCCATGCTCGACGACTTTGCCCGCATACATCACGGCCACGCGATCCGCGACGTTAGCCACCACCCCAAGATCATGCGTAATGAATATGACGGACAACTGCCGTTCCTTCTGGATTTCCTTAATAAGATCGAGGATTTGCGCCTGAATCGTTACATCAAGCGCCGTCGTCGGCTCGTCACATATCAGTACCTCCGGATCGCATGCAAGAGCAATAGCAATGACGATACGCTGACGCATTCCGCCGGAGAACTGGAACGGATATTGATCGAATCGTTTCTCCGCATTCGGAATGCCTACAGCCTCCATCAGTTCCAGCGCCTTGGCTTTGGCATCCGCTTTGCTTAGCTGCTGTGAACGAAGCGCCTCCATAATCTGTTTGCCAATCTTCATTACCGGATTTAGAGACGAAAGAGGATCCTGAAAGATCATCGCGATTTTAGAGCCCCGGATTTCAGTATATTGCTTCTCTGTATACTTCGTCAGATCTTGTCCTCTATATATAATGCTGCCGCGTTCGATAACGGCATTTTTCGATAATATCCCGACAATGGCCTTGTTCGTCACCGATTTTCCCGAGCCGGACTCGCCTACGATTGCCAGCGTCTCGCCTTTATGCAATTCAAAATCGACCCCGCGCACGGCCTGGACCTTTCCTGCAAACGTTTTGAACGAGATTTGCAGATCATTTACTTGAAGAATCATATCGTTATGTGTCGTCATCCTAGCTCCCCCCGCGCTATTATTCTTGGCCTCTCAAAGTTGGATCGAATGCATCCCGCAAACCGTTGCCGAACATATTGAACGACAACATCAACATCGAAATTACAATTGCAGGAAATAGCGTCAAGTGAGGATGTTCGAGCAACACCTTCTGACCTTCCGAAAGCAAGACGCCGATGGAAGGATCAGGAGCAGCGATGCCGAGTCCTAAATATGAGAGGAAAGCTTCCGTAAAAATAGCACCTGGAATCGCGAGCGTCGCTTGTGTAATGATCGGGCCGATCGCATTTGGCATAATATGTCTGAAAATCAATAGACGATCACGCGCCCCCATCGTACGGGAAGCCAATACATATTCCTGACCTTTATATTTATAGAACTGCGCCCGAATCATGCGGCTCATGCCAATCCAGCCTGTAATCACCATCGCTAATATAATCGGCACTATACCTGCACCCATAAGCATAACAAACAGAATTACGACGACTAAGCTAGGGATTCCACTCAAAATCTCAATAATCCGCTGCATGATCATATCGACCGCTCCGCCATAATATCCGGAGATTGAACCATATGTAATGCCGATCAGCATATTAATGAGGACGGCTAAAAATCCGATTAAGAGCGATATCCGGGTACCTGTCCATAATCGTGTCCATTGATCGCGCCCTAATGCATCAGTACCCATCCAGAAATATTTGTCCTTTGCCCCTTTCAACTGATAGACGTCTACTTTTGCCTGTACCATCGGAATTTTATTACCACGATAATCAAGCTCGTATTCTTTAAACACTTTCACAATCGAGCCTTTATATTTTTCTTCCATGCTTGTTTTTTTCACATCCATGACTTTCGTTCCATCCCATATCCCCAGCTTCTCTAGCACCGGGACACGCGGGGGCAGTAAGCTCCAATCAATATGTTGTTCCCTATAGGAATAAGAGCTGATCATTGGAGCAATGATCGCCAGTAGAACGATAATGCCAATCACAATTGCCGCGATGGTGGAAGCCTTGCTCCGGCGGAATCGCAGCATCGCATCCTGTAGAAATCCAATCGCCTTGCCTTCAAATTTTTCATCAGCGATAGGCTTGTCCCGTTGTACGAATTCGAATGGGTTCCGCTCCTTGTTGTGCTCCGTATTCTGGCTCGTCTTCATTACTTCTTCCCTCCCATTCGAATTCGCGGGTCAATAATGCCATATGACAAATCTACGACTAGAATACCGATAAGAGCAATTAAAGAATAGAAAAACATGACGGCAATCGTCAGTGGATGATCCAATGAATTGATGGAATTTACAGATAAAGAGCCAATACCTGGCACGCTGAAAATATTCTCAATTACGATTGCTCCCGACAATATGGAGAAAAACATAGGAATAATAATATTCGACAGCGGAATGAACGAGTTGCGTATCGCGTGACGTACGGTAGCCTGCATATGCGATAAACCCTTCATTCTTGCCAGCAGCATATAATCTGAATTAATTGTTTCACATAATTCGGCACGCAAATACCTTGCAATGACGGCAATCTCTCCAAACGATAATGCCAGTACCGGCAAGATCATGGATTTGAACTTATCCCAGGTGATCCCTTGATCCGTTGAGAGCAGAATCGGCAGCAGCTCCAACTTAAAAGCCACCACATATTGGAGCAGAGCGGCAAATACAAAGGAAGGAACGGATATGAACAGAACAACCATTAAGTTAATCCCATGGTCGGTCATCGTATTCTTCTTCAATGCCGCTATGATTCCGCACATAATGCCTATTGGCAGCGTAAAAATAAGAGCCAAAATATTTAACTGGATCGTGATCGGAAGTTTCTCCTTAATAATATTAAATACCGGAACCTTCGGCTGGACTTTAAGCGAATCTCCGAAATTGAAAGTAAGGAAATCCCCCAGGAAATATACGTATTGAACAATGAGCGGCTTATCCAAATGATATTTGGCTTCCACCCGTTCCCGAATGTCCTTAGGCAATAACGGATCGTCTACGATGCTACCGGGCATAGCATGAATTAGAAAGAATAGCAGGCTAATGATAAGAAATAGGGTAATAGCCATGGCAATGAGTCTTTGCGATATGTATCGTAACATAAGCCTGGAACTCCTTTTCCGCAAGGTAGGAGACCTTGCGCAACCGCAAGGCCTCCTCTGTTCTGGTATTAGTCGACAATGTCAGCTTGAAGTATAGCAAAACCGACTTCTGGGAAGTACTTCCCTTTTGTAGCCAAATGAACTCGATCTAGGAAGATCCTAGCATTATTGTTTTGGAAGAGCGGAATTTGCGGCACATAATCGGCTATCATCTTCTCCATCTCCCCTAATGCCTTCAAACGTTCCTCTGGCTTCAAAAGCAAATCACCTGTCGTAGTCCGCTTCTGCAGCGCGTCGAAAGCGTCGCTGGAAAAGCGATGGTTGCGGTTCGGGAAGTCCTTCGTCCATACCTTCATGCTGCCCCATGGATTGAACGGGTTTTGTGTCATGGAGCCGATACCCAATTCGTACTTTCCTTCTTTGTAAGCGTCGTAAGCTGATCTCGGTGGCATTCCTCTAAGCTTAACGGTCAGCTTATCCTTGCCGAACAGGTTCTCGTACGCTTCTTGCGTTACTTCGGCTGTGCGCTTCATTTCTTCCTGCGCATCGAAGTAAGTAATTTCAATCGTGATTTTTTTGCCGCCGTTCGCCTGATAGGCCTTTTCGAAATACTCCTTCGCCTTATCCGGATCATAGCCCGTTCCTGGGACTACGGCTAACTTCGCTTCTTCGGAATCACGATAACGCTTGCCCTCTGTATAGTCTCCTACGATACATATCGTGGAGATATAATATGGAGCCGGTTTGAACGTTTTAAAAATCCCTTTTGCAATTTTATCGCGATCGATCCCATAATACAGCGCTTTGCGGAAATCGTTGTTTTTCAAAATCGGGTTGCTGTCCGATTCCGAGTTTACGTAGAAGCCCCATACTCCATTAGCTTCTGTATAGGCGACCCGAGGATCCTCACCATATTTATCGAATTGTTCGCCGCTAATAGAAACGAAGTCTATTTCCCCTTTTTCCCACAATTGAACGCGTGTTGAGCTTTCCGTGACAACACGGGTTTCGATGCGGTCAGGCTTATAAATTGCCGCTAATGGCGAATCCGGGTTCTTTTCAAACGTATGATGCTGGTCGCGCACCCACTCCGTTAATCGATACGTTCCAGAAGAAGGAACCTGTTCTACCGTTGTTCCGTAAGTCGTTTCCGTTCGATCAGCCTTCATGCCGCCCTCATAGAGCTTTTCGTTAACGGGAGACGTCGCCCCGCCGTTCGCAAAGGCGCCGTAGATATCAATTTCCGGCATTTTCGATTCTAACGTAATTTCCAGCGTAGTATCATCTTTGACCTTAATTCCGACATCTTCCCATTTTGCTTCGCCCTTAAAATATTTGTTAGCGTTTACAATAGGAATATCGTCAAATAATATGTAAGAGTTCTTATTGGCCAGCTTTGGATCAAGCAGCATTTTATAGGAATATTCATAAGTTTTCGCATTAATCGGCGTGCCGTCCGTCCACTTCAATCCATCCTTCAGCTTGAACGTCCATACTGTATTATCTGTTGAAGTAGGCAGATCAACCGCATGATTACCGACAAATTTTATATTGTCTGAAGGCTCGTCATAAATGATTTCCAATAAGTTCCCGTAAATATATTTCATCATATCTGCGGTTTCGGCACTGTTGTACGTATGCTGATTGAACGTATCCGCAGACATCGTAGAAAGCCGTAATACCTTCGGCTTATCGCTCGCTGCGCCTCTCTGCTCGGTCGTAACCTTACCTTCATTCTCTTTACTTCCCTGACTCTCTTGTCCGGCATTCCCGCTCCCGCTCGTGCAACCCGCGAACGTAAGCATCATCATGATAGCCAAAACAACCAAGAACGGTTTTTTTGGCAGCTTCATACAATCCCCTCCTGATTTTCTCATTTTTTTCAATTCATTATGTAAAATATGTGGGTAACAAAGGAAATAGAATGTTGGGTCGATTATGCCAACAAAATTGACACCTTGTGAAATAATGTGCCTTTGGATTGGATGGATGCGTTCACATTGTTGTAGGTTTGATATTAGACTGAGAGCCGATTCATTGAGGAAGATCATTACTTGTCGGTTGCTATATATGCGTATATACCACGAATCGACAACGATCTAATGCATACTTGTGAGGTAAATTATGGTACAGTTTTTTATAAATCTATCAAACTAAATACCCATAGTCAACAGTTAAATCACAGAATATTCCTTAGAATACTGGAATAAATGGAGAAATAGGAGGATTAATGATGGATTATGGCGAATATTTCCTAGTCATCAGATCAAAATATCTTCTCACTCGTCACATCCGAATCCTCCAACACATCTAGATACGAGCGAGTTTAAAGGGAAAGGATTTTTCGCCATGAAACGACTGCTGCTTGTTGTAACCCTCTTATTTGCCGTTGGTTATTCCATCTTAAACGGTCATAATTCCCTGCTTATAAATCTGTCGAATTCCTTCTTCATTATCGGTCTTATCTACCTATTGATCGCCTTGCTTGCTTACGTGCGGAACATCGGCTTTTTTAAATCATTGAGTTATCACCTCCATCGTAAGGAGAAGGAACAAGAACAGGCGGTTCATTACGATTCCAGTGACATATCGTCGTCTGGGCAGCCCAAAAAGAGAATGGCTCTGCATGAATATGCTGAATTGATTCACACAAACCAATGGTCAAGCAAAATATTATATTTGTATTCGATTCCGCTGCTGCTGTGCTCCTGCATATTGGCAATGTTCGCAGCATAAACAATACGCGTTCCATAACAGAACGGGGATTAATCAAACGCTATTCAATGTTTAAAACGTTCATTTCCATGTAATCACAAAGTATTAACCCGTCCAGCAAGGACGGGTCTAATCCTTCATCTCTTTTTGACTAATTGGACAAGGTCTGCTGTTGTACATGTTCCTGCTCGCTTGTCTCCGAATCTGTATAGCTTAATTGACGCAATGCTGGCCGCGTCATGGCACCAAATACAATGACTAACAAAAATATCCCAAAAATACGCACAACAAACTGGATACCTATCCCAGCATGCAGCAAATAAGCAACGAATGCGTAAGAAAGCGGTGTTAATCCGGTTACAATCGATATGAAAATACTCATTACTTTCCCTATCATATGATGGGGAGTGCTTGAATGAATGTACGTGAACAATGGGATATTCATAACCTGAATCAATACTCCAATCGTGAACAATACAAGCATAGACACGACTAAATGATGCACATATCCGAGTGACGTGTAAGCAATAACGATTAGAAACAACGAGCATAAAATAACAATTCCCGGTCTTGCGAAAGACTTTCGCAGCGATACAACAATGGATCCCAATATAAATCCGACTCCCAGCGAGACCTCTAACAGGGCTAACACAACTGCGTTCCCCTTGAAAATATCCTTAGCCAAAATCGGAAGCATTACCCCCATTGGACCAGTCACAAAAAAATTCATGATGAATCCAATTGCCATTAACGTGGGTAATGCGCAATGTGTACGAATATATTCGAAGGAGGAAGTCAATTCCCTCCACTTTGATTTCCTCGGTGTACTTGAATCATGCGATTGAATCCGAATAAAGGATATAAGCGTAGTCGAAATAATGATAGAAATAAGACTAAATAGAAAGACACCGGAAAAGCCTATTGTAATAATAAACGTGCTGCTGATTAAGGGACCTATGATTAAACTGTACTGATTAGCCATACGAAGCAGCGCGTTGCCTCTCTGGTAAGCCTTCTTATCAATGATTGACGTAATAACAGAGTCATAGGCCGGGCCAGCAAATGCATCCAGCACACCGAACAAGAAGGAGACGATGATAAGGAATAACGGGGTGATCATATCCAGCCAGTACATCGTCAGCAGTACCCCGATCGAGAGCACCTTCATCCATTGCGATGAGAGGATAATGATCTTTCGATTGACGCGATCTGCGATTACTCCGCCGTATATCATGAACAGCAGTCTCGCACCGGAAGAGGAGAAAAGGATCAAACCCAAATAACTGCGCGAGTCAAATAAGGTCACTGTCAGCCATTCGACAGCAACAATGTAAATATAATACCCAGGACTAACTAGAATTGCGGCGGTCAGCAGCAGCATGTAGTTCCTGTTGCTACGGAGATTAGTTGTTGTATTCATAGGCAGGCTCATTCATTCTGGATTCTTCATGCAAGATCAACTGAATCAACTCTTCCGGTTGCGGAAGAGCGGCATCTGAACCGGTATAGGTTCCGCTTGAAGCTTTATATCCCTCTGCCTGTACATTAACGAACAGATGTCCATCCGTCTTGAGGATTTCCACGTTCCGCTGCACGCTCGGCTGATTCCACATGGTGTTATTCATATTCGGGGCGATGTATATCGGGTTCGTATAGTTCAATACGCAGCAGCTTAACAGATCGTCTGCCATCCCGTGCGCCATCTTGGCCAAGAAGTCCGCAGATGCGGGAAGTATGAGGAAGATGTCGGCATCCTGAACAGCGTTGACATGCGGAGCTTTGAGATTTGTCGTAAATAGATCATCATAGACATGATCGCACAAATTGGCTAGTGCAAGCGTAGACACGAACTGCTTGGCATTATCGGTAACCACAATATCCAATTGACACTGAAAGCGGCCTTTAAGCGCGAAAATATAGTTATGTACGTTCAAGGCGCCAATTGTACCTGTAATCCCTATTAAGATTTTGTTATACGCTCGGCTCATAAGCATAATCCTCATTTACTAATGTAATGTACTTCTTAATACTCTTCTTGACTGGAGGACATGGTGTTGCGCCAGTCTCAATTCGTTCGAGCGGGCATGCATTCCCCTGGCATGATGGTCTGAAGAAGCATTTGGTACAAGATGTATCCTCATTGACTCCGCCTGTAACCCACAAGCTCCATTTCTCTTGATCAATGACCATATCCCCATTTTCAAGAATATCGCCTACATGATTCATTGGATTATTGAATGCAACTGTGCATTTGTAGATCATCCCGTCAGACCCGATTACACATGAGGATGGACTGGAGGCATAGCATTCAGAACCTCCTGGGCGCAAGTATTGCTTGTAGAAATCGAAATTAAATCCTTTTTCTTTCGCTTTCTCATAGAACGGAAACAGCATTTTCGTATCGCATAAATGGATGTCAGCTGTCTGTTCCCCTTTCAAATTCTGTATCGGCACGAAATGCAGCATGAAACGGGGATCGTCAACAAATGCACTGCTGACTAACGAAATATAGTTATCCATCACAGTCGACACTTCTTGATTGATATTGGAACGCAGTACAACATTGAATGGTCTATCGCTTTGCTTCATCTTCAATAAATTAGAGAAGATCGTATCAAATGTCTTCTCTCCGAATCGGCCAACTCGATAACTGTCATGCGTTTCCGCAGTCCCATCCAATGTGATTTGAAAGCTTCTCACATTCATCTCTAGCAGTTCCTCGAAAGTCTCACTATTAAGCAAATAGCCATTCGTTGTGATATTGGCGTGATATTGCACGTTGTATTTGGCGCAAATCTCCTTAATTGGAGCAGACATACGCTTTATGACATCGAATGATTTGAGCGGCTCCCCGCCAAACCAGCTAATGAGCAGCCGGCTATAATTTTTTACGTTTCTCTCCAAAAAGTTCAATATTCCTTGCTGCACTGATTCCTTCATTTCGGACTTCAGAAAGTCTTCATAACAGTAAGTACAACGGAAGTTGCAATCCTCATTTGGCAGTATTATTAACTGCAGCATACGGTTCTCAGCTAACATATTGTACTTTTGCGCAGTTGCCAGCTGAAATTCATTCACTCGATTCTTAACTAAGAAACCTTTATTTTGTAAATGTTGAATTAACCCACTGCGAACCTCATCTTGCGACTCTACTGCCTCAAGCTCCCTGACTTTCAACAGCTCTTCTACGATCTCTGCCTCTTCACCAGTGAACTTACTTATTTTCCCGGTATATGAATTATATAATCGCAAATATTCGCCGTCTGCGACACGTACATTGAAACGAGATGCCTTGAGCGTGCTGCTGTCCTGGATCGTTATATCTCCTCTTAATACCAATTGAATCCCTCCGCAGCTATTTAAAATACCTACCAAATTGAGAATTATGTACTCGCTCAGCATTGCTGCTGCTATTGCTATATGGATAACTGTCCTGCTCATTAGTGCAAGTAGAATCAGTAGAATAACCTCGGTTTAAATAGATGTAAACGATTACAAAATAGGCTGGAGCCTATTTTGTAATCGTTTGGGATAAGTGCTTAACAGAAAATGTTGATTGTCTTGGATCCGCCTTCTTCGCCTTCTTTTTCAACTGAAAATGCCATTTGATTCACCTCCATAATTTGGTTTGTTTGCCACTTGCAAGTTCAGAATAATTCCATTTTATACTAAAGTCAACTCTTTTCTTGAAATTTTTTTTGGTATAATATATAACAAAATTAGGTTTAATCCATGTATGACAACATTCTATCTATTACCCTCTAATCGCTAAGTAAACAAGTTGTTTCCACACTGATGTTAAGTTGATTCACTCCCTTATTACGAACATTCGATATCACTCTCCACAACAAAAAGAGCCAAAATCCTGCAGGCAGAATAATGGCTCCCCAACGTATATGTTATCTGTTACTTGTAATCATGACTCTTCCTCTCGTTTCTTAAGGCAAATATTCATATCTTACGTCGACCCAAGCATTTTCGTTTGTGGCAAGACCTAACGTTGCAGCAACGCCTGGCGACAAATCGATCCCGGCAGGATTGAGCACCTTGCGACCCTGTGAATCCTTGCCATTGTTCCAATTGTTATAATAGGCAGCTGTTGAAGCAGGAGTACCCAATGCTAATCCAGAGCCGAATCGCCTAGGATTGCTTCCGTTGGCAGTATCCCAGTAATTATCATCGACATTCCAAGGGCCAACATCCTTCACTTCTACACCAAGGGCAGACATAACCGTATTTGGATTATAAACATTGACTACATACTTCGGATTGCCATACGTCCCTCGCAATTGGACTGGGATATTACTAATCCAGCCTTTATTCGCAAATTTAATATATTTATCAGGCAGTGCGACCTCATAGGAGCCGCTTATATCTGGATCATATTGAGTTGCAAAAATTCCAGAGATTCGCGGTACGTCAGCATTTGCACCGTATTTTGTCTTCAACCATGTATTTCTATATTCTTTCTCGTCTGCCCACCACTTCGTCACCCATTCTTCGAAGGCAATGTGCTTATCTTGGAGCAGACTCTGTAAGGCAGCATTCCGTACTTGAAATAAGGTGTCTGCCTTCGCGTTATAGCTGTCCACCGTTAGCGACTGCGCCTGCAGCTGCAGTGCTCTGGCTGAATTACGTTCTTTGAGCCCCATATCCTTTAGTTGTGTCATTTGCTGATCGGACAATCCCAGAGCCGTCTGAAGTGAGGCTACGTCCGCCTTCAGCTTGTCGTCCTTGGTCCAAAATAAATAATTCAATACTTCCTTGCTGTCCAGCAGTGGGTTCGATTGTTCATCAATTGCATTTCCATAAGCAGATCCCGTCGAAGCAAAGAGAGACAAAATGAGAGTAAAAAGCAACATGATGGTCATATTCCTTTTTAACATAAAATTCGCCTCCATATTTCATGGCATGTTTTCCGTGCTTATTCATTACTCGCAAAACGATACCTGCTTACGACAAATATGCCAGAAGGACCTTCCTTACTTGGTTGGATGAGCTCTAGCTGAATGGTTCTCCCGTCTTTGAGTGCGTATTGGACAACTTTCTTGGCTTTCTCATCTACAATAAGCTTCACATCAATGTCTTCATTAACTACGAGGCCTTCTTGTGTATGAGATACTCTCTCGATACTTGCTGCCAGTCTGTTAGTCCAGGCTTATGGCCTTCATCCACCTGTTTTTGCAAGTTATCTGCTTCTTGCTGCGAGAAATTTGTGCTCACCCAACCCTCACCCTTTGAAGGTGAACCTGAACAACCAATCAGTACAAACACTACAACTAAAAGTATGGCGCTAACGGAAAAGAAACCTGTCTTTACTCTCATATACGCGTCTCCTTCTCATCATTCGTATTTGTTTGTCACGCTGGCATGTTATAGACGCGCAAGTCTTGACCAATGTTTCTCGCATCACACCAAAGGCATCCCCCGCTCCTCAGTTTGATAGGGCTTGTCCCTCTTGTTGCAGTCCAACTGATGTATATCTATGACTACGTAATAGACCAATCAAACTTGACACAAACGTGAAAATAAAATAGCCGTTCAAGCTCATTGAGATGAAAGACTAGATTGTATCGATATGGAGTAGAAGAAAAGATAATCGGTAACCGAGGGGGGGGGTATGCTGGAGTTATTGTAGCGTTCACACAAATACGAACACCTTATCGGGAAGCCGTGAGGCGGGGTATCCTCTGACACTCTCACGTGCCTCCCTGCACAAGCGTATTCTTGTGCATGCCTGAGGTGCTTCAAACTACATCAATTGCTTATGCAAGCTCACGAGTGCTCGCAGACAGATTCAAGAAATAGTTCAACGTCTTCTGAACTCGTTGAATCACTTGCTCCTGAACAGGCTGCCCTTCTGCTGTGAATTGTCTTGCATCGCCGCCGATGGAAATCCATTCTGGACAGTTAATTCCGTGTACATTGCGAACGATTGTCTGTAAATGCGTCAACGAACTGATACCAACCGCACCACCTGCAGAGCTAACCGACAAAACGACCTTATTGTTGAAATAGTCAAAGCTCAAATAATCGAGCGCGTTCTTCAGTACGCCGGATATACTCCCGTGATACTCAGGTGTAGCCAACACAATGGCATCAGCTGCGAGAACCGACTCTCTCAACAGCTTCACATTCGTATGCTGTTCTGCATCGTCTGGGCTGTAGAGAGGAAGCTGCAGTTCATTGAGATCAATGACTTGCGCCTCATGGCCTTTCTCCTGAATACTTGCTGCTAGATAACGAACAAGCTTCGTGCTTGTTGCTTCTTTACGATTGCTGCCAGAAATACATACGATGCGCATGATCGCACTCCCCTTCCATCATCATTCGGCTGACAAGCGTCTATTACGTCTATTAATCTCGAACGGGGATGATATATCCGCTGCCATTCACGCAGCGTTTCTTCTCTAGCAAAGTCAAGCCCTCCCAAGTAACACCCGGGATCTCCCGCTCGAAATGTGCTTCTGCTTGCAGAAATGCTTGTTCTTCTGTATCTGCTGTCAGCACACATACGAACGTTCCTTGCACCGAGGACGCTTCCAACCGATATATGTACATTTTTCCATCCCCTTCCCTATCGCACATCATACATAAAACCGGAATCATGCGTCAAGATGTCACATCAATTGAAATCATCTATCCCTCCTCCGCACATCTTGCAAATATACAAAAAAACCCGGCCAACCGCATGATGCGGCTTTGCCGGGCTTATCCAAAACTGCGTGAACCAGCAGCGTCTTATTGACACAGACGCGAAGCCAATTCGTACAGCTCCATATTGAATTCCTTCTTCGTGTTCACAACAAGATCGATGTCGGTTGCGACCAGCTCACCCTTAATCATACCGCAAGCCTTGCCGGATTCGCCTTCTATCAGCTGGCGAACTGCGAAGTCGCCTAGACGGCTTGCCAAGATACGGTCGAACGCTGTTGGAGAACCACCGCGCTGAATATGACCGAGAACCGTAACGCGCGGCTCAACAGTTGGGCAGCGTTCAATGATGGCGTTCGCGACATCTTCACCGCGTCCAACACCTTCCGCGACGATAACGATGCTGTGGCGCTTGCCGCATTCGAAGTTCTCACGCATACGACCTGCAACTTCATCGATGTTATGGTCAACCTCAGGTACAAGAATCGATTCCGCACCACTAGCAAGACCTGCATACAGCGCTATATCTCCACAATGGCGACCCATCACTTCTACGACGGAAGAACGCTCGTGGGAGCTCATCGTATCGCGAAGCTTGTTTACTGCGTCAACTACGATGCTGACAGCTGTGTCGAAGCCAATTGTATAATCTGTAAAGGAAATATCATTATCAATTGTTCCTGGCAGACCCATTGTCTTGATGCCAAGCTTGCTCAACTTGTTCGCACCTTGATAGGAACCGTCGCCACCGATAACAATCAAGCCATCGATGCCGTGCTTGCGCAAAATGTCTGCACCCTTTTGCTGGCCTTCTGGAGTTCTGAACTCTTGGCAGCGAGCGGATTGCAGAATCGTTCCGCCACGTTGAATGATGTCACCTACACTGCGAATATCCATTGGGCGAATATCTTCGTTCAATAACCCTTGATAGCCGCGCTGAACTCCATAAACCTCAATTCCATTGAATATAGCTGCACGCACTACTGATCGGATTGCAGCGTTCATACCTTGTGAGTCTCCGCCGCTTGTCAATACGGCAATCTTTTTTACAGCAGACATGATTCGTTTCCTCCCTCATAATCCTCAATACATATGTTTACGTATCCAAAGACTGTTCAACCAGAAAAATAATCTCATAAGCGGACTATTCTTCATGAGACGCTTGGATACTTGTTGAACCGCGGCCTGTTCCCTTACTTTCGGATCTGATAAATATAGAGCTAGCAGCCCTTCTATAATCATACGATGAAATCGTCCATCCGGCAGTGAGCTAACTCGCACCGTTGCAAGGTCTGCAAAGTGGCCAATCCGGTTCACGACCAAGCTCTGATCGTCGTAATAATTGCAGAAATTCAAGTCTCCGCCGGCACGATCTTCTTCTTGGTCAATTAAATAATCTAACATAATATGCAGTCCACATACATATGGAAAATATGCCTCTAGAATGCGGTCTGCATCTGCTTGCGTCAGACTCTCGTCCGCCGCAGCCAAAAATAACTGGAACACACCTAGTGTGGAGCCGGTCGCCGCAGCGAATTCATTCCAGCCCAGCTCCGTATAAGCCGATTCATGCAGACTCCACCAATCCAGCAGCGCCTGCTCCCGAGAATCCGGGTGAATATGCTTGTACACCTGAAGGTCTGTATACAGTCCGACGAGACGAACAATATGCGGCTGTGCGATTCCATACGCCGGCAGTGAAGCAATACTATCTCTGCACGTCTGTACTAGATCACGCAAATAGCCCCCGTCCTCTTGATCATCACGGAGCGCATAATAGTCTTTGAGCGGTTCGTCCGGTTGGACCGCATCCAGCATAGCCTGATGGAGCAAGCGGAAATCCTCCGCATCCATCGAGGTGCTTCGGTCGCACAGGTTGTCCAAATAGTCACTGATCGTCTGAAAAGCAACAATGAGCGGGATCAATATATGGCGTACATCTAACCTAGCCGCAGCGTATACAGCACCGCCCTCACAATGAAATTGCTTGCTAGCGATGCTCGCGAGCGCCTGCTTGCGCAGCTCCTCGTTCGGAATTCGTTCAGCCCGCGTCTGCCAGCTTGCCAACGATTGACGAACCCCCGGCAATATATACTTATATACGCGGTACATGAGTCCGAGCGGCTCTTTCGGAGCTCGCGTACGGCGTTGCCTCACCTGATTCAAGAAAATCCTCCGTCCTCTGTGTAGGTCAACTTCTACGAGATGATGTTACTCACACTTATTGAGTACCCATTTTAACCACACCTATTATATTACGAAGTGACTAATTGCACAAACGATTGCATGCGATATTCACTAGTGGTGATTTTTGGCATCTACGTCCTGATGAACCCGGTACCACAAATTCAAATCGATAATTTGCGAAGCAAGCTCTGCGATCTCGCTATTCAGCCGGCAGGAAGCCTCAAATTGCTCCTCCTCATTCAGCGCATTCTGCTTCAAAACAATCGTACGTTCCAGCTCTTTAATACGGTCGGGAATTCTGCCGCGAGTGTGTTCCCACTTGTCCATAATGAGCACTTGTTCGTCCCAGCTCATTCCATCCCAAGAATCCTCAACTATGGGCACTTCAATACCAAGCCGTTCGTCGAATTCGAACCAATCATTCACCATGCTGCCGCACCTCCGGTAAATAGGATGCATCATTAATGCTGTTAATGTACCATGCCGCTTGCGAGGATGTAAATGACGAAACCGCCCCAATCCACAGGAAGCATGCTATACTAGGGATTATTCCATTTTTACTTGCTCAATTGACAACTCCGATTTATACACATTCATCTACTTCATGGAGGGAACACGCATGGCGTATCCGGCACCCCGGAACACAGAAGCGCATTGGCTGCGCGCCTTTACATTTATGATCTTTATGACCTCTTCGGTCGTTGTATCGTATTTGCCGCTCTACTACAAATCATTGCAGTTTACAAGTGTCCAGATTGGGCTTCTCTATTCCATTGGACCGCTCATCTCTATCATTTCCAACCTATTCTGGGGCGTAACCAGCGATAAACTCGGTACGTTGAAAAAAGTGCTCATCACGTTGTTGGTCGCACAAATCGTATTATCTGTGGCACTTGCTCAAGTATCCTCGTACGGGTTGGTTGCTCTGCTTCTCGTTTGCTTTTATTTCTTTTACTTTCCGATATATCCACTGAACGACAGCTTCGCGATTATGACTGCGCAGGCTCAAGGCAAGAGCTTTATCGGCATTCGTGTTTTTGGCTCGATCGGTTTCGCTGTATCTGCACTCTTATTCGGATTCATATTACGCTCGGTAGGCGCTTCGTACAGCATATGGGTCATTGTTCTGCTTGGCTTGCTATCGCTGGGGCTTGCCTTCCCCCTTACGGATAAGCGCGCCACGATGAAGAAGATGGAACTGTCCGGACTGTGGGTTGTCCTGCGGCAGCGAGAAGTACTATTGTTCTTCCTGTTCGTGCTGCTGCTTGCCATCGGGCATCGTCTGAATGAAGCCTTCCTCGGATTGTCATTGTCCCAGATTGGGGCAGATGAATCTTTGGTTGGATGGGCTTGGATGCTCTCAGCGCTTAGTGAAATTCCAATCTTCTTCTTATTGAATGCCTATGGGGAGAAATTCAAGGAACTGCCGCTATTAGCATTCTCCGGGTTAACCTATACCATTCGGCTTCTGCTTATTGCAGTGCTGCAAGATCCAACATGGATTGTTTCTACGCAGTTGCTGCACAGCGTGTCATTCGGGATCTTTTATTTCGTTGCCGTTCGCTATATAAGCCGTGTCATTCCTGACGAATATCGTTCAACAGGGCTTGCACTGTATACGATCGTCTGGTCCAGCATCGCAGGGCTCATAAGCGGAACTTTCGGTGGAATCTTAATGCAATCCTTCGGCAAGGATGTGCTATATGAGGTTGCAGCAGGGTTCTCATTTATAGCCTGCCTCGGCTTTATAACTATGGCTATCATTGCCCGTCATAGTGAAACAGCGACAATCCAAGCGTCCAGCAGACACAGCTAATTGCATTTTTTCAACTGTACCGTATAATAGTAGTAGGTCTTAATACAAGGTCTTAAAGCAATCATACTACTCGTTCGGTGGAGGGTCACCAATATGACAACAACGTATGAGACAATAAAGGAAGTCATTCATGGGCGCCGCAGCGTTCGTCGCTACGATGAACGTCCAGTGTCTGTCGACGACATTAAAGAGCTTGTGGATTGTGCGCGTTACGCGCCAAGCGACACAAACTCCCAAACATGGGAGTTCATCGCCGTTGTGAATCGTTCGATGATCAAGCAAATCGAGCAGCTTACATGGGATGCACTGCATGCCAAGGCTCAAATAGCGGAAGAGCAAGGATTAAACAAGGAAGCGAGAATGCTGCTCAAGTCCTTCGGGCCCTATGCAACGGCCTTCTCAGACGCACCAGCACTCATTGTATGCTTAGCGACGCCTTACACTTCGAAATTCCGTGAGCGCATCTTCGATCCGATTCAACTGGTGCCGACTGCGGTATGGGAAGAAGAGGGCATTAAGAGCAGCTGCTTGGCCATTCAAAATCTGATGCTAGCCGCTCATGCGCAGGGCTTGGCTACCTGTCCAATGACTGGCCCTGTCCTACTGGCTGCTGATGCAATCAAGTCACTGCTTGACATTCCAGAAGACCGCCAGGTCAACATGGTGCTTGCACTCGGCTATCCGCTGGAAACACCGGCCAAGCTCCCACGCAAGCCGGTCGAAGAGATACTGCGCATCATTGAATAACAGGGCATGTCCACGTATCAATAGCACATGAAGCCCCTTAACTCCCCACAATAACTGTGGCGGAGCGAGGGGCTTCTCTTTTGGGAGATTCGTATTATTACTACTATAAGATCTGATATTACTGCCGGATCTATGTTCCATTCACTTCTGTAGCATCAAATACACGATGATCACCCATCAGTTTCCCCGCATGAAGGAGACGGAACTGGACTGGCGTCATTCCCTCTTGCTGCTTGAATCGATGAATGAAATAACTCGTGTGCATGAAGCCAACCTCCTGTCCCACCTGCTGGACAGACAGCCTCGGGTAAGCGAGTAGAAGCTGCTTCGACTTACGAATCCGCAGACGTATCACATATTGAAGCGGCCGCATATCAAGTGTTCTTCGAAACAGCTTGCATACATATTGCGGAGTAACACCTATCTGGTCGGCCATCTGCTGAAGTGTAAGCTCCTGATGAACATGTTCTTGAATCCACTCCAACAACGGCGTTAACGGATCATTATCCACGTGCCGCCCTTCCCTGACCAGAGTCTCCCATCCGGATTGAGTCCACGCCATAATCAGCTCATAGGCATGTCCTGACAGCATTGTGCCTTGTCCCTCATTGAACGAGGATCGGTTCAATAGAGCAATCGCCCTCTTGATTGGCTCTAGCGTGAGCTCAGGGTTCATTGGCGTAATCCTTGTCGATTGATACAATTGAGCCGCAGTCAGCAGCTCCTGCGATAAGCTTCCTTGAAATCCAAACCAATAGATTCCCCATGGCTCCTCAATTGGCCTATATTCATGCGGTATATGGGGAAATAAGATAACACCCTGCCCAGTCTCAACAACGATAGGCTCACTCATCCCCTTCCACCAGAACTCGCCACGGCCGGACGTGCATTGCAGCCACTGGTAATCAGGATATCCGCTCAGACGCACAATTTCCTGTTGGCTTACCCAGCTTCCTACCGTAGTTACAACGAGTGGCAACGACCGCTCACGTTCGCTGATCATTGGAAAATGAAAATGCTGCATTGACTTCACCTGTTTCGAGTTTCATATATTGTTATTTCAAATAAAATCGTTAGATTGATTGAGCGTCTTTTTTCATTTTATCATATATACAATCAACAGCCTTTTATATTCATATCGTGATATTGAGTCTATAGCATTTGAAGGGAAGATGAGAATGTCAGTAGAACGAATGAACCTGGTAGATCCGCACAATGAACAAGCTCCATTAACACTGAATGAATTATTGCAGTCACCTACTGTATTGCATCAACAACGCCTCCATGACCGTGCCTACTTCATTCCTTGTGCAAGCGCCTCCGAAGCATTGACGTACGAGCGCGGTGCATCGGCCTATTTCCAGCAGCTGAGCGGCACCTGGAAATTCAGCTACGCATCGAGTCCCGAGCAAGCACCGGCAGCGTGCTGGATGCCCCAGTACGATGATTCCGATTGGGACGAGATTCCGGTACCTTCGAATTGGCAAATGCACGGCTACGGAAAACCAGAATATACGAATATCCTCTATCCGTTCCCAGTTGAACCTCCCTTTGTTCCCCATGAGAATCCTACAGGAACGTATCGCAGGACTTTTTGGATTGAGCCAAGCTGGATGGAGCAGCGGGTCGTCCTTCGATTCGAAGGTGTGGACAGCGCATTTCGAGTATGGGTGAACGGGCACTTTATTGGCTACAGTCAAGGAAGCCGCATTCCTGCGGAATTCGACATCCGTCCCGCCCTGCAGCAAGGTATGAATCAAATTACCGTTCAGGTATACCAATGGTGCGACGGCTCCTATCTGGAAGATCAGGATATGTGGTGGTTAAGCGGTATTTTCCGCGATGTGTATTTGCTGGCCTTCCCGACGGAGCATATGTGGGACTTTACGGTTCGCACGCACCTGCTCGACAATGGTAAGCGTGCTCAACTGGACGTTGATGTCGAGCTCTGTATCAGCGAGGAGGCTGCGCAGTCACATACATTTGCATGGACATTATTGAATGCAGCCCGCCAGCCAATTTCGCCGGCGAACACAATCTTGGTATGTGATCGATGCCAGCAATCAGAGCCAATCATCCGGGTAAGCACTACCGTAGAAGCCCCTACACTATGGTCAGCGGAGACCCCTTATTTGTATCATCTCGTGCTGGAGCTTCGAGACAAGAACCAAGAGGTCATTCAAGTAATCTCGCAGCGAATCGGATTCAGAGAAGTGAAGCTTACCGGTACGAATCTTCTCGTAAACGGGAAGGCCATCATGTTCAAGGGCGTCAATCGGCATGAATTCCATCCGGATCATGGACGTGCGATTCCCTATGCCACAATGGTCGAAGATGTGCGCTTAATGAAGCAGTTCAACTTGAATGCTGTGCGGACCTCACACTACCCGAATGATCCGCGCTTCTACGCCTTATGTGATGAGGCAGGGCTATACGTAATCGACGAAGCGGACTTGGAAACACATGGATTTCAAGCTGCCGGGTGTTGGTCACTGCTCAGTGAGGATGAGACGTGGAAACAAGCCTATGTGGAGCGAATGCAGCGGATGGTAATCCGTGACAAAAATGCGCCGAGCGTCATCATGTGGTCACTTGGCAATGAATCCGGCTGCGGGTCCAATCATGCAGCCATGGCTGAGTGGGCACAGCAATATGATCCGACTCGCCCCGTTCATTACGAAGGCGATTGGAGCAACATGCTTGAGCTCGGCATCCGCTCAACGATGTACCCAACACTCGAAGCCATTGAGAAGGTTGTCCAGTCTGATGACGATCGTCCGTATATTTTATGTGAATTCGCGCATGCAATGGGCAACGGCCCGGGAGCGCTTAAGGACTACGTGGAAATGTTCTATCGCTACCCGAAGCTGCAAGGTTCGTTCGTCTGGGATTGGGTCGATCAAGGCATTCGGCGTGAGCGAGAGGATGGCCGCCAAGAAATGGCGTATGGCGGAGACTTCGGCGAGCTTATTCATGACGGAAACTTCTGCTTGAATGGACTCATCGACGGAGACCGTAAGCCGTGGCCCGCTCTGCATGAATACAAAAAAGCGATCGAGCCTGTCAAAGTCTATGCCAGCAGTGAACCAGGAGAATATATCATCGAGAACCGGTACGACTTCCTTCCATTATCATGCTTGCGCGGTCACTATTCCATCATTGCCGATGGTGAACTAATTGCCGAAGGGACATTCGAGGTACCCGAAGTAACTCCACGTGAGCGCGCTGCATGGCGGTGGGATGCGCGGACAGCGATTCGAGCCGCGTTCGGCCATACGATATCTGAACCGGCATTTCAACATATGTGGCTTCGGTTCTCCTTCCGTTCGGGTAGCGGCACTTATGGCACAATCCCCTGGCTCCCTGTGGGTCATGAAGTGGCATGGGCTCAATTTGAGCTTGAGCCTTCGCAGGTTCTTCAGCTACAGCATACCGATTGCATACAGGAGACAGCAGCCTCCTCTACCATATCATCGTCTAAGAGCAGCCTGACATCCGGCTTCGGTATTCATACTGCCCCTGCAGGCATGATGTCGCTGAAGCCCATTTCGATCCATGACCAAGGAGCTAGCCTCATCCTTACAGGCAGCAGCTTTACTATGGAGATCAATCGGTCAGACGGAAGCCTTCTCTCTTGGCGTTTCCATAATACAGATTTGCTAACTGGCAGTCCCCGCCTTCAATTATGGCGTGCCGTTATCGATAATGATCGCTATCTAGTGACGGATTGGCGGAATGCTCGACTACATCAATTGAAGAAACGGATAAAACAGGTGACCATCGATTCATCACGCGCAGCAGAGGGGATGATTACCGTAACGACCTGCTTCCGGTTAGGAGCACCTGCCTTCATGTGGGGATTGGCCTGTGAGCAGATCATGACCATACAAGGAAATGGGATCATACAGCTGCACATTGACGTACGGCCTGAAGGATGCCATCCAGAGGTTCTCCCTCGTTTTGGCTACGAGCTTGGCATCCCTGCCGGCTTGAATTCCTGCAGCTGGTATGGACGCGGTCCAGGCGAAAGCTATGTCGACAGCAAGGAAGCAGCTGCAATAGGCTGGTACGAAGCGAAGGTCGATGATCTTATGGTGGCATACGAGAAGCCGCAGGAGAATGGCAATCGTACAGATACAAGATGGGTATCTTTTGTGAACACTCAAGGCACGGGACTATTCTTTACAAGCAGTTCTGGAGTGGATACCTTTGACTTTAGCGCCCATCGCTACTCGGTCATGGACTTGGAGAATGCCGCCCATCATGCTGATCTAGTGCCTCGAAGCGATATTGTTCTTCATCTGGACAAAGCACAGAATGGTCTTGGTAGCAACAGCTGCGGCCCGAGAGCGCTCCCTGAGCATGAATTGAAGTGCAAGGACATGTCATTCAGCCTGCAAGTGATCCCATTCAACTGTGAGACACTGTCTCCGAGGCAACTTGCGCGGCTCGTGCACAGCGGTATTTTATCCTAATCAAATCCATGACTCTCGGATCGAGCAAATATCTTTATGAACAAGTCCGATGAACAAATAGGGTACTGGCTAACAAAATAATGGGTTCAGGCTACTGCGATCAGATGAGAACATAAAAAAGCAGCCATGCTCAACATGAACATGGCTGCTTGGCGTTGCTAGTGCACTATTTATAAATGACAGCCCTTAACGGGACAATTCATTATAATTTAATGACATTAGCTGCTTGCGCACCGCGATTGCCTTCAGTAATATCGAACTCTACTTCTTGGCCTTCGTCAAGTGTTTTGAAACCGTCGCCTTGGATTGCGGAGAAATGAACGAATACGTCTTCGCCGTTTTCCACTTGGATAAATCCGTAGCCTTTTTCTGCGTTAAACCATTTTACAGTACCTTTCAAAGTCAAAACCTCCTCACTTCTTCGCCCTGACAGGCGAATAGTAATATTATACTTAAGCAAAAAGTCAAACGCAACTTTTCCCACAAAAAAAGATTTCTAAAAAAATTGCAAATAATGTGATCAATATTGCGGTTTTCCAGTGAAATCAGATTTGATTTCATTTAATGGCTAAGGTATCATGATCGGTAAGACGAACTGCTTGGCAATACCGCTTACAACTTAGAGTGACAGTGCCCTGCACCAAGAAACGAGGGAACCAAATTATGATGAAGAAACATGTTATTTATAAAAAGGATAACTGGAATATGCTTACGGTTGAAGTACAAGGCCGTTATATCGTATTGCGTGAAATATCCGAACAATGGGGAGAAGAATGCCACAACTTCTTGAGCCGTCCGGCCTTGATGCATTGGGCTGAACAACGCTTTCCTAAAGAAGATTACGTAGGCAAGGAAGAAGAATGGAACGAGATCATGGACAAATTCAAGCAAGTATAAAGGCAGGATGCTTATGAATTCATCAACGAACCTTATTTTTATTTTGCTTGCATTTTCACTTGGTGTGATCCTAGTCTGGAAGAGAGACACGCTGCCGGAGAAGCTGCGCAGGCCGTTGGCGATTACTGCATTATGCTTGATTACATTCGCCTTCTTCCTAATTGTCTATTCTTTCTTTGCGCTCGGCAGTTAGCTTCTTCAACGAACAAGCACAGCCGTCCGCAACAAATAGTTTGGCGTTCTCTGGTCATACTACCCTACAGATTAATCGGTGAGTGCACACAGCACCATTGCCGCACGGCAACGCTACCGGAGGGGGATATATGGCCACGACACGCCAATTGGTTATTGGGCTGGTCACCTCTGCCATCATGGTGACCAGCCTACTGTCTGCTTCAACAGCCGCTAGTTATAAGCAAGCGACAGCGAAGCCATTATCGCAATATCAATATATGAGGAGGGTACATATGGAACAAGTATGGAAACGTTCAGAAGTCCCACAGGATGTCCGCTGGAAATTGGAGGACTTATTCGGATCACAAGCAGAATGGGACAAAGAATTCTCGCTGGTTAACCAGCTGTTGGATAAAATGAAGCAATATCAAGGCAAGTTGAGTGATGCGGAAGCACTGAAGAATTGCTTTGAGCTGGAAGACGATATTTCCCTACATACAGAGCGCCTGTACGTATATGCGAGCATGCGCCATCATGAAGACACAGCGGAACCTGGATATCAGGCATTGTCCGAGAAGGCCAAGCAATTAAGCGTAACAGTTGGGGAGGCTCTCTCTTTCATTACGCCTGAAGTTCTGTCCTTGTCTGATGAGCAATTGAATGCCTTCATTCAAGAACCGAAGCTGGCTGCTTACCGCTTCACGTTGACTGAAATGCAGCGCCAAAAGGCACATATTCTGTCCAAGCAAGAAGAAGCGCTGCTCGCGCAAGTTGGAAGCATGTCCAAGGCGCCTGAGACCATTTACAGCATGCTGAACAATGCCGACATGAAGTTCCCAACGATTAAGGACGAGAACGGCAAGGATGTAGAGCTGACACATGGCCGCTACATTCAATTCCTTGAAAGCCGCAGCAGCGAAGTTCGCAAGGCTGCTTTTGAAGGCGTATACGGTACATATCGCAAGCTTCGCAATACAGTTGCTTCTACACTCAATGCGAACGTACAGAAGAACCTGTTCTATTCTCGCGCACGCAAATACCCTTCCACATTGGAAATGTATCTGTACGGCGACAACATTCCGAAGGAAGTATATACGAATCTGATTGACACGATCCACAAGCACTTGCCGCTTATGCACCGCTACATGAAGCTTCGCAAGCAGCTTCTGGGTGTGAAGGAACTACATATGTACGACCTATTCGCTCCGGTTGTCGATGAGTTCGACATGAATATTACATTCGAAGAAGCGAAGGCAACTGTTAAGGAAAGCTTGAAGCCGCTTGGTGAATCGTATCTGAATGTGCTTCAAGATGGTTTCGACAACGGATGGATTGACGTTTATGAAAATGAAGGCAAGCGTACTGGCGCATACAGCTGGGGCGCATACGGCACGCACCCTTACGTGCTGTTGAACCATAAAGACAATTTGAACAGCATGTTCACATTGACACATGAAATGGGTCACGCACTACATTCGTACCATTCGGACAACAACCTGCCATATCGTGACGCACAGTACACCATCTTCTTGGCAGAGGTTGCTTCCACGTTAAATGAAGCGCTGCTCATGGATTATATGCTGAAGAAGACAACGGATAAGAAAGAAAAGATGTATCTGCTTGCGTACTACATCGATCAATTCCGTACAACTGTATTCCGTCAGACGATGTTCGCTGAATTCGAGATGATTATCCATGATCACGCTGAGAAAGGTGAAGCACTGACACCGCAGCTCCTCTGTGACGTATACTATGACTTGAATAAGAAGTACTACGGAGATGACATGGTCATCGACAAAGATATCGAGATGGAATGGGCACGTATTCCTCACTTCTATACAAGCTTCTACGTGTTCAAATACGCGACAGGCTTCTCGGCTGCACAAAGCTTCGCGAAGCAAATTCTCGAAGAAGGTCAACCGGCAGTCGATCGTTACACAGGCTTCTTGAAGAGCGGCGGCAGCGACTTCTCGATCAACATTCTGAAGAAGGCCGGCGTCGATATGTCCACTCCGAAGCCAATCGAAGAAGGCATGAGCTTGCTTGAATCCCTTATCAAAGAGATGGAACAGCTCGCTGCAAAATAAATGTAAAAGAGACGCTAGACAGCCTAACTAACTGCTGTCTGGGCGTCTCTTTTTTTGTCAGCTATCCTGTCACATTCACTCTTGTATCAAATTGAGTAAACCTAGGGACACGATGCGTGCTAATAGGTAAGAAGCGAAGAAGTTGATATAGCTGCGCTATACGATTTCGGTTCCATCGAACGGCCAGCTTCGCTGTACGCCTGCCCCATCCAGCTCCGCTTGATAAGCGCTGAGATGGTGCTTATCCTCATAGACCTTGCGCGGAATGACCCCTTGCTCAATCGAATAAGCGATCAAGTGACCGACGGATTCTCCAATATTCCATTCGGTTGGATGCAAGCGATAGCACCCGTTAGTGAGCTGAGTCGTACCGATATTTTTGCAAGCAGGCAGAACATTCGTGACCCGCTTCGGAATGAGAGATCCAAGCGGAATTTCATAAGGCAAGGTCGGAATATAGCAGCTTCGTCCAGTCTTGGTTGTTGTATGCAAATCCATAGAATAATGCCCTACTCCTACACTATCCTCATATCGTCGAATACCTAGTCCCTGCCCCTTGCGAAGCTCCTTGCTCACATCATGTTCCGTTATCGTATATAAGGCATGAATTCTTCTCGATTCACGAATGTAAGCCGACTTAGCAAGGCCATCATCAGTGCCGACAGATGGACGATACAAGCGGAATTCGGGGTACCCTACTCTACCATCTTCACGTGGCGCTTCTGTCTGAAGCCAATATAACAGAGACAAGCTTAACTGCTTAGCCTCCTCAACAACCGCATCCCGCTCTTCATAACTCATCTCAACAGGAGATGCAATGGAATAATCATTTTGCGGCCAATTAATTAAGGACAGATCTCCCTCATAATGTCCGTCCCGAAACTGCGATGCGTCCACAGTACGGCGATACGTCCACAGAGGCAGCGGGTCTATACCGTCGGGCAAGCAAATGAACTTGCGCAATTCATGAGTCGCATTCGGCTTTGTATCCCACCAACTTAACAAAGGATAAGGCGATCCTTCATGGTGAAAGCTTCTCCACCAATCATAACTTGCGGGCTTGGCAATCGGCTCATTGCGTTCAGCGGCGTTGGCATCCAGCTTCTCCAGCGACATCACTACTGTAAACGCTTGCAAATCAGCTGGGTCTGCTTCTGTTAGCGCATGAGGCTCCCCTGTCATCTGCTGTGATTCAGCACCAACGATATATTCAACACCTGCGAGCGGCAGCACGTCACCACATTCTGTTGCATCTACGTAATATTGTCCAGTGAGTACTGTCTTCTCTCCTGTAATTCGATTGAGCACGGTGGTGTCTTGTACGGCATCGCCTTGCGTGTGCGCTTCAAGCGGAACCGTATGATACAAAATGTGCAGACGCCCTTCCTCAACGTGAGGGCAAAGCCACGCTTGCAGCAGATCATGCGCAACATTCGGCTCGTGACACAGCCGGCTTACCCATCCATTCCCCGGATTGAAAGTATTGTCGTATGCATCTCGATCCTGCAGCAGCTCCGGCTTCACAAGTGCAGCATAATAACTCCGAATCTGATTGCGGAATGCTCGATAAGCAGCCGTACATCCTGTTTGTTCAATCCATGGGTGTTCATCTGGTGGAACTGCTTGACTGGTAAGCTGGCCGCCAATCCAGTCCGTCTCTTCTGTCATGATCACTTCTAGACCCCGATTCGCCAGTGTCCAAGCTGCCAGCGTTCCCCCAAGCCCTCCACCAATAATGACAACGTCTGCCTTCCTCGTATTCATGAATGCCCCTCCATTCACTTCCAGATCATTCCTCCCCATGATCATATCATGACATGTCTGTATTATGAATCCTTATTCCATAATGAAAATATTTGATTGGAGCAACCATTCAACTTGTGGCGAATGAAGTCGAACATTATACTGAGAATAGATACATAAACATAATGGTAAGGAGGCTACCTGCAATGCGTATTCAATGGTCCCTGCTAGCAGGACTTATATTTGCGCTCATTACGGCGATATTCGCAGTCATTAACGTGAATCCAGTACAAGTGAATCTCTTGTTCGGCACGTTCGATGTACCGCTTATTCTTCTCATTTTGGGCTGCACCCTGCTTGGAGCTGTAATTGTCGGTTCATACAGCATCTACCTGCAGTTCCGCTCCCAGAAGAAGATTAAGCAATTGGAGCATCAGCTTGCTCAATATACAGGCGACGCTGACACTAGCTTGTTCGAGAATCTTGAATCGACAAACAACCTGGAAGAATTGCATCCTCATGGCGACAGCATGACAAATGAGGATTTAACGGGACTCACATCAAGCACAGCCAATTCGAGCAAGATTGATCACTAGCACCAGTACTTGCATTGGTACTTGCATTAGTACTTGCATTAGTACTTGCATTAGTACTTGCATTAGTACTTGCATTAGTACTTGTATTAGTACTTGCATTAGTACTTACATTAGTACTAGTCTCAGAACTAGTATTTGCATTAACATTAACACTGATTAACACTGGTATTTAGCGTTTAGCGATTAAATCGTACCCATTTATCATATCAAGGAGGAATACAGTCATGACTGCACCCGATCATTCAACTATTTCATCACAACCCTTCCAAGCGATAATTGACGAAAAATACGTAACTTCCTTCCTGCTCGAATTGCTTAATACACCGAGTCCAACAGGCTATACCCACCATATTATGGCCCGCATTGGCCGTGAAGCGGAACAACTCGGATACGCATTCGAGCAGACTCAAAAAGGCTGTGGCGTCATTAAGGTAGCAGGAGAGAAGCACGATTCGAACAAAGTCATCGGATTGTCTGCCCATGTCGACACGCTGGGTGCTATGGTACGATCCATCCATGCTGATGGCACACTTCGCTTAACTTCCCTAGGCGGATATATGTCTAGTTCCATGGAGAATGAATATTGCCACATACATACTCGTGACGGTCGTACATACACAGGTACAATTATGACGAACCACCCTTCTGTGCATGTATACAGCGACGCACGCGAATACGCACGTGAAGAGAAGAACATGATTGTGCGCATCGATGAGCTTGTACATACCAAGAAAGATACCGAGGAACTTGGCATTCGCACAGGTGATTACGTTTCATTTGACGCACGTCCTGTACACTTGCCAAATGGATTTATTAAGTCGCGCCATCTGGATGACAAAGCTAGTGTAGCTGCCTTATTCGGATTGCTGGAGAGCATGAAGCGCCACGCATGGCAGCCAAAGCACGATATTGTCATTTTCATTACGAATTACGAAGAAATCGGACATGGCGCATCCTACATTCCCCAGGAAATAACGGAGATGCTTGCTGTTGATATGGGAGCTATGGGCGATGATCTGTCTTGCAAGGAGACGGACGTGTCCATCTGTGCGAAAGATTCATCCGGGCCTTACGACTATATGATGACGGGCACTCTTATTGCTCTGGCAGAACGAGAGGGAATCGAGCATGCAGTTGATATTTACCCTCACTATGGTTCCGATGCTTCAGCTGCGCTTCGCGGTGGCAACAACATCCGTGCTGCCTTAATTGGGCCAGGCGTTCATGCCTCACATGCGATGGAACGCACTCATCAGCGGGCAGTAATCAATACAGCACGCTTGATTGCTGCATACATCACAGAGGAATAAGAACCTGATCCCTTATAATTAATGCTGTCTAAATGCCAACTCTGAAGCGAGTGATATCAGCCTGTCTTCTACCTAATTACATATAAGCAGCATGGAATGAAAGGGAGGTTCGAAGGTAAGATGAAACAGCAATTTGCAGCGTTATGGATTAACCAGCAAACGGATGGGACGCTGGATGTAAGTGTTCAAAAATGTACCCCCGAGCAATTGTCAGCGGGAACCGTAACGATTCGTACCGCGTATTCTGGATTGAACTACAAAGACGCGCTTGCCTGCTCACCAACAGGAAATATCGTAAAATCATACCCCTTCATCCCCGGAATTGATGTATCTGGGGTCATCATTGAATCAGAGGATGAACGATATTCGGCAGGACAGCGTGTACTGGTAACGGGATATGGGCTAGGCGTAACCCATACGGGCGGTCTCAGTGAGATTGTGCGCGTACCAGGCGATTGGATCGTTCCACTCCCCGATTCGCTCAGCCTAAGGGAAGCAATGATATTCGGCACAGCGGGTCTCACTGCTGCTCTCGCTGTCGAACGGATAGAACGCCATGGTATTACAACTGATAAAGGCCCTATCCTTGTTACTGGTGCAACAGGCGGAGTCGGCTCCATCGCAGTCTCTATGCTGGCACAGCTCGGATATGAGGTTGCCGCTTCTACAGGTAAAGCCCAGTATGAAGAGTTACTTCGTTCTCTTGGTGCCAAGCAGATTGTTGCACGTGAGGAACTTCTTCCAGAGCGGCCTCGGGCTCTCGATAAGCAGCGCTGGGCAGGAGCGATCGACGTCTGTGGCGGCGCGATTCTTGCCTCTGTCCTAGCGTCCCTCCATTACGGCGGGGCTGTGGCCGCAACAGGAATGACGGCTGGTGGAACTTTGCCGGCTTCTGTCTTCCCATTTATTCTGAGAGGGACCGCCTTATATGGCATCGATTCTGTATTCGTACCGAGTACAGATCGTGTCCGCCTCTGGTCACGAATCGCGGCGGAGTGGAAGTCATTCACCCATACCCCGAACTGGATTCATGAATTGCAGCTGACTGATGTCCCTGGTTATCTCAACCAGTTGCTCCAGGGCCAATCATCTGGGAGAGCCATCGTCAAGATTGGCGAAGATGAATAACAGTATGAATTGCGATTGATCGGCAGAATTGTTGAACGGTTTGCCGTACGAAAAAAAGAGCAGGAACCTCACATGGGGACTACCCACTGAGGTTACCTGCTCTTCTCTTATTCGCCTAAGTTTGTTGCGACTTGGCACGATCCCAGCGTACGAGCATCTCTTGAGCCATTTGCTCCAGCGAGCCTCGAATGCCAACCTTTGGGATGTTGATCTGCGTATCAACGAATGCTCGGTTCGCTGACATGAGCGAACGTTTCCAGCCTGGACACCGAGCAAGGAATTCTTCCGGATTGGCCATCTTCACTCCCAGGAAGGATTGGCCCATCATATCGTACACTTTAATTTCTTCTACCTCTGAACCACAATACTCTCCCTGCTGCCCCAAGCGAGGCTTGATCATAGAAGGCATCCGCTGTCAGGATGACAGCTGGCTTAGGGACTAACATGCGGTATGCGCAATATACACCGCACATACCGAAAAATACGACACTTACTCCCCCTAGAAGCACGACTCCACCTTGATCTTGCATGAGCATGACCATTCCAATCGCAATAAACACTATGGAACATAGGAACATGGCGACTAACTTGCGCTTGCTAGGATATATCACTATATCATGTGGTGCTGGTTCATACTTCCCCCTCATACGAACGCTTCCCTCACTCCGCTGATATTCCATCGTAGTTGTTTCGATCGCTATAATCATCGATGAACTAAGGTATATTCACATTCACTCGAACCAGCAGCATTATTTCGACTTCTCAGCCTCGATTTGCTCCGCTAGCTCGCTTAAATAAGTCCATCTCTCCATCAAATGCTCCAAGAGCTTCTGAGCCTCCGCATCTTCCTTCATCAGCTCCTGCAAGCGTACTGAATCATTGAACGCTTGTTCCATATCTTGCTGGATACGTTCAATATTGCTTTCCGCTTCCATGATTCGTTCCTCAATCTGTTCATACTCCCGCTCTTCCTTGTATGACATCTTGAGCTTAGGCTTGCGCTCTGATCGGCCCGCAGGATCTGCAGCAATTGCTGTCTTCACTGTTGGCGTGCCGCCTTCTGTATTCGCCGCCTGTGCATGCTTAGCTCTCCATTCCATATATTCGGAGTAATTGCCAACATGCTGGGAGACACGACCGTTCTCAAACGACCAAATACGTTCTGCCACTCGATCTAAGAAGTAACGATCATGAGATACCGTAATAACAACGCCAGGGAAGTCATCCAAATACTGTTCAAGCACAGCAAGTGTCTGTACATCCAAGTCATTCGTAGGCTCGTCAAGGAGCAGCACATTCGGCGCTTCCATCAAGATACGAAGCAGTTGAAGGCGTCGCTTCTCACCACCGGACAGCTTGCCAATCAATGTCCATTGCATCGTAGGGCTGAACATGAACCGTTCGAGCATTTGTGCAGCCGTTACGGTATACCCCTCGGCGGTTTGCACGGTCTCTGCTCCCTCACGTATATATTCGATGACACGAAGGGATTCATCCATCTCTTCATGTTCTTGTGTGAAGAATCCAATCCGAACCGTAGGACCGAGCACAATTGTCCCTTGCTGCGGTTCGCGCTTGCCTGCAATGACACGAAGCAATGTCGACTTGCCGCTTCCATTTGGCCCTATGATACCAATGCGATCCCCTGGAACTGCGATGTAGCTGAGATCCTTGAACAGCTCCCGTCCATCAATCGAACACCCCAGAGACTCAATCTCCATGATCTTCTTCCCTAGCCGTGCAGACATCGCAGATATCTCCACTTGACCGTTCTTCGCTGCTGGGTTATCGGCCTGTAATTCCTCGAAGCGCTGAATACGCGCCTTCTGCTTCGTCGACCGAGCCTGTGCCCCGCGCCGAATCCATGCCAACTCATTACGGAGCAAATTCTGACGCTTATCCTCCGAGGCTGCTTCACGCGCCTCACGATCTGCCTTCAACTCTAGGAAACGCGTATAGTTCGCTTCATAGAAATACGCGCGTCCTTGATCTAATTCAATCATGCGATTCGCGACGCGATCGAGGAAATAGCGATCATGCGTAATCATAATCAATGCACCGCTTCGCTTCTGAAGCAATGCTTCCAACCACGCTACGGTCTCATTATCAATATGGTTCGTAGGTTCGTCCAGCAGCAGAAGATCCGAAGGATGAATAAGTGCTGACGCAAGCGCCACACGCTTACGCTGGCCACCTGAGAGATCGCCCATTCGGGCATCGAAGCGCTGAATCCCCAGACGGGACAGGATCGTCTTCGCATCGCTCTCAAGCTGCCAAGCCTGGAGGCGATCCATGTCATCACTCGCGCGTACCAAGCGATGCTGTACTTGCTCATCATTCGGTTGGGAAGATGCTGCTTCCAAGCACGCGGTATACGTCCGGATTGCGACCATTTCTGGGGCATCCCCACCCATTACCTGATCCAATACAGTTGCATTAGGATCAAATTCCGGCTCCTGCGGCACAAATTGAACCCGAACGCGGCTGCCAACCATGATCTTGCCTTCCTCAACGGGCTCTAATCCCATAATCGTACGAAGGAATGTAGATTTCCCCGTCCCATTCACCCCAACAATTCCGAATCGATCCCCTTCTTCGATTCCGAATGATACGTCTTTAAATAAGGTTTTGTCCCCATAACTTTTACCTAGCTGTTCAATCGTCATTACATGCATGAATTCCGTTCCTCCAATCAAGCATCAGCCATCTATAACGAAGGTGAAGCTGCAAGCGAACTAAGCTTACTTCATCCCCTTATAACCTTTTATCCTAACCCGTAGACACATCCAGATTGCAAATAGCTGTCAACAGAATAGAGTGCAGATTTATCCGCCTATCTCCTCTCCCATCATCGAAAGAGGAGAACCTACGGTTCCCCCCTTGCACGCGATCAGGTATGAAGCTGCTAGAGCGGTATGCCCTGCTTACAGCCATTCACAAACAACTCAGATGCGAACTGAATCCGCTGCCGCAAATCCTGGTTAGAGAAGGTCGGATTAAATAATATATCCATCTTGAGCATATCGAGCATACCGATAAATGATTTGGCATGAAGGAGAGGATCTGGCAAATTGAAATCCTCCATCGAGCTTGCGATTCGCTGTACATAACTCTTCATGAAGTTGCACAGCGCCTCCATCATTTCCGGATCCTTATTTGGCGCCTTGAAGAACAGCTTCGTATACTCCCTGCGATTATAATAATATTCCAAATGATGCTCGGCAACGAAACCTAGACTTCCCTCCAAGGAGTCCCGCTCAAGAAGCCCCTGATCCAACTCTTGCAGAAATTGCTCAAAGCCTTGCATCATCATTACGGTAAACAGCTGCTCTTTGCTCTCGAAATATAAATATAGCGTTCCTTTGGCAATACCTGCCTTGTCAGCTATATCCGACATTTTCGTTTCATAAAAACCATTCGAACCGAAGAGTTCATAAGCCGCGTCCATAATCAACTGCAGCTTGTCACCCTGTCCATAACTCACTCGGTTCACCTCCTTGTACGCTGCTGCCATGGTTACTTACATTCTGCTTCGACTATAACATGAGACAGGAATGTTGTCGATTTCAATTGCATGACAATTGATCAACTCTTTTCGCCTATAACAGCAGAATGACAACAATAGACATCAGCCCGCCGGCACAAGAAGCAAGCAAGTTCACGTTATCATTATTTAACCAGGATAGGCCGCGGATGTGCTTGGTTGCTGCACCGCAGTGCATAAGCCGCTCAGTCGACGCCCCGCAAGCGTTGCATTGATATCCTGCTTGGATAGTTGCCCCCAGCAGGGAATCGACTAATGCGCCTGCAGTACCGCCAATTGATGCTGCGACTATGATAATCAGGAAATAGGTCCAATTCAATCCTTCAACAGGCTCTTGGCCTATGATTGCATGCTGCAGGATCATCAAGCACATTGCCGCCATTCCAATCGTGAACGCGCCTGCAACCGACGCCAGGGTTCCGAGGAGTGATATCGCCCCTGATGTACCCGCTTCGACTTGCTTGCCACTTAACAGTGAGCGTGGTAATCGACGGCTCAGGCTGCCAATCTCGGTTGCCCATGTATCTGCATTCACGCTCGCCATTACCCCAATAAACAGCCACAGCCAATAGGGACTCGGCCAAATGAAATTGACAATGCATAGCAGCATCCCAATTCCACCATTTGCGAATACTTGTCCAGCATCACGCTCGCCTGTCTTCTCATAAATCTGATCCAGATGGGCCTTCTTCCGTTTCTTCCATTTCGACCAGAAGGTCGAAGATATGAAGAAAGTAAGCAGCAAGCCAAACCAGACAAGATCACCGCAGCTATAATAAATCGTACCCATGATCACAGCTGCAGCAGCCCCGGATCGTGTTAATGCACGCTTCCACAGGGCTGCTCCTGCTACAGCAGCGCTGCCGATAAATCCGATCAACCACGGATTGATGCTAAGCCCAAGTTCAATCCAACGATGGAGCATTGTAGCCCTCCTTACGTTCTACCATACCATCACCGCTCAACAGGAGGCTTGGCTGTAATGCGACAGCTGCCAACCGATTCTTCGCCAAGTTTAAGCACCAATTCATCATTCTCTTCTATCGGCCCTACACCGGCTGGTGTGCCTGTGAAGATGACGTCGCCTGCACCAAGCCCATAATGCTCGGCAATGTGGTTGATAAGCACATCGATAGAGAACAGCATGTCCCGTGCTGTACCGGATTGAACAGTTTCTCCATTGCGTAGAAGGCTGAATGACGAATCGAGCAATGCACCAGTTCCTGGATACGGAAGGAAGTGTGTAATCGGAGCAGAATTCAGCACCCCCTTCGCCGCCATCCACGGATGACCTTTGCGTTTCAACACATCCTGAACATCACGCAGCGTAAAATCAATGCCCAGCGCATAGCCATCAACTGCCTCATCTGCAGTCATGCCTGGCTGCACGGTTGTTCCGATATGCAGGACAAGCTCTAACTCATGGTGAACGGCTCCAAGATGCAGCGGAAGGGGCAGCAGTGTCCCCTCTGCTACGCTATGAACCGCATGAGATGGCTTCATAAATACCATTGGCTCTTGCGGAACCTCGTTGCCAAGCTCGGCAGCATGCATGCGGTAATTACGGCCAATGCAATACACATTACGAATATTAGAAGGATCTATCTCTCCTGTAAATTGCGACTTTACTGGATTCATGTTCATCCGTTTCTCCCCCACTTCATATGCCATTCATTATGATAAGTATAAGCTATGATTTCTTCCGAATGTTCCCGCCCTGATCGATCTGGACGCCCGGGGATATTTCCTGCACCCGCTTCATTAGCTTCTGCCCTCGTTCACCTTCGAGTGGGATAGCTTGCCCTACGTTTGTAAAGAACGGGGTCATCTTAAGCTCGCACTTCCCATCCTTCTTGCATTCCGCTTGAAGCGCCATCGTTTCCCAGGTTTTTGGGTTTTCTGCTTGCGTAAAAATAAAGTTGCCCATTGAGTATGCAATCCAGCTGTTTTTTTGCTGCTCGAAGCCCTGCACGACATGGGGATGGCCGCCAACGATGAGGTCTGCTCCGGAATCCACGAACAGCTTCGCCAGCTCCTTCTGCTTCGCATTCGGCTCGTCCGTCCGTTCTTCTCCCCAATGTGCAATCACGACAACAATATCCGCTTCCTTCTTGGCGGACTTGATTGCTTCTGCCGCCCGCTCCTTCGTCCCTTCATAGGTTGTTGCTACTCCAGGCTTGTTCTTCCACGCATACCAGGTGTCGTCCGGAATGACTCGACTAAGTCCCAAGAATGCCAATTTAATGCCATTGCGCTCTACAATATGCGGCGTATAGGCTTCTTTGGAATTGCTTCCAGCTCCTATGTAAGCAATGTTAGCAGATTTTAATGCTTTAAATGTATCAAGCAGCCCTTCTTCACCTTGATCCATCGAATGATTATTGGCCAAATTGACAATATCGATTCCCGCCTCAGCCATTGCCTGTGCCATCTTCGGAGACGATTTGTATACAAACAGTTTGTTGTCTGCTGGAGAACCACCAGTCGTGAGCGGTGTCTCCAAATTTCCAATCGCAAGATCCGCATCCTGCAGCAGTGACTTCGCATAATAATAAGGGAAGTCATACCCTTTATCCTTCACAACATCCTCAACGCGACCTGACATCATCATGTCACCTACGAAGGCTAGACGAACTGTCGGCTCCTTCTTATCATCCGGCACTGCTGTTGAATCATCCGCATTGGCATCCTTAGGATCCTTCGAGTCATCCGCACCTTCTGCGGTCTGATCTTGTCCGTCTGTCCCTGACTTATCTCCGACAGGAGCTGTTATTCCATCCTGTGCTTCCGTTCCACCCAAATCGAACA
The DNA here is from genome assembly GCF_000686865.1 of Paenibacillus sp. UNC217MF. Classification (NCBI taxonomy): domain Bacteria; kingdom Bacillati; phylum Bacillota; class Bacilli; order Caryophanales; family Paenibacillaceae; genus Paenibacillus; species Paenibacillus sp. UNC217MF. Next base: position 91,734 of record NZ_KK366031.1, on the reverse strand, counting down.
ACTTCCCCTGCAATGCAAACAGCGCCGCTGCAATGATGATGATACCTAGAACACTGTATCCCCATACAGCTTTCCGCTTCCTGTTCTGGCGCTGCTCTCGCTGCTGCTTGTGACGTTCCGTTCTTGATAGCTCCATAAGCCCTCCTTCGTATCTTCATTTTTTGTATGGTTAGATCCAATACATGCTAATTCTATTATAACAAGGGTACGATAGCCTCGGCAAAGAAGCATTTTCAACTCCCTCTACTCTGCCTATACCCAAACGAAGAACGAATGAACTACAATCTAAGTCCAACCAGTTCCAGTTCCAGTTCTAGTTCTAGTTCCAGCAGATGTTAGTCAGTCTCATGGGCAAACATCTATCTTTTTGCACCAATTTGCACCGCATGAACAATACAAAAAAGAGGCCGTGTTCATACACGACCTCCTAATTATCACGATCTATTTATATACGTACGATATCGCACTCATTTTATCATGGCAGTATGTCAGGAACTGCAAGCTTCTGCAAACGTTCAGGCCATGCTGCTCGCACATGCTGTCGGCATGCCGTTCTCTGAAGCAGTCTCAGCTAAGATTGCAACGGACTGTTCACCCGCCATTCGCCCACTGTGAATACAGTCTGGCATTCCAACCCCTTCATAGGGTTGACCCGCAAGAAATACACCTGGCAATTGAGTGCCAACTGACGCGCGCAGCTTCTGAATCGCCTGCACATGTCCTACCGGATATTGCGGCATCGAGTGCTTCAGTCTCGTAACCTCTACGAACTCCGGCTCGGATGTAATTCCCATAAGGTCTCGCAATTCATTGCGAACCGTGCGCTTCAGCGCTTCATCCGGCCAGTCGACACGCTCCTCATCTCCCGCTCGCCCAATGTAGCAGCGAACGATAAGCTTATCCCCTCTTGAAGTATGGGGCCACTTGATCGATGTCCACGTGCAAGCCGTTATGGCTCGCTTCTCTTTGCGCGAGATGAGGAAGCCAGTTCCATCCATCGGCTTGTTTACCACACTGCGTTCGAATACACTGACAACATTGGCAACCGATACATGTTCAATCGCCCGTAGTGCAGATGTATCCACATGTCCCTCTAAGAAGGTCGAAGCATGGTACGATGGTGTTGTGACCACGATTGAGGACGTCTCTATCTGGCTCCCATCATGGAGATGGATGCGATAGCGGCCATCTTCCATCTTCTCGAATCGGTCAGCACTCACGCCCAATTGAACATTCACCTTCAATTCTCGCAGGACATCCTCCAAGCGCTCAACAAGTGAGGTTAGTCCGCTGCGGAACGTTAAGAAGGTGGAGCCTCTTGCCACATCCGGCAATCCAGGGAGATTCTGTCCAGCCTTCCGGCTTGCCATCATTCCCTTGATAAGACTACCATACTTCCGCTCCACTTCAGCAAATTGCGGGAACGTCTGCTGCAAGCTCAACTTGCTCATATCACCTGCATAAATACCGGCAAGCAGCGGCTCTGCAATGTGCTCCATCACTTCATGACCTAATCGCCGCTCCAAGAATGAGCCTAGCGACTCATCCTCAGTCGACATACGCGGCTTCTTGAACAAATCCATCAACGCTCGCAGTTTGCCCATGACAGAAATAAGGCCTGTCTTCGCGAATGGAGTAAGCTCAGTAGGAATTCCAAGAATAAGGCCTGGCGGCATGCGATGCATAACCCCCCGCCTTACAATGTATGTCTTCTTGGCATGTGGATTCGTAGCTACAAGCTCCGTCTCCAGTCCGAGATCGCGTGCTAAATCGATCATCGGCATCTTACGGGCGAGAAAGGAATCCGGGCCCTTCTCGATAACACATCCATCCTTGCGCAAGGTCTCGATCTTGCCTCCAAGTCGTGTTGCTTGCTCAATGATAGTTATATTCAGAGTTCGTCCGTTCTCTTCCGCCTTCTTTGCCGCGTAGTAGGCAGCGGACAACCCCGTTATTCCCCCGCCGATGATGACCAGATCCCGCGAACAGTTCATGTTACGCCCCTTCTTTCTCTAGCTCCCTATTGATCCAATTTCATAATCGTGTCGGCCAATACCGACATGAATTGTGGATCGTCGTTCAACATGCGAATGCGCTTGAAGCCAAGCTGCAAGTTCTGTGCATTCTGAAGTGCTTCAATGTCCAAATCATACAGGACTTCCAAATGATCGGATACGAATCCGATCGGTGCGGACAGCACCCACTTGGTTCCCTCGTCCGCAACAGTGGACAGCGTGTCTAATATATCTGGGCCAAGCCATGGTGTTGCAGTCTGGCCTGCACTTTGCCATGTAAAGCGCCATTGGCTATCCTTCAACCCACACTGCTTGGCTATAGCTGCAGCTGTTGCATTCAATTCATCTGGATATGGATCGTTCATCTCCAGTATTCGTGCCGGCAAGCTGTGGGCACTGAACAGCACCTCAACCGCTCCACGATCCACTCCTTCTTGTACGAATGCATCCAGCTGCTCATTCACTCGCTTCGCAAGCGCATCAATAAGTTCCGGATGCAGATGATAGCTATTCACACATTTCATCCGGATACCGTGCTTCTCCGCCTCTTCCTGAGCACGTTTATTGTAGCTGCCGACACTCATCACGGAGTAATGCGGAGCCAGTACAATACTGACGGCCTCCGTAATACCATCGTGCGCCATTGCTGCTACGCCGTCTTCTATATAAGGATGAACATGCTTCAACCCTTGATAGCACATATACTGTACATTTGTATTTTCCGTGAGTCGATCCAAAGCAAGCTGCAAGCCAGCGACTTGGCGATCCGTATGCTCACGAAGTGGAAATACACCGCCTACAATTGCTTCATAGCGCTCTTGTAGTTCAGCAAGCTGCTCGGCAGAAGGCGGATTTCCTCTCCGGATGTGCGTGTAATAGGGTTCGATTTCTTCCATGCTGCGTGGTGTCCCGTAAGACATGACGAGGACGCCTACTCTTCTCTTACTCATGCGCCACCTCCATCGTGATTTACTGCCATGTTCTATTTACGAGAAGCAATGGCTTCAGCCGAGTACGAGTGAACAAATTCCGTTAATTGCTTCAACTTGTCTAGCGATGCCTCTGGGAATAGTCCGTGTCCAAGGTTGAATATATAACCTGGCTCCTTCACGCCTTCGTCTATAATATGAGCCGCTTCACGTTGAATAATGTCCATCGGACCGGTCAGCAGATAAGGATCAAGATTGCCTTGCACCGCATATTTGCCAGCCAAGCGCTTGCGACCTTCTGCAATCGACACACGCCAATCCAGTCCGATCACATCAGCCTTCAGCTCATGCAAATACGGCAGCAGCTCACCTGAGCTAACGCCTGGGAAGTAGATGCTTGGCACACCCAAATCAGATAATTCAGAATATATCCGTTCCATAACAGGGAGGACATATCTCACGTAATCACGTGGCGACAAGGAGCCCACCCAGCTGTCAAATAACTGGAATGCCTTGCCCCCATTCGCAATCTGAGCACGAATATAGCGAATAACCATATCGCCCAGCTTGTCCATAAGAGCGAACCATACTTCCGGCGCTTCATACATCATCGTCTTCGTCCGAATATAGGACTTCGATGGCCGTCCCTCAATGAGATAGCTCGCAATCGTGAACGGTGCTCCCGTAAATGTAATCAACGGTACGTTCAGCTCCGCGTCCAGTATCCGAATTGTCTCGAGAATATGCCCAAGATCTCCTTCTGGATCAACTGGCTTCAAGCGCTCAACATCCTTAGCAGTGCGGATCGGATTATGAATAACTGGACCAACCTGCGCTACAATATCGAAATCAATACCCATCGATGCGACTGGATTCATGATGTCTGAGTAGAGGATAGCAGCATCGACACCAAGCTTCTTCACTGGCATCATCGTTACTTCCGCAGCCAAGTCTGGCTGGCGGCATATTTCAAGTAAGCTGTACTTCTCCTTAATCTTGCGATACTCCGGATCATAGCGACCCGCCTGGCGCATATACCATACTGGCAAGCGATCTACGGATTGTTTGCGGCATGCGCGGATAAAACGATCATTATAAGTCATAGATACCCTCCGAACGAACGGTATTGTGCAAATTGTTACAACCTGACGCTTCCATTATGCCCGTTTTCCAGAACGACCACAACCAGACCATCTCTCGAAGCTATGACAATCTGTTGACAATCGACGTCCGGAAATGAACAGACTTTGACATTTTATCATACATGCCCCTCCTTTGCCGATATTCCACCACTTCTCTGCATTCATTCTGCGTATTCAAATTTGAACATGGACACATTCGAGACAACCTTATCCTCATAAAATTTATAATGTTGCACATCATATGCTCATGGATTAGGGACACATAGGAGGGACAGCACTTATGGACTGGCTTCAGCAGCTCAATGACGCATTTCATGATTGCGATGACTTAACCGTGCGTTCTTATGGTGACGGAGAAGTAACGCTATATTACTTTGATCGCCTACTTGATGGAAGGCAATTTCAACAAATTGTGACCTCTTTCTTCGAGGATAATCCAACGGATGTGAGCATTATGCGAATGTTGTCCACATGGCAAGCCGTCAATGAGCCTAGCCCAGCAGCAAGCGAACGCTGCTTCATCACTTCCGTATTGGAAGGTCAGATTGGTGCGGTATACCGTTCAAAACTGTATACCGTTGCCTCTGGAGGCGCCCCGACTAGACCCGTTGGCGTTACAGAGCGAGAAACCTTAATCACGGGCCCACACGACGCCTTCATCGAAGATGCGTGCACCAACATCGCTCTCTTGCGCCAGCGTTTGCGCACAACTCACCTCAAAGTGAAGCAAATAGACATCGGACACAAATGTACTCAATACGTTTACCTGGTTTACTTGGAAGGGAAAGTGGATAAGTCTGCACTTGAAGAAATCAATCGCCGACTGCAGTTCCTTCAAATGGATGAAGTGATGGATGGAAATACAGTTGCTAAACATTTGGAGAATTCGCCGTACTCATTTTTCCCACAGTGGTACGATACAGAACGGCCTGATGCAATTGCTAGTTGTCTCTCGCTTGGCAAAATCGCGCTAATTACGGATAACAGCCCTTCCGTGATGGCGGCTCCTGCACGTTTCTTGGAATTTTTCGCATCAACAGGGGATGCATATGAGAGATGGCATTTTAGCGTATTTATCCGCTTTCTGCGTTTAGCTGCCTTCATGCTTTCTATTATGTTTAGTGCTTTTTATGTGGCGGTTACAACCTATCACTATCAATTCATTCCGGCTACGTTGCTGAAGACCATTGTTAGTTCACGCTCGTCTGTTCCCTTTGACCCGATGATTGAGGCGCTGCTGATGGAATTTGTCATCGAGCTGCTTCGAGAAGCAGGAGTGCGGCTGCCGACGAAGATTGGACAGACTATCGGTATCGTAGGCGGTCTCGTTATTGGACAAGCCGTTGTTCAAGCTGGACTAGCCGGGAATGTACTTATCGTCTCTGTTGCGGCCGGAGCGTTGTCCTCCTTCATCGTGCCGAATTATACCATGGAGACCTCACTGCGCCTGCTGCGCTTTGTTGCGATTCTGTTAGCCGGCTTCCTTGGCTACTTCGGGCTGATGGTGTTCTTCATCGTCTTCATTGTGCACCTATGCCATCTGCGCAGTATCAATCGGGAGTATATCTACTTAAATGGAGTGCCCTTTTATATGTTCTTGACCCGATCCCTAATGCCGCAATCTGTGGCGCACCCAGCAACTGATGTTGTGGCGGGTGACGGAAGTAAACATGAGATGAAATCGGAGGTGCAGTCTTGTCACCAACATGCAAAGCCTGGGGAGTAGGTATTCTCATCTATATGGCACAGCGCGGGGTTATGTTTTTTCAATTGCCTAACCTTATGGCACAGCAATTTGGAACGAACAGCTGGATTATGATTCCGGTTTTTTACTTACTGTCTCTGCTTCACATTATCGTGATGTACTATGGGATGCGAAGACAAGAATTTCGATCCATCCCTCAGCTCATAACGGAGCAGCTGCCTAAGTATGTGGCTATCCCTCTTCTCACCTTTATTGGCATCCAGTTCATTAGTATCGTGTATATTGTGATTCACTCCTACACCCTTGTATTTCAATATACGAACGATACTTCTGTGAGCATTAATACACTGAGCTTAATCGTATTGGGGACGGCGTTATATTGTGCATGGCTCGGCCCTTATACGATGTCCAAAGCTTCTATTATTTTTCTGGCGCTGACATGCTGGTCTATCGGATTGGAGCTGTTGCAGTTCACCGATTTCCAGATTGCAAGACTTACACCATTTATCTTTTATCAAGCCCAGCCAACAGCAAAAGGCATCGGAGAAATCATGAGTTCGTTCTTCGGGTTTGAGCTATTAATGATGATGGCTCCGCTGCTGGATAACAGGACGAAATGGTTCCGATCCGTGCTCCTATTCAATGGATTCGTAGCTGCCTACTATCTCATGTACTGCTTGCTAGTCCAGGGCATGCTTCCGCTGCATCAATCCAGTACAATGCGATATCCGGTGCTTCGACTATACGGCGGCTCCCGATTGACAGCATTAGAGAACATTACCGACTTGCTATTTATTTTCATGATGTTCTCAGCTGTTGTCTCTGCCGCGATGTACATATGGAGCGCCTCGCGAGCCATCATGCAATATCAGTTGCAGGAATGCAAACGGCCAGTATTCCTTCTTTTAGGACTGTTGTGTGCGCTGCTTCTGCTTGCTCCCGTTTCAGTTGAACAGTTCAACATTGTTAACGAGATCATCGCTTACGGAGACTGGATTCTTATTTTCACCCTCATTATGCTGTATTGGATACTACCAGTCCGGAATGATAAGACGCGCTCTGCCATGCAGCACGAAGATACGTCCATGCACGAATCCGCCTGCCCGCAGCCGTGAACTGGAGGTTATCACATGAAGATTATACCCACTAGAAAGCTTGTCTTGACTGGGATCATTTTGAGTACCTGGATTGCAACAACCGGATGCCAGCAGAAGATTATTGTCAATGAGGCTGGTTTCATTCAGACGATTACCGTCGACACCGGAACGAAACAGCCCTACGAATATGGCATCAGCTTTCCTCAAGAAGCCAATGGAAAAAAGTCAATCATATGGAACTCGATTTTGGAAGCACCGGACTTCCAAGGAGCGATGAATCATTTCAATTTATTGACGCAATCTCAGCTCGTGGTTGGACAATTACGCAACATCTTATTCGGCGAAGAGGTCGGGAAACAAACGGTGAATGCCATTCGACATCTCGTCTATGATTCGAAGTTCCCGCTCACTTCTAACCTGCTCATGGTACGGGGCAAGGCGAACTCTATCCTCCAAGCACCGAAGGAAGAGCTGAACCTGCCACTATATCAATTGCTGATGAAGCTTCACAAAAACAAAAATTTAACCTTGTCCTCGCTCTTCAACTTTATCCGAGATGATCTGGATGACGGAATTGAGCCTATCTGTTCGATTGCGAGGTTTGATAATAATAATGTATCTATTCATGGAATGGCATTATTCCGTAATGGAAATTGGGTAGCTACCATACCTGAGGAGGATGTCAACTTCATGCTTACTATGCGTCATAACCGGATGACTGCCCCACTGTATATCGCTGAGAAGCATCTTAACACCACCCAGCCGCTTATTATTGAGAACGCTCAAGTCAGAAGGGAAATTCGAGTCCTTCGAACAGATCCCCATCCGGAGGTGGAAATCGTGCTTACCATTAAAGGAGCCACCACCTCTTCATTGAACGAGCTCGGCAACAATAAAGTCGGCACTTCAACAAACATTGCCAAAGAGCTTCAGCGCAAGTATGAGCAAGTCATTCACTTTCTGCAGGAGAATCGGACAGATTGCCTCGGAGTAGGCATGCATGTGCGCAATAAAATCGGGTATCCCGCTTATAAAGGGGAAGAATGGCCGGAGCGATTTGCGAAATCCAACATACGGTGCACAGTTAGTTTCACGAAAATTAACGAGGTGTAAGATTGATTGGCACGACACCATTCAATATGACAACATTGTTATAGTACAATATGGTATACTGATACCAGTTGCTGGCACATCGGACGGACCGTGACCTAAGAAAGTGGTGAACAGGATATATGCAGCAATGGAAACTAAATCTCATCATTTTATGGTTCGGTTCATTTCTTGCCATGGCGGGAATGACCATGGTAACACCGTTTCTCGCTTTATATTTGCAGCATGATATCGGGCTAACCGATACCCATCAAATCGCACTCTGGTCGGGTTTTATATTTGCTGCGAACTTCTTCACTTCATTCATCTTCCAGCCAATCTGGGGGAAATTTGCCGACAAGTACGGTCGTAAAGTAATGCTGCTCCGCTCTGGATTCGGAATGGCGGCAGTAACCGCGTTAATGGGGCTAGCGCAGACACCTTGGCACCTCCTGCTGCTGCGCATGCTGAACGGAACCATTTCCGGGTTCAACCCTGCCGCCGTTGCCCTCGTATCGTCAACGACACCGAAGGAACGAATGGGCTTCGCAATGGGTGTGCTTCAATCCGGCGTCGTTGCCGGATCTATCTTGGGTCCACTGATTGGCGGCGTTCTAGCCGATTGGGTCGGATATCGCCCTATCTTCTACATTACAGGCACCTTGCTCTTCCTCGCGACCTTGCTGACGATGTTCATGGTGAAGGAATCATTCGACCGCGAGAAGGCAACCGACGCAGCCGAAAAGTCTGTACTCGAGGGCTTCAAGGAATTGGCTCGCATCCCGCAATTGAAGTCGTTATTGGCTGTAACCTTCCTACTTCAATTTGCAATGCTAAGCCCCATGTCGCTGCTTCCGCTCTATGTACAAGAGCTGCATGGGTCACAGAAAGATCTTGCGCTGCTCGCGGGCATTGTCAGTGCGGTTACCGGGCTATCCAATATGATATGCTCGCCGATACTCGGGAAGCTTAGTGATAGGATCGGGTCGCATCGCATCTTGACCGTCTGTCTTATTGGTGCAGCCTGCTCCTTAATCCCTCAGGCATTCGTCAATCAAGTATGGCAGCTTGCTGCCGTACGATTCGTGCTTGGCATATTTATGGGAGGTCTTCTCCCTTCCGTCAACTCGCTTATTCGCAAATATACGCCTGACGGAATGGAAAGCCGAGCTTACAGCTTCAACAGCAGCACACTGGCACTAGGCAATATGGTTGGGCCAATCGTCGGAGGATTGGTCTCCGGCGTGATCGGAATAGAGGGAATCTTTATTATGTCGGGAGCGTTATTGCTTATCAATACTGTGTGGACTCGCTTCTCGTTGTACGGCAGTACACGTGCACAAGTCCGTCCGTAGTGTTAGCGAAGCACGTGTTCCATTTGAGTAGTCGTTCATAAGCAGTTCAAGAATAGGTCACAGCAGCATGCCAGTTACCTCAATAGGCTTCAGACATAACGAGAATATCGCCAACAAGACCCAGGGATGCCCTAGGTCTTGTTCTATATTAGACTCGCCACCGAGCTTCGCTCTACGAACTCAAAACGCATAATATGCTGCTCTGGCATCGCTTCTGGCTGCATTATGCGGGTATAGCAAGCCTGGAACATGGCAGCACCAGCCTCTTCGTTGCGATAATCAATCGAAGTTACGCCGATTACTGCCGCCATAGGGAAGTTCTCACAGCTTATCAGGGACAGATGTTCCGGTACATAAATGTCCCGCTTCCTTCCCTCCAATATAATCCCAGCCGCAACTTCATCGCCAGAAGCAATAATAGCGGTCGGACGATTATCCATGGCAATCCACCTCTGCAGCACCTCAGCCCCATGCTGTATATTACTGCTTCGATAGAACATCCAATCCTCATCAGGTGTTACACCAACATCCCGCAGGGCATCCATATAGGCCTGCAAGCGGATTGAACTATTGTAGCTATACTCCCTACAGACTGATATTCCGATATGTCGATGACCTTTATCGATTAGATAGCGCATGGCATAGCTGTAGCTTCCATAGTAATCGAAGCTGATCGAGCTGATCGGGCGATTGCCAGCATGCTCTAACGACACAATCGGCCCATAGTGTGCGTACTCCTCAATCGTATCCCATGATAAATCCTTCGATACAATAATCAGTCCATCAATTTGTCTACGCTTCAACATATGAAGCGCGCGCAGCTCTTCTTCCTCGTTATAATCCGTTTGAAAAAATACGAGGTTATATTTATGTTTCAGCGCTTCATCTGCCAATCCCGTCATGAAACTGGAGAAGAAAGGCATATCCATGCACGGGAGGAGGATGCCAATCATCTGTGTTCTCCCTTTGACTAGATGAACCGCATTGAAATTTTGACTGTAATCAAGCTGCTCGACCACCTGCATGACGGCCTCACGCTTCTCCTGACTCACATAGGGATGATTGTTCAATACACGGGAGACCGTGGTGACGGATACCCCCGATAGCTCCGCAATCTGCTTAATATTCGCCATATACGTAATCCCCCTCATTCATCCATCGCACTCTTTATTATAACGCATGGTAACCGTTGTCTGAAAAAAAGTAAAAAAAGCTTGCTATGAAATGCATTTCATCTGTTACGTTATAGCTGTAGCCGTTATCTGCTGGCGTAACCGATGCATGTGATGAAGCACGTACAGCATTGCTTCGTCTCATGGAAGAGGGCGTTACGGCAGAACGGCTCGCAGCCGAGCAGCATGAAGAAGGAGAGAGAAATGATGACAAGAAGCATCGTATTTTTTGACATAGACGGAACATTATTGAATGAACAGAAGCGGATCGATCCTTCTACGAAGCAGGCTATCACACAGCTCCAGCAGTCCGGCATATATACAGCGATTGCAACCGGCCGCTGTCCTGCATCCTTCAAGTGGGTATGCGAGGAGCTCAATATCCAATCCTTCGTGTCCATGAACGGACAGTATGTCGTCTTTGAAGGACAAGTTATCCATGATAATCCGATTCCAGCTGCTGAAGTTGACCGCTTAACCACAATGGCTGACGAGCGCAACCATCCTCTCGTCTATTTGCAGGCAGATGCCATGCAGAAGTCCATGAAGCAGAATACATTTACCGAGGCGCTGAAGCAGTTCCAAATCGACCGGCTGCCGATCCGGCAGGCCAGTGATTCGAATAAGCCCGTGTACCAAATTTTACTATTCTGCAATGAGCAGGATGGAATGGAATACGCCGCACACTTCCCTGATTATCAGCAGCATCGCTGGCATACCCACGCAGTAGACTTTCTACATGCCGAAACAACAAAAGCTGTTGGGCTGCAAAAGATGATCGAGCATGCCGGATTTTCTCGGGAGCATTGCTATGCTTTTGGCGACGGCACGAACGATATTGAAATGCTACAATTCGTTGGCACTGGTGTGGCGATGGGGAACGCATCCGATGATATTCAGATGCATGCTAATTATGTAACATCCTCAAATAATGAAGACGGAATTCGGAATGGTCTGCAAGCAATTGGTCTCATTTAGCACATATATGAACGAACAACCCTCCGGCCTGCATGCTGGAGGGTTGTTCGTTCTGTTCTTACGTTACTATGATTTCTTATACAATGTGCAGCAGGTTCAAGAATACGAGCAGAATGACTATCGGAATGACATAACGCAGCAGCATCACATATAGGGCAAGCCCCTTCTGCCACCATGCTGCTTCTGTACGGAACTCCTCCTTCAACCGATCCTTAGGGAACCGATAGCCGACGAATAATGCGATTAGCAGTACGCCGAGCGGCATCAAAATATTCGTTACTGCGTAGTCAGCAGCTTCGAAGATCGTCAAGCCGAATAGCTGAACTTCGGACAGTACGCCGAAGGACAACGCAGAAGGCACACCAGCCAAAAAGATCAAGATACCGAACAGCACACTTAGCCGTTTCCGATTGATTTTATTCCCGCGCGAGAAGCCCGACACCAAGATTTCCAACATCGAAAATGCGGAAGTCAATGCCGCGAATAAGAATAGCGCCAAGAATAACGTAATAAAAATTCCGCCGTAAGGCATTTGCTCGAACAGTGCTGGAAGCGTGCCAAACAGCAGACCTGGACCTTCCTGCGGCTTCATCCCCAATGCGAACAACGCTGGAAAAATCGCGATTCCCGCCATAATCGAAGTCAACACGTTCAAGCTAACGACCGACGTCGCAGATTTCACCAACGACTCCTTCTTGTTCAGGTAAGAGCTGTATGTGACCATAACAGATACACCGACACTGAGGCAGAAGAAGGACTGTCCGAGCGCATTCAGAACAGCTTGTCCGGTCAGCTTGCTGAAGTCTGGCATAAGGAAGTACTCAAGCCCTTCCGTCATGCCCGGAAGTGTCAGCGATCGAAGAATGAGGACAAGAAACAGGATGAACAGCCCTGGCATCAAGATGCGGCTTGCTCGCTCAATGCCTGACTTAATCCCTTGACCGACGACGACAATCGTAATCAGCATGAAGGATAGCTGCGCCATGACTGCAGTCCATGGATTGGAGACTGTCTGCGCAAACAGCTCATCATAATTTCTGCCTTCTACGAGCAATCCCCCTACAATACCACGGGCCAAATACAGTAGAATCCAGCCGCCTACTACACTGTAGAAGGAGAGCAGCAGGAAACAAGTTCCCATCCCTAAATATCCTGTCCAATGCCAACGCGTGCCCGGCGCAATTTCTTTATATGCACCGATTGCTTCCTTGCCTGTTCCACGACCGATCACAAATTCTGCAATGAGCAGCGGCAAGCCAATGCCTAATGTAAAAATAAGAAACAGAAGTAAAAATGCCCCGCCACCGCTAGTGGCGACGACATTCGGGAACTTCCATATCGCTCCGAGGCCAATGGCCGATCCCGCCGAGGCCAATATAAATCCAATCTTCGAAGTCCACTGCTCATTACCCTTCATGAATTCCTCCTGCAACCGTTCTTTCTCGTTGTCATCATCTCATCTTGCTTGTTGCCTAATCTGTGATTGTTGTACCTTAGAACGGAAGCCAATTCATTCCGTGCAAAAACACAATACCTACGATAATTGGCAGAACGTAGCGCAGCAGCACTACATATAACATTAGACCCTTATGCCACATTGATGGCATTGTGCTCCATTCTTCCTTCAATCGCTCCCGAGGGTATCGGAAGCCGACAAATAAGGAAATAAGCAGTACCCCTAGTGGAAGCATCACATTCGTTACTGCGAAGTCTGCCCACTCGAATACATTCTTGTTCAACCATGTCAGCTCGCTGCCTATTCCGAACGACAGTGCAGATGGCACGCCGAGCACGAAAATAATCGTTCCAAACAACCAGCACATTCGCTTTCTACGTACCGCATCATGATGCGAGAAGGCAGCGACAACGATCTCAAGCAGCGAGAACGCTGATGTTAATGTTGCGAACAGGAACAAAGCGAGGAAGACCGCTATAAATACACTGCCGTACGGAAGCTGCTCAAATACATTTGGCAAAGTCACGAACAGCAACCCAGGCCCGTCCACTGGCTTCATCCCCAACGCGAACAATGCAGGGAAGATGGCGATTCCCGCCATGAATGAGGTCATCACATTTAGGCCAACGACAGATAGTGCAGGCTTGCCAAGCGATTCCCCTTTCTTCAAATAGGAGCTGTAGGTCACCATACAAGATCCGCCTACGCTCAAGCAGAAGAACGACTGCCCTAGTGCATTCAGCAGCGCTTCCGAGGACAGCTTGCTGAAGTCAGGCTTCAAAAAGTATACAATACCTTCATACATTCCAGGCAGCGTCAAGGAACGCACAATCAGCACCAGAAACAACACGAACAATCCTGGCATTAATATACGGCTTGCACGCTCGATGCCCGCCGTTACCCCTTTGGACACGACGATAATCGTCAACAGCATAAAGGCGCCCTGTGACAGCACCGCAAACCACGGATCTGCTGAGGTTTGCGAGAATAACTGCCCATAATCACGTCCGTTCTCCAGCAATGTGCCGCTAATTGAACGAAGAAAATAAAGTACAATCCACCCGCCTACTACACTATAAAAGGATAGCAGCAGCGAGCATGTTGCCATCCCGAGATATCCGATCCAGTGCCAACGGCTGTTCGGCGCCAGATCACGATAAGCGGACACGGCTTCCTTGCCTGTTCCACGACCGATAAAAAATTCGGCAAGGAGCAGCGGGAGACCGATACCGAATGTAAACAAGATAAATACAAGAAAGAAGGCTCCGCCGCCGCTCGTTGCGACTACATTTGGAAACTTCCATATTGCCCCGAGACCAATAGCGGCTCCGGCAGAAGCCAGTATGAATCCTAGCTTGGACGTCCATTGTTCTCCCGATTTCATATCATGATCCATCCTTCATTGTCGAGTTGCCGTCACATATTATAACATAAGAAGGAACGGCTTCACGCATGATTTTAGGGCTTCGGCTGCGGAATTCATACACCAAATTACGGTTATCGAACAATCGCGAGCGCCAAGCCGTCATAGGCAGGCAGCAGCGTGCTGATCAGGCGTTCATCCTGAGCAATTCTCTTATTGAAGAGACGCATAGCCTGTACAGCTGGCCCTTGCTTGGATTCATCGAGGGTGCGTCCACGCAGCATCAAGTTATCTCCTGCAATAATGGCGCCCGGTCTAGCCAGCCGTATTGCATACTCCAAGTAGTTTGGGTAGTTTCCTTTGTCCGCATCAATAAAGAAGAAGTCAAATCTTGCCTGCTCCTTCTCTAGCTCAGCCAAGGCGTTCATCGCTTCACCGACTCTATATTCCACTTGACTTCCATATCCCGCTTCTGTCAAGTTGTTCTTGGCAATATCCGCATAATCCTGACGCAATTCAAGCGATACCAGCTTGCCGTCTGACGGCATTCCGCGAAGCAGACAGCAGCCGCTATAGCCGCCCAGGGCTCCAATTTCCAGTACATCCTTGCCCCCTGACATACTTACAAGCATGGTCAGCAATCTTCCGTACCCTTCGTGTACGGATATATCAGGCAAGCCATGTTGCCGAATATTTTCCTTAATCCTCTCTAATTCATGATCCTTCTTATAGAGCTGTTCCAAATATGTTTCAACCGCTTCATTAGACATTTTCACAACCTCCTGCTTTTTATGATATGATGAATGCCATATGAGTACAAGTCAGACGAGAAAACGGAGTTGAATGAGAACAATGAATCGACCTTGGTCGTTAATCGCAACTACGCCGATGGGGCTGGAATCCGTCGTCGCACGCGAATTGCAGCAACTAGGATATGAAACCCAAACCGAGAACGGACGCGTCAATTTCACTGGCGGCCCGCTGGATGTGTGCCGCGCCAATTTATGGCTGCGCTCCGCGGATCGCATACTAATTAAGATGGGACAATTCCCTGCCCGCACCTTCGATGAGCTATTTGAAGGAACCAAGGCCATTGACTGGCATGATTGGATTCCGGCTCACGGCGAATTCCCGGTTGATGGACGCTCACACAAATCCCAGCTGTCAAGTGTGCCTGCCTGCCAAGGCATCGTGAAGAAGGCGGTTGTTGATAAATTAAAGCAGCAGTACCATATTGAGTGGTTTGAGGAAACAGGGCCGTTATACCGGATTGAGGTATCCCTGCTTAACGATATCGCTACCATTACATTAGACACAACAGGGCCTGGACTCCATAAGCGTGGGTATCGCAAGCAGCTGACTGGGAAAGCCCCGCTCAAAGAAACAATGGCCGCTGCACTTGTTCAGCTTAGCCGCTGGAATCCAGAGCGGCCGCTGTATGACCCATTCTGCGGCTCCGGCACACTGCTCATCGAAGCAGCTATGATTGGATGGAATGTAGCTCCCGGACTTCGCCGCACCTTCTCCAGTGAAGCATGGTCCGTCATCGGCGAATCATACTGGGAAGAAGCACGAGATGAAGCATTCGATGCTGTTCGGGACGATATTGAACTGCAGATCATGGGCTCTGACATTGATCCGGAAGCGATTCGCCTAGCTGAAGCAGCAGCGAAAAGCGCAGGCTTCGGTCGTGAGATCCAGTTCCGTGTTGCACCGGTTGCACAGGCTAAGCCTACCGGAGATTACGGCGTCATATTGACGAACCCGCCGTACGGGGAACGCTTAAGTGAGCAGGAGGAAGTCGACCGCATGATCCGCCAGCTCGGCTTCGTCTATAAGACGCTTCCGACATGGTCGATGTTCGTCATCAGTCCAAACCGCCAGTTCGAACATCGAATCGGCGATCCAGCAACGAAGCGCCGCAAGCTGTTCAACGGCAATATCGAATGCCAGTTTTATCAATACATGGGCCCGCTCCCACCACGCAAGCCGCGTCCGGAGCAACAGTCTTAATTTTAATTGGAGGCCGCCTCTATCCAATCGAGTTGTACGTCACTCGATTAGGATGGGGCGGCCTTTTTTTATCGAATCCATCGGATAGAAACGTTGACGAAAATACCTCCATTTTTAAATAATTGGTAAATATATAAACGAAGTCCACTACTGTAACAGGTACCTTCTTTTTCAATTATTACATTATCGTAAAATCTGGTATGATGAAGATTGTTTGAATAAGTAGAAGTACAGAAAGGATGGAAGTATGAATTCGTCTATGTATGGCTCGTACCACAACTCAAGCCGTCGTCTTTCTTTCTCGTCCATATTCGGACGATTCGATATGGTATGGTTCATTGTCTTCATGATGTGGAAGCTGTTTTGGTTCGATCGAACGCTATCGATTCCCTATATGACAATGACCACGCCCGACTTTTTCGTCGCACTTGGCGCTGTTATCCTTATCGCCGGTTGGACGTTCTGGCTGTCCAAGCGCTGGCGTACAATAGTACTGCTTGTGCTCAATGTACTACTTACAATTCTTATCTTTTCCGACTTGGTATACTTTCGCTATTTTCAAGACTTCATCACAGTACCGGTGCTGCTGCAAGCTGGACAAGTAAGCTCGCTTGGCGACAGTATCGCATCCTTGATCCATATCAGGGACATCTGGCTATTCATCGATTGGATCATCGTTATTCCATTGACGATCATGTATTTCAGAGTACTGTCCAAGGAACGCCGGGAACATCGGAGTGGATACTCGATTAGCAGTGAACGGCGCCGTCGACCGGCATGGGTGAGTCGCTTAATCACCTATATTCTTAGCCTTGTCATAGGCGCATTCATGATGGCTGTGCCGATACATCAAGCAACGACAACATGGGCATCCGGCGTCTTCTCGAGCAATTGGTGGAATGCTTCCATCTATAACATAACAGGGCTGTTCGGATTTCATGGGTATGATGTGTACCGCTATGCGGAATTGAAATGGTTCGGCGGAAATAAGCTTAGCGAAGAAGAACTGGATAAGGCGCAGCATTGGTTCGACGATCACCGTGCGAAGCTGCAAGGCCCACCTGCCTCTTTCGGCAAATATAAGGGCAGCAATGTCATTATTGTACAGGCAGAAGCTTTTGAGAATTTTGTCATCGGCAAGTCCTTCAACGGACAAGAGATTACACCGAATTTGAACAAACTGCTGAAGGAAAGCATGTACTTTAGTCGTTTCTCCCATCAAACCGGACAAGGACGGACATCAGATGCAGACTTTGGAGTGAACGCAAGCCTTCACCCATTACCAACCGGGTCTGTCTTTATCCGTTATCCAGATCAAACGTATGATTCGCTGCCATCTATTCTGAAATCGTCAGGATATTCCACTGGTGCGTATCATGCCTATGATGCGGGGTTCTGGAATCGATATATTATGTACAGCAATATGGGGTACGACACCTTTATGAGCCGTACCGATTATAAGATAGACGAGCCGCTTGGGTGGTCACTTGGTGATAAGTCATTCCTGCACCAATCCGTAGCGCACATGGCTGACGGCAAATCTCCATTCTATAGCTTCCTTATTACGTTGACCAGCCATCATCCGTACAAGCTGCCAGCAGATAAACAGGAGCTGAATGTCGAGCCATATCAGGACACGATCTTTGGCGACTATTTGCAGGCTATCCATTATGTAGATGCAGCACTGGGCGAAATGATTGAAGATTTGAAGCAGCGCGGTCTATGGGATAAGACAATTTGGATGATGTACGGGGATCATGATAATTCGATTGAAGATCGCGAACCGCTTGCTCGCATGCTTGGACATGAGATCAGTGATTTCGATATGCTTGAAATGAAAAACCAAGTGCCACTTATCGTGCACTTGCCTGATGGAGCAAATGCGGGTACCTATGATACCGTGAGCGGTCAGCTAGATGTTGAGCCGACGCTCTTGCATTGGCTCGGAATCGATGCAAGCGATAAGCACCTCATGGGGCAAAATCTGCTGAACTCAGCAAGTCGCTTAGTCGTCTTCCGTAATGGCTCATTCACAAACGGCAATATATATTATGTACCGTCTGCTGACGGACTGCTCGAACACGGTACCTGCTATGATTATGGGACACGCCAGCCAACTGATGTAGCTGCGTGCCAGCCATTCGCGGCAGAAGCGCAGAACCGACTTCACATCTCAGATCAGATCATTATGAACAACGCAATTCAACAATTGCGTGAACGCAAGAAATAAAATAAACAACGAAAAGAGCCGCTGCATCATCGCAAGCGGCTCTTCTTATATCTTCTTGCTGACCGTGAACCAAGGTGTACAGACATCATGTAGTGCAGTGTTTACAGTAAATCCTCCTGCTCCAACAGCTTATCAACCTTGCGCCGTCTGCGCTTCTCCTTCAAGCGGTAGTCCCGCTCCTCTTTGCGAAGCGCCTTCGTTATGGACAGACACATCCCGAGCAGAATGACGGCAAATGGCAGGGCTGTAAGAATGGATGCGGTCTGCAATGCCTCCAAGCCGCCTCCGAGCAGCAGGACAACTGCGATAAGGGACTGGAATAAACCCCATGCAATTTTAATCAGCGCACTTGGATTCGGATTCCCGTTCGTCGACATCATGCCGAGCACGAAGGTTGCGGAATCTGCTGATGTAACGAAGAAGGTAATAATCAGCAGCGTCGCCAGAATGGCAATATAACTTCCAAACGGCAGAGCATCCAGTGTTACAAACAATGCTGACGTAATGTCCGCTTTGACCGACTCTACGATTGGGAGTCCATCGAACATTTCCAACTTCAGACCCGTAGCACCGAATACCGAGAACCAAATAAAGCTGAATCCACTTGGCAACAGCATCGTTCCTAGTACGAATTCCTTAATCGTTCTCCCCCTGGAGACACGCGCAATAAAGGAACCGACAAATGGCGCCCACGCTATCCACCACGACCAATAGAACAAGGTCCAGCTTGCTACCCAGGAATCTTCTGTGAACGGCGTCAGCCGCAAACTCATCTGAATAATATTTTGCAAGTAACCGCCAAGCGTCGTCGTAAAGGAATCAAAAATAAAGGATGTTGGACCCAGCAGCAAAGTGAACAAGAGCAAGCCTAACGCAATAAGTAAATTCGTATTGCTGAGAATACGAATTCCCTTGTCCAGTCCCGACACTGCAGAAGCAAGGAACAACACCGTTACAATCGCAATAATGATGACCTGCACCGTTGCATTGCTCGGAATACCGAATGTGTGGGCAAGTCCACCATTAATTTGCATCGCACCGAGACCTAGCGATGTTGCTACCCCGAAGGCCGTTGCAATAATCGCCAATATGTCGATCGTCTTACCGATCGGCCCCTTTACCCGATCGCCAAGCAATGGCTCAAAAGTCCAACTGATCAAGCCATTATGGCCTTTTCGGAACGTAAAATAAGCGATTCCCAGCGAGACGAGCGTATAAATGCCCCAAGGATGCAATCCCCAATGGAAGAAGGAATAGCGCAGCGCTTCATTCGCAGCACCAGGCGTCATCCCTTTCAGCGTTGGCGGATTTATGTAATGGCTGATGGGTTCGGCCACCCCCCAGAATACGAGCCCGATCCCCATGCCTGCACTGAACAGCATGGCGAACCAAGAAATATTGGAGTATTCCGGATCATCATCATCATTGCCTAGTGTAATATGTCCAAACTTGCCAAATGCAAGATAAAGACAGAATACTAAAATGATTAGCGCCGTAATCAGGTAGAACCATCCAAACCGCTCTGTCGTAAATGACAAGGCTGCGCTAGATTGCGTGGATAAGCTCTCCGGGGACAGGAAACCCCAAATAACAAACGCTAAAATAACTACTACTGATATACCAAATACCATAACCTCACTCCCAGATGCTAAGACTTGATGTCGGCGATGGAAGGGCAAAAAAATCCCAGACATAGTCCGGGACAAGAACAAATATCATGACGATAAAAGACATAAATTGCGTGCACCTATCCCTCAAAGGAATCCAGTTGGTCTGCACCAATGGAATTCAACCGGGATTGCTCCGCTGCAAGCATTTCTTCAGCTAATTGGACCGGATGTGGATTATCGCTGTCTGCGGCCTGTAGTACGGCACGCTCAGCGTGTTGAAGAGATTGCTCCGCCTGATAGACGGATTGGTCCGAAGGATGTGACATTGCTTGAGATACAGCGTTGTGCGCTGTCTTGACTGCGTTCTGCGCTTGCGAAATCGGGTTTTGCGATTGCAAGCTTGAGTCATATTTGGACATGCTGCGAGCCTCCTGCGCCAGAGTATGGACTTTTCCCAACAGAGAGTAGTTGTCTCCAACGATTAGGATATCGCTTCGCAGCTTTTTCTATGCGGTTAAAAACTTACTATTTCACAAAAGGCTTCGCCTTCTCGATAGCTTCATCCTCCGTCGGAGCGATTACGTATCGTCCGTTGATAAAGATGAACACTCGCTTGGCACAATGCCCACAGTATGACTTACAGCCAATCTTGATATCCGCTTCCGGATCTAGACCTTTGACTTTCGGCAAAAAAGTCTTCATTTTGATATGCCGACATTTATCACAAATACGAATATCGTTCGCCATTGTTCTTCACTCCGCTTTACCCCATTGTCTTGTTGTACTTTCGCAATGAAATTGTTGCGTTCGCCAACCTCTATGTCATTGTACGGGAACCTGGGGCGAGAAGCAACCTTTTGCGTCACATTCCGTCATTTTAGGTTCGGATCTTCATACTTTAGGGCACGTTTGGAAAACCAAGGCAGCAGAATTAAGGTGAGAATAATGTCATCAATCGGCATAAATGGAATCAAATCTACCGGAATCAACCAGTAGATAACAATTGCACCTACAAATACTGCCTTCTCCCAAAAAGGAACACGCTTCGATGTCAGTAATCTTGGCACCGAACTGAGAAGCAGCCACAGCCTCTGCCAAGATCGCTTAGGACGTGGTCGCCGTTGTGGACTGCGTGGAGTTGGATTCGCCAATGGTTACACACCTCCTGCTGTTAGTGTGCGTAGCGAATCAGAGATCATACAGCAGCAAGCAGCAATGCCCTTGCGTGTCCTTCATTATCGTTGCCTTCGCTATGGAAGCAGCGCTTCCTTCATGATAGCGGCTACTTCCCGATACATCCCATCGAAGTCATCGAGCGGTAGTGGACTAATACCGTTGCCAACTTCAATCGTGAAACCAGGCTTCCTGTAGCGCTGTATGAACCAATCCTTATAGCCTGCATCGCTGCCTGACAACTTCACTGCCCGATATCCACTCGCCATCTGGAATCGTTCTGCCCACGCTAAGGATTCATCTGGTTCGAAATCACGATAGTTCCAATATATTTCCTGTCCTTGCGTATGGAAGGACAGAGCTAGTTCAAATGGAATCCGCTCGGATAATCCCGCCAGCGCAGCTGCTTCCGGCTCAGACAGCGGCCTCGTCCCACCATAGTTGAGAGGTGCTGGCGAATACACACCCCTTCGGGCTTGTTCTTCCTCCCAAAAGGCAGGGAACTGATCATTGAGATCAATCCCGCGAATATTGGCTTTCCAACGATGGAATCTGCGAGAGCCTTGATTCCATTCCATAATCGAATTGTAGAACGGATGATTCGGGGAGATTCCTTCTTGCACAAGCTCTACCCCATCAGGATTCGTCATCGGTACGATCCACAATGTCGTTCGCTCATACGCAGCAAGGGGATCCCACCCGTTCCATGCCCCACCACTGTCGTAGGCTCTTGCATAATCTTCGGCAAATTGCATCAATAGCGCCGATGTGATCCATTCATTCGCATGTACGGAACCATTTGCATGCACGGGCACAGCACCGTTGCCGATTACAATTGCGGGAATCGGCTTCCCCAGCACACTCATTCCGATCTGCTCAACGCGGACGAAGGGATAACTGTTCTGCAAATGATGAATATCTCGTACTAACTGACCATAACCGTATTCGGTGGTCTTCCTCTCCCATTCCCTACTCCACTCGTAAGGGATTAGCATCAATTGACCTTGTATGATTCTCCTCGGATCAATGGTTGGATTCGCTTCGGCGAGTCGCTGTGTCGATACTTGGAATCGCTGAGCGATATGATAGAACGTGTCTTTTGCCTGCACAACATACTTATTAAACGGAAGCTCCGGAATATCAATTACTTGTCCGGGAATTGCGTATCCCTCTAAGCGCAGCTGAGGGTTGGCGTTCATCAACGCATGCAGTTGTATGCCGTAACGTGCACAAATACGAAGATAGGTATCCCCTTTTTGCACTAGATAAGGAACAGCCACGATTGTCGCTCCTCTCCCAATTCGTTATTGGTTGAGCATATGCGACGGGATAGAGGTTCATAACTTCAAGGATGATCATCCCTAGGTCGTAACACAGAGAAGGCGTTCCTATCTGGCAGACTATCTGCTCAAAGGAACGCCCTCAAATATCATGATCATATATAAGTTCATGAATCTCATTGAATGATTTTGGATTACATGATTTTAGGAATTTGCCAAATGACTGGAGTAGCCTGAATCTGCTCGCCAAGCCACTGGCGGGCGATAGTCTGGAATATTTCCGGATCGCCGCTGCAGAAAAACTGATGAACCGGTACTGCTTCCGTATTCGCCAACTGGCTTTTGTCCTGCAAAATCGTACTGATCTCGCGAGCTGTCTCTTCCGCTGAGTTTATTAATTGTACCTTAGGCCCAATCGCATCTTGGATAGAATCGGACAGGAATGGATAATGGGTGCAACCTAAAATGAGAGTATCAATAGGTACATTCTGCAACTGTTCGAGTGACTCGCGTACAACATCAGAGGTCGATTCACTGTTTCTGAACATCCCCCTCTCAACAAGAGGAGCTAGACGAGGACAAGCTTGACTGACTACTTCAACATGAGGAGACAGCCGCTTCAATGCTTGTTCATATGCGCCACTGCGGATTGTGCCTTCTGTTCCGATAACACCGACATAGCCGCTATTGGTAGCGGACAGCGCCGCACGGGCACCTGGATGAATGACTCCGATTACAGGAATGGACACGTAAGCTCGAATATATTCCAATGCTACGGCTGTCGCTGTATTGCATGCAATTACGATCATTTTAGGCTGAAATTGAATAAGATAATCTACGATTTGACGGGTGAACAGCCTTACTTCCTCGGCAGTACGAGGACCATAAGGCGAACGGGCTGTATCACCGAAATAGATGACTTTCTCCCGCGGCAGTTGACGCATCACTTCTTTGACAACTGTCAACCCACCGACACCCGAATCGAGCATGGCTATAGCTTGCTGCACGAATACACCGCTTCCTTCGTCTCTTGATTGACTGACCTTACTTACCATATGTACTCTTTAAATAAAACGTACCTCGATCTTATCAGTAAGAAGGACAAGGTTCAAGTCATCCCGTACTGGCAAAACACGGTGCGAAACTTTTTGCTTCCAAAAAACGTCATTATTAGGTGGAGACAAATTAGAAAGGGTTGAAAAAGATGCAAACGGAGCGTTCTATCTCCAAACACAATAAAAATCGAGCGTTGCCTCCGCGCCACGCAATTCGAGCAAAACAGCGGACTAGCAATCCCAAGCAAGGGAAGCCGAGGAAGAAACGATCTGTATGGCGCATTCTGCGCATGGTTGCGGCTATCTTCATCCTAATTTGCTCCCTCGGCGCCGGATGGTTATTCCTGACCCCTTCCGGTACAGATATGCGGTTCTTGATTGCCGATACACTAATTACGACGCAGCATCGACACTGGGCCAAGTATATTATTGGTCAGGCCGAATTAGACAAGCGTGTCCAAGAGTATTGGAAGAACTTCGAGCGAATGGGAGATGAGAAAGCCACAATTGATATCAAGAAGCCTTCCATTGCTGAACAAACCAAAAAACCACTCATCGAATATAAGGAAGTAAGCGGTACAGGCGCTACCGGTGCTTCGTTCAGTGGGTATCTGATGATAGTGAACGATCCATCCAAAATTCGAATTGGCGTTCCCGGCAAGGCCGGAAGAGGCGAGAAGGTCTCTAGCATGGTAAAACGTACTGGTGCCCTTGCAGGAGTCAATGGCGGTGGATTCGCTGATCCGAACTGGGAAGGCAATGGCTTCAAACCAATCGGAGTCGTCATCAACGACGGCAAGTTATATTACAACGGAGTAGGCAAGAAAAATACACAAATTGTAGGGATAGATAAGGATGGGAAAATGGTCGCCGGCAACTTCTCGGTGAGCGAGCTGCTCGACATGGGGGTAAAAGAAGCAGTTACCTTCCAGCCTCGCATGATCGTGAACGGCAAGGGGCAAATCCGCAATCATGCGGACGGATGGGGAATTGCACCTCGGACGGTAATGGGGCAGCGTGAGGATGGAGCAATTTTATTCCTTGTTATTGATGGCCGCCAGCCTCATAGTATCGGGGCCGACTTATACGACTGCCAAAAAATTATGCTCGAGAATGGCGCAATCATCGCTGCTAACTTGGACGGAGGCTCGTCTACTGTACTTGTCGAGAAGGACGGCGTCATCAAAAATTCACCATCAAGCCAATATGGCGAACGTTACTTGCCTACTGCATTTTTAATTTTTGAACATCCTGAAGAAGCGAACATCCCCAACATTTGGGAAGGATTGAATCCGGGTGATATCGATCCATCCAAGTGGTAATCAACGTAATTAGACGTATTTGAAAACACAATGATCCCTACCATCTCATTGCTTTCGCATAAAGTGGTAGGGATTTTTAACAATAAACGCTGCTAACGTCTCCTTGCGGCTATTGTACTTCTTCCTTATTCTCCCCATCCTGCACGTTCACTTCCGCCTCTGCTTCCTCATTCCATTCCTCAGTCGGTTCTGCTGTTTGTTCAGCAGATAAGCTTGAAATGGCCGCGATTTGCGCCTCTTCTGAATTCCGCTGTTTCCATGAGCTGAAGCCTTGCTTGAAGGATGCAACCTTGCCCTTGGCGGATGAAATCAACTCGTCTGTCTGCTCTCCAACCTGCCTTGCCCACTCCTGTGTCCGTTCACTGACCTGCTGTGCACCCTCTGCAATATCTTTGCGCAGCTCGCGACCGCTCTTCGGTGCGAACAGCAATGCCGATACCGATCCAATCACACTTCCGATTAATGCCCCTATCCAAAACTTCTTATTGCTCATCTTTCCTTCCTCCTCATCACTCAGTACCCGGTCTATTTCTCCGAGCTAGGAGATGTAGACGAGCTAGGAGAGCGCCCAGATAGCTTCCCTTGAATGGAGGCCCATATAGAGCATCCTAGCTCGAATAGCTGGAGGATATCCGTCAATCGCTGCTTCCCTGCAGATTCCGTACCTTGCTGGCTAGCATGAGATATAATTCGCTCCAATGCATCATTTCCTCGTTGAATGATATCCCGGGCACGCTGCAATTCATGTGTCCACTCCTTGACCGTTCCTACTGTCTGTTCTGTTTCCTTCAGCACATCCTCAGCACGACGCGTCAACACTTGGAGCTGGTGAGCTAATTGCTTCCCTTCATCCAAACTAGCGTCTGCCTTCCCCAATGTGCGCATCCCACGGATAATCAGAACGATAGCAGCTATACATACAGCACTCCAAGCAATAGCAGCCAACAAGATGCTCCATTCCGTCATCGTCTCCCCTCCTTAGCTGTGAAATCAACCGGGCGCATGCCCATGTCGTATTGACAGTATAAGGAAGTTGGGCTCGTATTGACACAACCATGCCTGTACTTTTTGGGTATGCCTGTCCTGTGCAGCACAAAAAGACAGACCCCTGAGGGGTCTGCCTACATCTACCTAACCTATGCAGGAATACGGCTGTGCAACGGTGTGCGCTGAACTCATTCCATTTATTCCTGCTTGTCTGTTCGAGGACGAATCTTGTACGTACAGCGCTGACCCCGCTCAGCAAGGCATTCTGTCCGTTCTACATCACTATCCAGTAAATCCCGGAACAAAGCTAGTTCACAAGCACACGGTTCTTTATATTGCTGAGCGACTTGTGCGATCGGACAATTGTACTCATGCAGGAGCCAGCTTCCATCGTCTGCTTGCTCCGTCTCAACCATATATCCATTTGAGTCTTGGATGTGACCAAGCGCTTCTAATCGTGCTTCAAAATTCTTGCCTTGGACAAGGGGTGTGTATTTTTCCAGCATCGACTGTTTTCTGCCTTCGAACAGACGTTGGACACTATTCTCATCCTGCCAAGATTCCATTTCTTGAAGCAGATCTAATATAAGCTGATGATATTGCTTCGGAAATCGTTCGTCACCCGTATCAGACAAGCGATACATTTGCAAGGGACGACCCATCTGCTGACGAACCATTTCGGTGTCCAGCAAATGATCCTGCTGCATGGCATATAAGTGCCGTCTTACCCCCATTTCTGTCATCTCCAGCTGCTTGGCAAGCTGAGCAACAGACATAGCTCCATTTGTCTTGAGTAAGCCCATAATCTCTTCACGTGTGGATAATTTGCGTACTGGTTGCTTCATGTAACCACCTTAACTTTGGTTGTCATCGTATCGTCATTGTATCGCATCACTCCCATACAGACAACAACCTTGCCTAAGATCCCATACATGAATTATTTTAGTGCCAGTTCTTTCGTTATGAAGTGGCGAACAGATTGAGCGAATTCTGGCAGCCATACAGGGAGGCTGGACAGCTGAGGATGTATCGCCCCTCTCTCCCAAGCGATATAATCTTGAACCAGCGCCCTGCGCAAGACAACAAGCTGAAGCAACGACGCATGAAGCTCAGGTGATACCGCTTGTTCCTGAGCAATAATCTCGACGATATCCTCATAGCTGCTCGCATCACGCATCAAGAATCCGTCAATAAGCAAGCTGCCGACATCGGTTATGATCTCGATCGCGATGTGCAGCGCACGTTCCTGCGCGAACGAGCTATGTAGACTTCCGTCCCATTTCGCTATAATCTGCTCTACTGTCTGTATGAGATTCGGTATAAAATCAAGACGCTGCTCGATCTGCTCCATGTTCACGTAATACATTCGTTAGCCCTCCCTTGAGATGGTATTGCGTATAACGCGGAAGTCGACTTCTACTTCATCCCTCAAAGCCTAAGTCTTCCGTCCCATTACTACATTCGGCGTAGGTGATCAATCTCCTGTTCCTGCCTGCGGCATGAAAAAAAGGAGCTTGCCAGCCCCTTCTCTCAACTAAAAACGTATTATTCTACAATAAGAACCGATTTCATATCATCATGGCCTGTTCCACACATAACCGAACATTGGATTTCGTATTTGCCTGGTTTCTCAAATACAACGTCCTTTTCCATTTGGCCATCCTTCAGATCAATGCCTAAATCTTTAATTTCAGCACCATGCAAGCCGGATTTGTTCACAAGCTTCATGCGAACCTTCTCCCCAGCCTTCACTTTATACTCCGGTTGGTCGAACTTAAAATCACTCGTTGCCACAAGCTTAACTAGAGTGACTCCCTCAGGAGCTGCCTCCTCGACCTCCGGCTTCGGCATATTGAACAGCATCAAGCCAGCGGCAAGCAGGCACGCAATGCTGAACAAAATGAACATAGCCCATTTCTGCATAACAGTTCTACGCCCCTTCGTCAGTTACATTCATCACTTCTCATATTACAAAATCTTTCCTATTTCTCTCAATACATTCTTGTAAATTTCGGAAGCAAATTTTGTAAATGTGACAATTCAATGAACATCAAATAGGTGTAAAATGACATTTCTTGTGTCTTGAGGAGAAGATATCCATGTAAAAATAACATTACGCTTCTAGCTGTTCATTCGTATCTCGCAGTTCACTAGGTGACATTTGGAAGTGATCCTTGAATAGTCGATTGAAGTTGGACAGGTTGCGGAAGCCACTTTCTGCGGCAATCTCGATGATTTTTTCATTCGAAGAGGTTAATAACTGAGCTGCATATGTCAATCGAAGCCTGATGAGATAATCCAGTGGTGATGTGCCTACCGTCTGTTGGAACAACGCACTGAATCGGGATGGGCTTAAATGTGCCAAATCAGAGAGCTTCTTCAACGTCCATGGAAAGGCTAGTTGACCTTCCATTACGCGTATGACTTCTTTCACCGTCTGCACACCTCTAGATGGCGCAGGAGTATAGCTAGAGAGGGGTTTGCTAGCATATCTGCTAAGCAGCGACAGCAGCCGCATGTATTGTGCTTGAACGATAGATACATAGCCAAACTCCCTCTGAGCCAGCTCTTGCTTCACATCCATCAACACTTCGGATAGCAATCCGCATTGCTGCATAGACCGATACAGGACATGTGGCACAGTTTGTCCGATACGATGTATTACGGAACTCATATCTTCGGCCCACCAACCATTCATCTGGTGAGGCGTCTCAAGATGAAACGCTTCCAGCAGCAGCTGATCTGTCCCGCATACCCGATGCAATTGCTGAGGTGGGATAAGCACAATGTCGCCCTGCTGGATCGTATACTGTGTTCCGTTAATGATATATAGGCCGTTGCCCCCAGCGACACGATTGATTTCCCAATGCGAGTGCCAATGCGCGAGGGTCACCCTTGGATGATTGCCATGCACCATTTGCTCGATTCTCGGCATCATCACGTTCTGCTGCTCGCCTCCCTTTTCAACTGAAGCGTGGCCCGATGATTCTAAGTCAGAGTACCTTATCATATAATTATCAACCTCCTGGCATTCTGCTATGAATATAGAGGTGAACATTGGTTAAGATTATGAGAAAGGCTTATTTGCGTTTGTGTGAAGCGGAAATACTCTCAGCAAGTTTGGACACCCGCTCCTCCTGCTTCATCGTCATTCGCGCAAGTATGGAGTTAATTTCATTTTGAAGTTCGTTTCTCTTTTCAATTAGTTCACTAAGATGCTTGAATTCTGTGTCGTCTTCATGCATGGTGGGCTCCTCCAATTTTGTCTCAAAGTCATTCGCTCACTATATGTATCACCATCTGCAAGACAAATGAAAATACTTAATTTTTGGAATATGGATTTTCCACCCTTCGTGAAGAAATAAATTGACAAACGAGCCCAAACAACATAATATGTTACTTGCAAAAAATTTAAGGATGCAGGTGAAGCCAACGTGACCTATGAACCGATTGTAAAGGAAAAAACGTTAATCGAACGCAACGATGCCGATAACCTTTATCAAGTAAAAGTAAAATTGCAAGATGGTACGCTATGCCGCGTCTTTTATAATCACGGTGCCAAACATGTTAGCAGACTGCTTACTATTCCATGCCCGATTTGCCGCAAGGATTTCATTTGCAAATGCATGAGTCGCTTCGCAGACCAGCTTGACGAGCAGATCAACTTGCCTGAACTGCTGGCTAAGTAAATCGCACAACGATTCATCCGTTCGGATTCGTTCACTGAATATAAGCAGAATACAAACTCTCTTACTGCCTCGTGCGGGAAGGGAGTTTTTGTTATGCCTTGCAGCATAAACTTTCAGCCCTTTTTCTCCTCTCAACAAAGCAACCTAATTATACCATTTATTCATTGTAAATTTGAATAACCCTCCATTTTCTAAATTTTTTTTATCTTCCCTTTCCTAGCTGTAAACGCATGTTAGTACCGCTCGCGGCTATAAGAGCAGACCACTGAAAATCATAAGAACATTCATCCACGTATGCCAGACCACGACAGGAATGAGGCTGTTGGATTTGATCGTAATTCCTCCGAAATACAGCCCACCCAGCGCAAAGGCGATGCAAACGCCCCATGGGAATCCAAGGGAATAATGCTGTAAACCAAACCCTGCGCTAGTCACAATTACTGCCCACCTATCACCTAATTGTTCAGAGAACCGGCTAAGAAGCACCCCTCGCCAGATGATCTCCTCCAACACATTTATGAATGAAAAAGCGAGCGCGAATAACCAAATCTCTTGCACGTGACCCCACCCGTTTCGAATCACAAACGGCATAAAAGCTACAGAAGTCGCTGCAATTGCGACGGGCAAGAAAACCTTAACTTTGGATTGACGGAAGCCCGACCAAATAAATGGTATATCTATCCGCTCGTTCCAAAGCGGTTTTTTCGCATACAGCATAAAAGGTAATTTTTGAATAAGCGCTAAGACAAGCAAGGGAATGAGGATACAAATCAGTGACAATCTGTTGAGAAGGATATGCCATTCTTTGGGCTCCAAATCGTGAATCCAACTTGAGTTTATGAATAAATAGAGAGCAAATCCGGCCCCCAAGCCTATCGTTGTCAGGAGAAATGATCGCATTGGCTTGTAAATGAAAAGCAAGCCAGTACAGCATACCCACAAACCCATCAATATGTAGTTTTGCGTTTGCAGGGAGATCATAAGTGATCCAACCAAGAATAGACAAGCTACATTTCGAAATAAAGTGAAATTCATTCTTTATCCTCCTTATGGAATAGACAATCGTGGAATTACGCTGGAGGGTGCTCATGTGTCCATATTATCGAGGCACTCCATACATATACTGGACTATTGTGAGAGGATGTGAGTATTGACATGGATAGGAAGGAAATGGGCTTTGCTGATCGTGTAATCTTTATTCTCGGACTAACCCTAGCCGGTGTACTGACATTTGTCCTTCTGGTCGGAGTCATTGTTGCAATATTAAAATTTTTCATGGATAGAAAGGAACGAACCATCCAAGTTCAGCCAGCTCCAATGCTAAAGGATGATCCAAAAGCACCTTTGGAAAGTGTTTCGACAAGTAAGCAATTATCTGAAGAAAAAGAATTGCAAGTCAATGATGAGCAAGAGAGACCACCGAATTAGATGATTTTAGAATGGAGATGACACAATTGGCAACGAATAATCAAGGGATGTCGAAGTTCTTTAGTGATGTGAAGAACGGATTTTTACATTTCGCCAATACCTATTCCGTAGCGGTGAAAAGCGGCGCGAATGTGGCAGAGAAGCAAATTATTGATGCGATGGAGGATGCGGATCAACCATCCGATATTCCTGCTGGAAAGCTGTTCGCAGCCGTTAAAATTGGCGTACAACATGCCAGTGAGCATTTGGTGAATTCAGGTATGGAATTCGCAGAACAAATGAAAAACAGTCAGAAAAGCAATATGGAGAGAAAGTGAATTTTGCCATCGCTACAATTAAATAAAAGGGTTGACTCTCTGTTTCGTGTTTTCTCCTCTTGGTTGATGAACGTACGTTATTGACCAGAGGTTTTTTTGAGTTGGACACGCATCTGCTACGAGAGCATGGTTTGAATTATGGAGAAAACATAGGACCACTTCCTTCAACGATAATAAGAAAGCAGTCCCTATTACATTTTCATGTATTTATTACTCTTTATTTTCCTTCTCTTTTGCTTTTTTTTCTTTTTCTTTTTCCTTTTTTTCTTTTTCACGCTGCTCTTTCTCAATCTCTTTTTGTGCCTTTTCTTGCTCCTTTTGTGCTTTTTCTTGCTTCTTTGCTTGCTCTTTTGCCTGCTCTTCTTCTTTTTTCTTAGCTTTTTTCTCAATCTCCTTCTGTTCTTTCAGTCTCTCCTTTTCTTTCTTTTCTTCTTTTTTCTTTGCTTTCTTCTCAAGTTTAGCCTGCTCTTTCGCCTTTTCTTTTTCCTCTTTGTCCGTCGATTTCTGTTCTTTCATTTCCTCACTCATGTTTTATCCCTCCATTTTGGAATTGAGAACCTTGTTCAAACGGTATCTAATGACTTCTGGATTAAAATATTCAAGCATATGAATCCCTGGAAATACCTGAAAATAAATGTCATATCTCTTGTAAGGGATTTTAGTAGTGTGCAACTCAGGGATACGAAGATTGTGAGGCTTTTGGAACAGATCAACAGCCTCTTCTTCGCCCTTGAGCCCAGAATCAACCACTTTCCTGTAGGATTGTAATCCCATCGAGCTGATTGCTTTGCCAATCCCCTCTTGTCTATGAGCAATACTCTCAAACAAAGAATCGGGTACGTACTTTGAATTCACGATTGCAATATTGTGAGAAACGATTAAGTCACTTTTGTCGCTTATCAATAATGATTCTCTCAGATATAAAGGAGCGGCAGAGGAGTCCACTTGATAATCAGCAGGTACTTCATTCAATTGCTCTTGTCGAATGACCGTTACGCGCATCTTTTCATCCAACAAGGTTTCCAGCAAATCTGTTGTCCTTCCATCTGTCACTAATAGCAAATCGAAAATCAGTTTCTGCAAAAAGTCCAATTCTTTCCCCGCATACTTCGAGTCCTTGCCATCGGTATCTGTCATACAGTTACCTCCATTAGCCGTATGTCAGCTCGTGTTGATATATAACCTGTGTACAGCAACTTCTGGGATGATGCCTTGCTGCTAACGATAGAGACCGGAATCGCGGAGACCCTGCAAGAAGGTGTGAAATTCGTCAAGATTCAACTGCTGCTTCGCATCAGAAAGTGCAACCTGCGGATTCGGATGCACTTCGACCATAATACCGTCCGCGCCAGCTGCTAACGCTGCTTTCGCGCATGGAAGCATAATATCCTTACGACCAGTCGCATGGGTAACATCCACGAGAACGGGGAGATGGGTCTCTTGTTTCAATATCGGAACAGCAGAAATATCGAGTGTATTACGCGTCCATTTCTCGTAGGTGCGAATTCCGCGCTCAATTAACATAACTTGGTTATTCCCGCTGGATAGCAAATATTCAGCCGCAAATACGAATTCTTCGAGTGTGGCGGAGAGACCGCGTTTCAACAAGACAGGCTTTTGGGTTTGGCCAACGGCTTTCAGCAAATCAAAGTTATGCATATTGCGGGCACCAATCTGAAAGATGTCAATGTAACGAGCTGCCGTGTCAATATGCTTAGGGCTCATGATCTCACTGATCGTCACCATCCCCGTTTCATCAGCCACTTCCTTCATGATTTGCAATCCTTCTTCGCCAAGGCCTTGGAAATCATACGGTGATGTTCTTGGTTTATACGCGCCTCCTCGTAAGACGGTAATGCCGGCATTCCTCATTGCGGCAGCAACGGTAAGCAGCTGATCTCTGCTTTCAATAGAGCAGGGGCCAGCGACGATAATAGGCGAAGAGCCGCCGATTTTAGTATGATTTACTTGAATAACGGTATCCTCACTCTTATGCTGGCGGCTAACGAGAAGCTTGCGCTCGGCAGGAGCCTCTTTTTTTATTTCAGGATTCGCCAAAGAATGGGTAGCAAGCTCTTTCAGTAGTTGTTGGTTGCCAACTGGCTCCGCTTGTGAAATGCCCTGCTTATTCTTTTCTTGAACGATTTCCGCAGCCATTCGTGCACGTTCGTTCATCAGATCAAGCAATTGTTTATTAATTCCATCCCATTGCGTAATTAATTGTTTCCATTTGTCGCTCAATACGAGTACACCCCTCTTTTTCACAATTGACTGCAGCCTTTCCCTCATCAGCTTAGATTTTATTTCGCTTCTGGATATATACCGGTTTGGTCGATGGCGCGTTATTTACGAGCCCAACTCGATCGAGAAGCGTTGCGTCGGTAATGATTTGAAGGGTGATTGGTAAATGAAGCTTTTCAGCTAATCGAGTTTGGATGTCCTCCCTACTCCATTGTCCAGCATCGTGCGAATCAAGAAGAACGTACAATCCCTCTTCTTGCTCCAATACCTTCCATGCATCTGGGGCAGGTGTCAACGAATAGACAGCTTCTTGGATGTCATAAGCATCTAGAATCGTATCACCGATTACGATTCGATCCTTACTTCTACCGTAATGCACCAACTTGCCCATTGCTCGCCCACAAGCACACCTGGAAGGTTCGACGGAGATAATATCTTCATTAAAGTATCGCAACAGAGGAGAAGCTTGATGTGTGAGCGTTGTTATCGCCGCAAACCCTCTTTCTCCTTGAGCAACAGGACCTGAACCATCTTCATGCAGCACTTCCACGTAAAAATCCTGCTCCACGATATGCATCGATCCATACTCACACATGGTTGCAATATTCGCGGTTTCAGTCGAACCATACATATTAAAAACGGGTACACCCCACAGCCTCTCGATATGCTCTTTGCGTTTCTCGCTCATTAACTCACCAGCGACGCATATAGCCCGTAGCGCTGGTAATTCTGTGTTCACATCCAAACCAATGAGACGCGCTGTCTCAGCCAGAAGCTCCATCTCGCGCGGAAGCCCCGCTAATACGGTAACTTGTAGGCGCTTCATAAGACTTAATACTCTCGGATATGGTGTAACTACCGTACGTCCGCTTGCAGGTACAACCCCTGCTCCTGTCTGCCAAGCAGCTTGCTGCATTAAGAAGGCGGGCAGCGCCAGTGCATACGGGAATCGAATCAGCACAAGATCATCCGCTGTTAATCGGACTCCGCATTCCTGAAGCTGTCTTCCGCCTACTCGCATATCTTCATGCGTGAACCAAGAAGCGGAAGGTTCTCCGGTTGTACCCGTGGATTCGTGGTATTGGGCAATCTTACTCATTTCGACAGCTAGGTGTCCGAAAGTACCGGCATTCCGGAGATCTTCTTTCGTTGTCAAGGGCAGTGTTTGAATGTGCTCCATCCCGATATCATCGATGTTATAGTTCGCTAATCGATCCTGATATAGAGGAGATTTCATTAGGCGTACTAATAAATTCTTGAACTTCTCCTCCCGCTCCCTCTGAATATCGGTCATAAGGGCACCTCCTCTCGGCGTAACACGGCGCTTCAGGATGGTTAATGCGAATCCTTGGCCCCATGCTCCTAGCTGTCTTACGTGAATATTCGCGTTGCTTTGCCAAAAGTCCGAGGAATATCATGTCTGATTTCCACTTCGCAATCAATGCCGATTCGATCCGTCATATGCTTCCGGATTTTCGTTGCCAATTGCTCATCTGTTAATTCCGTCCGAAACGGTTCGGCTTCAATCTTGAATAATCCCTGATTCAATTTGAAGTGATACCACATACCCACATCTGGAATTTCCATCAAAAATTGTTCTAATAGGAACGGTGAGTAGTCCTCATCCCCCAATCGAATCATGCTTTCCATTCTTCCTCTCAAATGAAGGACGTCCATCGTGAGACCGCAATCACATTTGGATTTCTGTAAATATCCGATGTCCCCACTGCGATAACGCACCATTGGCATGGCCTCGCGCAACAGCGTCGTTACAACGATTTCTCCCGTCTTGCCGTAAGGGAGCTTTTCCTGCGTAACTGGATTAATAATTTCGACTTTTACATGTCCCTCCATCACGTGATAACCTTTGTGCTCACTGCATTCGACCGCGACGACGCCACATTCGGTCGATCCGTAGAAGAAGGATACTTCGCATCCCCACCATTGTTCCAAACGCTCACGGAATTTATAGGAGCAGCCTTCACCTGTAAGCACTATTTTTTTCAATCGTATGTCTTCACCTATTTTGATGCCGAACCGCTCGCTTTCTTCGGCCAAAAGCGCCGCATAAGAGGGCGTCGTAGTCAGAACAGTAGCTTGGAACTCCTTCATCAATTCTAATGACTTATCGACGGGAGCCATGTAACCGCCTTTGCCAAGTGACAGTACTGCCGTTCCAAATGCAAACTGAAACAACCGCTGAAACCCAAGACCAGGCAGAGCAAATTCATAAGGCAAGGCGACGGCTACCACATCAACATCCGTTTCCTTAAACAATTCCAAATATTTCGGCAGCAAATCATAGACATACTGATCAGCTAACGAGTACGAGGTATAAATAGGCTTTCCCGAAGTACCGCTCGTAAGGTGAACCTGCCCGATTTCTTTCGGGTCTACACATAAGATCTTCTGCTTATCGCCTCGAATGACGTCTTTATTCAATAGCGGTACATTTGTTAATTGCTTCAGGCTTTCAATCTCCGGCACTGTAAAGCCTGCTTCTTCCAGCTTTGAACGATAATATTCATTGTGGTCCCAAACATGAGCAAGCGTGGCGTTAATTGCTTGTAACTGATACTCTTCGATTTTTTGCCGAGGCAGCTTCTCAATGGTGCTTCCATCCTCATCCAATTTCGTGAAAAATGCTTTGAATTGTTCTAGATGGGATGTATGTTCGTCCACGGTTACCTTCATTTTATGGGTTTGTGCTTTCATAAAAATCCTCCTAACCATTTTCAGTCCACACCTGCGGCATGTTATTCGTCTAGCATTCTCTCAATGTTTTTTGTACTCCCCATCCCTCCAAGTCATCCTTATATGAAATGCAGGCAATGTCACCCTTGACTCGGACAACTGTATATCTTCTGAAAACTGATTTTTTCATCCAATCAATGCAGTAGGGACTCGCATATCGTAGCAATTATATAACCTTCGAAATCATGAGTTGTTGGCGTAGAGGGACTCGACTTTCAAATGAATGGCGAAGCAAATTGGAGGTTAGGCATACATGTCATCTGACAGCACTCCTGAAAAACAATTCAAGATCGTAAAAAAGCTTCTTCAAGATGGAGTTGATGGAGACAAACAGGCAGCGAAAAGAGCGCATGAGAAGCTTTTAAGGCTCCGTGAGACCCAGCCTCATCATGCGCTTATTGAAGCCTATTACGGTAGTTCATTAGCCCTCTTATCACGTGATGCCGTCAAACTTGTTGAGAAAGAAGAAAAAGCACTCGAGAGTTTAGAGGTATTGAATCAAGCAGTAGAAATGGATCCCAACGAAAAAGAAATTCGCCTCTTACGCGGAAGTGTCTGCCTGCATCTGCCGGAGTCTTATTTCTATTCTTCGAGAATAGCGATCGAGGACTTCACATTCCTCCTTGACCGTTATCAACAAGATTCAAATTACCTTACCCACAATCAAGTCAGAAGAGTACTTCGAAAGCTGAGCAAAGCCTACCAAAATAGCGGCAATCCCGCCAAGGCGAATGAAGTCTCACAGCGTCTTGCCTCCATGTATCCAAAGAAAAAAGATGATTAGAATCATGCAAGCGAGCAATGTGTTCATGCATGAGTACAGAGAGGATGAATTGAGTGACAAACCTTAATCCCAGCGATATGGAAGGCTCAGACTTAAATGAGACTTCAACATCGAGCGATGATCATGCTTCATTGACCGAATCTGTTCTAAATTCCGTGTCAGATCAGGTGTCTACTCCGTCTGACCCGTTCAATGAAAGACTCACCCTAGCTATCCAACTGTATCTGGATGGCGTAGCTGGGAGTGCGGCTGCTGTTCAAGAAGCACATCAGATTTTAGAACAGCTGCACGTCGATGATCCAGATCATCCTCTTGTTGGTGCTTACTATGGCAGCACCATGATATTGATTGCAAGAGATAAAACAGAGGCATCTGATAAATTGAAATGGTCAAAACAGGGATTGAAAATGCTCGACAATGCGGTAGCCGCCGACCCACACGACAGTACGATCCGACTGCTTCGCGGCAAGTCCTCTTACAATCTCCCAGAGCAGTACTTCCATCGGACGAAGACGGTGATTGAAGATTTCACCCACGTCCTCAATACACCATCTGACACGCTTGACACTGAAAAACAATTGGAACTCATCTATGAACTCGGTGAGGCTTGCATTAAGATAGGCCAGAACCAAGACGCGGCTACGTATTTTAGAAAATTGGAGAGTCAAACACAAAATTCGGCATGGAAGCAGCTATCCAAGCAAAAGCTGCAAGAGCTAGAAGGAAAACCAGCAGTTGAAAAAATACCAAACAAAGGCCCTTCTTCCATCTTGATTGAAGCTACTCGAACTGTAGGCAACGCCCTCCTTTCTTGGTTTGGTAATGATAAGGAGTATGAAAAAGCGAAAGAAAAGGCGGAAGAACGCGCGAAAAAACGTGCGAAAGAACGGGCAGAAGAACGGGCAAAAGAACGGGCAAAAGAACGGGCGAAAGAACGCGCGGAAGAACGCGCGAAAGAACGCGCGGAAGAACGCGCGAAAGAACGCGCGGAAGAACGCGCGAAAGAACGCGCGGAAGAACGCGCGAAGGAACATGAGAAGGAGCATGCGAAGGAACATGTGGAAGAACGTGCGAATGAGCATGTAGAAGAACGTGCGAAGGAGCATGCGGAAGAACGTGTGAATGAGCATGTGGAAGAACGTGTGAACGAGCATGTGGAAGAACGTGCGGAGGAACGTGCGAAAGAACGTGCGAAAGAACGTGCGAAAGAACGTGCGAAAGAACGTGCGAAGGAACGTGCGAAAGAACGTGCGAAAGAACGTGCGAAGGAACGTGCGAAGGAACGTGCGAAGGAACGTGCGAAGAAACGTGTGAAAGAACGTGCGAAGGAACGTGCGAAGGAACGTGCGAAAGAACGCGCGAAAGAACGCGCGAAAGAACGCGCGAAAGAACGCGCGAAGGATCGTGCAAAGGATCGTGCAAAAAGACGCGCGAAAGAAAAAGCCAAATAGCTGAGTGCAAGAAATGGCCTTAGAAAAAGAAAAGAAATATCTCTCCTTCTAAACCACTCCTGATGTTAGTTGGTCGACGTTAGCAGGAAGTCGAATCCCCATCAGACTATACCTCAGGGGGATACCCGTATTATCGGAAGGGGGTGAGATACATGTCTGATAAACACAAAGAATTTTTCAAGGGTTTCCTTGATTCTGCTTTAAAAAGCGGCGCTAACAACTTCGGCAAACATCTTCTAGATGCAGTAAATGACGAAAACCAACCTGTTGATATTGTTTTGGGGAGAATCGTAACTGCCCTTAGGGACGGTGCCATTGCAACAGGCCAAGACGTGTTGCGAGCTCAACTTAATCAGGATAAGTAGTTAACTTGAATCACATGGAATTCCCTAAATGATGCACTAATAGATAAGAGTGATAGGAATTTTACGTAAATAGTCCCATGTCTAGAAGGGGTTGTTGACAAAATGGGTTGAGGATCTTGTCCTCAGCCCATTTTTGCTGTTTGAACGAATAGTTTGGAAGTGATCGAAACCTCATTTCACTTCTTACTTTGTTGATGTTTAATTTCTGCTTGGGCTGCCTTTACTCCTCTGACGATGGCCTGTTCAAGCACCACCGCTGCGACGGTGCCGACTGCGGTCACGGCGGCATTACCAATAAGCCCGCTAGTATCGGTTCCGGTAGCTATGCAGAATACAGTGTCCCCATCACCTTGAATATGCACCGGGGAAATCGCCCGCGCCATTCCGTCATGGGCGAGTGTCGCAACCCTCCCAGCCTCGGCTTTGTCTAGTTTTGCAGTGGTTGCGATGACAGCGATGGTTGTGCTTCTGCTCCGGGTCGAGATCGGCATTGGTGGTATTCCTTCAAGAATTGCCCTAGTTTGGTTAACGAATTTACCATCAGGCTCGAGCGCCCCGGCTATGATATGATTATTATTCCAAATATCTCCAAGCGCATTGACGACTACAATAGCGGCTACTATAGGACCGCCCGGGATTTGCCAAGAGGCGGTTCCAACTCCGCCCTTCATCGGCGTACCGTAGATTTTCCCTACCGTCGCACCCGCTCCAGCACCAACACTGCCCTGCGCCACGGCACCGGACTTCGCAGCTTGTGCTGCCTTGTAGCCCAACTGTGCATCAGGCCTGCGGGAGCCTTTCGCATAATAAAGGTCAAAAATAACAGCCGCAGGCACAGTAGGGAGCGGTCCAACATCTGTCGGGGTACCATACCCATGCTCTGCAAGCCAGTTCACGACACCTGCTGTTGCCGCAAGACCGAAGTTGCTGCCGCCTGTAAGAAGAACCCCCTGTATAAGATCCGTTGAAGTTCCGGGTTTAATCGCATCTGTCTGTTCCGTACCCGGATAACCGCCTCTGACATCCACGCCGGGAACTGCACCTTCAGGGTACAAAATAACCGTGCAACCAGTACGACCGCTTCTATCCTCTGCGTGCCCCACTAGGATACCCGGAACATCAGTAATACTCCCTTTGGCATGAACTTTTGTCCCCTGACCAATTAATCGGTTGGCACTCGGTCCAATCGGATGATTAAGTATGCTGTGATCGTCTTGATATACTTTCTTTACGGAATTCTTCTCATTATTGAAAAAAATTTTATTGCTTTTTTCTGGTACTCCTTTGCCTCGGTAAATCCCTGAATTCCTCATTCGAACTGGATAACCCCAATATTTCGCCGTTCGAATAGCTTTGTCTGCGTTCCTGTGCTTCTCATCATGCCGTGCATCCTCTGGCTTTATGATTTTCGCGGTCAATTTTGTTTTTTTTCTATCCATTTTTTCAACTCCGATTTCATGTAGAATAGTACTGCTTAAAGCCTCATCTCATGACATTCATCTATAAATAATATGTTTGGGATGACAAACGTGCTCTGATAAAAACCAAAAAATCCACCTTTTCAGGTGGAATGACTCGGTTTCGGGCCCGAATATACTGCTTCGAATCAACTAATAGCGACATTAGCAGGAAACTGCTGAAATTGAAGTTTATAGAAATTATGAGAAGTCATCCTCATACGATTCTTGTTAATTCACTGTTAATTACTCGATGCGCGGCAACATAACGATCTTTCGGACTAATCCCAAACGATGCAAATTGATGCCGATCTTTAGTTTGTACATTGCGGCGAAATGCTCCAAATATGTAAGAAATAACTAGAAAAAGTACGCTAAAAAAAAGGAAAACCCATAGCTTATAGGAAATTCCCCGATAAGCTATGGGCTTCATTACATATCATAAATATAATATTTATTCAGAAACATCTTGGAATGTTAAACCAGGGAAAACGGTATAATTCTTTAATTGGGTATCACTGATTATGTTTGCATAATCTATCAGGTATCCCTTGCTCATATATGGAGCTACATCAAAGTCCCATTCAGCCACAAATGGTGTGGATAAGTTCATGTAATGAACTATTTTTACACGTACTTTGTATTGGTCTCCATCGCTCCTACCTTCCCCTTTTCTTTTAGCATCTACTATTTTTTTAGCATCTACTATTTTCAACTCTAGAATGGAAGGATATACTCCTCCTCCTGGTAGTTCGATTGAACCGTTATTCAAGTAACTAGAGGCTATTGTTTTTTTCCAAGCTTCTTCATCCCTTGAATCATATGTAACGAAATACTTATTAATCAAAGATACGATGTCTGCCCATTCTCCCCCAGTCAGATTTAATTTTTCATTCCATAGATCAGGAGTAGAAACTGAAGTTCCGCTTTTCTGATTAATAATTACTGTTTGTTTTTTAGAATCCCAAGTCACATCAGCACCTAATGCCTTAGAAATCGTACTAATAGGAACCATGACTCTTCCATCAACATTGCGAGGCGAAACGTCAGTAGGTACTGTTCGACCGTTTACAACAATTGAAATTTTCCCACTAGCAAATGCTCCCCCAATTAACA
Organism: Paenibacillus sp. UNC217MF; assembly: GCF_000686865.1. NCBI lineage: Bacteria > Bacillati > Bacillota > Bacilli > Caryophanales > Paenibacillaceae > Paenibacillus > Paenibacillus sp. UNC217MF. Next base: position 50,161 of record NZ_KK366031.1, on the reverse strand, counting down.
AAGAGGTAAGAGCAAAAACAAGTGATAAAACAATGACCTGCTTTTTCTTCATTTTAAACCTCCTACAATATATTATTGGACGGAATTCCCAGAATGATCTTATCACACTTATTGATAATTTACATCTTTATCGATCATCGTTTTCAGGACGTTTATTATAACGTAGTCCTTGTACTCCAGTTCCTTCGTTTCAGTTCGTATAATAGCTGCAAAATATCCTAATATGGCAGAGCATTTAGAAGATTTAGTATTAATGGATGTTGTTCACTTATTCTTTTTGCGATATCTTCACTTGCTTCACCAACAGACTGGTAGCAAGGCTCTGTGAATCGAGTTCCTCTTCCAGCCAATTCACATATACACAATTCATATCTATCCGGCAGTAGTTTTTTCCATTCACAATATACATTTACCGACGCTCCAGCATATGGAATGGGAAATACTTTTATTTTGTTTATTTCACTCCTAATAATATCTATACTTTATTTAATGATACTTCTCTATTCCTCGTTGCTCTGCCAGCAACAAATTTACCATACCACTATAGCTATTCAAACCGTCTGTCTGATTATTCGCCTTCAGATATAAGTCATTTACAATTCTTGAAATACTCGAAATAACACCCTCATACTTATCCCGATACTGTTCATTTTGTACTATGTCATGCTGCACCGCCTTGGACAGACTGGACATTATATCAGACGCCTGATCTGAATCAACTTTCTTTAGTGCTGATATAGAATAATCAAACGCTAGAAAAAAACCACTGTAGAGTATCATTGGATCATCCTGCTGCTTACATGCCAGATAAGCTATAAAATTTGCCTCATCCTCATGCATAAAACCACTCTGATGTGCCAATTCATGTGCCATAGTAGCAGGCACTAAGAAAACTGGCACATTAACATTAATATTGGATTCAAAAGTAAAAGGGACAAAAATACCGTGTATCCCTGCACGCGACATTAGTTTTGACATCACCACTGGTTTTGGTGTTGAATATAAAGAATGCTCCAAAACAGGATATTTCTTTGATAACATTTGCATCGACAGCACTGCGTGTTGTGCATAATAATCAAAAACCTCTGGTACTTGAGCCAAAAGATCAGTATCCTCTAACTTTTCCCTTGCCAATTCCATTTCAACGGCAAGCGACTTACTCAATTTGACCAGTTCCTCCTTGCTGTAGTTCTCTTCTTTATATTCGGTATAAGACAAAAAAGAATATCTGTGATAGTTTATTCCACCCAAAACAGTATAGCAAAAATATATCACGCTACAGATTGCAACTATTCCTAGAGTACCACGATAAACTACCATCCTACGTGCACCTTTACTCATGATAACCTTGCGCACATAATAACCTATATAAAATAGCAAAAGTAACACAACCAACACTACGAGCCATTCACTAACAGAAAATTTAACCCAAGAAGGTACAAATTCTACTGTTTTTGACAATATCGGATATACAGACCTACTGTATTTTTCTGCCCAATCCTGATGGTTCTGCGCGTATTTTGTCAGTATATAAGCCATAACTCCAAGTGAGATCAATGGCAATCTCTTAAGTAAAAGCTTTTTGATAACACATCCTCCTATCAAATTAGTGTAGTATGTACGCATAGTAATATCATTTCTTTATTTCAATATACTTTTGAAATAGGATCTTTCGGTGGATCAATTTCTAAAATCACATTTCCGTGCGCTTCTATAAATTCTTGTAAGCAGCGCGATCCTAGATTATTCCCTCTCATATTTGGATTAATTGCAAAATGTTCAATGTATGAAAATCGTTCCGTACTCCAGTAAAATATCAGCCCAATAACTCATCGTCTTCTATAATCACTACGCAATGATGTGCTGAATTATTTAAAACTATAATTTGATCATCTAATATTCACTGCTCGTGCTGAGGAAAACTCATCCCATATAAGTCCATCGCTTCCCTAAAAAACATGCCGTCAGCACTTGTTAATCGAATAAATTTCATACATAATAGCCCCTTCCATCTTAATGTACGTTGCTACATACTATGTATAATTATCGCGATTTTCATCCTAGAGTACCATTCCTTCTCTTTATCATCAAGTAGTTAGACTACCTTAGAGGTGGAATGGGACGCCGTGCTCTCTCGCCTTTGGCTCCTTGCGCGCGGACGACCCCCGAGGTTCTCCCCCTTTTGCAATCCACCATAATAAAAAAAGCAGCCAATCGGCTGCATTTATTAATATATTTGGTGGAGCCAAGGTGATTACGCTCGCAATCCTCGCTCCATCCTTTACGGGATGTCCCATTCCTGATTATTCTTGCTGTCGAAGCTCACTCAACGATGACTACCTTAGAGGTAGAATGGGACGCCGTGCTCTCTCCCCTTTGGCTCCTTGCGCGCGGACGAACCCGGGGTTCGCCCCCTTTTGCAATCCACCATAATAAAAAAGCAGCCAATCAGCTGCATTTATTATTTATTTGGTGGAGCCAAGGGGGATCGAACCCCTGACCTCTTCGCTGCCAGCGAAGCGCTCTCCCAGCTGAGCTATGGCCCCATATTTTTGTATGCCAAACCATTATACTACCTCTGTGCAATTTCCTGCAAATTCCTATTATCAGACTTGGCAGGTTATTTTCTTCTTCTTTTCAACAATTTTATAGCAATATGAAGCAATTAGACATCATTTCTTCTTTTTTCTCGATTTATCTTTCTCTTTTATTAAACCGTTCAAAGTAGATAATCCGTTGAGTCGTGTTTTTTTGTTACATCGATTTCATTATCAATTGATTGAAATGGATATCATTGTATTCTCTAACGAAGATATCCCCTTTTCTTACCCCCTCGAAGCACACCCTTGAGTATAACTTCGTCTACATCATCGTCAATCCAATTGGTTGTTTTGGAGGCATAGGAGCACTTCTAGGATTACTAGGATTAAGCCTCTTGAATGGTTCATCTCGCGACAAGGAAACTCGGAAAATCGATACGTCCAGATTACTGCTGCTAGGGCTTCCTGCTTCTATAATCTCACTCGCCCATGTATGGGGTTACTTAGGATTTTCACATTCTTCCCGGCTTCTATTCATACCTCCTCCAAAATGATCATATCATCATTGCAAACATCATTCTCGGACATACGCTCGTATCAAGCATATACCGAACACAAGCACACTATTCCATTCATTATCTACATCTTTATTGAATAACATTTATCCTAGATAACACGCTGTTGGTTAGGCGTGTTTCTTTGTGCTCATAACAAGGCTTCATCTTACGCCGTTGTTTATCGGTCTACAGACTGACTGGAAAACCATTCCACAGAAGGTTTAACAGGCTGTAAATTACTTTTACAATGCAAATAGACTGAAAACAAGTGCAAACATTCCATCTTTAAGTAAGGAGAAATGGAAATGAACAATAATTTCAACATAGCAGGTTCGAGCAGCAATGAATGGGCCGTTCAAGCCCGTGGGCTCGTCAAAACATTCGGAGATAATCGCGCTGTCGATGGCGTAGACTTGAACGTTCGAGCTGGTTCGATATACGGCGTGCTGGGTCCAAATGGAGCAGGGAAAACGACGACGATTCGAATGTTAGCTACTTTATTGCGTCAGGATGCTGGCGAGGCACGGATCTTCGGACACGATGTCGTGAAGGAATCCCATATCGTCCGTCAATTAATTGGGGTCACAGGACAATACGCATCGGTTGACGAGTCTTTAAGCGCGACTGAGAACCTCATTATCTTCTCGCGGCTGCTCGGTCTAGGTCGTGCTGAGGCACGGCGCAAGGCTGCTGACTTGTTAGAGGAATTTGGCTTGTCAGAGGCAGCCAAGCGGCCGCTCAAGAACTTCTCCGGTGGTATGCGACGCAGGCTGGATTTGGCTGCGAGCCTCATTGCTCAGCCTCCGCTCATTTTTTTGGATGAACCGACAACAGGGCTGGATCCGCGTACCCGCTCACAGATGTGGGATACGATTCGCCGTTTAGTCGACACAGGCTCAACCGTGCTCCTCACCACACAATACCTCGATGAAGCCGATCAGTTGGCAGATCGTATCGCGGTTATCGACCGAGGCCAAGTTGTCGCAGAAGGCACCGTGGATGAACTTAAGGCTTCCGTTGGAACGTCGTCGCTGCATTTAAGACTTCAACATGAAAAAGATATCGCCGATGCGCGTGCAATCGTAGAGCAAGTACTTCAAGTCCGCTCCAATGTAACCGCCGAAGCTGGAACTATTACTGCACCGATGGCCGACGCCGACCAAGTAACAGACCTGTTGATCGCTTTTCGCAACCAAGAAATTCGACTTGCCGAAATCAGTGTACAAAAACCTACACTTGACGAAGTATTTCTAACCATCACCGGGAACAGCTCGTCGGGTGCTATAGAGAACACGAACGCGATCCACAATACTGAACTTACGAACGTTAGAGAGGAGGCACGAGTATGAGTAATGCAACTGTAAATAAGAGCCCACACCAGCAGTTAAAAAACTATGCCAGCTTCGGTCAGTCACTACGTAATTCAATGACAATGGCCTATCGTGGGCTGCTCAAAATAAAGCGTACCCCCGAGCAATTGTTCGATGTAACCATTCAGCCCATTTTGTTTACCCTCATGTTCACCTATATATTTGGCGGAGCAATCTCAGGAAATGTACATGATTACTTACCAATCATTATCCCCGGCATTCTTGTCCAGACGGTCATCACGAGTGCCGTCGCCACTGGTGTCCAATTGCGTGAAGATATGGATAAGGGCGTATTCGACCGCTTCAAGTCCCTTCCGATCGCGCGTATTGCGCCTTTGGCGGGAGCCCTTCTGGCAGATACGATCCGCTTTGCCATTGCAACCGTACTCACCTTCGTGATGGGCTACTTAATGGGCTATCACCCAGCCGGAGGCCTAGGTTATGTCGCAATCGCCGGCTTGCTTGTCATTGCATGCTCCTGGGCAGTCAGCTGGATTTTTGCTTTCTTCGGCGTCATTGCTCGTACAGCAGCTAGCGTACAAGGGATTGCCATGATGGTGCTGTTCCCGCTCACCTTTCTCTCTAATGCGTACGTACCGGTCAATACGATGCCAGATTGGCTTCAATGGTTTGCTAATATAAACCCAATCACCCATTTAGTAAGTGCTGTTCGTGAGCTCGCCAATCAAGGCACGATCGGCATTGAATTTGGCCTCACTCTCCTGTGCGCTATGGTCATTGTAGCCATCTTTGCCCCACTCACCGTCCGCGCGTATATGCGCCGCACCTAAATTTCAAATAAGCAGCCCTCAACAATTTCGGTAACTGAAAAAACATCTTAACACCCAAATGTAAACATGTACGGTAAGGAGTAGAGAACTAAATCCCTGCTCCTTATCGCATGATACGGGAAATGGAAGTATTCCTAACAGAGTCATGCTACACCCTTAGCAGAGAAGGGAATATCCTTGAATATCCACGGATAACCCCCTTAATTCTATTTTACGAATCGCCTGTAGAGGTCTATACTTAAGGGGTGTTAAGGAACAAGGCATTTCACAACAGCTTCGTTCAATCGGGATGCAGCAATCCCCCTTGAACCCAGTTATCATACGGGTTCTTAGCTCAGTTGGTAGAGCAGTTGACTCTTAATCATCAGGTCGAGGGTTCGAACCCCTCAGAACCCACCAATTATGTGATCAAAACGGCAGAAATGCCGTTTTTTTGTTGCATCCCATGTCCCCTCCCTCCCCTAAGATTCAGTTGTTCATCGAAAATTTCACATTACATTAAGGTTACATAGAATCTGGATTAAGTTTGCTCCTATATTCTGATGATGCACGAAAATGATACAGAGGAGAGAGCAAACAATGAATATGTTTTCAAAGCGCGTGACGGCCATTGCACTGACCTTCACCGTAGTAACCAGCTTGCTTAGCGGTACGGGTACATTATCGAAAGTATCGGCGGAGCCCGTCAACATAGGACCACAAGACCCAAAAGAAGTTGAGCAATTTGCTGATGAATTCTTTAGCCGTCCAGAAATTAAGGAAAGTATGGCAGGAGCGACGTTTGTCGTCGTCAAGGGTGACAAGGTACTGTTGAAGAAAGGTTACGGCTATGCAGATGTGGATAAAAAGCTGCCGGTCGATCCGGATCGAACCGTATTCCGCGTCGCTTCGATTTCCAAGGTGATCACCGCTACGGCTGTGATGCAATTGGCAGAGCAGGGTAAAATCGATTTGAACAAAGATGTGTCTGCATACCTGGGAGATATTAATATCCCAAATAAGACTGGCACTCCCCTAACCACGAAGCATTTAATGACGAATTCGACCGGATTCGAATTCGGAGACGGCTCAGAATTATCTACGGACGACATAACTCGAGAAGTTTCTATCAAGCAATATGTATCGGACAATACGCCTACGGTGATCCGCAAGCCTGGCCAGTACTACCGCTATGACAATCTAGGCTTTACGATTCAAGGTTACATCGTAGAGCAAGTGAGCAAACAGCCATTTGGCTCATACGTGCAGGAGCATATTTTTAAACCGCTAGGTATGACTAACAGCAATTTCCGCTTAACCTCGGACATCACGAAGCACCTGGCCGTTCCCTATAACGTGATGGGAGAAGCAATTCCTACCTACGCAACAGTTCCGACAGAGCTTCCGGGAGGTGGCATGCTCTCTACTGGCGCTGATATGGCCAACTTTATGCTCGCCCATCTAAATGGCGGCAAGCTGGGAGATGCAACGATTCTTAAGAAAGAAACAGCAGCGGAAATGCATAAGCCTCAGCTTGCCATACATGAGAAGCTGCCGAACATGGCCTACGGCTTTGAATACGCCAATCAGCAGCTATACAACGGACATTATATAATTGAAAAAGCCGGGGATATGGCCGGGTATCACAGCAATATGTGGTTGATTCCTAATGAAAAGGTCGGCTTTTTCGTCACTGTAAATAAAGATGTTGAATTCCGTAAGGAATTGTTGGAAGCATTTATGGATCATTATTATCCCAAGAAAGATGGCGCACAGGCTCCTCATGAGCAAGCGACACAATCGTTGGACAAATTTGAAGGCATGTACAGTGACTTACGGAATCGGATGTGGACCTCTCGCGTTCATGCCAAGGACGGCAAGCTTATCGTGAAAGATCCGCTAGGAGAGCATGTGCTCCGTGAAATCGAGCCCCTGCTTTTCCAAGATGAACAAGGCGTAAAAGCTGCATTCAAGTTAAATGACAGCGGCGAGGTAAAGGCATTATATTACGACCAGAAATCAGATAGTTGGACCGAAAAATTAGCGGCGCCGCAGCATTATCAGGATGTTAATGACGACCATCCGTATGCATCGTATATCTATCACTTACGCCAATTGAAAGTCATTGATGACAGAAGCGGCGACAACCGCTTTCAGCCTGCACAAGCAATTACCCGGGAACAGTTTATCGGTTGGTTTATTCGATGGGCCGGGGTGTCTCCATCCAAGAGCACGCCTGCTTTCATAGATATATCCGACAGTTCGTTTGCTAAAGAAATACAAGCTGCTTATGAGCTTGGTGTCATTCAGAAGCCTGAGAACGGCAAATTTCATCCGCAGGAATTGTTGACGCGTCAGGAAGCAGCGACTATTATATGGCGTATGGCATTCAACCATGTGGGTACCAGCCCGAAAGAAGCCCGGCTCAGCGGCTCCACCGATACCTGGGCGCGTGAAGGCGTTCAGTTCGTCATTGCCAAGCAATTATTTGGGTCTGAAGTTGTCCAAGGGAAAGACGGGACGTTCGACTATCGATCCAAGCAGCCGATGCTGAAGCAAGAAGCTGCAGCAATGCTGTCTACGTTCGCTGACAATTTATTTTAATTCAGCACAACTCCCGATCCATCTGCGCTTAGCCGCAAGTGAATCGGGAGTTATTGTTGCATACATAGAGGTGGAACAACAAATGAAAACCATACTTATTATTGATGATGAAGCCGAAATTCGGGAACTGCTGACCATCTATTTAACCAACCACGGCTATGCCACGATTACAGCCGGGAACGGTGCCGAAGCGATGACCATCTTGCAGGAGCAGTCCATCGATTTGGTCATAGCCGATATTATGATGCCGCAAATGGATGGATTGGAATTACTCAAAAAAACACGGCAGAATTCGCAAATTCCGTTTCTCTTTATTTCTGCCAAGTCTGACGATATGGATAAAATCTACGGCTTGCAGCTCGGGGCGGACGATTACGTGGGCAAGCCCTTCAACCCACTGGAAGTCGTCAGCCGCGTTCAGGCGCTGTTCAGGCGAATCGACTCCTTTGCCAAGGTGGATAGGCAGGAGCAGGAGGTTATCGAAATCGGAGATGTGAGGCTGAATACAAGGAGCTGCCAACTGTTCAAGTCCGGCATCCCAAAAGAATTGACATCATACGAATTCAAGATTGTGGAGCTTCTTATGAGAGAGGCTGGCAGAGTATTGACCAAAGCGCATATTTACGAGCAGGTGTGGGGCGAGGAGTACATCGGAGACGAAAATTTAATTATGGTGTACATAAGCAAAATCCGTGAGAAAATTGAGGATAATCCGAGAAAGCCTATCCACCTCATTACGATTAGGGGGTTAGGCTACCGTTTTGAAAAAAGCAAATAATCTCTCCGGTCGACGTCCCTTGAAACGGGTATTTTTTCGAAATTATGCAGTGATATGCGTCCTGATGATAGCAGCGATCATTGTATCTCTCCTGAGCACGAACCTATTTATGAGGCGGTATATAGATGAACTGGTCGTTGCTCAAATTAATGGAACGGATATTTATCGGTACCCTTTCCACAACATCAGTGGGCATTTGCTGGACAAGTACGGCGGTTGGTTCGAAATCGTGAATGAGTCAGGCGAGATCATTTTTGTCAAAGGAAACAAAGAGGACGACATCAAGCATTACGAAGACGGTCAAATGTATGCCAAGATGGATGTAGAGCGCAACGATGATGCAATCTCCTATCATGCTTACCAAGCCAAAGGGCCGCATGGCGAATCATATGTATTGCTGTGGAAAATTCCTGAGCGCTTGTTGAAATTATCAACTGCGACAACGATCTTTGCTGCGTTATTAGCTATTTTATTATTTATCCTTCTTTACTTTTACGCCCGCTATTCGGTTAGACAAGTGAAAAAGCCGTTGCGGCAAATCTTAGAAGGCATCAAAGAGATGGAGCATTTCAATTACACGAAGCGGCTTCATTATTCAGCCGAAAAGGAATTCGCGGAAATACAAGATGCGTTTAACGGCATGGCTGAACGTTTGCAGCGCACTTCTGCTGAGAAGGAAGCCGCCGAGAACAATAAGCGAAACATGCTGCTGCACCTCTCGCATGATTTGAAGACGCCGATTACTTCGATTTACGGTTATTCGCAGCTTCTGTTGGACAATCAGGCACTGGAAGACAAAGATACCCGCAAATATATTCAATATATTTACGATAAGTCAGCGTATATGGCCAATTTAATTAAGGACTTATTTGAACTGGCGAAGCTGGATGACAAGCATACGGAATTGAGCAAAGAGAAAGTGAACGTTACGAAATGGTTCCAGCAGCTCGTGGTGGAATTTTATCCGGAAATAGAAGAGAAGGGATTTGAGCTGGAAGCACATATCCCGGAAGAACCGCTCTATGTCAAGATGGACAAGATTCATATGAGTCGCGTCATCACTAACTTAATTAGCAATGCACTGCGATATAATCCAGCGGGAACGGTGCTCTATGTGTCATGTGCACGACAAGAAGGAAACGTTATACTGTGGATCGGAGACGACGGAATTGGCGTTCAGGAGCCGATCAAAGAACATATTTTTGAAGAATTCATCCGTGGCGACGGGCCGATCAAAGACAGTACAGGCTTAGGTCTCGCCATTTGCAAAAAAATCATAACGCTCCATGATGGCACGATTGAACTAACGCAGGATCAGTGTTACCATACCTTGTTTCAAATCACGTTGACTATTACGGAGGACTAGAGTTCCTTCATGATGTCGGGCATCACCTTCAGGCTTCGATACCACGGATCGTTTGCATGCCCGGATCTAGCCCATTGCAATATTAAGCTCCAGTTTGAAGTATTCCTTTTGGTGTTACACCCTTTACAAACGGATCATCCCGTGTATAATGAAAGCTGTCAAGCATATGAACGATGGAAACTGCATAGTGAATTTCGAACACTAGGGGTGCTGTAACAAGCTGAGAGACAGCGGCAACGCTGTTAACCCTTACAACCCGAACTAGATAATACTAGCGTGGGGAAGTGTAGTCGACTGATTGATATAAGCTGCGGCTTCGTCATGTTCGTCATTGCATGAAGCCATGTCATACCCTTGTATCCTCAAGCGTAACTGCACCGACTCACGGTGCAGTTTTTTTGTTGTCTGCTGACCACATATTGATTCGTCAGGGAGGATATAAGTTATGAGTCAGTTATCTTGCGGTACGAGCCGCATCGTTGGTTGTCGCTTTTCTATCTATCCGATGAGCGATCGCTTCGTTGACCTTATTTTGGGAGCGTTGCGAGACACAGACATGTCTAAGGTATGGTGCCATACCGATGATGTCAGCACCTGGGTTCGTGGGCGTAGTGAACATGTATTCGATGTCGTTCAGTCAATCTTTTTACATAGCGCGGCAAGTGGAGAACATGTTGTGCTGAATGCTACCTTCTCTGTTGGCTGTCCGGGCGACACACAAGGAGATGCCTTCATGAATACGGACGAAATTCGAATGAATGCGGAACGGTATCAAGCGATTCCTCTCAAGGTCGCTGCTCATTTTGCGCTCTACCCGCTCGGAACGGCAGATTACATGGATACGATCTATGAGATCATTGGCCTTGCTAAGGAAGAAGGCACTTTCGATGAGAGCGCTCATTATGCAAGCCGCTTAGAAGGAGATGCACAGCGAGTATTTACTACACTTGAGAACGCGTTTAATCGGGCGAGAAAATCAGACAAGTCCCATGTAGTGATGACAACTACGATGTCAGCCAACAGCCCTTCCACAAGGTAGCAGCTGAAGATAAAGAATTTCCAAAATGCAAATTACAAACCAAACGGACTCATCCGATCATCGTTCTAAGAAAAGAGGAATGTTCATGAATTCGCGAAACAGCCAATGGAAATTACGAGATATTGTCGTTCTCAGTTCATTATCTGTTGTGTTTGCCGTCATTTATCTGCTCTTCTTGCAATTAGGCAATGTGCTTGTTGGCTTTATGGGGCCGATGGGATATGAAGTCATCTTCGGCATTTGGTTTATCGTATCGATCATCGCTACCTATATTATCCGCAAGCCCGGGGCTGCCGTCATTTCTGAGACAGTCGCTGGACTGATTGAGGTATTAATCGGCAACGCCGTAGGGCCTATTTTGATTGTATCCGCCCTAATTCAAGGTTTGGGTGCCGAAGCCGTATTTGCCGCTACAAGATATCGGAATTATTCAACCAAAGTGCTTATGCTGGCTGGGGTGGGCTCCGCTGTATTCAGCTTCGCGTGGGGGTATTTCCGCAGCGGTTATGCGGCCTACTCTGTTGGTCTCATCCTCGCGATGTTCGTCGTTCGCTGTATAAGTGGCGCACTCCTCTCGGGTCTGCTTGGCAAATGGATTGCGGACGCCTTGGCCAATACAGGAGTTCTTAGAAGCTTCCCAATTGCAAAGGGGCAGCGATAACATGGCAAGCCCAGCGCTTCTCATTCCCAATCACCCAGCACAATCGACCTTACAACGTGACGCCGAGCATGGAGCTCTTATTGCACTGGAAGCCACTGATCTGACACTCGCCTTCGAGACCGAAGGCAAGCCTGTCTTATCCAACATCAATGTCACCCTGCATGAGGGGGAAACCGTTCTGCTGTTGGGCCCAAGTGGCTGTGGCAAGAGCTCGCTAGCCTTTTGCCTTACCGGGCTATATCCACATGCAATAGACAGTCTAGTTGAAGGCAGTGTCCTCGTGTACGGCAAGCCAATCGAACAGTACGATTCCGGTGCAGCGGCCCAGCATATCGGAATTGTATTTCAAGATTTCGAAAGTCAGTTCTGTATGCTGCGTGTAGAAGAGGAAATAGCCTTTTGCCTAGAAAATCGGGATTGTCCTCGAACTGAGATGGAATCCATAATTCAAGAGGTATTAGAAAAGGTAGGATTGCTCGCATGGCGTCATGCGTATATCCACGAGCTGTCGGGAGGCATGAAGCAGAAGCTGGCTCTCGCCTGCGCTCTAGCCCTTCGCGTGCACATGCTTGTATTGGATGAGCCCACATCGAATCTCGATCCGTATACAAGACATCAATTTGCTGTACTCATTTCAGAACTGGCACGCAAGGAAGGGATGGCTCTGCTCATCATTGAGCACCAATTGGACGATTGGATCGGCATGGCGAATCGCCTGATCGTGATGGATGAGGATGGAGCTCTCGTCTTTGACGGGCTTCCTGCCTCTTACTTCAAGCATCATGCAGCTGAAGCCAAGTCACGTGGTATCTGGCTCCCGCAAGCGCTGGAACTGCAGCAATTCATCCGTGAGCGGTTTAATCGCAGCAACAGTAGCGATGGCAACAACGATGACGATAGTAGCAATATTAGCGATTTCAGCAATTATGATGATCAGTTCGTTCGTCAGCGTCTCACAGCCGCGGACCCTGCACTCACAGACGAGGATCTCTTGAAGCTGCTGCTGTCGCTCCCTAAATTCGCACAGCAGGATGTGATGCGCATCCTAACATCAGCTCAATCGAACGGTTCCCCACGAAAACCTGAGGAAGTCTTGCAAGCGCACAACCTTGTCTATTGGCGTAAAGGGAGAGTAATCCTCGATCACGTGTCCCTTACTCTGCATTCAGGGGAATGGGTAGCACTTGTTGGTTCAAACGGAGCTGGGAAATCTACCCTCGCCTCCCTCTTATCTGGATTGACACAGCCGGATGAAGGTCAAATCATTCTGAATGGCATGCCTCTTCATCGATATGCAGAGCGGGAGCTGAGAGCCTTCATCGGATATGTATTCCAGAATCCAGAGCATCAGTTCATTACTGATACCGTGTTCGATGAACTTGCATTCGGGATGCGCTTGCAGCTTCTGAGCGAAGAAGAAGTACAGCAGCATGTTGGAGAAGCCTTGACACGCTTCCGCTTGAACAAGGTTGCCAATGCCAATCCCTTCTCCATCAGCCAAGGACAGAAGCGAAGACTTAGTGTCGCTTCCGTTCTTACCGACAGCCAACAGCTATTGTTATGCGATGAGCCGACATATGGACAAGACGCTTATACATCCAAGCAGCTGATGGACACCCTGCAAGCACGAACCCAAGCAGGCGCAACTGTCCTGATGATCACGCATGATATGGAGTGGGTTCAGACCTATGCCGACCGAATTATTGTGCTAGATGAAGGTTGCATACAGTTTGACGGCAGCCCTTCCAAGCTGTGGAAGGAGCACCCTGAGCTCGTGGAGAAGTGTCATCTGCGTATGCCGATGAACTTCGCGGTGACATCTCGCTTACTTGTACAGACTACAGGTATCGAAGGAGGAGATCATCCTGATACTCCGTGATTGGAATCCAAGCATTAAGGGGCTTGCGATCATTATAGCGGTTATTATGCTGTCGTTGACATTCGATCCGGTTACACCGCTTGCAGCACTTGTCTACATCGTTCTATTTACATTCCTATTAGGGAACATATCATGGCGTAAATGGCTGCTTAGCTTCTGCCCCTTCCTCATTATGGGCATCGGCTACGTGTGGACGGCTCTCGTCTTCCCGCGTTCTGCCGATCCCGCTTCAAGTGCCATTCTATGGCAGTGGGGGTCGTTCATCATTACAGAGGCCACGTTCCAGCAGGCGGTATCACTCGGACTCAGAGTGCTTATCTTCTCCGCCTTGTCGCTCATCTTCATCTTGACGACAGATCCTGTTCGCTTCATACTGAGCCTGATGCAGCAGTGCAAGCTGTCGCCCAAGTGGGCATACGGTATTCTGGCAGGCTATCGCTTCCTACCCTTCTTCAAGGAAGAACTGCGCATCATACAGGATGCCCACCGCATGCGAGGCATAGAACGGGAGCGTGGCTGGAAGAGCAAGCTGCGGGCATGGAAGCGTCATGCAATTCCACTGCTTGCTTCAGCTATCCGCAAGTCGGAGCGTGTAGCTGCCGCCATGATATCGAAGGGATTCACAGGCCGACGTGGAAGAGCTTATTATGTGAAGCTTCGAGTTACATGGAAGGATTGGGCCTTACTCTTCCTTCTGCTAGGCGGAATCGCGTTATGCTACTACGTATCCTGGAAACTTGGGTTCGTACAATGGTATCAAGGACAATTGTGACACATTATGACACCCTTTTCGTACATCATGCATAACATATCTAAGCACATTGTATGTTCCGCTATTATGCGAAAAGGAGGTCTTTCTATGCCTAAAAAAATCACGCCTAAGAAGATCACGTCTAAGACGTTATCCCCCCATTACTCCAAAAGTGTAAAGTTCTTGAAAAAATTCGTAAAGATAAAGGCCAAAAACGGTAACATATATACAGGCACCATCGTGAAAGTAGATAAAAAGAGAGTGTACTTAAAGGTCAACTCCGTAAAGCATGCGGGAAAAGTACACACTTCATTTTTCCCTTTCATCTTGCCGTTGGTGCTCTTCGATCTCCTTGCTATCGTGCTGCTTGATACCCGTAGACGAATTATTTTTTAACGACCTATTCTCCCTCAAATGTTTGAGGGAGTTTTTATTTGCACGACAAACTCACGAACAATTCGAGATAACGCTCCAGCTCCTCAAAACGGGGAAAATGCCCGCTACGATGGAAAGTCGTCTGCAATGTAGATCTGTAGTTATTTATAACCCACACTACAATTGATTGATCGACAAAATACAAAGAACCCCTCAAGCAGATTACTGCTTAAGAGGTTCTCATTTGAATTATTTATCTGAGTGTTCGCCAAGGGCGTTCTTCGACAGAAGATGATTCAGTTCCTTCATAAACATGCTGATATCCTTGAACTGACGATAGACCGATGCGAACCGCACATAAGCAACTTCATCTACTGGATAGAGCTGCTCCATGACGAAATCACCGATGACACGGCTGTCTACCTCCGCATGGGCGGTATCGCGCAGCTGCTTCTCGACCTCCGAAGCAATCATCTCCAGCCGTTCCACAGATACGGGACGCTTCTCACAGGCACGAATAAGTCCGCGCAGCATCTTATCCCTACTGAACTCTTCCCTGCTTCCATCCTTCTTAATAACGATGAGCGGAGTCTCCTCCACCATCTCGAATGTAGTAAAGCGTCTGCTGCACAGCTCGCACTCCCGCCTGCGGCGAATAGACTTATTGTCGTTCGCTGGACGAGAATCAAGTACCTTTGTTCCTAAGTGGTCACAATAAGGACACTTCATTTTCGTTCCTCCGTTCTACTCTTGATGTTATCACAATTCACTTTTTAAAAAGTTACCAGTGGTTACCTGTAATGATCTTTGAAAGAATGCACACAATACAATTACCAACCGCAAGGAGGTGAATCAAATGAGCCAAAACAATCGTTCCAGCAACAACTTGGTCGTACCTCAAGCGACAGCAGCTCTTGAACAAATGAAGTTCGAGATCGCACAAGAGTTGGGCATTGCCATCCCATCTGACGGATACTATGGCAACATGGCAACTCGTGACACGGGTTCTATCGGGGGTTACATCACGAAGCGCCTTGTCCAAATCGCTGAACAATCTCTTGCAGGTCAATACAAATAATGACGGAAGAAGCGTCGGACATCATGCGCGATAACGGTATCGGCTTGTCCGATGCTTCTTCTTCATTCTACTTCATTTTCGGATAGATGTTTTTATACTTATCATAATAATGGATAACACGCTGTACGTACAACTTTGTTTCCCCATATGGAATTTGCTGCTTGGCTGTGTCATAGCTGCCGTCCCATACTTTGTTGCGAATCCATTTGTTCACATTGCCGGGACCCGCGTTGTAAGCAGCGATCGCCGCGATCCAATTCTCATTGAATTGCTTATGCAGCGATTTCAGATACCATGTGCCAATAAGAATATTGGGGTCGGCCGTATTTTTCAACTCGTCCAAAGACCAACGATTATTCATCTTCAGCTGCTCCATCGCCCATGTGGCCGTTTCCGGCATCAGCTGCATGACTCCAATCGCTCCCTTGCGAGATTCGCGCCCCGCTTGGAAGTTCGTCTCCACTCGAATGATAGCAGCCACAAGCAGAGGATCTACATCATATTGAGCTGCATATTTGCGGATCTCGTCTTCATATGCAATCGGGTACATCCATCTCCCCAGCCATTGCGACTGAACGAACAGCAAGAACAGCATGCCCAAAAACAACAGCAATAGCACTCTCTTTTTGCGGAGCATTTTCATCATACGATTCATAGCAAGCCTTTCTCCGACCAGAAATGGTCGAGCTGCTTGATCGTATCTTCCAACGAACCGCTATTGTCGATAATAATGTCCGCCAGCTCTCGCTTTTTCTCCATACTCCACTGAGCATTCAGCCTCTGTTCAGCTTCGCGCTCGCTCCAACCGTCCCGTTCCATTAGACGCTGTAATTGAACACTTTTTGGAACATACACTACCAATATCGAATCGAACATCTCGCTTAGACCTGACTCATACAGGAGCGGTATATCAACGACAACAAGACGTTCTGGATGGTCCGTCTCATATTGATGCATTTGACGCTGGATTTCCTTCCGGATAGCCGGGTGGGTGATGCTTTCTAACGCTTTGCGACTTGTCTCATCTGCAAAGACAACCTCCCCTAATCGCTTCCGATTGAGCGTTCCGTCCGCAAGCAGCATGTCCGATCCGAAATGCACCGCAATTTGTTCCAACACGGGACTGCCAGGGAGAACGACTTCCCTGGCAATCTTATCAGCATCAACCAGCAGAGCGCCTCGCTCCACTAGTAATCGGGAGACGGTGCTCTTGCCGGAAGCAATGCCTCCGGTTAACCCGATGTTCATGCCTTCACCTCATTCTATAATAATGCCGCTTACGTCAGCAGCTTAATAATCCCCATTATAATTAACATCAGTCCTGGCACAAATGACAGCTTCCCAATCCAGCGCGCGCCTGCGAATGCAATCCCAACATGAATGCCGAGTCGCAGAAATATGCCGCTGAATAAGGCAATAACAATCGCGGTCATGAGTGCAGGATAGCCTAACAGCGCGGCTCCTATACCCGCTCCAAATGCATCCAACGACAACGCTACTCCAAGCCACGCAGCCTCTATTGCACTAATGGTGCCCGAACGATCCATGTCCGCTGCGCTTGGAGTCTTCAATATTTGAATGACAACGCCCAAGCTCTTCAATTGAATGCGCACCACTTGCTTCGGCTCATCCCCCATCGGAATAGATGGAACTGAAGAGGATTGAACAACTGCTGATATATGCATCTGATCTGCTGCCGCATCTTCACTGCTTACTATGTGATCCAACGGATCATCCTCATCGTGCGATGAGCGAAGCAGCTGCAGGATAGCCCAACAGCCAATCCCGACAAGAATAAGTGATCCGATCCATTGAGCTACAGCAGGAGATACATACTGAATAAGCAAGTTTCCTACTTGCATCGACAGTAGAATGACCAGTCCAGAGCAGCATGCAATGACAGCAATTGAAGTCCAAGGGATGCGGAGCCGGCGCAATCCGTAGGTCATTCCTACTCCGAAGCTATCCAGACTCAAGGCAAAAGCCAGGATGAACAAAGATACTGTATGAATAAGCAACTACCGTTCCCTCCCGCTAGGCAGTTCCCAAGCTAGTGCAAACTAGCGTACAACTCACAGCTCAGGAATCCCGATTTACCATATCATATGGGCAAGAGTGGATAAGAGTGCTTATTCAACTTTTCAGTTTACCTAGGTTTCCATTACTTAGAACGATGCTGGCATACCGGGCAGTAATGGGTCCCCCGACCGCCGACTACTGTCTTCTCAATGATACTGCCGCATTGAACACAAGGTTGCCCTTGACGTCCATACATTTGCAGCTGATGCTGGAACATCCCCATTTCCCCTTGGCCATTTACATATGACTTGATGGAGGAGCCGCCAGCTTCAACCGCATCTTGAAGGGTTTCAATAATCGCGCGATGCAGAAGCGCGTACTCTTCATCCGTAAGCTCATCTGCCGCACGATTTGGGTGAATGCCTGCTCTGAACAGAGCTTCATCCACATAAATATTTCCGATTCCTACTACGATGTGCTGGTTCAGCAGGACTGGCTTAATAAAGCTGCGCCGTCTTCTCATCGCTTCCGCGAAGCGTTCGGCAGTAAATTCAGGAGACAAGGGTTCTACTCCCAGCTTATGAAGAGGAGGCTGCTCCCATTCCTCTCCTGCTGCGAATAGATGCATCGTGCCGAATTGGCGGACATCCTTATAACGCAGCTCGGTACCGTCATCGAAATGGAAAATAACATGCGTATGCTTCTCAACTGGCTCATTAGCAGCATATACGCCGTAGCGACCTTCCATACGCAGATGGGATACAAGAACAAGCCCATCCAGCAGGATCCGCAAGAACTTGCCCCTGCGCTCAACCCGTTCAATCGTGTGACCCTTCAATGCATCACAAAATTGCTCTATTTCTGACGGCCGCTGGATAATACGAGGCAGCGTAACCGTTACCCGCTCAATCCGCTTTCCAGCGACCAATGTATTCAATGTTTGTTTGACTGTTTCTACTTCCGGCAATTCCGGCATGTCCAATCACCTCTTGATATTTTCATTATACCGAAAAAGCCGCTCTCATGTAGGCTTGGCGGTTATTACATCGTTCTCGCTCACCGCCTTAGGCTTACTTTCTACTTCGCTTCATACCAATTCTCGCCGCTGTTTACATCTGCTCGCAGCGGAACACAGAGCTCAATAGCCGATTCCATTACTTCAGGAACAAGCTTCAACATCGTCTCCATCTCTTCATCTGGAACCTCGAATACCAATTCATCGTGTACTTGCAGCAGCATTCGGCTCTTCAGCCCCGCTTCGCGCATACGAGCATCCATCTGAACCATAGCGAGCTTAATAATATCTGCGGCCGTTCCTTGAATCGGAGTATTCATCGCCGTCCGCTCTGCGAATGAACGCAGATTGAAGTTGGAAGCATGAATATCCTTCAAGTACCGTCTGCGCTCCAGCATTGTCTTTACATAGCCGTCTTGGCGAGCGAGCTTCACGATGTCTTCCATATACTGCTTAACGCCTTGGAATACAGCGAAATACTGCTCGATAAACTGCGCTGCTTCCTTGCGTGTAATATTCAAGTTCTGAGACAGTCCGTAATCACTAATCCCGTATACAATCCCGAAGTTAACCGCCTTCGCCGAACGGCGCATATTCGCGTCAACCTGCTCAGGAGATACACCGAATACGTCCATCGCGGTCTTCGTATGAATGTCCATGTCATGCAGGAAGGCTTCCTTCAGCTTCTCGTCTCCCGAGATATGAGCCAATACACGAAGCTCAATCTGAGAGTAGTCGGCAGCAACGATATGCCATCCCTTCTCCGAAGGAACAAACGCCTGACGAATCTTGCGTCCTTCCTCAAGCCGAACGGGAATATTCTGCAGGTTCGGATATTGGCTGCTTAGCCGTCCGGTCGCTGTAATGGTCTGACGGAAGTAAGTGTGGACATTGCCCGTTTCCTTGCGCACTTCCTTCAGTAATCCTTCAATATACGTCGATTGGAGCTTCGTCATTTGACGGTAATGCAGAATCAGTGGAATGATCTCGTGGTAAGGCTCCAGCTTCTCCAATACTTCCGCATCTGTGGAATATCCGGTCTTCGTCTTCTTGATGACAGGAAGTCCGAGCTTATCGAATAGAATCTCACCAAGCTGCTTCGGCGAACCAACATTAAACTCCGTACCTGCGAGCTCATAAATACGCTTCATTGTCGTCTCAATTTGTTCTGTAAACTGTGTACCTAATTGATTCAGCGCATCTGTATCGACTTGAATGCCGGTCTTCTCCATCTGCGCCAGTACACGAGACAATGGAAGCTCCAGGTCAAAATAAAGCCGGTTCATTTCCTGCTCCTGGAGCAATTGCTCCATCACAGGCTTCAGCTGGCGAACAAGCTTGCCCTTGCGAGCAGCGTGCAGCGCAACAGTCTCAAGTTCAGGAACCTTGAACTTGGCGCCCTTCCCGTACACTTCTTCATCCGTCGGGCTAGACGACAAGCCGTACTTCTCCGCAATCGCTTGAAGGGACAGTGCCGCATCATCCGGGTTGAGCACATAGGAAGCAAGCTGAGCATCGAATGCGGAACCATCATAGGGAACGCCTGTCCAATGCAGCACCAATTCCGCATAATGCATATCGTAGCCGCTCTTCGGCTTCCCTTGATCGGCGATCCATTCCCGTACGAACTGTGCCTCGTCAGATAGAAGCTCCTCACGGGTCAAGAACCAGTTGGACTCCTCTTCCGCGATAAGCACACCAATAAGCTCTGCTTGATGTGGATTGTCTCCATGCGCTTCCACGATGATTGTATCCGCGGAAGCAATTATCTGCTTCAACCCACTGAAATCGCCACTCACGAGCTGCACGTTCAATTTATCCTCAGACAGCTCTTCATCAGCAGGTGCTGATGCAACTGTGCCGCCCTCGATCAGGCCGATCTTCTCCATACGCTCAATAATTGACTTGAACTCGAGCTTCTGCAGCATCGGAATCGCCGTGTCCGCTTTAATGCCGTGATACGCCATCTCCTCATGGCTCTTCTCCAGCGGCACCTCACGGAAGATCGTTGCAAGCTTCTTGCTCATGCGTGCGTCTTCAGCATGATTAATGAGGTTCTCCTTCATCTTGCCCTTCAGCTCGTCCACATGCTCAAGCACACTCTCTACGCTGCCGAATTGATGCAGCAGCTTAAGAGCCGTCTTCTCTCCAATACCGGGCACACCCGGAATATTGTCCGAGGAATCGCCCATTAGACCCTTCATATCAATAATTTGTAATGGCTCAATGCCATACTTCTCCTGCAAAGCTGCTGGTGTATATTTCTCAATCTCCGTCACACCCTTGCGCGTGAGCAGAATCGTAACCTGATCAGAAGCAAGCTGGAGCATGTCCTTATCCCCGCTCACAACCGCCATCTCAATTCCTTGCTCATTCGCTTCGCGAGTCAAGGTACCGATAATATCATCCGCCTCGTATCCGCTCATCTCGAAATGAGGAACACCAAGCGCATCAAGGAGCTGCTTCAAGACAGGGAACTGCTCTGACAGCTCAGAAGGCGTCTTCTCCCGACCGCCCTTATAGTCCTTGTAATCTCCATGTCGGAATGTCTCCTTGCCAGCATCAAATGCAACCAGCAAGTGGGTCGGCTTCTCTTCTTCAATAACGCGAAGAAGCATCGTCGTGAATCCGTATACAGCATTTGTATGTAATCCTTGAGCATTCGTCAGAGGAGGCATTGCAAAGAAAGCGCGGTAAATAATATTGTTGCCGTCAATAATGATCCATTTATCCATTGATTCATGCACCTCAATCCATTCTCT
This sequence comes from Paenibacillus sp. UNC217MF, assembly GCF_000686865.1. Lineage (NCBI taxonomy): Bacteria > Bacillati > Bacillota > Bacilli > Caryophanales > Paenibacillaceae > Paenibacillus > Paenibacillus sp. UNC217MF. The sequence goes on along the minus strand of NZ_KK366031.1, from coordinate 28,597 downwards.
ACCTTCATGATAGCATAGCCAGTACTAGAAAAGAAAATGATGATATTATGGGAAAAAAATAACCGACCGGGTGATCCGCGGTCGGTTGGAGGATGGAGAATAAGATGACATATTCATCAATGATTCCATAAGATTAATTATTCAGATCAGGGCGTTGGTTCGTCACAAGATAGACGACCGCCTCACCGATGTTAGTCGCATGGTCGGCAATCCGTTCGATGTAGCGTCCGACGAAGGTAAGCAGCATCGCCTGAGATGCATTTTGCGGATTCTCCACAACGTACGTCAACAGCTCTCGGAAGATCTGGCTGTACAACTGGTCGACGAGGTCATCGTCCTTCGCCATTTTGTAAGCAAGATTCACGTCTTCCTTAATGTAAGCTTGAATCGACTCCCTGATCATCAGCTGTACCGTCTCCGCCATGCGAGGCAAGTCAATCAACGGCTTCATGAGCGTCTGTCCTTCCATGCGCAGCACAACCTTCGCTACGTCAATCGACAGATCTCCCATCCGCTCCAGATCATTGGAGATGCGGAAGGAAACGAGAATGCGGCGCAAATCCTTCGCAACAGGCTGCTGTGTCAAAATCAACTTCGATCCCAAATCGATAATTTTCTCCTCAATGCGATTCAGCTCAGCATCCTCGGAAATGATTCGCTTGGCACGCTCGACATCCATATTCTTCAATGACTCAATTGATTCCGACAAGGCACGCTCTACCCGCGTTCCCATCTCTTCAAGCAATGTACTTAGTTCTTCTAAGGCCAAGTCGAACTCTCTCCGCTTGATCATTTGCAGCTACACTCCTTATCCTTCTTATCAAATTTAGCCGAAGCGGCCTGTAATGTAATCCTCTGTCCGCTTATCAGTTGGATTCGAGAACAACGTCTCCGTATGATCGAATTCAACGACTTCCCCGTTCAAGAAGAACACCGTCTGATCCGATACACGAGCAGCTTGATGCATATTGTGCGTAACCATAACAATCGTGTACTTATGCTTCAGCTCTTGAACAAGCTCTTCAATCTTCAGCGTAGAGATTGGATCCAAGGCCGAAGTCGCCTCGTCCATCAGCAGAATGTCAGGGTTGACTGCCAATGCGCGCGCGATACAGAGACGCTGCTGCTGACCACCAGACAGACTGAAGGCAGAGCGCTTCAAGTAGTCCTTTACTTCATCCCACAGTACAGCTTGCTTCAAGCTCTGCTCAACAATCTCATCCAGCTTCGCTTTGCTGCGGATGCCATGAAGACGCGGGCCGTAAGCAATGTTGTCATAAATCGACTTCGGAAATGGGTTCGGCTGCTGGAATACCATACCTACTTTTTTGCGAAGTGTTTCCACATCAACTTCGTTGCTGTAGATATCTGTCCCACCAATCGCAACTGTTCCTTCAATACGCGTGCCTATGATCATGTCGTTCATGCGGTTCAATGTACGAAGCAACGTAGATTTCCCGCAGCCGGACGGTCCGATGAACGCAGTGACTGCCTTCTCCGGAATCGTCATAGTGACATTTTTCAAGGCATGATACGTACCGTAGTACAAGTTTAAGTTCTTAATGTCGATTAACGTCTGTAAGGCAGTCGCTGTGCTCATGCTATCGTCTCCTTAAATATGTTTCTGATATTTATTGCGTAGAATAACTGCTGAGATATTCATAATGATAAGCAGCGCCAGAAGCACGATGATGCCTGCTGCAGCCAGTTCATGGAATGCAAGTTGCGGTCTAGATACCCAGTTGAAGATTTGAATCGGCATAACGGTAAACTGATCCATAATGCTCTCTGGCAGAAACGCAACGAAAGTCAATGCCCCAATCATAACGAGCGGTGCTGTCTCCCCGATTGCCCGGGACAATGCTAAGATAACGCCTGTCATAATACTGGAAATCGAAGACGGAAGCACAGAACGGGATACCGTCTGCCATTTCGTTGCACCGAGAGCGAATGAAGCATCCCGGCGCGCCCTAGGTACTGCACGGATGGCTTCCTGTGCAGACACGATAATAATCGGCAGCACGAGCAGCGTCATCGTAAGCGCTCCGGAGAGCAAGCTGCGTTCCAGAGCCAATCCGCGTACGAAGATTGTTAATCCCAATATCCCGTACACAATGGATGGAACCCCGGCCAACGTACTAATATTCAGTTGAATTAACCGTGTTAGCCTATTCTTCTTCGCGTATTCCTCAAGATAGATCGCCGCTCCTACGCCGAGAACGAACGAGATAGGAGCCATAATAAGCACCATGTAAATGGAACCGACAATTGCTGATTTCATCCCAGCCTTCGCAGCCATTCGCGAAGGGTAATTCGTAAATAGATCAAGGTTCAAACGAGACAATCCATCCATCATTATCTGAATCAGCAAGGCCATTAGCGCAATAATACCGATAGAAGTTGCCACCAGGAACAGGATGTGAAGCACAAGGTCTACCTTCCGGCGGGTACCAATCTGTTTGCGGTTTGCATCTTGAAACATACTCATTAGCTTAGTACTCCTCCCTGAAGCGTCTTGCTACCCACAGCGCCAAAATATTAAGCAGGAACGTAATCACGAACAAGGTCATACCAACAGCAAATATCGTTCCATACTCAATGGAGCCATGCGGTGTATCTCCCATGCTGACCTGTACAATATAAGCCGTCATCGTCTGGATGCTCTCTAGCGGATTCCAGGTCAAATGCGGTGTTGCACCTGCAGCAATCGTTACAATCATCGTCTCGCCAATTGCGCGCGAGAAGGCAAGTACAGCAGATGATACGATACCCGAGAAAGCTGCTGGAACCACAATTTTCAACGCAACCTCAAATCTTGTTGCCCCGAGTGCATATGCCCCATTTCGCAAGCTGCGCGGTACTGCCGACATCGCATCCTCAGACAAGGAAGAGACCATCGGAATAATCATAATCCCGACAACAAGACCTGCGCTTAACGCATTGAACATTCCCGTCGATGGGAAAATAAATTTCAATAATGGCGTAACGAAGGTCAGAGCAAAATAACCGTAGACAATCGTTGGGATACCAGCCAATACTTCAAGAATCGGCTTCACAATTTTGCGAACACGGGTAGGTGCATATTCGCTCAAGTAGATTGCACTTGCAAGTCCAATCGGTATCGCAACCAGACAAGCAATAACCGTAATCATTAACGTACCACCTAGCAGCGGCAGGATGCCGAAGGACTTCGGTGATATGAGCGGGCTCCACGTTGTACCGAACAAGAATTCTGTAATCTTGACTTGCTTCAAGAAAGAGAACGTTTCAGAAAAGAGCGTGTAAACAATCCCGATGGTTGTCGCTACAGACAAAGCGGCACATAGAAATAATAAAATCGGAACAATTTTATCGGTTACATGTACTTTGCCATTTTTGAATGATATCGTCGTCTCTCGCTGCGGGAGATTACCCTGCATAGCCCTAACCTCTCTTTGCGTTCTTTTACAATTCGTTAACATTGACTTCGTGAAAATGTGATGCCTCAAACATTTGTTTTTGGAGAGACATCACATTTCACTGCTAGTATGATGCTGACTATAACCGAAGCCGAAGTCAGTACTTCTCTTATTTCAACAAGTTCATTTGCTCATCGTATTTTTCTTGTGGAAGTGCAACGTATCCGACTTCCTTCGCGATGTTGCCTACATTTTTCATATAGTAATCAACGAATGCTTTCACTTCTGGCTGCTCCAGCTTCTTCTTGTTCACATAGATGAAGAGCGGGCGGGACAGTGGTGCATAACTTCCATCTTTAATTGTCTCTTCAGAAGGAGCGATTGCGCCTTTGCCGCCGTCAACTGGTATTAGCTTCAGCTTGTCTTGGTTCTCTTCGTAGTAAGAGAATCCGAAGTAGCCCATAGCGTTCTTATCACCAGATACCCCTTGCACGATAGCATTCGTATCGGCACTGAATGTGATTTGCTTGTCATTGCGGCTCTCTTGTGCTTTGCCGTTGATTTCTTCAGTGAAGTAGTCGAATGTGCCGTGGTTTGTATCCGGCGAATAAATTTTAATATCTTCTGCTGGCCATCCTGCACGAACGTCAGCCCATGTTTTTACTTTCGAGTTAGGCTCATAGATTTTCTTCAGTTCATCTGTTGTAATGTGATCCACCCAAGTGTTGTCCTTATTCACTACGATGGACAAGCCATCATAGGCCACAGACAATTCCAAGTAGTCGATCCCTTTTTCTTTTGCAGCAGCTGCTTCTTTTTCTTTGATTGGACGAGAAGCGTTGCTGATTGCTGTCTCGCTATTAATGAAGCGTTTGAAACCGCCGCCTGTACCTGCTGTACCAACCGATACGCGTACTTCGCCGTTCTCTTTGCCGAACTCTTCTGCAATCGCTTCTGCGATTGGATATACTGTGCTGGATCCATCTATTTCGATCGTGCCTGTCAACTTCTCAGGGCTAGTCGTTTCCTTCGCCGAATTGTTCGTTTCCGTTGTTGCCGCGTTGTTTCCTTGATTTGCAGAAGCATCATCCTTCTTGCCTCCACAAGCAGCCAATACTACTGTCAACGCTGCTACGAGCGTGAGCATCATGATTTGTTTTCCCCATTTTTTCAAGACAATCCACTCCTTTTGATTGATTCCCATGTGTTGTGTTGTAATGTATTCGTTGTTTGTCTCACATCTAGTATGTTAATGGCTGTTTGTTAAGACTGTTTGGTTTATTTGTTAACGGAATGTAAAAAAATCAATCTTCCGCTGACATTGTCTGTAACTGTCGATTTGCCTCATTCGCTGTCACAGCCATGCGTGCTGCGTAAGCATCTACTTGATCCAATCGATTGCGATTTTCTGCTATGGCACGGAACAGTTGCTCGAACTTGGACAAGGCAGCGTTCAAGCCTTCAAGCGTCGTATTCACTTCGGAATGAGCTTGATCGCCAGTCGTAATCGTCAGCGTTAAAGCTTCCATCATCTGATGGAGCGTCTCATCGATTTGCTCGGTGGCTGCCTTGGTTAACGAAGCCAGCTTGCGCACCTCGGACGCAACCACCTCGAACCCGCGCCCATGCTCCCCTGTACGCGCAGCTTCAATGGATGCATTGAGCGCCAGCATATGACAAGAATCCGACCATGAGCGAATAACGCTGACGGCATCCGCCACCGCTGTTGTATGCTCTGTCAATTTCTTTGTTTGTCTTGCCTGGCTCTCCACACGTATTGACACCTGTTGAAATGCTGAAGATACCTGATCAAGCACAGTCTTTCCCGTCAATGTTTCGTCGATCATCCGATCTGCGTGCGATTTGCCATCTGCTGAAGCTTGGCGGACATGCTCTGTTTCTGTTAATATGCTGTGCAATGCTCCCCGCGTGGACGTAATAACCTCCGATTCCTTCTGCTTCGCTTCGAGTCGTATTTGATTGGATAAGGATGACAGCTGCTTGGAGGTGAGTATTCCGACATATTTGCCCCCACGTGTGACCACAATACTGTCGTACATTCGTTCCTCAGAACGGGACGCTGACATATCCAATAGTTGTTCAGTTTCAATACCGCATTCGACAATGAGTGCCTCATTATCCATTACGCGTACAATTGGTTTTTCGTAATAAAGTGCAGGAGAGAATCGCTTGCTCATTTTTTCATGGAATCTCTCCCGCATCACAATGCCAATCGGTTCAGAATGATCAGTTCCTATGACAAGGCAGCGCAGCGAGCCATCCTCTCGAAATCGATGATCCGCTTCTTCAATGGTGGTGCTGGCAAGAATGATCGGTGCGAATTGAATGAGATCCTCATACTCTCTCTTCATTATGGATTGTCGATTCGCTCCCTCTCGTCTTACTTCCATCTTCGTTAGCAACATCGTCATAAGCTCCCACTCCTACTCTAGTCCTGTTATCGGTCTTTAGTCCCAATGTAGCACGGTAATGTTAATGCTGCCATATTGCGTGTTTTAAGATTTTGTAAATCGACTTTTCCTCATTTTCATATCTTGATAAGACTAACTTTCACGATTTCATCATAGACATCGAAAAAACGGGCATCATTTCACTAGGAGCTTTTTCAAGGGCAAACCTATTTTTCGGGGATCGTTCTCTCGGGATAAAGGGAGGGACTATGAATGGGATCTGATAACAACCATATTGAAAAAATAAGAAAGCAAGAAAAAATGCTTATCGTCGTCTGCTTTGTTGTTGGCGCGATCATGCTGCTGTCCTTCTTGCGAAGGCTATTCTGAACGATCGGAACTTATATTTGAAGGAGTGTTGACCTCACATGCTCACCTATGATCCGGTTATTTTCAGCCGCATACTTACCGGGCTAACACTGTTCGTACATATCGTATACGCCACTATTGGTGTCGGAATGCCGTTAATGATTGCACTTGCGGAATGGATCGGCATTAAGCGAGGCGACTCCTATTATCTGCTTATGGCGCGCCGCTGGGCTCGCGGGTTCACGGTTACTGTAGCTGTAGGCGTCGTAACAGGGACATGCATCGGTCTACAGTTGAGCTTGTTGTGGCCGAACTTTATGCGGGTTGCAGGACAGGCTATCGCTTTGCCTTTATTCATGGAGACATTCGCGTTTTTTGTGGAAGCCATCTTTCTTGGCATCTATTTATACACCTGGGATCGCTTCCCGAACCGCATCTATCATTTCCTTCTGCTCGTCCCGGTCGCTATAGGCTCCTCAGCCTCTGCCTTCTTCATTACGGCTGTTAACGGCTTTATGAATGCACCACGCGGATTTGATTTGGTGAACGGGAAAATGACGAATATTGAACCCATCGTAGCGATGTTCAATCCAGCCATGCCAACGAAAGTTGGACATGTACTCGCGACCGCCTATGTGACTTGCGCCTTCATCATGGCAGCCATCTCTGCTATGTCTCTACTGCGCGGCCGCACTCACGCGTATTACAAAAAAGCGCTCCGCATGTCGATGGTGACCGCCCTGCTCTTCTCTGTCGCAACAGCCGTCATCGGCGACTTCTCAGGCAAGTATTTGCATGAATATCAGCCCGAGAAGCTGGCGGCAGCAGAATGGCACTTCGAGACGAAGTCCCATGCTGAGCTCGTCTTCGGTGGCATTCTTACCGAAAATAATGAGGTAAAATACGGATTTCATATCCCATTTGCCTTGAGCATATTAGCAGGCGGCACCCCCGATACTGTCGTGAAGGGATTGAACGAAGTGCCCGTGGAGGAGAGACCTCCGCTTAAGGCATCCCACTACTTCTTCGACTCCATGGTGTTTATCGGCATGTATTTAACGGTCGTGTCCCTATGGTATGTCATCTGGTTCATGCGCAATCGCCGGCAAAGTCTGAAAAAGCCGCATAATCGTCTGCTGCTAAGAGCCGTTGTGCTTGGCGCTCCGCTCTCGGTGTTGGCTATCGAATTCGGATGGATGTTCGCTGAGATTGGACGGCAGCCTTGGATTCTATGGAAAGTCATGACGGTAACCGAGGGCGCAACAACATCCAATCACGTGGATACAATGCTGTGGCTGTTCACGCTGCTCTATCTATTAATCACAGTGACTGCTATTCGGGTGCTCATTCGCATGTTCAAGCACAACCCTGCTGAAGACGAAATTAAGGCACTTGGCTGGGAAGGAGGAGGGAAGAAATGAGTTACGAATTAGTCGGCATCACCGTTCTATGGATCTTCCTGTTCGGCTATCTGCTTGTTGCGTCCATCGACTTCGGGGCAGGCTTCTTCAGTTATGTCAGCTCGGTAACGGGCAAGCGCCATATAATCCATAACGTGATTGAGCGTTACCTGTCCCCTGTATGGGAAGTAACCAATGTGTTCTTAGTCTTCTTCTACATTGGCTTGGTCGGATTCTTCCCCGATTCCGCGTACTACTATGGAACAGCACTGCTCGTCCCAGGCAGTCTAGCGCTCATTCTGCTTGCCTTACGAGGATCGTACTATGCCTTTAGCACATATGGGGTTAAGAGTAATCGTATCTACCTGTTTCTATATGGAGTCAGTGGATGGCTCATTCCCGCTGCGTTGTCCACCGTGCTCGCGATTTCTGAAGGAGGGTATATCACGGAGGGGGCTGACGGCAGCATTTCATTCCAGTTCCTGAGCCTGTTCACTAACATCTACCCCTATTCCGTTATCGTGCTCGCCCTGGTCAGCGTGTTGTACATTTCCGCCATGTTCCTGACGTACTATGCATCCAAAGCTGAGGATAAAGGGGCACTCAACATTGTGCGCAAATATGCCCTGATGTGGTCCGCGCCCACCATCCTAGCCAGCTTGTTCGTGTTCTACGCCATTCAGGGTCATAATGCGGAGCACTTCAACAATATGGTGGATCGGGCATGGATGTTCGTTCTGTCCTTCCTGTTCTTCGTCATCGCCGTCTATTATGTATGGAGAAGACGCCGTTATGGCTTAGCGTTTCTATGTGTCATCTTACAATTCGGGTTCGCATGGTTCGGATACGGTTCGGCACATTTGCCTTATGTGCTCTACCCATACATCAATGTCTATGAGCATGTCACGAATCCGGCTATGGCCTATGCGCTGATCGTTGTATTCGTCCTTGGACTGCTCATTCTGCTGCCTTCCCTCTTCCTGCTCCTTCGCTTGTTCCTGTTCGACGCGAACTATGTGAAGGGGATTAAAAGCGGAAAAGGCGGGCGTACAGGGAAGAAGCACATCTAAGAGGATGAGAAGGTATTCATGCAGTGCTATGTAGCGGATGAAGCGGCAGATATGAATGTCGCGCAGTGCTATATTAAATATAAAGGAGCACAGAGCAGATGAATCAATTTTTAATCTTTTATGCCCCGTTCATTATTGTCATCGCTTTCGTCATTGCCCTATTTTATTGGGGCTCACGAGACATGAATGAGGAGGATATTTAGATCGCTGTCTCTCGCATCATCCATGGAGAACCTTGCCACCGTACGGGCAAGGTTCTTTTTTGTTAATGGAATTGATTAATTTCCTTATAATCGACACTTTTTTAACTTTTGATCCCATCCAAACAATCCAAACATTCCCATTCGACAAAATCTATGGTAAATTATAGGAGTATATGATTGAAAATGAGAGTAGGTGCATACAGGATGGCACAGATATTGTCCATCGGCGAATTAATACATAGTTATAGGCGCAATAGCGGCATGACTTTAGCGCAATTGTCAGAAACATCCGGCGTTCATAAAGGCACAATATCCAAAATCGAAAACGAAGACGTCAAGAGGCCAGAATATACGACACTTCGCCCGCTTGTCGAAGCACTGCGCATCCCGTTGGATACGGTTGTCGAACTGTACATAAGCGTGGACAAACGAGCAGAAATGCGGCTGCATATACTGCAGGACGTGATCCAGCATTCAGGCTCCGCCGAACTGGCACGAACAGTAGGTGCCAAGTTTCTAGAATCACCAAGCGACGACAGCCACTCCTTAGTCGAACGCCTATATAGCTTCACAGCTTCAGTGGAACGCAAGGATATTCGCTTGGCCTTATACCAATTGATCGTTGACTACTCACGCGATCACGGCATCATGCCTTTTTTGGCAAAAGGCTTACTCCAGGTGTACCTCATCGAACGAGATGATTTTACAAGGCTCCGTACGGTTTACAATGGGCGTAAATATATTGTGGAATACGCCCATTTTTTAAGCTGCGAGGACAGAATCATTCTGTATTACAAATTAGGAATTCACGCGTTTAATTTATTTTTATACCGGGAGAGCATTGATCTCTGCCTTCATGTACTCCAAGAAGCAGATGCAGACAATTGGTACTACATCAATGCGCTTGGCATATTGCGCGATTCTTATTTCTATCTTGAGGATTACGACAAGTCCGAATATTATTCAATACAATATGAAAAATATGACTACCCACACATCAAGGCGTATTCACTGCTTATGAAGGCATCATTAAACGCAAGAAGGGGAAACTCCGAAGTAGCTATCGAACTGCTTAAGAACTTTCTAAAAACATGCAACCAGGATGATGCTCTTCTAGCAATCAATCAGTTATTAAAAATATATTTTAAAGGAAATCGGTTATATGAAGCCGAACAATTACTTTCATACCCAATATGTCCAAAATCCATTAGTACGAATAACCCCAACATAATCTCGCAGCTAGCCGAATATTATTATCACCGAGCTGAATATTTCATTGCCGTTGACGATCTCGATAAAGGGATATCTGATTTTCTGGAGAGCGCGCTGCACTATTCAAAAATTAATGACACTGATCACGAAAAAGAATGCATAAATCAAATCGTGCATAGCCATCTGCAACAAAACCTTGACATGCCCATATCCACATTAGCTAAATTGAATACATTTTATAAACGCAGCGCAGCTAAAGAACATAAATTGGAGGGGTTCATGTGAAACGTTTCAAAGCAAAGCTATACAATGGTCTCCTTTTCACCGTTATTATCGGACTAACAACATTTTTGTCGACATTGGGAAGTGATAACGGACATCACCCATGGTAAGAGTGCCAACTTGGTACTCTTTTTTATTTTAAAAAGTTTCCCTTTAATCCCTTTTATTAGAATTCAATAGACACACTGTATACTAATAGTAAAGACAGGGCGCCCCATTATTCCCCCTAATCCGAGGTGACGGACTATTATATACTGTGATGATCTATTAAATAAAATTGATCGACTCAGGCAAGAATTAACCTGCCTCATGAACCAAAAGAATAATCTTATCGATGACGAAGTCGTCCAAATTAGCCAGCTTCTAGACATTTACATACTGGAGCATCAAAAGAGATGCATGAAAAAGTCCTCTATTAAAATATAAAAAGAGAGGATTACAAAACATGCTCACGAAAAAGAATTTGGTATTGCAGTATTCACTCTCTCATTAGGTTTAAGATTTGCGACCGGAGCAACACCTGCTCTTGCTCATGCGGATGAATCCGCTTCGAACAACATTTCGGTCTCGGCTATGACAAACAGGATCAATCAATTTTCGCCGGATTTGTCAGTTCCATTGGCGACAAATAAAATGTGTGTTACCAAGCGATGTTTCTGTCTCTTCCGCCAATTGCGATCATGCCTGTCTTTGAAAAATCACAGAGTAGTTTCGAAAAATAGGATAATGCCAAATCGGTGTCGTTCAGATGCCGGGTTTTACGACATACCCTTTTACCCATGCCACGTGCATGAAAATAGAAGCGTCTTGAACATTATTTGATCGATGTTCAAGACGCTTTCTCATGTCATCTCACTTTATTAGATTAATGCTCTTCTTTGCTTTGGGAGTGTGACAAAATTAAAAGGAAGCATTTTCACCTGAAAAGTTTCGACTGCCAATCTGTAGATTGATTTCCTCATAAGTAATTTTCTTAGTCTCGTTATCTCCAAACTTACGAACAACAGGTGTAGGATTTTGATTAAAATTCATACTTAAGCTTTGGTTAGAATAGTGACCAGCAGGATCGATGTAATATTTATAATCAATTATTTTCTCTATATCTATATCAGCATAAGCGATTCCTTCTGTTTCTGCAGGGATCATATCGCTAATTGGTTCTCCATCAGGTCCATAAATACAAGTATGTCCACTCTTAAATGTATCGAAGTATTCTTTTTGTTCAGGTGTTAAACAAATCATACTTTTCATTTCTTCCGAATATATAGATGATGTCATTAAAACAAAGGTTTGAGTTGAAATAGCATAGTACCGGCTTGAGATTTCATCATCAAAGTATCCTGGCCAGGAGGCTACATGTACTTGTTCATTTTGTGAATTCATTGCAAGCAGATTTAAAGGAACCTGGTGTTCCCAACACATCAGTCCACCCAAATTACCAAGCTCCGTTTTAAATACGGGCATCAAGCTTCCATTTCCGTCTCCCCATATAAGTCTTTCAGCAACAGACGCTCTCATCTTTCGATGTTTTCCAATTAAATCGCCCTTGGGATTAAACCATAGTTGAGTTAAATATAAAGATCCACCATCTTTTTCACTACAAGAAATACATACGTAAGTTTCGTGTTTTCTAGCTGCTTCACTTATTTTTTGAATAGCTAAGCTAGGAATCTCAACTGCATTTTTGTAGAGATCATGATAGAATTTTTTTGTATATTCTGGATGACCAATAAATGCAAACCAAGGATAACCGGGAAGAAAAGCTTCGGGAAAAGCAACTAATTTTGCATCATTAGATGCTGCTTCAGCAATCAATTTGCAAGATTTTTCAACTGTTGCATCTAAATCCAAGTATACAGGTGCAGCCTGGACAGCTGCTGCGCGATATTTAGGATAATTCCCCACAATAAATTTCTCCTTTTGTAATTATTTATAATTATTTAAGTTCAAATAATTATTTAACTACAAATTAACATTTGAGAAATCATTTGTAACCATCCACTTTCCATTTTTTACCCATCCACTTTCTATTTTTGTTAATTTGATCAAAGAGAAGTACAAATAGCCTTCAGCATCTGAAACTGGAGTTAAATGATTATGTGAACGGGTACAATAAACACCGAATTCATGGAACACTAGGCTATAGGAGCCCAGTTGATTATAAAAATTGACCCTAAAAAAGTTGTCTAGTTTAGTATTAACAATCCAAGGCGTACATTTTATGATTTAATATCTAATCACTTTGAGAAGATTACCATTTTTATCATATACATATTCTATAATTTTTTTATTTTTGCTCTTCGAATAAATGAACATGAGCTTTCCATCCGAGTTGTAATGATATTCTACTTCTTGATACAAATCGAGCATTGATATTGATGAAAAGTCAGATACTCCGTTGTCTTGATCCCATACCCGCACTTTCCAAGTATACGTTTCTTTTGTATTGATACTGCTAAGTAAAAGAGTGTGAAGAGAACGTTGGCTGCTTATACGCCCAGTTTGGAGAGCAATTTGTCCATTTTGATTATATACCAAGAGTTCATATGCAGCTTGAGGGCTGTCCTTCGGTGATTTATAGTTCCATTGGAATTCTACAGCACCGTTTGTGATACGAGATTGTAGCTGAGAAGGAGGCAATGGCTTAAGCTTGTCTCCCCAAATAATCGCCCTACGCTCCGAATATGCCGACACAGTGTTCTTATCATCCCATACTCTTACTTCCCAACTATATTGCTTCTTGGTATTAAATAGACCCAGTTCAGCCGAGTGGGAGCTTCTATTCAAATTTATTTTGGCCGTCGATAAGAACTCTTTTCCATTTTCATCATAAACATTGATTTCATAGGCTGATTGCGGGCTCTTACTAGGAGATTCATATTTCCAGTTGAAAAAGATAGTCCCATCCTTAAAATGATTCGATAGTTCATAGGCTCTTAGTGGCTTCTCTTTTTCTTTCCAATAAAAGGTCGCAGGGGCTGAATACTCAGATACTTGATTATCACAATTCCATACCCTAACCCTCCACGAATAATGGAAATTTTTCAATAAAGAATTTGGTGGTAATTCGAAAGAGTTCGTATTAATCATCTCTTTTTTCTTTATATAGACCTTGTCACCATTAAAAATTTCGATCTCATACGCAGACTGACGTTGATTTTCTGCATCCGAATATGTCCATGACAGATGAATCGTATCATCTGTTACTACCTCATTATTATTCGGCTTTAAATTTGAGACAATAGGGGCGAAACTAGTTGTCGGGGTATAAGTGATTGCAACCTCTACATATGTCATAGAGCTAGAACTCGATATGAATGGAGAGTAAAAGGCTGCTCCATAAAACTTCCCCGTAGTCCCTCCCCAAGCAGTTCTCAGCTCATCTTTCCCAACGTGCAGCTCATTGGGTTCGCCATCAGCAGTTTTTCCGATGTACTTAACCAACCTTCCGTCGAGACCTGGTTCTTCCTTACAATTTGTATAACCTGCATTCTCATATTCCTCTAGCGTAAGATATGCCTTCATCGGTCTGCTGAATGTATAATAATCTCCATCAGGGGTTAGTTCGAAGGAGTGGCTCGTAAATGATATTTTTTCAATTAGCGAAATTGGGAAATTTGGTGTGTCTATATATATTTTGTTGCTGTTGGAATAATCCGGAGATGACGTTTTCGAGATACCAGGTGTCGCCATCATTACAATCTGAAGCGGATACTCCAATTCCTTATCATTTACATTGACTTTGACTACCGATTCATTAACATTCACATGTTTAATAGAAAATTGGGAATCGCGTATCTTTCCTTTCCGATCAATAATGAACCCATCTAACTGAAAAACTTCGTCATGATTCAATTTATTTGTTAATTCCAGTCTGCTTGAACTTTTGGATGATATGATAAGATCTTTAGATTGCAATTTAAACTCATATTCTTGCGAGGCCTTCTTATTATGAAGCTGAATCTGAAGAAACATCTGATCATATTGTGAAATATATTGAAATGATGCGTTCGACCACAGATTAGGATAATAAATCCGGTTTTGTTTCACTTGCGGAGAACTTGAGATGGTATTCAACGGTTCTAGTGCCATATTGCTGCCTACATAATTGATATGAAGTGCTGCATTTTTCCTTGCAACGTCCAACTCGTACACATTTTCATTCATATATGCTATGGTTTTTGAGTTGTTTGATATGTTAAAGATGTTGTTAATGTCTTTCCATCCGCTCGTCGTCCTATAATGCATAGGCCGAGATGAAATATATGTAGTTCTTGAATTATTGGAATGAAGAAAAGTCTTGGAGGTATCCGTTCGTTCGCTCACAAGCTCCTTCGAATCTTGTTGAAGCATCCTCTCAGATAAATTCGGTGAGTAAGCATCTACCTTTTGGACATGCACTCCGACATAACAAATAACAAAAAAGCATAGTATTAAGCAAAATTTCATCACTCTTAGCGCTCTTGGCATGAAAACTCATTACCTCCTGAACGAAAATTTTAAATAATTAGCTCACTATCTTTCCTCACTGATCTGTCAGTTCTCTAAGCGATAAGCCCCCCCTTCATTATGCCGATTCCATACTAGCGTTAAGGGATTTTGTGTTGATAAACTTTGATGATTTCATCCTTAATGTAGATGTAATAGATTCGTTTGCTTGATTTAGATCATTCCAACGACCCCATTATATTCCATTTCTCCTGTTTCGTCAGACTTTACCGTATCAAGAAACCTGTCCAATCTTATTTAAATCATCTGCATCTTTACTTAAATTTGGTGGCTCACTCTTGTTGTCAGACCCCAAGCGTAATTAATGTCTTTCACTTTTTCCTTGATAATTTTAAATTTCTACTTTGTTATCCATAGTGATTCTTGTTTTTCCACTCTTCCTCGTCTAAATCAAAGCTACCAAAGTAACTATACTGGGTAAAGTACATGCCGCCCGATTTATTCGGCACTGGGTGGGGCATCCACCAAAGAAAAAACCTTGAAGGGACTAAAAATCCCAACAAGGTCTTCATTTCATCATGCACCTTACTTGTTCAACTTAATTCATTACCAAGTCAGCTATAATTATTAGTATACCTATTGGTAATGTTATAAATCCTCCAACTCTAACTGCTTCTCGTGTCTTAACACCGAATGGTTTCATACTCAAAATTATATCCGGAATAGTAATTTGAAGCAGTGAATAAATCACAGCTACAACCCCAATTAATAAAAATGGACTCATTGAGCACTCCTTTCTTTTCCCACCCTTTTCCTCCAATCATATCTAACCACTCTTGAGCATTAAGTGCACCCACATATGATGGTAAAATAGCAGCTTTTTACCGAGATTGAATGATAATTCCCAAGTTATTGAATATTCTTTTTCTCCTGATATTGGTAGAAGATAAATTTCAGCGGCCGCTCCAATTCCACCTCCACTGGAAAATTCCATATACTTCGAATCCGATTTAATGCTTGCCTCACCAAGATAAAAGACCCCATATGAAGCACCACCATTTGCTGTCCAACTGCTCATTTCCCCCATTAAATCATTGGTTTGGGAAATCCCCCCTGTTAAGGATAGGTTTTCTCCCCCTTGACCATAAGTTGCGAGATAATATAATTTCATTTTGTCATCTTTGATTTCTGCACCTAGTTTTCCTCCAATAATAAGAGATACACCCCTTACATAACATTCCCGTTCCTTTTCCTGATTTTATTGAAGAGTTGTTGAGCATATGCCCAGTTTGTTTGCTTGTGAAATTAGCTTTGCTGCTTCCTCTGCATCTCTCGGCATCGGTAATGTCGCCCCAAAACTATCTTTTATATGTCCACTTGGATCAAGCCATCTCAACGGATTATCCACATACGTATACTAATTCAAACTCAGCGGATTCTTGATATCCCCTCCATACGTATCCTCATTAATAAACCGCCCTACACTTGGATCGTACCATCTTGCACGCAAATATTGCAGATTCGTTGCTGCGTCCCAATACTCTCCCGAGTAACGGAAAATGTTCGGAACCTGTTCCTCCTGAACCAATGGATTGCCCCAGATATCGTACGTATAGCGGTTCAATACATTGCCTTGGGTATCACGGATTTCCGTAATGTCGCCATGTCCGTTGGATACGTAGTATTGCATCCCCTGCCCTGGTACTTGACGAGCCAGCAGCTTGCCGGTCGAATCATGGACATACGCTGCGGTAATGGTGACGCTGCCGTTGCCTTCTACCTTGCCCTCTGCTACGATCTTTGCTCTGTCGTCATAGTAGTAACGAGTCGTTATGCCGCCTTCGGTGCGTTCCACCATCAGGTTATCGCCGTTGTAGCGATAGCTGACGGCTTTTCCGTCTTCCGTTGTTACTTGAGTCAGACGGTTGCGGCTGTCGTATGCGTAGCTGGCTCCCTTGATGTTCGGTACCTGATCGCTTTGCAGGGTTCTGCGGTTATCCCTATTATCGTACGTGTATGCTTCGTTAAACTGGCTTGAGGTCTTGATTCGGTTCAATGGATCATAGCTGAATTGATACCCTGCTCCATTGTCGTTCTTCGCTACGATGTTGCGGTTGTTATCATAGGTATAGCTGTAGTTCGCAAATGCTGCATTGTTCTGAATTTGCTGAATGCTATACGTACGTACAACCATATTGGAAAAATATCATACAGGGTTGACGAGAGTTAGGTTCTTTCGAGACATGCCGCCCGATTCATTCGGCAAGGAATGGGGTAAAAAAAGACCTTGAGGATTTCTGATATGCCTTGCGGTGGACAGTTGAAATTATAAAACTGTTTACTTCAAGTAGGAGCCATATCATTATACTCTCTAGTTCTTCCCCTTACCAAATTATTACTTACTATTCATATTCATTTGCCTTCTCTTCTCATCTAACCATTCTTCTTCTCTTCTCACCCATTCTTCAGAACTTAATTTTTCGTCCGTCCAGAACGTAGAAGAGTCCACTGCATTACCATCTTTATCGGTTGCAATAACAGATGTCCTACTTTTACCGAAAACCAAATTGGGACAAATTTGATGACCATCTTGGTTGTAAGTTAAACAATAAACACCTATATTTCCCTTACAGCATTTTGAATCATGATTCTCTTCGTTGTCTTCATAGAAACAATTCGCCTCTAGAACAATATGTTTCCATCCCATTTGACTCCTCCTTACACTCAATAAGCGGTATTTAGTTCCCTAATGACGGCCTTATAGTCGTGGTTGTTTATTCCAACCCATTCAATTACACCGTTTTTTCGAACTATTCCATAAGCCCGATAGGAACCATCAACTCTAGCAGACACATACTTTCTACCATCTGGAGCACCATTTAGATACTCGAAATTCAAACTTGGATGATCCGGATCTTTCTTGAATTGCTTAAAAGCCGCATCTGCTTTTTCTTGTATATTTTTAGAAAGTTTATCGTATGATTTGTTAAATCCTTTACTCTTAGTACTGGTGTATCCGCCAAGCGCTCTTCCCTTTCCACCAACTTCTCTAGCTTTTCCTATGCCCCCGATTATTGG
>NZ_KK366031.1:0-10530 GCF_000686865.1 Paenibacillus sp. UNC217MF | reverse complement strand
ACATCTGCAAACTCTTGACTTAACAAGTTATAAGCGTATGAATATGCTCTACTTTCGGTAGAAGTTATCTTCATAGTCGCTTCGAGAATGGAATTCAACTCTGACGGTATATATCTGTTCCCACTAGGATCGATATATTTCAACGGATTATTTTGCACATACGTATACAGATTCAACGTTAGCGGGTTACCCAGTTCCCCTTCATACGTATCCTCATTAATAAACCTACCTACACTTGGATCATACCATCTTGCGCGCAAATATTGCAGATTCGTTGTCGCATCCCAGTATTCGCCCGAGTAACGGAAAATGTTCGGGACTCGCTCCTCTTGTACCAATGGATTGCCCCAGATATCGTACGTATAGCGGTTCAAGACATTGCCTTGTGCATCCCGAATCTCCGTAATGTCGCCGTGTCCGTTGGATACGTAGTACTGCATACCTTGTCCTGGAACCTGACGAGCCAGTAGCTTGCCGTAATCGTCATGGACATAAGATGCTGTAATCGTGATGCTGCCGTTGCCTGTACCTGCTTTGTCATTATTCTTATCCTCCTTTGGTTTTAGGCATGCAAAAAGGCTTATTCCTCCTTATCATTCAAGTGGAATAAGCCTTTGAAAGTTTATCATGTGTGTTAGTCAAGTTGTTTAGTGTTTGGTTTGTTGGTTGTCTTGTACGAACCAATTGTCAAGAAGTAAATCCTCTGCTCTTTTGTAAGTGTTATTCGTTTATTGAGGTGATATTTCATGCTGTTAACCCTAAAATAGGTATGCAGACCTTAAAGTTTCTGAATAAAAATTACTCAATATTATTCTTTGGTAATTCTTCTTCCAACGGCTCTCTAACCATATTTTTATATTGAAGTTTGCATACGCCAAATTGTTTATAATTCTCTCTGGCTTGATTCAACGAAATATGGTTTGCTCCTATGTTTATGTCGGGCTTAGCATGAGCTACAACATCAAACTGCCAAAAACACACATCGCAAATATCTACAACCACTTCATCCTTACTTTCAATAGTAAAATTACAGCAACATGGACACTGTAATCTCTTCATATTTCCACACCCTCTCTCACTTAGGAGCATACAATCCGATTTGCTCCTTCCAATATTTAATTCCATCAGTTGGCTTATAGTAAGTTGATATTCCACCATACTGATTAATAATTCCAAATTCATTCGTTGCTGTATCATACCTAAAATATGTGCCTTCTTTTGAAACAAAAGATTGTGTTGTTGAGGTTGGAGATTTCTCAAGAAAATTTCTTGCACCTTTAAGATATTGAGCCTCAGTAGTAAAACCAAAATCACCTTTATGGTCATTAAAGTGTTTTTGTTAGAGTACTCTTACCATTACCTCTCGTAAAATCAGAAGCGGTATTTCTTGTACCTGAATATGACTTTCCAATATAACCCGTCCCCTGAGGCTTCATTGCCTTTTCAATATTCAGTTTGTTAAATGATTTTGCTTCATTCCAAGAAACCTCAAATTTCACCTTGGGCGAAGCACGTGTTATTTTCGGAGGAGGTGCAACGTTACCTCTAACAACTGTACTTCCCACATAGCTGTTACTGGAAGAACCACCTCCATCACCTTTGCCGCCCCCAACGCATTCCATTGCAGTTTCTGTAAATGCACATTTGTTATTACCTGTAGGTTGTAAAGAACATTCAAGAAAATGCCAGATGATGCAGGAATGGCACAAATTATGTCCAGGGTATCCAAGTCATAGACAATGGCCTAATGGAATCATTCTGGGGAATGATGAAATCCGAAATGTAAAACCTCAAGAAATTCAATACGTACGAAGAAATGGAAGCAGCAATTATGGAATACATTGAGTACTACAATAATTATTGATACCAAAAAAATTAAACTGTATGACGGCATTGATGTACAAGCGTCATTTCAGCAGCATAAAAAAAGGCACCGACCAAAAGTGAAGGATCGGTGCCAGAGCTATTTTTACACTGTCTACTTGACAGGGGTCAGTTCATCCACCCTAAAGGTATCAATTTTTATTTAGATGACTGAATATTTATTAATATTTCTGTTATTTCTTCACATTCATGATATGGCTTTCGGAACTCATTACCAAAACAGCTCTCAAATAAGTCGTATATTTGTTTAGAAATGGTCGATTTAGATTCAAAAGAGCTGAGTAGTTCAACGATTTTACTAACCTCACATTGATATTCATCATGAAGTAGTGGGTAAATTTCAGCGGGATTCCAGTCATTTATTATTTTTGTTATTTCCTCTACCAAAAAATCACCTCACCAAGTTTTATTCACCAAATAATGATTTAGAAAGTGCTTTATACGCATCATCATAATGACTTTTTGGGATTGCTGTTACAAGCGTTCCATCGGTCGCCACAACTACAGCACCATCTTTGGTAAAGAACAAATGCTTACTTCCATTGTTCTGAGAAAGTGCCTTACCATTTTTCACCCAAGACTCTGCCATTGATTGGGTTACTCCACGTTGTCCCATTCTCTCTAATCCGTGGTTGGAAACCTTAGACCACTCAATCCTAGTACCAGGATGGTTTACTAAAACCCCAGACTTTCCAAAACTGTCGCCTATCTTTGCTAAATTACAGTTATGCACCCAAATCCCAAGGTTTGAAACAAAGTATGAATTAAAGTCCTTAACCTCAAAGTTATAAACTGTTGCTTCGCGAGGTTCTTTCTCAATCTTATCTATCGCTAGTTTAGTACTGACACTCGAAACAAGCAAGTCGCCAACCTTCAAGTCTTTAACAAACGTCCATCCCTTACCATCCAACCAAAACGGATGCTCACCCGTAACCTCGATGATTTCATCCCCAATGTGGACGTAATAAATTTCGTCAGCCTGTTTTTGGAACAGCCCCACGACCTCTTTATATGCCACTTCTCCGGTTTCATCAGACTTAGCGAGAACCTTATCCCCTACTTCGATTTCCTCGATAGGTTTCTCCCCTTCGTCTGTTAATACCTTCGTCCCTGCAGTAAAGCAATTGCACTTTGCTAGTACTTTTGCAGCAGCTTTACTAACTTTGGTTCCTGTTTTAATTAATTTTACCGGAGGCAAAAATCCCAACAACACAAGTCCCTTATCTCCTAATGAGCTATTAGGATCCAACATGGTATTTATATCATCAAGAAGTAGGAAGTCAGCCCCATTTTTTGCAACAGCCTTACCTCCCTTAACTTGTGCATCCAAATTTGATTAATAATTCCCATATCAACCGCATAAGTTAAAGACGGAGAAACTGGATAAACAAAATTACCTGTAGGGTCTAAATGAATTAATGGATTATTGTACACATACGTATACAAATTCAAACTCAGCGGATTCTTGATATCCCCTTCATACGTATCCTCATTAATAAACCGCCCTACACTCGATAAAATGGGCGATGACTGTCTTCTAATCACCGCTTCTCACTTGTACGTCCACATTTCAGAAAAACATTATACGAAGTTGATGAGGGTAAAATTCTTTCGGAGCGTGCCGCCCGATTCATTCGGCACTGAGTGGGGGTAAAAGAAAACCCTTGAGAAAGTTGCGTATTCCCCAAGGGTGTAACCTATTACTTATTTTCGTCTAGCTTTGATAATATATCTTTTTCCGTATAGAACTGGATATTGTCATACTCCCAGTTCAAATGACGATTGATAGCTTTTGCGGCTTCTTCCCAAGTAGGTCGAATACAATCTTTGAGCATTTCTTTTATTTCTGTTTCTAACAATTCTAGCTCAAAGTTTTGAACAATGAATGTTGCTCTACAATTTAGCATCTTATTTTCATTAAGACTTTTTATCACATACTCAGGTGTTAACACTTGAAAATGAAAACAATCAGAACCGACATCATCTTCTTCAGCAATATAAGCTGTACCTCTTAATTTAGAGCCTTTCAAACCATCTTTAATTTCAATGAAATCAATACCTTTGAGTACGGGAACAACCAACTAATATCTCCACCTTTTTGTCATTTGACCTTGATATGAAAATTGCCACCCGTCTGAGTATCCTCTAAATTCAACTCAAGTCCTCCATTTTTCTTAAAACCATACCTTGCTACATATCTGCCATCGGAGCTTACATAAGTTGTATATCCGTTACTAGCAGTACCTTTTGTATAACCTTTTCCTACAAATTCAGTAGCTGCTGTTTGTGCTGTACTTTTTGTTATATAGCCAACTTCTAGACCTGCGTTTCCTGTGTTTGTTTTACCCATAGTAGCGAGAGTTTTAGGGCTTAAGTTACACTCTGTATTATGAACCCAAATACCCAAATCCGTGACATAATACGTATGGAAGTTAGCAACACTAAAGTTATAAACCGTAACTGGTTCTACAAGTTTAACAAACTCTACCGTATCAATCGTCAGGTTGCTTCCGTCAGATTTTTGGAGCTTATCGCCTACTTGGAGTTCATCGGCGAAGACCCACCCTTTTTCTTCTACCCAAAATGGATGGTTGTCTGTCGTCTCGATGATCTGCTCCCCAACGTTCAGCTTAATTATATCATCACGTTGGTTGCGGTATAACCCCGTTACTTCCTTATAAGCCAACTCTCCATCAGGGTTATTCTCATCCTTGGCGAGAACCTTATCTCCGACCGCAATGTCTTCGATATTTTTCTCTCCATCGTCTGTTAGAACCTTGGTTCCCGCTGTGAAGCAGTTACATCCGCCAACCGCTCTAACCTTTCCACCAACTTCTCTAGCTTTTCCTATGCCCCCGATTATTGGTCCCAATGAAGCCAAAGCTTCCGAAAAGGAGATTTCCTGATGCCATTTACTGTAATCCTTGGCTAACTCCGCTCTTGCCCAGTCCGCATTCCCTGCACTATTCTTATAAGCACTGGTTTGAGTCAATAAACCAAACAAATAATTAAAACGATTATTATCATACACATCTGCAAACTCTTGACTTAACAAGTTATAAGCGTATGAATATGCTCTACTTTCGGATTAATCGTACCATTTCAGGAACTGAAACTGCATTGAATCCGGAATTCGCCATACCATCAATAATATTTTTAAGTACTCTTTTCCATTCTGACTGAAAAAATTCTTTTGTAGTTACAATATGACCGCTTTGATTGAGTAAATTCTCGGTCTTCCCTACAACATTTTCCCACTCCGAACGAATTACCAGATTACTTGAATCCCACGTTAAATCCCACTTACATGCAAATGAATTTGATGGCCAGTGAACCCTTATCTCACCAGAAACTTTCGTCCTAAGGTTTTCAAGAATGTCTAAGATGTCATTTATCATCAGGCTCATGTCGTATTTGTACCCTATTGGAATACAAATGTTCTTCCACATAATTATTACATCTTCTGTCCAAAGAGGAAACACAATCTCAAGAGCATCAGACAAGGAAGATATATCTTCATCAAACTCCCCAGTAAATCTGGGACATCCTGCTTGAATTCTAAAATCCATAGGCAGTCTCCTTTTTTCTATGGTGCAGGATAACCATGAAATGTACCTGAACCATTATTTCTTACCCAAATTCTTGTTGCATTCACTGTAGAACCATCAGGCATGTATACTCTGGATGTAGAGCCGCTATGTCACGCGTCCAAGCTTATCATACGTGTAATGGGTCTCATTTCCGTTGCCGTCAATGGATTTTATTACGAGTCCTAGGTAGGGTTCATATTCTAGATGCTGTTCAATGGTCGAAACCGCCCCATCTACGTTCGCCACCTGAACAGACTGTTTATTTAGATAGGATGATTTAAATCGTGGATGGAATTCTTGCTGAACGACTGTATCTCTTTGATCTCCCTTAATATGAATCGTAATGGGGTTCCCTACAGCATCATAAGCATAGTTTATTTGCTGTAGTAAAGCTCCATGGTTATTTTTCATAATAAGCTGCATAAATTCACCGTTAGCAAAATTGTATTGGTAGGAAGAATGCAAGGATTCATTATTCGCTGACGGTTGTGTACTACTAAGCAAAGCAACCTTCTTTTCTGAAACAAAATCATATTGAAAGTTATTTGTTACACCTAGAGGATTTGTCTCGGCAGTAATAAATCCCCATCTATTATAGGTTCGATGGGTGTAACGATCTGGTGACCATCGGCCGCCATCGTAGCTGCTTTCTTTAATTCTTGTCGGAACTGCGCGGCCTCGGGATCTATCGTACTCATATTCTGTGATTCTTTTTTGAGTCGCCCCTATCGCTTGCGTTTCGATTTTGGTCGTATACACCGTCGTAGGCGTATCCGAATTGGATTCTCATTTTCATCGAACCATCTCTATTTCATTTGATTAATAAACATCATGGGTTGTTATCACTTCAATTACTTTAATATTTCCCTTAGAGTCTTTGGTGTAGATTACTTTTAGCATCTCGTTTCTTTCGAAACATGCCACCTGATTCAATCCGCACTATGTGGGGTAAGAGAAAGACCTTGAGGTTTTCTTCCCTCAAGGCCTCTTCACTAATCATTACATAATTCCAATATATCAACAAATGCTGCATCCTTTAGAGTCAATCTCCGGTTTACGGGGTCAATTCCTTCTAATTGCCCCCACTCGTAAACAGTATCATACAAATCATATTCATGACTTAATTGAATGTAACCATGTTGTTGAAGTATTTTATTAACTTGCACTTCTGCTTCGATTAGCTCAAACGTATTTGCAGGACCAACTAACCCTAAATTGCCAACTAGAGCATTATGCTTCACCTCATGGAAAAGCAAGTACTCGTATACAGGCACTAGTTTGGAAATTGTTAACTGAATTTCTTGCAGTAAAACAAATCCTCCTTCTCCGAGCCTATCTTTTAGTTTCAAGTACACATGTGCAGAAGGACAAAATCCATCTTGCACTTTCACTTCGGAAACTTGGACGATATCATATATTTCTCTAGGAAGTTCAAGTTTCTTTCGGCTTGTGTCTACATACCATTGGTCTAGTTCCCTCTTCGAATATAATTTTTCTAAAACTTTATTAATTTGACGATGTTCTTCGACAAACCTCATTCCATGGGACAATATAATACCTCCTTATTTTCCCCATTCTCTTCTCTTCACCGCTTTACCTGATTGTTCTCCAGTCACAGCATTAAACTCACCTAAGTGGTTTTTTTTCTTGTTGTCCCATTTTTCTAGAGCACCTTTCTTACTATCCCACTGATAATAATACTTCCCGTCATACCAAGTTTTTCTGCCGTTTATCGTCCCCTTAGAAACCATACCTTGGTCTTTCATCCAATTTGTTTCTTCTTTTAGTATCTTATATGTCGAATTATCACCTTTTAGTATTTTGTTATAATCATTATAACAATTGGTATTATGAACCCAAATACCCAAATCCGTGACATAATACGTATGGAAGTTAGCAACTGTAAAGTTGTAAACCGTGACTGGTTCATCCAGATTAACAAACTCAACCTTATCAATTATCAGATTGCTTCCGTCAGATTTTTGGAGCTTATCACCTACTTGGAGTTCATCTGCGAAGACCCACCCTTTTTCTTCTACCCAAAATGGATGGTTGTCTGTCGTCTCGATGATCTGCTCCCCAACGTTCAACTTAATTATATCATCACGTTGGTTGCGGTATAACCCCGTTACTTCTTTATAAGCCAATTCTCCATCAGGGTTATTCTCATCCTTGGCGAGAACCTTATCTCCGACCTCAATGTCTTCGATATTTTTCTCTCCATCGTCTGTTAGAACCTTGGTTCCCGCTGTGAAGCAGTTACATCCGCCAATCGCTCTTACCTTTCCACCAACTTCTTTACCTTTTCTTATGCCTCCGATTATTGGCCCCAATGAAGCCAAAGCTTCCGCAAAAGAGATTTCCTGATGCCATTTACTGTAATCCTTGGCTAATTCCGCTCTTGCCCAGTCCGCATTTCCTGCACTATTCTTGTATGCACTTGTTTGCGTTAATAAACCAAACAAATAATTAAAACGATTATCATCATATACATCTGCATACTCTCGACTTAACAAGTTATAAGCGTATGAATATGCTCTACTTTCGGTTGAAGTTATCTTCGCTGTCGCTTTGAGAATGGAATTCATCTCTGACGGTATATATCTATTCCCACTAGGATCGATAAATTTCAACGGATTACAGTTTCAATTTATTTCGGAAAAATCATCATAAAGCGAGGTAAGGTATTTAACTTAAAAATGCGGTGATGAGAGTTAGATTCTTTCTAGACTTTCCACTCGATTTATTTTTCACGGATGGGAAATAGAAAGACCTTGAAGAATCTGTAATACATCCTCAAGGTCAAATGTTTATTTTTCTATTCCACTTTTTCTCATATACTCTTTATAGGCTTCTTGGACCTTCTGTTTTCATATGTCTTCCCATAACTTTTTTAGATCAGTGATTCTTCCCTCATCCGCATCATCAGGTTCCATGTCTCCGCCAAAGCCAATCCAAGAATCAGCGTTAGGCACCCCACCTGATTCACCAGCATATGCAATCTCAAACGGTGCATCTGTGTAGGCTACAAAAGGACAACTATTTTCCATGCAGCAGTAGCCAGGCTGTTCCGCACCCGATTTACAAAACGGAGGAATGTCACCATATTCTTTGTCATCCTCGATTCCATAAAGACAATAAACCTCGAGTAACAATTGAAATCGACCTGAATATCGTAAAAGTATATAGTGATTTAGGATATAATTGTTGATCTCAATTGTACGCACCGTCTTGTCAGGAAAATATCATACGGGGATGATGAGGGTTAAGTTCTTTCGGAACGTGCCGCTCAATTCATTCGGCAATGGGTATAGGTAAACAAAGAAAAACCTTGAGGATTGTTGCCCCCAAGGTCTTCATGAAAATAATTCATTGATTTTATTTCGGTCATAGTCCAATATCCAATGACTATACTGCTGGTAAACAGTTCTTAGAGTTTCCTTGTTTTCTGCTACAATGTCCAAACCTCTATCATCATAAAGATGAAAGATTGTTTTGTGCGTGTCATTTATTAAATATATGTCACCATCAATACTAGGTTCTAAACCAAGTGTTCGATTTGCAATTGCCTCTATCAAACTATCAACTTTCAAATCTTGAGATTTCACATTGATATAATATCTCATAGTTACTATATCATCAGTTTCATCGGAATCTCTGTAGCGATACTCCTTCTCTTGTTTAAAAACATGTCCAAAATCAAACTTATTGATATAAGTATTGAATACTTTAAAGACATCACTCTCAATGTCATTGATTGATTCATCACTCCATTTATCTACAAATATCACAAAGCAAATATCGTTATCATGTTCAGTTAATCTGTCAAATAAAGCAATTGCTCTCTGTTTCACCTGCTCCACTCTTTCTTTAGGCGTATCAATATCCCCCCCCATTTCAAATCTAATGGCAAATGATGCACTATAAAACAAAGGCTTTTTCAGATGAATTCCGTCAAAGTAATGCAACAAAAAATTATCTAAATATTGATCATGTTCCATAAAATCATCCCCATCATATAGCCGTAAAGGGAAATTGATGTTCCCTTTACGGCATTTTATACTATGTTTATTTCAACTTTATGACTGTACCCGTTGTACTCTTGTGTTTCCCTGTTATGAAATTCCCGTACTCATCTGCATCAGTAACCCAGTGTAGTTCATTTCCTTTCCTTACAAACACCTTAAAAGCTGAACCGCCATGCCCGGTAGTATCTTTTGCCCACCAATAGCCCTTCTTAGTGTTATCTTGGTAAGCTGTTATTGTATCTCCGTGGAATTTGTAGCTAACTTTTGCTTTAGAATTTGTTTTTATATCCCACTTCGTAGTTGTATTAGGTGTACTACAAGCATTATGTGTCCAAATGCCAAGGTTGGATACAAAGTACGTATGGAAGTCCTTTACCTTGAAGTTGTAGACAACCTTCTGTTCTTTCTTGACTTCAATTTTCTCAACGGCTAATTTCTTGCCATCCGAAGTAATCAGAACATCGCCCACTCCAAGATTCTGTGCTTCTACCCAACCCTTATTAACTATCCAAAACGGATGTTCATCGGTTGTCGTTAAGACTTCGCTCCCAACAGTAATATTATACGTTTCCTTTACCACACGTTGGAAGAGCCATTCGACTTCCTTGTAAGCCATCTCTCCAGTCTGTTCACCCTTCGAGAGAACCTTATCCCCTACCTCGATTTCCTCAATCGATTTCTCCCCATCGTCTGTTAGAACCTTGGTACCCGCTGTGAAGCAGTTACACCCGCCAATCGCTCTTCCCTTTCCACCAACTTCTCTAGCTTTGGATTGTCAACACTAAATCAGACAGCTTTTTTAAGGGATAATCTTCTGTAATCTACTGGACTCATATAGCCTAAGGTTCCATGGATGCGATGTTTGTTGAACCAATTTACGTAGTCATATAGCTCCAATTCTAGGTGATGTAAACTGTGGAAGTTCATCTGATTAATGAATTCCGTCTTCATAATTTTAAACGTAGCTTCTGCAACTGCGTTATCATAAGGACACCCTTTCATGCTTAAGGAACGACCGATCTTGAACG
>NZ_JMLT01000013.1:76997-247122 GCF_000686865.1 Paenibacillus sp. UNC217MF | reverse complement strand
TCAAGTCCGCTCGACTTGCATGTATTAGGCACGCCGCCAGCGTTCGTCCTGAGCCAGGATCAAACTCTCCGTTAAAGTTAAGTTTGAACTGCTCATATCTTTTGACGAGGTATTGCTACCTCATTCACAAACGTTGCTCGTTGTTCAGTTTTCAAAGAACAATTTCAGTCAGTAACCATTCTCTCAGTTACTTTCTTTTTCTCACCGCTTTGTCAGCGGCGACTTTTATAATATACCATGTTCACTCTTTAGAGTCAAGCACTTTTTTTAAATTCTTTTTTCGAGCTTTCGAATGATTGCTTATTCAGCTTTCGTTCGATGTGCTTCTCTCGAAGAGGCGAGTATTAATGTATCATATATTTCAAACCCAAGTCAACACTTTATTTAAAAAAAGTTAAAACGCTGCATGAGCTGTCATGCAGCGACTCAACTTTCTGTGATTGTGCAGCCGTCAACCAGCCCATTCATAGGCCCGAGTATACCCTAGCTTGCCATATGGACTAGCATGCTCAATCAAACGTTCCTTTACACAACCGCGATGTGTAAGCTTATTTAGTAGAGCTGGCATATAACCGGCCATCCACTTGAATTCTTGGTGCTGCATAATGTCCGATATCGGAACTGGCCCCTTCGCTTGCTTCAGCCAATTCAGCAATGGTGCGCAGCATTCTACACTCTTCGATGAGAGAGAGAACTCGCAAGCAAGCAACGCAAGTTCAATTCGCTGCGGCATCGTCTCAGAGCTTGCAGTGAATTCTTCGTACATCTTATAGACACCCAGATTTAACTTCTTCACTTGCTGCCATAACGCTTGTCTAGGCATCTCTCCTTGCTCCATTATGGCAAGCGACGCCCAATAATAGAATGCGAAATCCACACATCGATAAGCGTCTAGCATGTATTCCAGCTTCCGTAAATGCTTCGCTTGATTATATGCCTCCAAAAACAGCGCATATGTCTTCATGTATTGCATCTGGTTCGGAGTCTTCTCTTCTTGAATCAATCTTTCCTGCCAACTTGCAAGCAATCCATCGCGATCTACGCGAATATTGCCACGCCCGTAAAACGGAAGCAGTGACCTCGCCTCATCCGAAACGATCCATTCCTCCCACCTATCTGGGTGGATGCAAATCCAGCGTGCAACAGAGCTGTCATCGGCCGATACTTCCATCGACTCAAAAGGATGGGATGGACAAGCTTCATCAACAACCAGCACATAGCGATCCCAATCAATATATTGGTGCATATCAGCATCCAATTGACTGCGTTCCAATATATAAAGACCGCTGACTGTAGTCGCACCAATTAATTGATCTATGGAGTTATCCAATACATGTTTCATTCTCGACCCCACGCTTTTTTGGCTTTCTTTTACATCAAATGATAGTTTATAATTCTACATAGAAACTCTCTTTCCTTCTTCCTTCGAAAACATTTTCAATCTTGAAATGGAGAGGCTGCGATGAAACAACGTCTTTTTAGAACAAGTAAAATCAATGAGTTTCGATTGTGGGGACTTGTACTTACATTAGCCGGAATGGGAATGATGGTGCTCGGCACATCCGGCATTCTCATGTGGGGCATACAAGGACGCCCCTTCGCTGGAGTATTCATGGTACTGGGAATGATACTCCTCTTGGGAAGTGTCGCGATTTACTTCTGGGCTGGCATGTTGTCCACTAGTGCTGTAATTCTTGAATGTCCAGAGTGTGGTCGCCAGACCAAAATACTCGGCAGAACGGATCGCTGCATGTTCTGTAGAACGATTCTTACCCTTGATCCGGACAAGGCAACCGCAGAAAACATCGCCCCAGAAAGCAACTTAGATCAAGACAGTAAGAAGGAAGTTACCGTATCAAAGTGAGGGAAGAATGACTTACAAAGAGATTTCTCACGCATTGACTCGTTGATTCCCACAACACCATGACCTGACATCTATGTTTTCACGAGCCTCACTCGCAAGAGTGAACCGAATATAACAGACTTAACGAAGAAACCGCCTATCTGATTAGATAGACGGTTTTCTTATTTCTAACTTATAAAAAGTATCATTGCGTGATTAAGAGTTTCGATATCGAAGAACGTTCCATATGCCTTCATTGGCGAAGCTTCGGGCCCATACAGCGACTCCGCCGAGCTTTAGACGTTCTGCCATTTGAATGCGAGATTGAATCGATTGTTTATCCTCGATCCATATTTTCTGAGTTGCGCCTTCCTCCTCATATTCGACATAGTGCTGACCTGCACTCTCCGAATAAACAGGCTTCAACTTACGATCCTGAATCAAATCTTGAACTTTCTGCATACCAACAGCTTTAGAGGATACTTTCACTTCTCCGCCTTCAGTTGTCTCTGTCCATATCCGTGTGTATAGCGGCATTCCAAGCACGAGCTTATGCGGAGGCACATTATCCTCTTCCATAATTCGCTTCATAGCATTCTCTGTCCATGGCAAGGATGCAACAGAACCAGCAGTTGGACTCGTCGCCCAATGTTCATCGTAAGCCATAACCATCATAAAGTCGACGGAACGCGCCAGCTGTTCCCGATCCAAAAATTGCGACCATCTACCGCTCCCAGACTTCGCCGTCACATCAATCGATGCAACAAGACCCTTCGCATGTAGACGAGGAGCAAGCTCTCGTACAAACTGCGTTAAATTATCACGATCTTCAACATTTACGTTCTCATAGTCAATATTAATGCCGTCAACGTTGTATTTCTCTGCGAGCTTAACCAATTGTGCTATCGTTCGGTTACGTTTGTCGAAGGTTGCAAGCGAGGCTGTAGTTCGGTCTGGATCAAAGCTGTTGCTGTACAGCGCCCATACCTGCTTCCCATTCTGATGCGCCCATTGTACAAGACGCGGATCTGCCTTCTCATCTACATTTCCCTCGTTGTCAGCCAAGCTGAACCACGTTGGGCTAATAACATTCGTCCCTGGCATCGCGGGCAGCTTGGTCGGATCCGGATTACGGGAGTACACAGCTTCCCAAGCCAAGCTTACTGGTCGCTTCTCCTTTACAAACGCAGGAACAGGCGCTGGCGAGATTGAAGGAACTGCTACACTTCCCTTACGCTGAATCTCGTCTTTAGCAATATAACCGACATTGCCGCCTTCCGCCTCAATCCGGAGCCAGTCTCCCTCTTCACCCCAGACCGTGACTTGCGTTCCACTTGCAAGCTTCTCTAAGGAGGGAGCTTGATTACTAGCATTTTCACGCAAGGCTATTTGGGCATCATCCTTTTGCTGAATGACGATCCCCTGTTGAAGAGTCTGCCCCGGTGTGCTTAGTTGAACCGCACCATTCGAAGTGTACTGCTTCGCACGCAAGCCGTATACTTCCTTCAACGCAGTCATTGGAACATAAATGTCGCCGCCAATTTGTTCAGCAGCAGCTGACCACTGTTTAGCTCGACCATTCAAGCTTCCCGTTGAGTGTCCAAGCGCAACTGAAGCAACATCCTTAGAACTTGTCATAATGACGGTTTCGGAACTATTCTCATACACAATAGAAAACTTATCAGACAATGCCTGAACAGGTATGAGCAAATTCTCACCTTTGCCTTTCGTCCCATATCCCGTCCAGGAACCATCCCAGATCAAGGGCTGTTCTACCTGAGAGATCTGGGAGTCAGCCTTATTCTGACCAGGTAACCAATCCCTGATACCATCCCATCCTTTCCACACGCTCGCTGCCAGGATGGCGAGTCCAATCAGAATAAAGAGACATCCTCCTCCCTTCCCTTTTTTACGGTTCTTTCCGCCGGTTCGATAATGCGGAGCACCTCTCCCCACTCCATTGCTTCTCATATAGTCAACTCCTACTTCTTCAGACTGCATCATTGGATTCGATAAAATAAAAAAGCGCGCAAGCATGAACTGCCGCGCGCATTTACATTTCTGCATTGTATTGATCGACCATCACCTATTGCTCCTTAGTCGATTCCACACAGGATTGACATACACCATACACTTCCATCCGATGTCCGCGTACGATAAAACCAGTAGCCTCTGCAGCCGATTTCTCCACCGATTCCATTAATTCAGGAATAGCGAAATCAACAATTTTGCCGCATCGCTCGCAAATGGCATGATAGTGATCTGTTACATTGGCATCAAATCGACTTGAACTGTCCCCATATGTCAACTCATGAACGAGCCCCGCTTCAATAAACAACTTCAAGTTGTTATATACGGTAGCAACGCTCATGCTCGGAAAATCCGGCTCGAGTGCTCGATATATTTCATCTGCTGTCGGATGATTCATCGCATCCATCAAGTAAGCCAATATCGCATGTCTCTGTGGCGTGATGCGTACTCCGGACATTTTCAGATGTCCCAATGCATGTTGAACCCGCGTTTTCATCTTGTCCACCGCCTTCTACGCTCACATTAGTTCTATACGGGTTATCCCAACAAATCGTAGATTGTAACGATTCTCAGAAAATAATCTCTATATGTCCATTGTACGTGGAAGTTTTTTGTTTTGTCAATCCTTAATACGTCGCGCTGTTACCGTTTTCGTATGCTAATGTCACCATTCGTGTCCAAATTGACTTGATACGTAGCATTTCCTATTGTACCCTCTACTTTATTCTTTACGACATGAAAGGGAAAATCCGAATCTATATCGATGTCTCCAAAACGATTCATCGCTTGCAATGTAACATCAGCCCCCTCGGGTATGCCAATGGCGGTATCGCCCGCCATATTCTGCAATTTCCAGTTGCCGCCGATGTTCTCTGACTCAACAAGCATGTCTCCACTCAAGGTCTCTGCTTGGACTGCACCAGCCGATTCATGAATGTCGATATCTCCTGATTTCGTATCCGCCATCGACTTCCCACTGATGTCGTACATCGTAATATCCCCACGCATGGTAGATACTTTGGCATCACCACGAATATTTTGCACAAAAAGATTACCATTCAGTGTCTCCCCCTGTACTGGGGCTTCAATATTAAGCAGCTTAATATCACCATTGTTGCTCTTCGCCACTGCTTCGGCTTTCATATCATGGATCGCGATATCCCCATTATTCGTCATCACATCCGTCTTCCACATAACATGAGCCGGAATGGTGATGATCATATCAATGCGGATTGGCCGATTCCCTACTGCAAATTTCGAGCCGTTCGCGGTAATCGTCAATGTATGTTCGGAAGGCTTATTATCGATGGATGCTCCTGATTGGTTAGCCAGCGATTGCGCCTGCTCTCTATCCACTCCGCTTACAATTGCACTTAGCTCAACATCCATATTCTCTACATTCCCAGTCTGAATCCGAATCTCCCCATTGTTATTGCGAACAACGAGCTTCGATATATCCCCTGATATCGAATGTTCCAGCTTCGGCAACCGGACATTTATCCCATTATCACCTGCCATCTCCTTCATCATGGAGAAGTCGAACTGAATGCCTCGCACCCAATCCCGGAACAGGGAAGGCTGAGAAATCATGAAGACGGAGACTGCAATAAAAACAGAAACGAACATGCCTAAAAAATCCAAGCACAGACGACGATTATCCCCCCGCTTGCTGTGGTACACGCCAGTCCAAATATATTCGATCCCCCATATAATAAATAACAAGGGCCACCATGTTAATAACAATCGCAATGTATGATATCCAAACAACTGATCGCTGAGCAGCATGATTCCAACAGCGACAAGCAGCAGCGAAGCAGTAATTCTCCCTACCTTAACCACTGAAGACCATCTCCTTCGGTTGTCCGTCAGCGTCTCTTATTCGATTCCTTCACAAGCAGAAAGATACCGCCACCAATAAGAAGAGCCGCTCCCGCGTAGGATCCCGCATACGTAAAGAACCAACGAAGCCACGCTGGATCTACGGTTAATAGCAGCATAACTATTCCCCCGAACAGAAGAAAAAGCCCTAAGAGCGGCCCTTGTCTGGTCGGCTCTATGCCACCAAACATCGCTTGATGATTGACACGTTCCGTACATTGCAAGGCATCAAACAAGTTAAAAAAGTAAATCACCGGCAGCATTAATCCTAACAATACGACAAGCGGTACATTCACTTTCGCATCTATTGCTGTAAAATACACGATAGCTACGATATCCAAGGCCAGCATCATCATAATAAGCAGCCCGCGCTGCATTAACCCTAAGTAGAAATGACCTGCTCCAGGGAAAATGAAGGACAAAAACAAAGAAAGAAACTTGCTCTTCTTCTGCGGCATTGCTCCATACATCGGAGGCGGTGGTATAGGTGCTCCTGGGCCTGGGCCATATCCTTGATGATCCTCATGAGCATGAGACATGCGTTCTCTCCGCGCTAATTGTTCCAGACGCTTGCGCAAAAACTGCTCATCCTGCTCCTTATTAGCAGACTGCTCACGGAATCCTTGATTGTGAGGTTCATGTAATTGATCGTCTTTTCTTTCAGCCAAGTCCTTCCCTCCTTACATAGCTCCTAATCCGGCATGTTCCTGCCACGCTCGCTTAAACAGCATCTTAGCGCGATATAATCTAGTTTCAACCGTTCTAACTGGCATTTTGAGCATCTGCGCAATTTCTGCGTATGTTCGCTGGCGCATGTGGTACAACTCCATGACCATACGATATTTCTCTGGCAATGCCCGAAGTGCTTGGTGAACCTCTTCACATTTTTCCTTCTTCATCACGCGTTCTTCCGGCATATCAGCAACATCATGAAGCTGAAAGGATGCAATATGGTGCGGATCAAGCCATTCTACCCGGCCTTCCTTCCGTTTTTTGCGCAATATATCAATCATCTGGTTCTTCGTTAGCCGATACAGCCATGTCGTAAATTTCGAGTCGCCCCGAAATGAATGAATATGGCGATACGCCTTCACGAATACCTCTTGGGCGATGTCTTCCGCCAAATAACGATCTTGTACCGTCTGACAAATACACGTTATCACAAATGGACGGTGTCTTTCCACTAAAATACGCATTGCTTCCTCGTTACCTTGCTGCACTTGACTGACGATAAGTTCATCCGAAAATTGAGTTGTCTTACGATACACCATAGTCTCTTCCCTTCTCTACCCAGCAAAATTCATTGTGCGAATTCGCTCTACCGTACGTATTAAGCTTATATTCATTGTACGTTGGATACAGAAATGAAAGAAACCTTCCTGAGTCTAGGAAGGTTTCACCGACTTTAGTCTAGGATCGCTTTGGACTCTTACTCTAAGGTAACAGTGCGAACCCCTTGCACTCGCTCGAGTTGCTCTACAAATACGAACATGTCGAACTGTTTGGGGACGCCAAGAACGAGCTGCAATTCTGCTCGCTTCTCCACCATCGGATCGCCAGGTTGATTCAATAAGCGTTGGAACATCATCTTCTTGACGGTAACATCATGGGTTTCCATGAAGACATGGAGCTCATGAAGAAATTCAGAAGTAGAATCCGCATCTAATGTTAAAACGCGAGTGCGCTTGCCACCGAAGTAACGCTGTTCTACCTTGTTGAATCCGAACAAAATCACGATAACTAGGATTGTCGTCACCACAGCTGCATATTGGAATCCAGCACCTACTGCCAGTCCAATCGCCGCAACTACCCATAAAGAGGCCGCTGTCGTAAGTCCTGCGATTGATTTGCCCGTAAAAATAATTGTACCTGCGCCAAGAAAACCAATGCCTGTAATTACTGCTGTAGCGAGACGAGCAGGATCCACACGAACATTCCCTTCGTATACGAAGCTGGAGAAGCCATAAATGGACAACAGCATGATAAGTGCCGAACCAACGCAAACTAATATATGTGTTCGCAGCCCCGCTGGATGATTCGCTTGTTCTCGCTCCAATCCAATCAAGCCGCCAAGCAGCATCGCAAGCAGCAATCTAAGCGTTAATGAAAAATCATCAATTACCCACGGACTATTTGCAGGTATCTCCGCGAGCAATTCCATATCCGACTACCTCCTTCTTTCCAGGTGACGTAGCGATATGCCCGGCGCAATCTCCTCGTCGCGCACATATCGGAAGCCTTCGCGTTCATACAGTGTCAGCGCAGGAAGATTGCGAGCTCCCGTTGCAATACGGTGCGTATGAACATCTGGCATATGCAGTACATGACCTAACAAACTTGCACCGATCCCTCTCCGAAAATAATCCGGCCGAACCATCAATCTGCAAATCTCCATAATTACAGGCCCTGTCATTTCGATGGATACCGCTCCAGCCAACTGATTCTCATCCCACCAGCCATAGAATGTTTCCGTGGTATTATGCAGGTCTTCTACCGTTTCCATCAGAGGGGGGATCTTGTCAAAGCCAATCATGTCCGCCTCAATCCGGTATGCGGCCTGTTGCAGGTTCCAGAGTTGATCCAATGTTGCAACATCATTCATATCCAACTGACGTATCATGTCTTTCACTACCCTTTCGGAATAACAGAGTATACGACTACATGAAAATAACTTGAATCTACACGAAAAGCGGAGATTCACTCCGCTTCCATGCCTGGCTCCAACGTTCAGATATGTTACCCATCCGTCCTACGGAGCCCTAATCGATTCTTCATTTTTTATCTATAGCTTACATTTACAGCTCGCTCAAGCACTGAACAAGCAATTCGTTCACAAGACCCGGGTTGGCCTTACCCTTCGTCTCCTTCATTACTTGTCCCACGAGGAATCCAATCGCCTTCTGTTTGCCGGCACGGTAATCTTCAACCGATTGTGGGTTGTTTGCGATTACTTGCTCGACGACAGATTTAATGGCGCCTTCATCACTAATTTGGACAAGTCCCTTCTCTTCAACAATAGCCTGAGGAGCTTTGCCCGTCTCCAGCATCTCTTTGAAGACCGTCTTGGCGATTTTGGAACTGATCGTGCCTTTCTCAATCAAGCCGATCATTTCGCCCAAGCCTTGGCCAGTAACTTTTGAAGCATCCGCTTCAAGGCCATTCGCGTTCAAGTATCCGAGTAAGTCACCCATAATCCAGTTGGCCACTGCCTTGGCATCCTTCGTATATTGAAGACTCTCCTCGAACAGGTCAGCCAGCTTCTTCGATGCCGTAATGACTTCTGCATCGTAGCTCGTCAAGCCATATTCGCTCGTGTAGCGAGCTTTACGTGCATCCGGCAATTCCGGAATCGATGCCCGCACACTCTCTCTCCACTCGTCATCAATAACGAGTGTAACGAGATCTGGATCCGGGAAGTAGCGATAGTCATGCGCCTCTTCCTTGCTGCGCATCGTGAGCGTACGCCCTTGCGCTTCATCCCAGCGGCGAGTTTCCTGAACAACCTTACCGCCTTCATCCAGGATGTCAGCTTGGCGCTCCTCTTCATATTCAAGACCACGTTGAACGCCGCGGAAGGAGTTCATATTTTTCAATTCTGCCCTCGTACCCAGTTCTTTCTGGCCAATCGGGCGTATGCTGATGTTCGCATCACAGCGAAGGGAGCCTTCCTCCATCTTCACATCGGATACGTCGCAATATTGCATAATTGCCTTCAGCTTTTCCAAATAAGCCTTCGCTTCTTCTGGTGAATGAAGCTCGGGTTCAGATACAATCTCTACGAGCGGTGTGCCGACACGGTTGAAATCGACGAGAGAAGCATAACCGCCATCTACGTGGGTCAGCTTGCCTGCATCTTCTTCCAAGTGTAGTCGGTTAATGCCGATCCGCTTCGTTTCTCCGTTCACTTCAATATCAATCCAGCCGTTCTGCCCGATTGGCTGATCGTTCTGAGAGATTTGATATGCTTTCGGAGAGTCTGGGTAGAAATAGTTTTTCCGGTCAAACTTGCTTACCGGAGCAATTTCACAGTTCAACGCCATAGCAGCCTTCATTGCATATTCTACCGCTTGGTGGTTTAATACCGGCAGTACGCCGGGATGCCCTAAGCAAATCGGGCAAGTATGCGTATTAGGCGGTGCTCCGAATTCGGTAGAGCAACCGCAAAAGATTTTCGAGTTGGTGTGCAGCTCAACGTGCACTTCCAAGCCAATGACCGTTTCATATTTCGTACTTGGCATGTCGTAAGCCTCCTCAATTACAACTGCGGACGCAGCTTATGGAACTCCGTGCGTTGTTCGAACGCATGGGCTGCACGAAGCACAGTCGCTTCGTCGAACGCCTTGCCAATCAATTGCAAGCCAACCGGCAATCCATCCGCCAACCCGCATGGTACGCTAATTGCTGGAACGCCAGCCAAGCTAACCGGAATCGTCAATATATCATTCAAGTACATCGCTAATGGATCATTAATTTGCTCGCCGATACGGAACGCCGTTGTCGGTGCTGTCGGCCCGAGCAAAATATCGAACTTGTTAAATGCTTCGTCAAAGTCACGCTTAATCAAGGTGCGGACTTTCTGCGCCTTCAAGTAATAGGCATCATAGTAGCCTGAGCTTAGTGCATACGTACCCAGCATAATGCGGCGCTTCACTTCTTGTCCAAAGCCTTCACTGCGAGAACGATGATACAGATCCAGCAGATTGTCAGGGTTGTCCGCACGCACTCCGTAGCGAACTCCATCGAAGCGCGCTAAGTTGGAGGAAGCTTCCGAGGAAGCAAGCAGGTAGTAGGTCGCTACTGCATATTCGGTATGCGGCATCGATACTTCTTCCCATGTCGCACCCATATCCTCGAATACTTTCAAGGCAGCGAGCACAGCTTCCTTCACCTTCGGATCGACACCTTGTCCAATATATTCAGAAGGCACGCCAATGCGCAGACCAGCCACATCGCCTGTCAGCTGTGCTGCATAATCCGGAATTTCTACCTTCGCCGAAGTGGAATCCATCTTATCGTGGCCTGCAATCGCTTGGAGCACGAGGGCTGCATCTTCCACATTTCTCGTAATTGGACCGATTTGATCCAATGAAGATGCGAATGCAACCAAGCCGAAGCGAGAAACGAGACCGTATGTCGGCTTCAAGCCAACGACTCCACAATAGGAAGCTGGCTGACGGATTGATCCGCCTGTATCAGAGCCTAGCGCGAATGCAACTTGTCCAGCTGCTACGGAAGCCGCGGAACCACCGCTAGATCCGCCCGGAACACGTTCCAAATCCCACGGGTTGCGAGTCGTGCGATAAGCAGAGTTCTCATTGGATCCGCCCATTGCGAATTCGTCCATGTTCAGCTTACCAATTGTAATGGCACCCGCTTCCTTCAACTTGCGGGATACCGTACCGTCATATACAGGTACGAAATTATCAAGGAATTTACTTGCACATGTTGTGCGCATTCCTTCCGTTACGATGTTGTCCTTAACCCCTGCAGGGATACCAGCCAATAAGCCGATCTGTTCTCCTGCCGAGATGCGCTTGTCGATTGCGGCTGCCTCGTTACGGGCACCCTCTTCATTCATAGTAAGAAATGCTTGCACTTGCTCATCCGTGCTGGCAATGCGTCGGAATGACGCGTCCACCAATTCAGAGACGGAGAGCTTGCGCTCTTGTATTGCTTGTCTTGCTTCCGTTAATGACATCTCAAGTGGTGTCAATGCGGGCATCCTCCCTTATTCGCTTTATTCCAGAACGGCCGGTACTTTGAACTGACCATCTTCTTCTTCCGGTGCGTTAGCCATTACCTTCTCTATCGGCAGTGAAGGACGCGCTTCATCCTCACGCATCACGTTCCGTATAGGTAGAACATGAGTCGTTGGCGTGACGTCATCGGTATTCAATTCATTTAATTTTTCTGCATATTTTAGAATCGCGTTCAGCTGTTCCGTGTAACGCTCTTTCTCTTCATTGCTCAAGTCGAGTCTTGCCAACTTAGCAACGTGCTCGACGTCTTGTACGTGAATGCTCATCGGCAGCCTGTTCCTCCTTGCGCCATCAAGGCCAAATTCATCCCCTTATTATAGCTTAGAAGCGGAATCAACTCAACGCGTCATTCTGATAAAGTAATGGATGCAAAAAAACACCGAAGCACCGGAATGACCGGTGATCGGCGTCTTCTTTAAATCCAAGCTCTTAAATTCACTTGGCGAATGAACTCTTCTTGTGACATTGCTCCGTCCTGTTCGCTCTCTTCGCTATCAGGCTCTGCGTCTGCGTTCATAATTCGACGGAATAATGATTCATTATGGGTCGCCAGTGCATAATCGATAAGTGCTTCCCGTTCGATGCGGTCCGCTTCCTGCTGCAGCAACCGTTCCTCTTGATCGACATCGGATGCTGGCACAAAAAAGTTGCGGTTTGCTCTCGGAACTCGGATGACATAGTCGAATGCGTTGTCTGCATTGCGGTCATAGGCAATAATATAGCCGTATTCCCCGATAGGCAAATGTTGTTCGAAACGGTCGGCAACAATGACTACTTTCTCTCCCAAAGGCAGCATTGTCCATGCCTCCCATCCGTTAGATGTATTCTATATGGTACTAGAATTTATGGTTCCTGTAAATGTATACGTGCGAGTATCGCAATTGGTCACAAAAAGCAGCCTCTCTATCCTGCATACGATAAAAGCTGTACATCCGACTCTAGCTATTGTCTATGTTCACAAAGAAATGATTCGCAATCCTTCCTCCGCAGTCGTTAGCTTCTCATATCCATCAGCAGTAATCAGGTATGTATTCTCTATACCTACGACACCGCGTCCCGGGAAAGTGAATTTAGGTTCGATAGCAATTACCATCCCCTCCTGAAGCGGCTGCTTGAACCCGCGGGCCAATACAGGCCATTCATCAATTTCCATACCAATTCCATGTCCAAGAAACTTGACTTGATCCTCACCATACCCCATAAAATGCTCTTGCAATCCATACGATTTCGCCATATCAACCGCGTCTTCGTACAATGTCTCGCATACCGTTCCCGGCTTCAAGTGTTCCTCAGTTGCACGCAATATCGCTTCCGAAGCATCATAAGCACGCTGGAGTTCATCGTCCAGTTCCCCAATGACAAGGGTTCGGGTCTGATCAATTACATATCCATCGATGCAGCAGCCGAAATCGATCAGAATAGGTTCATTCACTTCAATCGCCTTACGGCTAGATCCTTGTGGACTTGCAGGTGTCAGTCCAAGCCCTCCAGCGGGACCGTCGAAATAAGTCGGTTCTGCGCCTGCACTTCCTGATGCAACCATGCCAGTTATTAGTTCTTGATTGAAGCCGCGCATTCGGATCATTCCAACATGACCCTGCAGTCGGAATTCTCGTTCAATGTACGCAATGAGTTCTAGTTCTGTCATTCCCGGCTGGATGTAATCTGCAGCATCAGCAAGCACCTTATGTGCAGCAGCTGCGGCAACCCGAATGCGATCCAGTTCATCAGAGGACTTAATCATTCTCAGTTCACGGAATAGGATCGATCCGTCTGTCCAATTCGCATCTGGAATGACCGTCTTCAATCTCTCATACTGCTGAACAGGTAGAACATCGAACTCTGTAGCAATGACGACAGCTTCCTTAACTTGGAACAGCTCCGCATAGTATGAGCGGATCGTCTCACCAAGCTGACGGAACGAACCGAGCGGAGCAACGCGAATGATCGACTCCTGCTGCGCACGCAGATAGCTGCGTTTCACCAAATAAACAGGTTCGCCGCATCTCGGTACGAGCACATAGCCGGTCTGCATGGAGCCGGTTAAGTAATATATATCCACGTTGTGTGTAACTAAGTACAAATCGATACCAGCAAGCTCCATCTTCTGCTGCAGGCGAGCGATTCGATTGCGATGCTCTTCGATAATTGCTGCATCTATTCGCTGTTCGGAATGCATCAATTGACTCCTCCTCGTATTAGGAATTTGTATCTGCCGTTTTATTTGCACTTGTATCTGTTATGTAAAAAAAGGACTGCGATACATAGTAGTAGGCAGTCCCATCGTTGCTGTATGCTTCCCTGATCATATCACGAGCGAGGATTGGCTAGCAAAATGGATCTATGGGTTTGTCTGTTCATGGCTAGGAGAATGTTAAGAGGCAACAGTTTTCATTCATACAAATGCGCTCATCTCTATTTTAAAAAGTGCGGTATCTGTACTTTATCAATGAGGATGAGTCCATCATAATTGTTCTTCGGAACAAGGAGATGTTCTGCACGTCCTTCTTCGTACGATTTGGTCGGCCGCGACATCCATTCGTTTCCGACTACAGGAGGCGAATACCGAATGTCCATAAACGTGTATGGTTTACCCGAAGAAGACAAAATATCTTCAATCGAACCCGGCAACAATGGTAGAACTTTATGAATCCCATTATTGAACCAATCAAATATTTCGCCGCTCGCCATGTATAAGCCAATTACATAGCTTTGTGCTTGTAGTTCCTTGGGCATCAGTTCCCCTACATATTTCAACTGACCCACTTCACCCTCATATAATTCATGTGTGGCTTTCCCGATATGAGTATTATGAGCCCATACTATCAATTTCTCATTCGGATAAACCTCTGTGGCAAGCCATACAAGATTGTCTGCCATTTGTTTATCCCGCCATTGAAGGAATGCTGTATCTATTCCAATGGAGCCGCTTAATACCTTCTGTAAGTAATCAATATACTGCTCATAGTATTCATTCAAAGCCTTCAAACGAACCTCAATGGCTCGTTTGATTAGCTGATAGATTTGAGGTTCGTTTGGATAATCTTTTTGCATGAAGTCTTTATATTTAGGCAGTTCCTCATTCAAACGCTGGTATAAAGCGATAAGTTCAGGCTTTGCTTTTTGAAAAGATGCTAAATCTCGCTTACCGATCATCCATTCTTTAATATCTTGTTCAGCCTTGATCAATT
This sequence comes from Paenibacillus sp. UNC217MF, assembly GCF_000686865.1. Classification (NCBI taxonomy): domain Bacteria; kingdom Bacillati; phylum Bacillota; class Bacilli; order Caryophanales; family Paenibacillaceae; genus Paenibacillus; species Paenibacillus sp. UNC217MF. The sequence continues at coordinate 232,420 of NZ_JMLT01000013.1, read as the reverse complement.
TCTCCCTCAACGCTTGACCTTGTATCCAAGTTGCATTAGGCTCCAATATAACATCCATTTTCATATCAAATCCGGTAAGACGGAGCGGCGTACTGCTTCCCTGGGTGCTCTTTATGTATTCAAATAATTGTAGGACTTCCTCCGTTATATAGACACCATTAAGCGCTTGGCTTAGTGTATCCTGCGGTGTCCGGCTATTCATTCGCCCTTGGGCCATAGCTGCATCACTAAGAGCACTTTCAAAAGCAACCCTACTATATCCCAGTTCTTGATGAAGATACTGAATAAGTCTTGTTTTTGCTAGGCTGAACTCTGCAGTTGAGTGAGTACTTTCTCCAAGATACACGATCCGCTTATCCCGCAATAAAGTCTTGAGTTTATCCAGATCATCAAAATTCTGCTTTGGAATGCTGCCGTTCACAAGCTTCTCGGGCTGTATGGACGTAATCTCTTGAGCATGTTGCTTGATCCAGGCTTTCCATACTGCAATCTGATCCGTATTAGATTGGACTTCTCCCCTTATCGATACAGTTCCTTCGGCTCCATAAGCAGTCCCCGACTGAATGAAGGAAGAAGCCAAAGTCCCCAGCGCAAGCGTCATCGTCAGTAGCGTAAGCATGACTTTTTTGCGCGATGAAGTTGGCCTAATCTGACAAACTTTTTTCATCAAATATCCAGCTCCTTTTTCTTGTACACTCCATATCCACTTCTTTTGCCTGCTCTGAATGACGTTGTATTTTTGACGTTTTTTGTAGCGTCATGTTCCTTCACAATTCCTTTACCTTCTGATAAAAAGTAATTACATCACCTCTGTACATAGCGGTTGCGGTAGTCGAAACCTGCCAGCTAATAAAAAAAGCGCCGGGCCTCCTTGATTGGGAATCAGGAGTGCCCAGCGCTTATGTACTGCAAAATCGTATTAGACAAATGGGTTGTGCTTCTTCTCATATCCAATTGTTGTAGTCGGACCATGTCCAGGGTATACCGTCACTTCGTCGCTTAGTGTGAACAGCTTCTTATGAATAGAGTTCACCAGTGTCTTCATGCTGCCGTCTCTCAAGTCTGTTCTCCCCACACTTTCCCGGAAAAGAACGTCACCTGCGAACAAGTGCTTATCATACAGGAAGCTCACACTGCCCGGCGAATGACCAGGTGTATGCATGACGTAGAAGGAATGACCGATCAGCTCTAGTGTATCCCCATCTTGCAGCAAATGTTCCGCTGGCTTCATGGACATTGCCGGAGACATTTGCGGCCACATGGTCGAGCCATTAAGTTCCGGTGTTGTCAGCCACTCTGCCTCAAGCTCATGAATGTACACCGGGCACGGATGTGCCTTACGCACAAGATCCACACCGCCAATGTGATCGAAATGCGCATGTGTCAACAATATTGCCTTAACGTTTAGTCCATCGAGCGCTTGCAGCAACCGATCTGGATTCATGCCTGGATCAATGACAACCGCTTCTTTCGTATCTTCATTTGTCAATAGATAGGCGTTTGTTTGGACAGGACCTAAATTGAAACTTTGAATCGTAAACAATGTCTTGTCAGCTCCTTGCTATATTAAAAGCCCGACAGCAGGTCTCTCAATTCAGACGTAATTCGAGCATGATAGCCCGTTCCCTCGCCGTATTGTTCGAGAATACGCTGTCTGACTACTTTCAAATTATTTTGGTATTCCGGAGCTTCACGATCCGGGTTCTCTTCCTTGAATCGGACCATATGTGCCTGCACGTCACTCGGACGAGGTCCCCATTGACCGAGAACATAGCCGCCCGTATCAGCGAAGATGACGATAGGAACGGAGCGTCCGCCCATCGTCAGGAATTGATCCATAACCTCAGGGAACTGTTCCATAATTAAGACTTCTGTGTCAATGCTTGCTGCTTCCATAGCGCGGAACACAACAGGCACATTACGTACCGCATCTCCACACCAATCTGCCGCCAAGATTAAGCAGCGGATATCGTCCCGATATTGAAGCGATTCGAAAAACTCCTTCTCTTCTTCGCTGAACCAAGCAAATTGATCATACCAGGAAATGAAGGCTTCCTTGTTCTTCTGCATGGAGTCGATAAATGCTTGTGGTGAAATTCCTCGGCCTATCACATTCGCTACATGTTTGCTCATTTCGGGTTCCCCTCTCTTCGCTTGGATTTCATATATTTGATAACAAAATATAGGGTAAGGCCAGCAAGTGCAACCAAAATAAATGGCTGAACATAAGGTGCCGCCTTCTCATTAATATGTTCCCACTGATCTCCAAGCGCGTACCCCAAATAAACAAATAGGATGGTCCATGGGATTACAGCCAGCGTTGTCAGAAGCGTAAATTTCCCTACCGGCATCTTGGATATTCCTGCTGGTATGGAAATCGCGTGACGGACAACCGGAACGAATCGTGCAGAAAAGATTACGCCTGTTCCATACTTCTGGAACCACTCTTCCGACTTCTCAATATGGTGCTTGCGTATCAGGATGTACTTCCCGAACTTCTCCAAGAAGGGCCGCCCGCCATATCTGCCGATTGCATATACGATGAGTTGCGCAAAGACACCACCAATTGTGCCGAAAATAATCGCAGCGATAAAACTGACTTTGCCAATCGATACTAAATATCCGCCGTAGGCTAACACGATTTCACTCGGAATGACTTCAATCATGAGCCCCAGCATTATTCCCCATTCCCCAAGCTGCTGCACCCAATGAAGCAGCATATTGATCATATCATGTATCCATGCCATAGCTTGTCTCTCTCCCTTTTTAATTCCCAGCTTATTCTAACATATGGATCGCCATGACTCCAATCATGACTTTGGCTTGTTCGATCTTGATGCCTCCTTGCCCCTTGGGATAACACAAGTCATGCGCTACCCTGGCCATGCATACACTTGGACTAAGCACAAGCTTGTACCTTATATCTTCTCTAGTAATGGCTGCCTGCAAATGAAATGTTATGAACAAGCACTAATAAGTGATACTCAATTGGGCAAAGGAGGTTTCACAATTTGACACGTTTTTGGATTGTCTCTCGCAAACAATTGCGAATTGGTGCAATCGTCTTCTCCGCCATATTAGTAGCTGCAGCGTTCTGGCGCTATGAAACCGTGCGGTCGGAACGGGCAGTTGAGGCAGCACCTCAATCGACTCGAATTCTCCACATGGTTACAGGAGAGATTAAGTCCAAGTTGGACAATGGGAAAGAAATCGAAGTGTATCAATTTATTCCGGGTACCGTTCACGCCAAGGCCGGTGAGCGTGTTGAGCTTCGTATTCGCGGAATCAACGGAAAAAAGCATGATTTCGAAATCGAGAGCATGAATGTAAAAGGCAGCATCGAGAAAGACAAAGAAACCGTCATCACCTTTACTGCCAAAGAAGGCATTCATCGCATCGTCTGCTTAACCCATCCGGATATGCAGCATGAAGGCCCTATGGTAGGGTATATCGTAATCGATTCGAAATAGCGCGTGGCCACAAGGAACCTGGGTAGGATGCCTGCATATGATGAACATATATGCAGGAAAGGAGTCGTCATCCATTGAAAGCCCCGAAGGAGCCTCATACAAGGCCTCTCCCCACAGCCAGAAGAATTCGCCGTGCTTGCAACAATGAGTTGTATCGAACCATTAAGCGGATGAACGTCTGGATTCCCGAAGATCTCGTCAAACAAGGAGAAGAACTATACTATCGCAAAGTGATTGAGAACTTGATCTGGATTCACGAGAACGGTGCCAACCGCAAGAAGCTGTCCGATTGGTGGGACGAGACCGTCTGCGAAGAGCTTGCCGCACTGTGGAATATAGATCAAGCGAAATTATCCTCCAGCTTCCGGCAAGCATTCGGAGGCTAACTGCTATAATCGCTCATGCAGGCTGTCGGGTTACCATCCGTTCAGCCTATTTCTAATGTCCAGCAACCTACGGAGCACTCATAGACGCACCAATCGGATTCGAGTTATGATGTTAGAAAATGGACGCTAAGGAGGACATCATCTTGAAAAATATCGTATGTGCACTAGCTTTGCCGCCAGAATTTCTAGAGGTCATTCGCCTCGCTGCTCCCGAATACAATGTCATTGCTGGACGAGCTAAGGAGCTCGATCGAGACGTATTCCGACAAGCTGAAGTTATTTTCGGTTGGTCGCCTGCTATCATCGAGGAATGCCTCCATGATGAATCCCCGCTTCGCTGGATACAGCTGTGGACGGCTGGTGCCGATTATATTCCGATGGATACACTCCGCAAGCACGATGTAATGTTGACTACGGCGGGGGGTGTGCATCCCGTCCCGATGATGGAGACGGTATTCGCGATGCTGCTCGGCTTCACTCGCAATCTGCCACAAGCGATTCGCAACCAAGATCGACACGTATGGGACAGTAAAGGGAATTATACGGAACTGCTGGGCAAGACCATGGGGATTATCGGCATCGGGCAAATCGGGGCTGAGGTTGCACGAATTGCCAAGGCGTTCGGGATGCGTGTTCTAGGCGTACGCCGCTCCGTTCAACCGACTGATTATGTCGACGGCTTGTACACGTTCGAGCAGCTGAATGAAGTTCTATCTGAATGCGACGTAGTCGTCAACATACTGCCAAAGACATCTCAGACGATAAACTTATATGATGAAAATAGGTTCGCTACCATGAAGCAAGGGGCACTGTTTATCAACGTTGGACGCGGTGCATCGGTGAAGACGGATGCTCTTATCGGCGCCTTGAACAGCGGTCACCTCGCAGGCGCTGGCCTCGATGTGTTCGACATTGAGCCATTGCCTGAGGATCATCCGTTATGGTCCATGGACAATGTCATCATGACTCCTCATATTGGAGGCAATACCGATCAATTGAAGGAACGAGCTACGAAGCTGTTTATCGAGAATCTCAAGGCCTTTATCGCACAGGGACGTCCTGCTCACAGCATTGTCGATTACGACAAGGAATACTGAGAATGCTGATTATGGTGGCCGGGCTTGCGTTTGAACCTCGTGATTATTCTGTCAGCTTTCAGGCTGAGACAATCAACTTGCTTGCGAAAGAATACGCGCTGCTCGAATTTCTTTACCGAAATCGCGGCAAGGTCTTTAGCCGGGAGCAGCTGCTGGATCAGGTATGGCCAATGGAATATCCGGGCGAACGAACGGTAGATGATCATGTGTATCGGCTCCGAAAAAGAATGAAACCATGGAGCGGAAAAGTTCAACTGATCACCGTGCGGGGGCTTGGCTACAGCCTCACAATAAAAGAAACGCTGGGACTTGCGGTTCCGTCGCTGACGGACAGTGGATTGCAGAAGCAAATCGGGCAGTTGTTGGACACCTATCTCATGTTAGGGCAAAGCCAATCGATGTTAGCCCTTGTCAATCAGCAAGAGCTTCTTGGCGTGAATATCAGTCCCTCCCATCAAATGTTTCTGAGGTTTGTGCGGGCAGATCTGGACTGGTTTCTGGAAAGCGATGCGGAGAACCCAGATAAATTATATTGGCTGCTGATATTTTACTACTCTTTTTACATGGAACCGGCAAAAAGTCTGAATTACTTTGAACGGACGATTGAATCGGGGATTTTACCGTTTGAGATGCATCGCGAGCTGAAAGTGTTAAATATTCTTGGTCTTTATGCAGATAACGGTCGTGTTGAAGAGGATCTGCAGCGTGTGCAAGAAGCTTATCAGATCATCGAAAAGGAGCAAGGTAAGCTGGATACCTTCAAGGTTCATATTTCCATGTCGGAAATGCATATTCATTTGGTCGCAGGCAGTATCCAGGAGGCAGAGCGGTGCTCCAGGCAGATCGAAGACATGCTGGCTGAAGCTCCTTATTTGCGGGAAATCAGCGCCTACCATGGTTTAAGAGGGAAATTGCTGCTGCTTCAAGGCCGCCCCCGGGAAGCAGCTGCCGCATTCGAATATGGCCTTGAGGCCGGCAAAACGGCGCATAATGTACCGCTGCTCGCTCGGTTGATCATTGGTACGCTCCATTTTTTGAAAACATCATATCACGATTCCAAACTGCTGCAGACCTTCCAGACTCGGTATGATGAGTTTGAACAGGGGTATAAGCTGGAGGCATATAAACTGCCCATAGAACAGATGATTGAGCGGATTATAGGTTCTGTCTGATAATCCCCTGATATTTCTTCGTTAAAGTGAGAGAAATTCTATTCTGATTTTGCGGAGGAAATATTCATGTCTACCACATCTGTATCAAACAGGCACCAGACATCTATTTGGAAAAACCCAGTTTTTACTAAAATGTACTCGGCTTATGCCGTCTCATCTTTCGGCGAATGGTTCGACGTCTTTGCGATTGAGATTCTGGTGGCATACCGCTGGCATGCGGATCCGTTTATGATCGCCTTGATTCCGGTGATGATCGCTCTCCCCGGCATTCTGTTCGGATCTTTCGCCGGTGTAATCGCCGACCGCTGGAAGAAGGTCAATCTCATGCTGTTGGCCGATGCAGCCGAGACGCTGCTCACCATATTGCTGCTGTTTGTTCCCGGCATGTACTGGATGCTGCCTTTGCTTGCGTTTCGCGCCACAATGGGAGTATTCCGCGTTCCAGCGCATCAAGCGTTAACGCGCCAGGTGGTTCAGGAGAATCAACTGCTCAAAGCAACCTCGTATAACGGGCTCGTCAATCAATTTTCCAAAATCGCGGGGCCCCTGCTTGGCGCAGTGGCATTAACGGTAATCTCCCCACAATTATGTATTTTGGTGAATGCCATCACGCGCTTTTTCTCCTGCATCTTGCTATATACAATGCGGCATATCGATGAAAATGCAAAAGCAGAGAATCAGGAGAATTCTGATGACTCGGAAAACGGCGCGGAGACTAAGATGAGCTTCGCCCAATTATGGAAGCAAGGGTGGGCATTGCTGCTGCAGCGCCGGATTCTTTTTAGTAGTTTTATCGTGAATATGATCATTATGCTGATTATTTTGATGATCGATTTCCAGTTTCCGACGTTGTATCGGGAAATTGCCCCTCATAACGAGTCTTTGCTTGGCTGGATGGTGGCTGCCACAGGAGTCGGAGCGTTTATCACCATCCTGTTGCTGAACCGTCTTGGCAAAGTGAGGTATGGACTTGGGATCGGGGGAGGAGCCGCGTTGATTGGAGCTGCTTTTGGAAGCATGGGACTCTTAAGGGCGGATTCACATGAAATATGGAGCATCGTCTTGGGACTTGTGATCGGTATTGGAAACGGGCTGTCTATCGTGACTTATAACTATGTCCTACAGAAAGAAACTCCTGAGGGTATGACAGGCCGGATCTTTGGCATTCAAAATATGTCCGCCAGCACGATGATGGTAGGTGCGCCTTTAATCGGAGGCTTACTGATTCGTGGAATGGGTGTGAGCAAGGTGTTTTTTTTGCTGGGAACAGTTGTCTTCATCATTGGCGTCTTATGCCTGAGTTTTCAGCACGTATTATGGCCGACCAGGTTCCAATCAACGCAGCCGCAAGAAATGCAGGAGGTTTCCGGGTAGCGGTTTATGCAGATCAAAAGACTCCAGTAAGGAGCCTGAAAATAAGCCAACTTTCCGTCTTATGGATGTCATTTTCATATTGTTTATCGTGCTGGCAACATTGACGTACTCGCTCCAGCGAAGGTACGTACCGCTGATTTCAACCGGATGCTGCGGGACGATGCTATTTATTAATCTGATCGTACCGCCTTGGAGTGGCGAATATTAATTCAGCGGAAAGTTCAAATCGGCCTCGGTTCGCATTATCTGCGACGAGGCCGGTTTTTTCTTGAGTTGTTCGAGATTCCGCCCCTATCGGCGTGCCGGCAGGCACAGCATGTTCAAAGTTCACCTTCAACTTCATGAGAAAAGCCCGGTATCCTGGTGTCGTCAAATGAAGGCGACCAGCGCTCCGAATTCTGGTTAACGTCCATGAACTACTGTCCCCTCGTGATCATCGAAACGATCGAGCTGTAAGCCCGCTTCGCTTCCTCCGTCATTGCGAAACGCTTGCCGTTCGCAGGATTGCGCATGAGAAGGACATGATGTGCCTCCGCTTCATATCGCCGGAACATCTTGCCTGCTGCGTTCGCATATGCGGTCGCTTGAAGGCGATCTGCACTGTAGTGCGCCGCAAGCGACAGCTTCTCAATGGCTTCGGTCTGCAGCACGCGATCGAAGCGGTCGCTGCTAACCGCCGCCTCCCACCAAGCGGCGGCGTCATCGGCGCGGCCAAGGCGTGCACTTGCCAAGGCGAGCGCACGGTAGAGCCCCTTGCCATCGCGTTCGTAGCGCAGCCCTTCCTGCAGAAGGGCAAGCGCCTCCTGCGGAGGCAGGGTACGGCTCACGGCGATGCGAAGCGCCGTGTTCGCGGGCGCCCAGCGCAGCGCAGCCACTTGCTGCGCATGCGCGCGGGCCATGCCAATAGGGCCTGTGGCCTTGTCGGCAGCAGCGCTGGCAGCCGCGGCGAGCTGTTGTGCCACGAGGTGGCACGACGCGAGCACGATTGCGGCTGCCAGCGGAGCGGCAAGCAGCAGTGCCGCGAGACGCTTCCTGCGCTTCGTGCCCACCTGCCACAGCGCGAAGCGCATCCTTGGAGAGCCATGATTGAGGCTCTCATCGTACAAGCCCAGCGTTAGCAGCAATGCGAACAGCAGCGTCACTAGCCCATACGACATGTCGAAATCAATCAGACTGTGTGCAAGCAGCATCGCTGCGGCCAATCCGAATCCGGCATGCCGACGCCATGCTAGCAGCAATGCTGCTAATACTAACCCTATTGCAGGCATTGTAAATACCAGCCCTACATCAAGCAGCATATCCAGCACGCTGCTGTGCACTTCCTTGCCAACATACGGCTCGCTCTGTATGCGTGCAAACTGCTGCCGCCATGAATCTCCGCCTGCGCCGAACCAAGGATGTTCCTTCCACAGCGTAATTGCATCCTTATAGAACAATGTTCGCGCTCCTGCAGTAGCATAATGATCCGTAATCCGACTGCTTGCCCCTGTAGGCAGCAAGTGAATGCCTGCTATCATAAGCATTGGAAGTATGATGAGAATCAACCCATTTCGTAGCCGACGGTTCTGAGACAGACTCAGCATTAAGCCGCCGAACAGTACAATTGAACCGATCCAAGCGAACCAAACAGGCATCGGCAGCCACCCATCCCCACTCTGCCACATCGAGGCACTCCATGCGGCCGCTAGGAAAGACCATGCTCCGAACCACAAAAACGTCGTCACGTACTCCGCACGATAGCCGCGAGCGCTCCAGATTCCAACCAGCAATACGATACCGAACACGATCCAGGATCCCCTTGATTCGGTAAGACCAAGGACGACCAAATGGGGAACAATCGGCACAGCCGCAAGCAGCCATTTGGTAGAGACAACCCGTACACGAACACTTCCACTCCGTTGGCTTCGAGCTTTAGCCGCCGAACAGGCTGCGCCGTTCAAGTGCAGTAACGCGAACGCCCCGGCAAGTACACCAAGCGTATTCGGGTATTGGACAACCCCACCTAATCGAAATCCAAACGCCGACAATTCTGAATTCTGACTCACCATCACACCTGATTCATTCGGTATCCATCCATAGAGCATGCCAAGAGCGCTGCCACTGATTAAGAATCCGACTAACAGGATTGAACCTGTAATGAGCCGCTTAGTCTGATCCCCCCCTCTGTGCAGCATAATGGCGAGCAGTATAATCCAAGCTTGCAGCATCGCGGTTCTTAGGATTTGCATCTCTGTGCCATATACGGTTGCAGGCCCTAACACCCAGCTAATGAGATATCCGATGAGCAGGGGAAGCGGATATATGAGTGGCAATGGAAGGACTGCATCCCACCTCCATGCGGCAAGCATACATACAGAAGCTGCGCAGAGCAGGAGGGATAGCATTCCCACATCGCGATCATAGAACAGCCCCTGCTTCCATAACCCAACAAGAAGCACAGCGAAGATTGTCCCGATTCCAACATACAAAACAACAAAATTGCCATGGCCATCTTGTTGTAAATCCACCTTCATCTGCACTCCCCCTTCTTTCCCGATTCTACCAATTCTATATCTATTATGATGGACAATCAAAAAGAAGGCCAACCCTTAGGTTGACCTTCTGACGATACTGCTTGTTATTCTGCGAGAATCGCCATCACGATCTTAGCGCGAACAAAATTATTGTCACCCTTCGTGAACAGCCATTGCTGGGCGTCCACAATCTGATAGGATGATTCGCCTCTTGCGGCAGCCAGCTCCTTCAATTCACGAATGACTTTCTCTTTGCCGGACAATTCAATCGCTCTCTCCAGCGTGACCGTCGTTCCATCGAACAGATAGAGACCATACTGTCCTTCATCAAATCCTTTAGATTGGCCCTTTTGTTGATCAATGATGAATGTAAGGCTGCCCCCACTTGTAAGTTCTCCCTTACGAGCATTACCTGATGCAACCTTCTGTTCGAGCTCTGCATAGGAAGGCAGATACTGTTCAAATGGAGCCATGTAATACTCACCGGAGCCTGCTGGAATCACTTCAAAGCCGTTATCTACTTCTGGATAGGTACCGGCAATGCCAACTTCGCGCGGTTTGCTGATGTACATGCTTAATGTTCCATGCGTAGGAATACCTTGTCGTTGATCATCCGCAGTAATCGTGATTTTCTCGATGCCCTCTGCGGAATCGGCTCTCGCACGCAACAGCAGGTTATCCCCATTAATCTCGCATGAGACCTGGCCGTTTGCCGAGACTGCAGTAAAGAATAATTCATCATTGTCTAAATCCTCAAAATACCGTGACAGCACGATACTAGCTTCCCCGCCAGGCATCAAATGCACAGTACGATCAAAATTATTTTTCAGGCTGGGTGACTGATTGATTTTGTAGTCCTTAAAGTATGTAGCGGACATAATTGCTCCGTTATTATCTCTCGTTGTTACTTTGAATACCCATCTTGTATCCACTGCGTACTGAGCCTCAGCGCTGAAAAGATATCGTTTCTGATTAACAGGTGTTATGTTCTTGAAGCCATTTCCGGATCGAAGCTCGTTATAAGGTACCGGCTGGTTGGATCTCCAATCTACATTCTCAAATATATCTTGGAAATCATTGATTTCAGAAGATCCTAGCTGCACATAACTTTCCTGTTCAGGTTCTCTAATCCGAGGAATAATATTACCCTGTGAGGGGTCGACTACCGCAACGACAAACTTATGATGAAGTACCGTTCCATCCCCTCGGATCCATTTGAACTCGACCGTAGTCGATCCTGGACTATGCGGTGTCACCACGTATTCTTCATTTGGTAAATCTACCTTTACTTCGGCAATTGCAGGATCAATGTTCACCACTTCTTGATACGTAACATTCGTAACAGATGGCTGAATTAACTCGTCCTTAATCTTCTGACGCCCTTCTTGATTCATTGCAACGTCTGTGAATACCTCAAACACCTTAGTCGGGTATCGATTATTTAGCCCAGCTGCTGACGTCGATGTTGGTAAGGCGCTTAATAGGAGCACGATGCCAAGACATCCGATTAATAAGTTCCTTACATGACGAGAAGCGCGCTTCAAGCTGCTCCCTCCCTCCCTTTCTCTCCTACCATTTCTATTCTATGTAATGGTGAAGTACATTGCTATTTTAGCATGTTATGGGCGAGCTGTTATTGAATTTTTTGATTTGCGATCAATATGTGATTTAATCTGTTCCCGCATAATAAATGCACGCAGGGACCGTTGTGCAGGATCACTGGTTACCTGAAGCTTGGCTCCATAGAAGATATCGTCTTCCCGACTCGCCATACGAGCAATCGTTAAGCGGCAAGGAACAGCAAATCCAAGCTGCAGTTCAGCCTCTAATTCGCTTCCTTCCACGAATGAAGAGTTCCCCTTAATGTTGAAACCGATCCCATTCAAACTAATATCTTCGATATGAATCGGTATTGGCGTCGGCGTAATTGCCATTCCTTCCGCCGGTCGTGGAGGCAGTACGTATCCATGCTTGCGTACCTCTATTCGCGGAAATAAGCGTTGATCTGTAAATTTGCGCTGTTGATGCGGCGGATGAATAAGCATCAACGACCCTTCATGCCGTGCCACAGCCTGAGTATGGAAATTAAATATGCCTACCGGCGAATATATGGTCACCTTCAGCGCCTCTCCAAGTTCAAACCGCTCGAATTCTGGCAGTTCTACCTCCATGACATCTCCTTCTAAATAAGACAATACTCCCGTTGCAATGCAGTTGTCGCCCTCAAGCACTGTACGACTGTGCAAAAGCGACATTAACAAATGCTCTGGAGCATCCGTTACATAAGCTCCCGTCATTGACCGTTCAACCTCCTAGGTTCTTCGTTCGCAGTTTATCCCCTTGCTTCGCTTCGTTTCACTATTCACGTTAATCTTGCTCTTGCTGTATGAAGATCGAGCCAGACATAGGCGTCCTGCTTGTTCTATTGCAACAACTCACTTTGCCCTGTTCTATAACCATGCAGCTATAGATTCTTTTAATGGGCATTGATTTGTTACTGTTCCTGTTCCATACTACCTTCCTTTATATATCGTCCAAAACGGAGGGAATTTGAAGAGAAGCATACTGCTGGATAGAGTCGCTCGACCAAGAAGTTCATGTATGTAGCTCACTAGAGAAGGAGTAGGCCCTACAATATGCGATGTAACGAGAGCCGCCCATATTCGTTGGATCATAACTAAGAACCAAGCCAGTTAATGAGCCTGCCTATCTTCCCCCACATCAAAAAGAACCCTCTACACAACGGAGAGGGCTCTAGCCTTAGATACTTATACTGTGCGCTTGCAGCCACGAGCTTCCAACAGCTCCTGCAGGGCATGCTCCAAGTACGGATCTGCGTTCAAAAACTGTCTGAACGTCTCATACTCGTTCCACATTTGCGGGTCAGTCTTCTCTACCTGCCCAGCAGGTTCTTCACCGCGAACCGCACGAATCAAAATATTCTTGGGTGTGTGCTCTATATCAATAAATTCGAGCAATTGTGTACGATATCCTACGCAATCAAGCAACTTCGCCCGCAGTCCATCCGTCGCCAAGGCACTGAAACGTTCCTTCAATATGCCGTGTCTCAACAAGGGCTCCAGCACGCTCTGCTCCACCTGACGGTTCAATTCATGCTGGCAGCATGGAACCGACAAGATAACTTGAGCTCCCCACCGTACAGCCTTGTTTAGCGCTGCATCTGTCGCGGTATCACAAGCGTGCAGCGTCACCACCATATCGACCTCATCGGCACCTTCATATTGGGCGATATCCCCCATTTGGAAGGAGAGTCCGTCATAGTCAAGGCGCCTAGCAAGCGCCTCGCACCGTTCGATGACGTCCCGCTTCAAGTCCAACCCTACAATGTGAACCGGGAGCTTGGATTCTACATGCAGAAAATGATACAGCGCGAACGTTAGATACGATTTGCCGCAGCCAAAATCGATAATGCGGACCGTACGATTGCTCGGCAGATGCGGCAGCACATCCGCCACCATTTCGAGGAAGCGATTGATTTGGCGGAACTTATCATATTTCGCTGCAATCACATTGCCTTCCTTGCCCATGATGCCTAGTTCGACCAAGAATGGAACCGGAATTCCCTCGTTCAACACATATTGCTTCTTGCGGTTATGTGACACTTCAACCTTGCGCACGACTGCCGCTTGCTTGCGAATCGTTACCTTGAATTTCTTGCTGATTAACACTTGATAATCGCCCTCTGTTGTCCGCAACAATCCCTGCTTGAATGTACTTTCGAATAAAGACATTACCTTCGCGGCCGCTTCTGTTAACGGGACATTATCATGCGTCACCTTATTATCATAATGATACTCGAACTGGATCTGAATCTGCCCGCGCAACTGCACCGGCTTGAGCAGCACCTTGGTGTAGCCCTCCTCAGGCTTGCGCCGCAGTTGGCTAAGCACTGCACTGCTTAAGATTTGTTCTGTAATCACTCGTTCAACTAACTCTGTTAATTGTTCCATCTGCTTATAACTCCTACCGTTCCATTTGCCATGCTGTATTCTTACTTACGTCTTCCCTGCCCGAGATGACCTCTTCTCGGCTTAGACCCCCTTCTAGAAGCGTCTCATCCGACATTGCATCAAGTCGTTCATAGAACTTCAACGCTTGCGTATATCGACTTGCTGCCTGCTCAAGATGATGCCGCTCTCCACTGTTCAACCACTCAAACAAAGAGTCCTCCGCTTCAGCCAGACGACCCTCCTTCTCAAACCAGCGCCACATCTTCTCCCTTAAGCGATTATCAATATGATAGCCTTTGATTACCTGATATATCGCTTCCATCGAGTCTTGAACCGGAAGCAGCCTCCGATCACTACCTTGCGAGGTCGCTTCCAGCAAAAGCTCGTACGACTTCATCAATCGCAGAATATATATTGTCTCGTCATTGTCAGTTCCCATCATGCTCTCACCATTTCGCAGCACTTCGGCAGCACCAAACGGCGACGACTCATTATCATGCCTGCTTCGTTCCCATTCCAACTTAGCCCGCTCATACAGTACAATCGCCAATGCTTGGATCTCATCTGCATGCAGCCGCTCTCCCGTCCGGAACAGTCGTATGATGTCCTCTGCCGGAAGCTTGTCAGCCAGTTCCCCGCTAATCCGAAAACGGCGCTGCAACAATTCATCCCACTCGACAATCAGTTGCTCACGCTTCTTCTTTTCCTTTAGTCCAAGCGCTTGACCAAACATACGAGTCATCTCTTCAATTAACCGGAGTAAATAATCACGTTGGTGCATCACCATCACCTCGGCCGTATTTTAGATTGAAAGACAAGGTAGGAATAAATCATGGGGACAAAGACTGATACCGCTATTACAAGTAAACCGATGTATCCACCCCAGTGAAGGGGCAGCAGCCATGCTCCAGCACATGATAGTAAACCCGATATAAGCCACACCTTGCCTGCCAGACGATGCGTTTTGCGCCATACCTGTTCGTCTGCAAGCGTCCACGGCGTACGGATACCGAAAAAATAGTTGAACCGCACACGTCCAAACATGTTGCCAAGGAACATCCACAACAATCCGAGCGCAGTTAAAATCAGAGATTGCACCGGAAACCCGTTAATTAGATGATAGCCGATCACGACGCCGAATATAGCTTGCAGGAACACAGACAATGCCCAGCCGAACCATATGTATGTGGATTCGAATTTCTTGTAATTGTGCTGCTGCGGATCTGCACGTCGAATGAACGGCAAAAGTACGGGGATCAGTATTAAGATAGCAGAGAATATGATAAAAACTATCGTCTTCTCCATTGTCCCGTCAGGAGCGCCATAGTAGTTGAAATGGGATACAATCCTCTCTGGAAGCTTCGGATATGCCAGCCACATCAGTCCAGCTACAATCACATTGTACACAAACAATACCAGAAATGCCCTTCTCTCCAGATTGTGATCCAGTAGTTTCATTAATCATCCCTCCCTCGCTTCCCCTGGTATGAAATGATATCAAGAAACCAGCCGAGAGCCTCCTGCAATACGGTTGTATTGAGTGAGTACCATATATGCTGGCCTCGCCGCTCATCAAGAATGAGCTTCGCTTGCTTCAACCCATTCAGATGATGAGAGATGCTTGGCTTCGTCATATTAAAGTGATCGGCGATGTCTCCTGCCGTCATATCCTTATCCTTCAACAAGGTTATAATCTGTCGCCTGGTCGGATCTGCAAGTGCTTTAAACGCCTCATTCATGTCAAAGCCTCGCTTCATGTACATAATATTCGGATTCAGACATCCAAAAAGTAAGTCAAGTATAGCGAAAAAGGGGAGCTTCCTCAAGTGAAGCTCCCCTAAACGTGGTCATCCATATCATCGTTCCCCTAATACATCAGAACACTTCTGCTGCCTCTTACTGAAATACATTAGCTAAATAGGTGTGTAGCGCATCCGCAAGTGTCGCTGGCGTCTCCATCATACTCATATGACCCGCCTTCTCTATCGTAACCTGCGAAATATTGTCCCCGCTCGCCGTAAAGGCTTTATCTGCTGTCACAATCTGATCGTGCTCTCCCGCTACTAACAGCACGGGTAACTCAGATGCTTGCAATACCGAAGTCCGATCAGTTCGCTCTCTCATCGCAAGCGCTGCTCCAGCAGCTCCTTGCGGCGGTGTGCAATATCCAATCTCCTTCGCCCTGCTCACCTGCAAGGCATGCTCTTCAAGATGCTGTGGCGCGAACAGCTTCGGGATTAATCCGTCCACAACAGGAACGATACCTTGCGATTGCAGCTTCTCGACAACGGCCAAGCGATTCTGCTTGCCCTCTTCGGTATCCGGCAAGCTCGTGGAATGGATCAGCCCGAACCCATGCAAGCGGCTGCTATAGCGCTGAGCGAACGACAGCGTAATATATCCACCAAGAGAGTGACCAAGCAGCACAAATTGCGATAGCTCGAGCTTATCGGCAAGCGCAAGCACATCGTCAGCCATTTGTTCAATGGTATATGCGCCTACAGGTGAATCTGACTTGGCATGACCTCGCAAATCTGGAGCAATGACGCGATAGTTCTGCGCCAGCATCGGCATTATCGCTTCCCAATATTTCGAACTTCCACAATAGCCATGAAGCAATATGACAGCAGGGCCTTGTCCTTGCTGTTCTACATTCATCGTAAAGTTAGCATCCACCTGTATTCTTGTCATCGCTTATCCCTCTCTCCTTTTGGTACGTTCTCAAATTCGCAAGCCTTCATTTTATGCAGAACCTGCCGAAATATGCACCTTTAATTACCATTACACAAAATTTTCAAAAAAGCTTGTCCAAAGCATTCTTTCATTCCAAAAACATCCATACATATATAGTATATTACACTACCCATAAATGCCTGAATCAGCAGCCAACTCCAAGCATTGCCCGCACCAGTAATCTGCGATCTCGAATAGAGGGGGGGTGAACAATATGCAAGGGTTCGAACTTTTCTTTGCCACGAGTGCATTTATTCTCGGGTTAGTTCAGCTCATTATCAAGCTGACGGACCGGGAAAGTAAAAAATGATCCGTTCCCCCAGAACGGATCGGTACAGCTTAACACGCACATCTGTATGAACCCGAATGATGGAGGCGGAGGGCGATCCGGCTCCATCTTTTTTTGGCCCACGACATCATTTGTATGGAGGTTATTCGGTATTTATGCTTGGCTCGGGAAGAAATGATTCGATGATAGCATCCGCTATTTCGTCCGCCATCTTCATGACGTGATGCAAGGAAGTCGTCTGCAATGTCCAATACGGCTTCGGGCCATTCACATTCACGACACAAGCAATGCTGTACTGACCCACCGCTGGCATAGCTAAGCCAACCGATTCTGCTGGCTGCAAGGAGGAGTGGCTGACCAGATATTGTCCTACGGAGCTTGGATGTCCGAGGCAAGCATCGATTGCAACCGTCACAACATGATCCCGCAGCGCAGATAACCGGGATTGCAAATTCGTGGCATCACATGGCTCTTCCATGGTCCCTACCACCTGCAATCCACGCTGCGCAAGTCGGGTGCCAACCAAGGGTCCAAGCGCATCTCCTGTGGATCGGTCGGTACCGATGCAGACGAACATAACGTTCTGACCTTGATGCTTGTCTGCGACTTGCCGCAGCCAATCTTGGAGACGATCTATCGTACAGCGCGTTCTCTGGCCGCTCTGTTCGTATACCTTATTCATATTGCCGTTGACTTGCATGGGCGGAGGGCTCCTTCTGTTCTTTGTACTTCTTGATCAATCCTACTTCATAATTCAATCTGATGCATGATTCAATCTGCTACATGATTCATTCTGCTACATGATTCACATTCTACTGTACAATTCCACCGATGCCAAGCAAGGCACAATAAGGAAGGAAGCATAAGAAATGCCTCGGGGACGAACATTGAATTACGCGAGGATATCGTTTTGTTTCCACTGCTTTCGTGATACAATACGGACATGTTGAATAGGACGTTATCGCAATAGCGTCTAAGGAGGAGAACCATGGTTTCCAATGAAAGAACGCAAGCCAATGTAGAAATGATGATTGATGTGATCAAGGATAAATTGAAGATGGCTACGGCAGCAGCGATGCAGTCCTCAGCGTTCTCCGTAGAGCAATATGACGACATTAAGGATATTTACGATATCATTATGAGCAAGCCTGCTTTCAGCATCAGTGAAGTAGAGGCGATTGTCTCTGAGCTCGGCAAATTACGCCGTTCCTAATACTTTGTCGTATCGCATCACCAGTTGCAACCAAACGAAAAATAGCTCCTAGCGCACAGTGCATAAGCAAAGCGGCTCGGGAGCTATTTTTATTATTCCGTAATTGTATTGAGCGACGACCGCAAAGCCCGCAGACGTTCAGGGTCAATTGGTGCTAGGGCATGACCGCCTATGCGTACATTCGATCCAAAATGAACCTGCTTCACTCCTGCTTCCCTTGTGAAATCAACCACCGTCTCCGCGGTCAGGCCACTGCCAGCCAAAATCCCCAGATTCGAGCCAGCAGCCTGCCGCACCATGGACTGGATACACGCAAGGCCTTGCAGAGCGCTTGGCTGACCGCCCGATGTCAGTACAGTAGTCACCTGTGGGTAAACAAGCAGAACATCCAAGGCTTGAAGCAGGTCGGCAGACTTATCGATCGCGCGATGGAAGGTCAGCGGCAAATCGCCGGCTGCCTCCAACACTCTCTCAAGCAAATCGACGTCTACCTTCCCTTCCGGTGTAAGCGCGCCAAAAACAATAGCATTCGCTCCAGTTTCACGTAACAAGCGAATATCCCGAACAATTGTTGCTCGATCGTCCGCATCATACACGAATGAACGGCTATGCGGCCGTACCATCACATTAACCGGAATACTTACGGAAGCTATAGCCTCTTCAACGAGCCCGAGACTAGGGGTTAGTCCCCCTTCTGAAAATGCAGTAATCAGTTCAATGCGATCTGCTCCATGCAGCGCCGCTTCCTTCACCTCTTGCACTGTCGTACCGATAACCTCTAAGAGTATGGGATTCATTAGCTCACCTCTTCTATGATGTCATACTACAACGAAATTGCGCATCATACCGCTCACTTCAATGCTTGAAGCTGAAATACCGTCTTCTGTTCACCGACCACACGACCGTTGTCGTTCCGAATTGTGCCTGGGAACACGCGACGAATACGCTCAATTGTCGACTTCTCCTCATAACCAATCTGTTCGAGAATCGATGCAACAATATGCGCCCATTCCTCATCTGAACCATCCGCTACCTTGAAGGCGAAGCCCAGACCTTCACGACGAAGTCCGAAGGCAAATATTCCTTTGAAGCCGCCCTTGGCTATGATGTTCTTATCCTCCATCAACAGCGAGTCAATCCGATTCGTACCGCCAACTAATAATGGATGCTCCTGCATTGCATTGCGGATGCGCTCTGCAGCCTGGCGAGTCGGTTCATCCTTAATAAGCTCTGGGCAGGCGATCTTCACATACGCCGTTGCGAGTCCTTGAAGCGGAAGTGCATACACCGGGAAACCGCAGCCATCCGTACCTGCATGCATCTGTTCTGGATCAACACCTGCCATCTCGCCGATTGTACGTGTAATCTCTTGCTGCGCGGGATGTTCAGGTTCCGTATAAGTCGCCAGATCCCAGCCCATCATATGGCTCCATGCAAGGACGCCGAAATGCTTGCCAGCACAATTATGATACGCTCTCCGGCGTTCTCCTCCATCTCGCAAATACTGCTCTTTCACTTCTTCGTTCAATGGAAAAGAGGGCGAGCAAATCAAATGATTCTCTTCGAGGCCCGCACACTGCATAATGTGTTCCATCGTATCAATATGAATGGATTCTCCTCGGTGAGACGCTGTCATCAACGCTAAATCTCGAGTTTGCAGCCCATAATGCTCAAGTGTCCCACTGCGAACAACAGGGATCGCCTGCAATGGCTTGCCTGCCGAACGCAGGAACATCGGTGTATATATATCTCCAAGCGCATATTGAGGCTGCAGATGGCGATCGACACCACAGATTGCACCGCGATGCTCGCACTCCAGCCAGCCGTTACGTGTTTCCTCTACTAGACGTTCATTCATGTTCGTCTTCCTTTCATTTCTTCCAGTTGCAACAAAGCATGGAAATATGTTATTGATATTACATATTTACCTTTTGTCCATAAATCGTGATTTAAGAATCATCAGCGGACATCTTGTAATGTAAACATACACCTAAAGGAGAAGTGTTGACAACTGTGAAACAACAATATCGGGGCGTTTCGCCAGAAGCAAAACGCAAGTTCGCACTAAATCTTCTGGGGGGAGCTGCCGCGACACTTATCTTGGCTATCGTTTTCTTTTTTATCACTAGAAGTGTTCTTCTGAATCAAACGACTGACTTCGATCGCTACGTAACGGATACGGTACGCCAAGCAGCCTCCCCTACCTTAACAACTGTCGTCACATGGATCACCCATATCGGATCTAGCCGTGTCGTTGTACCGTTGGCTGGCATACTTATTGTACTCCTTGCCTTCGTGTACAAGCGCAGATGGGACGCCATAAGCCTTCTGACTGTCTCGCTGGGAGGCGCCTTGGTCAATGAAGGCCTGAAGATCTGCTTCCAGCGGGCAAGACCAGACTGGGAACACTGGGTCGTTGAACATGGCTACAGCTTTCCAAGCGGTCACTCCATGGTTAGTACTGCCTTCTTCGGCATGATTGGATATTTAATATGGGTTCACTTAAAAGAACAGGGCAAGCCTGCCGGATATGTGCTTGTGCTTACGGTATTACTTATTGTATGCATCGGGCTTAGCCGCATTTATTTGGGTGTTCATTACGTAACCGATGTGCTGGGCGGATACACAGCAGGTGCAATCTGGCTTCTGTTTACCATTATGGCGATGCAGTGGCTAAGAGACCGCAAGAGAAGCGCTCGATAGGTACAGATAATGGGTGCCTCTGTTTCAAACCTCCTAAAATTGTGTAATCCTCTAGTAAGACATTCGACTACCACAAAAGGAGAGGTTAGTATGAGTCAAAACACAGAATGCAATAACGCAAAAATGGATTGCAACACATTTGTAAAGGGACTTCTCATCGGGGGCGCGATAGGAGCGGCGGCAGCTCTGCTGCTTGCGCCGAAATCCGGACGCGAGCTGCGCTCAGATATAAGCGATAAGGCACAGCAAGTAGGCGGCAAAACAAAAGAAATGGCGACAGATCTTGGATCCCGCACAGCTGAAACCGTAAAAACGGTTGGATCAAAAGCGGGTGCAGTCGTTAGCAGCGTGAAGGAAGCGTCCAAGGAGTTCGCTGCAACCGTAAAGGAAGCAACAGCCAACACTGCAAATCAGTTGAAGGAAGCATCTGCAGACGTAGCAGAGGAAATTGCGGACGAGTTGAAGAAGGAATAGTAAATGGTATCTAATCTTTCATGAGAATTGCATCTAGACCATCATAGCAGGCACAAAATGGAGATGCTGTCTATATAGACAAGCATCTTCATTTTTTCTACGAAGAATTATTCGATGTCAATATATTCTTAAGTTTCTCCGTTGCACGCCGCTGGATGCGCGATACGCTCATTTGGGAAATGCCGAGACGATCCGCAGCCGAACGCTGTGATAATCCTTCATTAAATATAAGTGCCAATACATTTTGTTCTTCTGGCTTGAGTTCCTTCATAGCCTCCATCAGATCCATCTTGCGTTCCACCGATTCATAATCGTCGGCTTCAGAGCGAATCAGCTCTCCCAATGTCGCAGCACTCTCATCCTGCGATAATGGGGTATCTAAGGAGACGTAATGATAGCACTCTCGACCGGCTAGAACTTCGACAGTTTCTTCGACGGACAATTCCAACTTCTCCGCAATCTCATTTACATTAGGCGACCGCTCAAGCTTCATTGTCAGCTCATCAATGGTCTGCTGTACGAGCGCACCTTTTTCCTTAATCCGGCGTGGAACTTGTATATACCATGACTTGTCCCGCAAGAAGTTCTTCATATGCCCAATCATACTTTTCATCGCATAAGCTTCGAACGGAACACCTAACGAACTATCGAATTGCTTCAATAAGCGAATCAATGCCATATTGCCGACCTGCATCAAATCTTCATACAAGTCCGGACGGTTGCGTGAAATCTTGCCTGCGGCCATCTTGACCATGGGATCGTATCTCTGAATGAGGATCGTTGCAATCTCATTATCATTTGTAGCTTGATATTCATGTATGAGCCGTGTTGCTTCCTCGGATGAATGTTGTTGAGGGACAGCACTCATAGAAGTTCCCCGCTTCGCTGCAGGCGCTTCTTCATCTTCACAACGGTGCCGTGACCATCGACGCTCATCACTTCAACCTCATCCATCAACGCCTGCATTAAATAAAATCCAAGACCACCGGCCTGAATATCTTCAAGCTGCTTGTCATGCAAGCCTTCCATCCCACTGGTCTTGCTTGCTGCATCAAAGCTCGCTCCCTCATCCTGTACGATGATCCCAATCTCATCCTCAGCAACCTCAAACAGTACTTCAACGACTCCACCCTGCGAATCATACGCATATAGCACTGCATTATTGCAAGCTTCCGAAATCGCTACCTTCATATCTTCTATATCCTCATAGGAGAATCCGATACGGCTTGCGATGCCATACAAAGTCAACCGTGCCAACTCCACATATTCGGCTTGTGCTGGCAATGATAACTTAACGAGCTTCCATTCTCTTGCGTGTTCCATAATTCTGATTCAGTCCCTTTCATCGTTCATTTGTTAGGCTTGTGGGGTCAGAAATTTCGAAATACCTGTCATATCAAATAGTTTTTGGACATGTGTCGGTACATTTACAATACGGAAAGCTGACTTCTGCTCATGACGCATCTTCAATATCGAGATCAAGATTCCAATCCCTGTGCTATCAATATACGTCAGCTCTTTCAGATCTAAGGTAAGCTCTGTGTTCGCATCGTTCACAATCGGTTCCATCGTGGAACGAAACTCTTTCGCTGCTGCCAAATCCAAATCTCCACAAGTCTGGACAATTACTTGTCCCTCTTGCTGTACCGTCTTAACTGCAAACTTTTTTCCGTTCATCATGTTCCTCTCCTATACATAGGTAAACTTGTTAAATGTACTTTATTGGTAAATAACCTTCTTCATCTAAATCGAAACAATGGGAAAAGAATGCGACGGCTACTCGCCACATTCCTTCAACCATACGTCAAATGTAAATAGGGCCCCTTCTGGTACCGGTATGGCACGAATATCCCCGTCCATCAATTGGACAAGCGACTTGCAAATGGCAAGCCCCAATCCACTTCCGCCATACTTGCGGTTCATAGAAGAGTCAAGCTGTGCGAATGGCTGGAACAGCCCTTCCATCTTATCGACTGGAATACCGATTCCTGTATCCCGTACATCGAACTGGACATGGAACTTATTGCCTTCCCCCGTGCGCTTCGTTTCGATGATGGACACATAAATGCTGACATTCCCACGATTCGTAAATTTGACTGCATTTCCTACGAGATTAATAAGGATCTGCCTGACGCGCAGCATATCTCCATACAATAACGATGGCACATCCTCATCCATTGAATACGACAAGGTCAGATCCCGCTTATTCGCCTCGACCATGAACAGCTCATAAACCTCTGTAATGAGCGAGTTCGTATCGAACGGAAATTCTTCTAATTCCAGCTTGCCTGATTCCATCTTGGTGAAATCAAGAATGTTATTAATCGTCCTGATCAGTGTATCGGCGCTCTTGCGGATCAACTCCGCATAGTTCGATTGCTCACTTGTCAGCTCAGTGTCGAGCAGCAGATCAACCATTCCGAGCACCCCGTTCATCGGCGTTCGAATCTCATGGCTCATCATTGCTAAAAACTGTGTTCTAGCAAGTGCCGCACGCTCCGCTGCTTCCTTAGCAGCTGCCAGCTCACTGTTCATCCGCTCAAGTTCCTTCGTCTTCTGATGGAGAAGCATCTTCTGCGCCTGCAGCCGCTTCTGTGCCAGGAATATACCAACGAAGCTATGAATCTTCGACTTCAAAATATGAGGGACGAATGGCTTGACCATATAGTCAACCCCACCCGCTGAGTATCCAGCAAATAAATGCTCGGTTTCCTTATAGTTCGCGGATACGAATATTATCGGAATATTCTTCGTCTTCTCGCGAGCCTTAATCCATTTGGCCGTCTCGATCCCATCCATGCCTGGCATTTGAACATCCAGCACAATAACGGCGAATTCCTCTTTCATCAAGTGGCGCAAAGCTTCCTCGCCTGAAGTAGCCTTGACCAAGCGATAGCTTTCCTCGGACAACACGGCCTCAAGTGCAAGTAAATTCTCGCGCCTATCGTCAACGAGCAAAATATTGATTGGTTCCAAGGTGTTCACAATTGTGCCTCCTACCGTATTTTACGATAAATCTTCTCGTTACGATCGATCTCCTCGTATTGAGATTCTCTCCCTGTAAAATGCAAGGATTCCTTGCCTCCGACAATAAGCACACCTAGTGGCGCCAAGCTCTCATAGAAAAGATCATGAACCCGGTTGCGCAGCGGCTCATTAAAATAAATCATTACATTGCGGCATAGGATGACGTTAAATTCATTAAAGGATCGATCTGTTGCCAGGTTATGCTCTGCAAAAATTACATTTTTACGCAAGTAAGGATGAATGACAACGCCCTCTCCAGAAGCCGTATAATATTCAGAGAAAGAGCTTGTCCCGCCCGCCTCCAAATAATTTTTGGTGTATGTGCGCATTTTGTCCATCGGGCATACGCCTTCTTTGGCTTTCTGCAGCGATAGCGGATTCATATCGGTTGCATACAGCCTGGTCTTCTCATACAGCCCTTCCTCATGAAGCAGTATCGCCATGGAGTATACTTCCTCTCCTGTCGAGCAACCCGCATGCCATATCCGAATATACGGATACGTACGCAGCATAGGGACGACCTGTTGACGAAATGCCAAGAACATGGAGGGATCCCGGAACATTTCGGTAACGGGGATCGATAGGCTGCGGACAAAACGCTGCAAGCATTCCCGATTATAGAGTACTCGGCCCTGCAGCTCCGAAATCGTGTCTACCTTTTCCTCATGCACTTGATGCCAAATGCGCCGTTTGAGCGAAGGATACGCATAGTCCCGGAAATCATAACCATAAACTCGATAAACCCCTTCTAACAGCAATTCAATCTCAATGCGTTCTCGGTCCGAATCCTGGGGTCTTCTTCTCTCATCATGTAAACCGAGCCCGTTTCCGTTCATATCTTATCCTTGCTCCTTCATTCATCATGTCAACATATTGCTTACCTGTTATTTATATAACCATACTCGCATCAATGAAAGCAGCTGTTCCGTCTGAAATGGCTTGCTGACATAGTCTGACGCTCCTGCCTCAATGCACTTATTGCGATCTTCTTTCATCGCCTTCGCCGTCAGTGCTATGATCGGCAGCTTCTCGAATCGAGGCTGTTCGCGAATACGGCGCATCGCTTCATAGCCATCCATCTCCGGCATCATCATATCCATGAGAACGAGGTCGAAATTCTCTTCCCCATCCAATGCTTCAAGTGCTTCGCGTCCATTTTCAGCATACACGATATTCATATCGTACTGCTCTAGCACGCTTGATAGCGCAAATACATTGCGCACATCATCATCGACGAGCAGTACCCGCTTGCCTGACAGCAGCATATCACTTGGTCCCTGGTTTTCTTTTTCATCGCTTAGCTGAACTTCCTCCGAACGCTTCAAGAGAATCATCGTTTCTTGCAGCAGACGTTCAGGAGACTTCACATCCTTAATAATGATGCTCTGTGCGCGCTTTTTCAGTTCCGTCTCTTCCTTCGCATCCAGCAGTTTGCCAGTGTATACAATGATCGGGATACGACGGATTCGGGAGTGGTGACTAATTTCATCCATTAATTCAAATCCTGTCATATCAGGAAGCAGCAAATCCAGCACCATACCGTCGAAATTCTCTTCCCCGAGTACCTT
The DNA here is from genome assembly GCF_000686865.1 of Paenibacillus sp. UNC217MF. NCBI lineage: Bacteria > Bacillati > Bacillota > Bacilli > Caryophanales > Paenibacillaceae > Paenibacillus > Paenibacillus sp. UNC217MF. The sequence goes on along the minus strand of NZ_JMLT01000013.1, from coordinate 206,430 downwards.
GAGTGCTTCCGTTCCGGTAGAGACCGCGGTAACGGCTACGTCCGCTCCTTCAATTAAGGCAATTAGAGACTGTCGCTGCGGACCATCATCTTCAACGATCAGCAGCTTCTTCTCTCCGAATGGCCACTTATGTCCGTCCACTTCTTCGGAAACAGCGACTTCCTTGAGCAACGCTTCTTCCCAAGCAGTAAGAGGCATAGCCTCATGGTTCGCAGATATCTGCGGCATATGAGGCTTGACGAGCTTACTGCGTTCCTCTGATGCATGCCCCTCTTCGCCCTCTACGGTTAGTGCCGCTTGGGCTTCTGCGATCGCCTTTTCATACAAAGCAACGGTGGAGTTAACTGGAATCGATGAAGGCTCTACCGCCTTCATCGGAAGGAAGAAGGTAAACGTACTGCCTTCCTTCTCTCGACTAACCAGCTGCAGCTTGCCGCCAAGCAGTCTTGCCAACTCTCGGCTGATGGACAGACCGAGCCCTGCGCCGCCGTAATTTCGGCTAGTTGTACCATCCAACTGCTGGAACGCTTCGAAGATCAAATCTTGTTTATCTTTCGGAATGCCGATCCCGGTATCTACAACATGTATCGCCAAATAAGGCTCAACCGCTTCCTGAAGCGGGGAAGGCAATTGCTCCGGCTTCGCCTTCGCAATGTGAAGGGTTACTGAGCCCTTCGTTGTGAATTTAAATGCATTGCCAATCAAATTGCGTACAACCTGCTTCACTCGATGCCCATCAGTTACTAGAGAGCTGGGCAGATCTGGATCTATCTCTACCTTGAACTCAAGCCCTTTCTGCTCTGCAATTGTCTCAAAGCTGTCGCTCATAAAGGAGGCCAATTCGCTCAAATAGACAGTTTCAAAATTCAACTTCATCTTACCTGCGTCGATCTTGGACAAATCCAAGATTTCATCAATCATTTTAAGCAGATCCGAACCGGACATGTTAATCGTACGCGCATACTCGACCTGCTTCTGTCCCAAGTTCCCTTCCTTATTCTCCGCCAGCAATTGGGACAGCACCAGTAAGCTGTTAAGCGGAGTACGCAGTTCATGAGACATATTAGCGAGGAATTCAGACTTGTACTTCGAAGCCAAGGCCAACTGCAATGTCTGGCGTTCCAATATCGTTCGCGCTCCTTCGAGCTCTTCGTTCTTCTCTTGGGTTGCCAGCATCTGTTCTTCCAGCGCACGTGTCTTCGCGATCAGTTCCGTATTGTAGTGTTCCAGTTCTTCCTGTTGACGCTGGAGCATCTCCTCAGAACGCTTCAATGCTTCTGTGTGCGATTCCAGATGCTCGTTCGAGCGCTTCAATTCTTCCTGTTGTGTCATCAGTTCCTCAGACTGGCATTGCAGTTCTTCGGCAAGCGCCTGTGACTCACGCAGCAATTCCTCTACACGCAAGCGTCCGGAGATCGTATGTACGATGACCCCGAGCTTCTGTGCGAGCTTTTCGAGCAGTCGGTGCTGTACAGGTGACATCTTCGTCAATGATGCCATCTCTAGCACCGCAATCACTCTGCGTTCGAACATTATCGGGAATAAGATAAGCTCAATCGGTTGAGATTGACATACGCCCGATTCAATTCGAATGGAGCAATCCTTCATGTCGCTTATAATGATTGGCTTCTCATCCACGACACATTGACCGAGCAGGCCTTTCCCAACAACCATTGTTCGCTCAGCCTTCAAATCGTCAGCAGCTGCATAAGTACCGAACAGTTCGAATACATCTGGTTGATCCGTCTCATTCCGAATATACAGGGCGCCATATTGTCCTCCAAGTGTCGGCACGAACTCGCTAATGAACATCTGCCCCACCTGATTCAATGTAGCGGCTCCATTCAGAAGCTCTGTAACACGTGCTGCATTTCCATCGATCCATGCTTGCTCTTCTTGAGCCTTCCGATACAATTCCTCATTCTTCTTGCGTGCTTCCAAGTCTTCTGCCATCCGCTTGAACACTTGAATGACTTCTCCAATCTCATCATTCGTATGCGGCTCAAGCTTACGTACAATACGAAGCCTTCCACGGGCAAGACTGCGCATCATGATGGACATCGTATTCAAATTCCGTGTCACACTTGGGATGACCCACAACATAATCGCGCAGGAAACGACAAGCCCCAGCACCATTATACCGGCCGTCAAAGTAATCGACTGCTCATAATGCTTCTTCGCTTCCAGCACCTGATTGTCGATCGACATCTCATGATGATTGGCCAAATCGGCCACACTGTTTTTCAAGTTGCGTTGATATTCCAATCCCTCTTTATTTCGCAATGCGTTGGCTTCTTCATATTTATTGTTGGTGGTGAGCTCTACTGACTTGTTGACGAATTCGTCGTACTTGTCCCAATCGCGTATCGCCAGCTCGATGAGCTTCTTCTCTTGCGCCGTTGAATATTGTGCCGTCAACTCCCTGAACGATTTAACAATATCATCACGGTAAACCTTCCCTTTTTGCAACAGTTCTTCGCCGTTAACATTCGGGTTTAGCATATCGGTCACCAGCACGCTGGCGATATTGTCCATGTCGTCCCGAATCAAAAAGGCAAGTTCCACTTTGCGGAAGCTGTCCGTATAAATCTGATCCAGATCCTGCTGCAAGCTGCTCATGCGATCATAAGACACCCAGCCAAGTCCGGATATGATAAGCATGAACAGAACGAAGCCAGCAATTAATTTCGTGCGTAACTTCACTGTCTGCTCCTCCTTCTAAATCAATGAACATCCACCCAAATCAGACACTTGTCATCCTCACTGTCCTCATCAGAACCAGGTGCAAACAGCTCGTCCCATGAACTGCTCTGCAGCGTCTTCTCGTGTCGAAGAATATTGGCAATGCGCTCCATAGCCTCTTCCACGCTGTTGCCTGCCGTTTCCATTAACCCATCCGTATACATTGCAATTCGAGCACGTGAGTCGCATTTCACTTCTTTGGTCTCTACTTCAAGCTCTGGGAACATGCCTACTGGATATCCGGTAGATTCCAAGGTTATGAGCTCACCATCCTCCATCATGACAACGCCAGGAGGGTGTCCTGCGTTCGCATACTGGATGCATCCCTTGTTCGTATCAACAACCACATATAATGCCGTCATATAATAGAGCATTAAATTCCCGTTCATATGAAGCTGATGGAATTTCGTATTCAATCGCTTAAGCACAAGATCCGGCTGTTCGATCTGCATGACGGCGTCCCGAAGAACGGAAGCAATGAACATACACAGCAGCGCAGAGGATACGCCGTGCCCCATAACATCGATTATAATAATTCCATATCTGCCTTGGCCCAGCGGGAACCAAGCATACAGATCTCCCGCCAGCTCCTCAGAAGGCTGATATAGTGCGTTGATCGTAATATGTTCATCTTGATAAGGCTCTGTCAACACAGAGCTCTGCACCTTCGCGGCCAAGCTTAATTCATCGCGAATATGGCGATCACGTTCCTTATGCCAATCCTTCTCTCGCTTCAAGCGCAGCGCTAGCCGAATTCGAGCCAGCAGCTCCACCCTGTTAATCGGCTTCGTGACGTAATCAACCGCACCCGCATCCAATGCCTCTGCGAGCATATTGGAATCCCCAATCGCCGTTACGATAATAATCGGAATGTCCCGAAGCTCAGAGTATTGTTGGATCGTGCTGCAAGCTTCCAGTCCATCAATCTCCGGCATCATCATATCCAATAAAATAAGATCAATATCCGGTACATACATAGGCCCAAGAGGCCCATCCATCCCAAGAACTTGATACATCTCATGGGCTGATGAAGCAGTCTGCACTCCGTCATAGCCAGCTTTACGAAGGATTTCCCGAATGAGCATGACATTCGTCGGATTGTCATCAACGACGAGAACGTTCATCATACTCTCCTCCCCTCATCGATTATGATATAGTTCGTGCCTTTTCGACATAGCCCCCCATAATTCCCAACTACCACTATACCGGAAAAGGCCAAAGAAGATCATCTCTTTTTGTTACTTGCCTGTGAAAAAAAACGAGAGCCGGTTAACCAAACTGTTAACCGGCTCTCCCGCACTATGCGCGCTGTCTCCACAATTGCCACAGCTTCGTCCCAATATCGACCCATTCCTTCCAATCCTGCTGTTGGCTAGCTGTGGAATGGGAATGGCCTTGTCCCTGCGGTGATTGTTCACGCTCTTGCTTATGCTCGGCTTCACCCAGTGGCTCCTGTGTTATCACAGCAGTATCCGCCTGCAGCGGTGCTGGTACAGGCGCAGACGCTGCTGTCTGATGCTCCTTAGACACTCGTCTATCAGGGGCGGGCTTACGTTCAAATCGCCCTGCGGCTCGACGTACCCCCTTAACCAGTCCTACTGATACCTGCTTCGCAGCGATTGAGATCTCGTTCAAGGCTTCACCGGCATGTTGAACAGAGTCCATCACTGGCTCCATTTTCTTTAATTGCTCAGACAGCTCTAGAGAGAGTTCATTTGCATTTTTGGCGACACCTTGCAAGTCGCCACTCAATAAATTCACGGTCTGCTGTACTTGCTCAAGGGTATCGGCAGCCCGCTCCAGAGAGCGTTTGGCTGACAGCAGTGTTTGAATCAGATAGAACACCAGCACCGCAAACGCTGCTGCTGCGAGTAATGCACTAATTTCCAATAACATAGATGAATACCGCCTTTCTCCGCATTCCCAAGCATAACACAATTTTCCGTATACCAATTATGAATAAATACCCTGAAAGCAGAACTGTGAAACAAAAATACCCAATTGTTTAGCTGTCCTCCAGCTGTGGTAATCATCATGCAAGCCACGACAATCGAGCAGCATAGACAATCTACTCGGCCCAATCCTATCTTCGTAAAATTATAACAAGGAGGAACTGCTTATGCTTACATGGTCAGCTATATTTTTAGTAATCGCTGTAATTGCAGGTGTGTTTGGTTTTTTTGGGGTCGTCGCAGCAGCAGCATCCATCGCCAAAGTACTGTTCTTTATCTTCCTCGTTCTGTTCATCATCTCCCTTGTGACGGGAAGACGAGTGTCATAATCGCCATATCACTCTATGCAGTATACTAGAATGACAAAAAGGCTCGTCCATATGACGAGCCTTTTGTAATGCTTAACTTTTCATATCGATATTCAACTACGATTCTTCCCCGGAAGGTGAACGGCTCTCACCACGGAGAAATGCTTCCTTGTCCCACTGTCTTAGCCAACGAGAGGATAATACGCCCGCCAGCATGGATCCATTTACATTTAGCGCGGTGCGCCCCATATCAATTAGGGGCTCTACAGAAATTAACAGTCCCGCCAAGCCAACCGGCAAATTCATCGAGGACAGCACAATTAGTGCGGCAAATGTAGCTCCTCCTCCAACACCCGCAACACCGAAGGAACTGATCGCAACAACTGCTATGAGCTGCAGAATAAACCATGGATCGAGCGGATTCATTCCCACAGTAGGTGCAATCATAACGGCCAGCATGGCAGGATATATGCCTGCACATCCATTCTGCCCCATTGAAGCGCCGAACGACGCACTAAAATTCGCAAAACTCTCCGGTACTCCAAGTTTATCCCGCTGTGTCTCCACATTGATCGGAATAGAACCTGCACTTGTACGTGACGTAAAGGCAAATACCAAGGCAGGAGTTGCGAGCTTCACGTATCGTGCAGGCGATATCCCCGATAACCCAAGAAGCAGCAGGTGAATGATAAACATGACAATCAGTGCAACGTAAGAAGCAATTACGAATCGGCCCAACTTCCATATCTCCGCTGGTGCTGTCGTAGACACAACGCGAATCATCAACGCAAGAACACCATACGGCGTTAATCGAAGCACCAATGTCACCATCCGCATAACAACCGCGTGTAGCGAATCAATGATAGAGGTGAACGTTCGCCCATGCTCAGGCTTCTTCCTAGCCACACCTAATGCTGCAATTCCAACAAAGGCAGAGAAAATAACAACTGCAATGGTAGAAGTTCTTCTTCCCTCTGTCATATCGAGAAATGGATTCGTAGGTATGAACTCCAGTACCTGCTGCGGGATCGTCATATCACGCACTTCTCCGACCTGTTCACTCAAGTGCTGCCCACGTTCTGTCTCTTGTTGTCCCGCCTCCATATTTACAGCGGACAAATTGAAGGCCAGCGCAGATGCGATGCCGACAGCAGCTGCAACGGCAGTCGTCGCGATCAGGATGCTTATAATCACTGCACTCATCCTGCCAACACCCGTTCTCGTCGTCACATGCAAGATCGCGGAAATGATAGATACGATAATCAGCGGAATGACGACCATATGCAGCAGACGTACATAGCCACCACCCACGATATACACCCAATCGTTGAGCACACGTACAATATCATGCCCAGCTCCATATAGCTGCTGGAGAAGCGCTCCATATACAATCCCTAAGCCGAGCCCAGCAAATACCCGCTTCGTAAAGGACACATGCCTCTTCTGCATGACATACAGCATATAGAGAAGTCCAAGCACAACAACAGCATGAACGATCAACCACCAACCGTTGCTCACGGTCATTTCACTCCTTGGTCGCAGGAGGCGCGGACATTCTCATGTCCATAATTCCATCCAGCATCATGTGATGCTATTATTACTCCCCAACTTGTGATATTTCATCCAGATTGAGGTTGACTTGCTGACAGATGTGAATGAAATGAAGCAACTCTTCATCCGGAATTCCTTCGAAGAAGCGTGAGAACACAATCTCACGCTGGATTTCCACCGCCTTGACCTTCTCATGCCCGGCTTCTGTAAGCTCCAAATAATTAATGCGACGATCAAGTGCATCTCGATTGCGTGTAACATATTGCAGCAAGGTGAGCTTATCGGTTATGCCCGTCACGGCTCCCGGTGTCAAGCGAAGCTCCTTTGCTACATCTGTTACTTTCATTGCCCCATTGCGAAATAGAAGATTCAGTACTGCAAATTGAGTCATATTCACATTGAGGTTATGCAGTTCCAAATGCCGATCCCATTGGGTGCGCATCCCACGCAACATAGAGCGGAAATTCATCTGCAATTGGAGCAGTTGTTCACGATTAGGCAAACTGTCACGTCCTTTTCTATCGTCCTATCTAACACACCAATCCTAACATGAACCTAGCAATCGGCAACAAATAGGCTATCTTACTCCGTACTAAAGTTTCAGCCCAAAGCGGAACTTCCAGCCATCTTCTAAGAACTTCACTTCTTTTACTTTAACCAAATGCGGCAGCTCTGACGATAGGGAAAATTCCTTCGTCTGCAATGACAGCCATGAGAGAGGGATTGAAATGTCCTTCACGCGGGCATCAGTCGGCACTACACGTACTGATTGACTGCTATCATCCCACTCTAATTGGAATGTAATCTTGAGCTCTGCTTGAACATAAGAGATAGGCTCCAATTGAATCGTTGCTTCCAATTCATTGTTCGCAAGCTCTGTCTTCATCCCACTAATATTCCACTTTTCCTTCAACGAGCGATAAGGTTCTGTCTCCTGCATATGCTTGGATACCAGTCCATTAATCTCTTCTTCGCTAAATTGTATCGTAAGAGAACGATTGTGTACGATTTGCTCCAAACGTTCTGACAAGGACACATCCACTTGAGGAGGCCAGCCTAATACCGTAGTCGGTTGAATGTAAAAATACGCCGCTCCAGCAAGCAGAATAAACAATACGATGACCGTCAACAATCCACGGCGCAGCCATTTCCACAATGTCTTCACTCTTATCATTCCTTCCAAAATATTGTTTCACTACCATGTAAACCGGTTACATACTAAACAAGGCGGGGGAACATTCCTTATGTCACCTATAAATGATACCTTCATGTCCTCATCGTAAACTTTAATATCCTAGAGAAAGCCTCACATAAAGTTGGTATCTGACAACAAGTCCAGTAACCAGTAATCGGAATGTTCACCTTAGCAGTAAACCATACCATTGTATAACCATGAGAGAGGAGAATTCAATAATGAAGAAATTAGTGGCAGTGATGGCTATGACTTTAACGTTCAGTACGATAGCTGCAACAGGAGCATTTGCAGCACAAGCAGCAGATACAACTGGAGTTGTTACGACAGAAATCGTGTCGATAGACCTGAAACAAAACACGACTCTCTATGATTCGATCAGCGGTAAAAAAGTAGGCCTCTTGGAGCCCCAGGTGATTTCAATTGAAGCAGCATCGAAGGATGAGCACGATACGACTTGGTATCGGGTGTTTACATGGATGGGAACAGCGTGGATGAAAGACCCGAATGCCTACTCCAAACTCGTTGCAATCGGCCCCAATACAACCATATATAACATGCCCAACGGCAAGCAGACGGGCAATCTTGCAGCGCAGACACTTCCTATTATCAATGAGCAAATTGATGAGTCCGGATTTACCTGGTATCAGATCAATAGTTATCAAGGCAAAGCATGGATACTAAATCCAGAACAAAGCCAGCGTGTCAAGTTAACAGCAACAACTCCACTCTACCAAGCCATTGATGGCAAGAAGGTTGGAGAATTGAAGCCGCAGACGGTAACCGTGCGTACAGTGAAATATGATGCAAAAGGAAAGCGCTGGGCGAATATCCCGACTTGGAAGGGAAACCTGTGGATCAGATGGTAATCTGCAGCTCCTGCTAAGTGAATACTCAAATTTACAGGTATTGACATAAATAATTGTTGTGAATATAATAGTCGTAGCAACTATCTAGGACGACGAAGAGACATAACCATTGTATTGTATCCATACATAACGGTTATGTCTCTTTTTACCCAATTAGTTGCTATGACTACTATTGTCAAGGCAATTATAACTTTTGAACGGAGGTGTGTTGGAATTCGTTCTGCAGACACCGGAATTTTTCAAGTTCCGTATCGGGCGTTGACAATCGGCATCATACTCATTTTATCTACTGTCGCCTTCGAGGGTCTCGCCATTACTACCATAGCTCCCACACTCGCACACAGTCTGCAAGGCATCCATTTGTACGGCTGGATCTTTAGTACCTTCTTATTATTTCAACTTATCGGTTCCATGGTTATCGGCAAACAAATTGATCGGCATGGCGTAATTACATCCGTTCTCGTCTCTTTCTCTATCTTTGTCATTGGCATCATCATAGCTGCTCTCTCCTTCCATATGTATATGCTCATTGCAGGAAGAGCATTGCAGGGTTTTGGTGCTGGCTCCCTCGTCACCTGTGTCTATTACATTGTAACGGTTCGATACCCGGATTCGCTGCGCACCTCTATATTGGCAGCTTTCTCAGCCGCTTATGTTCTTCCTGCATTAATCGGACCTTATGTCGCAGGCCTCATCTCGATCTATTTATCGTGGCGATTCGTGTTTTGGCTCGTGCTCCCTCTTATCGTGCTCGCTCTCTGTATGACACTGCCTTCTTTCCGGAGCATACAGAAATCAAACAGTTCCGAGATCAGGGGCGGGCGCAAAGAGTTATACGCAATACTGCTCGCTATCGGAACAGGATTGCTGCTGACCGGGTTAGGCCGAATTACGGATTGGTTAGGCGTAGTGCTCACCGGAATTGGGATTGCCATTATGGTACATCCGCTCCGTCGTCTGCTGCCTCAGGGAACATTCACGGTAACGCGTGGTCTCCCTGCCATAATCGTAACCCGAGCACTCTACATCGCCTGCTATTTCGCAACGGAGAGCTATGTCGTGCTCGGATTAACGAAGGTGAGAGGAATAACTGAGGATCTCGCGGGTCTAATCGTAGCAGCTGGGGCATTAAGTTGGTCTGGCGCCGCATGGGTGCAAGCTCGCCTTGACCGACGGGACCTAGGCGAAGGCCGACAGAGGAGAATTCGGGTTGGCTTATGCATCATGATTGTGGGTGTCTCGCTTGTGCTCACTTCCATTGGACTGTCAGGCGGCGGCGTTGCTCTCGCCTTGATCTCGCAGGTCATTACCGGATTTGGAGTCGGGCTAGCCACCCCAACAATTGGGGCAGTTGCTCTGCAGCTGGCTGAGGAAGGCAAGGAGGGCGAGGTATCCGCCACACTCCAATTCATCGATTCATTCAGCATAGCTGTAAGCATAGGGATAAGTGGGGCCCTTGTAGCTCTAAGTGAAAGCCTGCAATTGGGAATCTTCACGGGTGTCATGATGGCATTGGTTCTACAACTCTGCTTCGTTGTTCTCAGTTTCGTTACGTCTTTCCGCATTACGATGAAAGCCCACAGCATTGTACAGTCACATTCATCAATGTAGTATCCATTATTGGAGGTGGACGATTTGGCACGTGCATTGGTTGTCATTACTCCTGCTGAAGGACATGTGAATCCATCGTTAGGTTTGGTTCAGCAGCTCGTAAAGTGTGGTGAGGAAGTCACTTATGTGTGCACCGAGGAATATCGCAAACGGATTGAAGCAACAGGTGCAAAGGTCATTACTTACACGTACGCCCGGGGATCATTTGCGGATGATCCGATATTGAAGCCGAAAGTTTACAAGCATCCTTACCAATTTATTCATTTCATCCTGCGCGGCATGATTGAACCTATCATTCCAGAGGTTCTTGCTCTCACTGAGCAGGGCTCTTACGACTATTTGATTTATGATTACTTATTAGGCGGCTGGGGCGGACAAATGATAGCAGAGCGTCTTGGTATCCCTGCTGTATGCTCCATCACTTCGTTCGTATTCGTGAAACCGCTCGGAGCAGAACAACTGATGACCGAGCAGGAGGAGCAGGAAATTCAGGCAATCTATGATTCCTCGATGGAGATCGCAAGGCAATTAGCGGATCGCTATCAACTATCCGCCCCTGACATGTCTGATATTTTCAACGCATATGGAGAGCTGAAGGTCGTGCATCTCAGCCGTGATTTACAGCCAAATGCAGAATTGCTGGACGACAGCTATGTGTTCACTGGCTCATCCATCGTACCGCGCATGGATGCCCCAACCTTTACATTGGATCGAAGTCAGCTTCCTCATGCACATACCGTCTATATCTCGCTAGGCAGCATTTTGAACAACAACATTGAATTTTACAAGCTATGCTTTGAGGCTTTTCGCAATGAATCCATTACATTCATTTTAGCCTGTGGCAAAGAGACAAATATGGAGCCGCTTGCTGACTTGATTCCAGACAATTTCATTATTGAACCCTACTTGCCGCAATTGGAAGTGCTGCAGCAAGTGGATGTCTTCATTACACATGCCGGCATGAACAGCACAAGTGAAGCCTTATACTACGATGTGCCGCTCGTCATGATTCCATTAACGTCCGATCAGCCTATGGTTGCAATGCAAGTGAAGAACCGGGGAGCTGGAGTTATCGTGGATCATCAAGGTCTCACGCCAGAAGTGCTGCGGAGCGCATTACTCGAAGTGCTGCATACCCCTTCCTATAAGCAGCAAGCCCATGCCATCGGCAAGTCTCTTCGCGAAGCAGGAGGATATGAACGGGCTGCCGAGATCGTCATGAGCGTTGTTGGGAAGGCAGCAGCACAGCCTTGAGGACACGGAAGTAACCCGGATTCGTCGCTCAATCGACAACTGTCCCGCTTCATTGACACGTTATTTGTCCTTACCTATAATGGTCATAACAACGATAGGGGTTGTTCAAAGCATGCGTATTTGAACAGCTATAATAACGATGTGAATGAATCTGGGGGTCCGCATTTGGAATTAGAAAAGTATATCGGAGTCATTGTTCATCGGGCAGATTTGAAGCTTACGAATTATTATCAGAAGGTTGTAAATCCTTTCGACATCACTGTCGACCAATGGGAGATCTTGGTGGTGTTGTGGGAGCAGGAAGGAATCACACAGAAGGAACTCGCTGAGCGGCTGCATAAAGACCAGACGAATGTAGCTCGCATGCTGTTCAAGCTCGAGAAAAAAGGCTTTATCTATCGAGTAACGCATGAGTCGGATCGCAGATCACTTCGTGTATACTTGACTGTCAAAGGCCGAGAAATCAAAGAAGACATTCTTGCCCCATCCATTGAAGCTTACCAGAAAACAATTGAGGGATTAACAGAGGAAGAAGTGGAAACGTTCCGCAGAATCTTGTCCATTATGCATAACAATGTTAAGGATCTATAACAGATTAGGCAGTATAAAAATCCCCTCGGAGTTCCGTAGCTGAATCATCGATATCTCACGATGTGCAGCTGCGGCCCGAGGGGATTTTCCCTATGCGTAGCTATATCAATGACTGTATTTCGTCCACTATTACAACTCCGGCGAACGGTCGAATATTCGGCGCACCTGTGAAACGAGCCAAATGACCGTAAATACGATCATAATATCGAAGCTCACATTGAACAGGAATAGATGCTTGCCCAAATCGGCTTCCCCATCGCCGACAAGTGGCACTGCGACGGAGATAATCGCTATCAAGGCTACGATGAGTGTGACATCCAGCATCTGGCGCTTATATTTATTCCGAATGTACTCCTTCAGCACGATGCCAATGTATAGTACAAAGAAGATGAAGAAGAAGGTAAAGTTCTTAGGAATTAGTTTCTTCTTGCCCTCACTCCAAGTACTGTAGGTATACGATAGTGCACCACGTGGCTCACCCAATTCCTTCTCATAGCTCCCTAGGTAATAAGGACGAATGAATGTCGCCTGCGCAGCGGCAGCCTCAAGCTTGTCAATGATCCGACCTGGATGACGCAAGTAGTAGCCAACAATGTCCATATGTCCAAGTCTGGAGTAAACATGCTCCGTAAGCTCAGGCGCATCCTGCTTAATCGGGACATCGGATTGAAAATAGTTCGTTCCAGCGAGAACCGCATATTTCTGAGGGATGCCTAGTGCATCCAAGTCCTCTGACACGTGAGGAGAATCTTTTAAAATTCCGAAAAAGATCGTCTGATATAAATTGATTTGTTTTAACTCTTTAGGCGCGAATACATAGATGAGCGCAGTTGTCGCGATCATGAAGGCTGCTCCCCCAGCTATTACCCGCTTCCAAGCTCGATCCGGCCGCTTTTTGTACAATCGAAGCCCATATAAAGCAAACACCAAGCCAACCGGCGCATTTTGAATCTTGGAGGCTGCCAATATAAACGCGCAGACAAACAATAGGACTAGCCAAGTGAGTGAAGGATGCTGCTGCCTTGCCAAAATAACCGCAATCGCCGTGGACAACAATAGAAACAGCAGGGAAACCGACTCACCGAAAAAGGAATGAAAATAACCGACATATCCAATATCGAAAAACATGAACAGCACACAGAGCGCTGCTGTGATTTGCAGCCACCGCTTGCCTGCACAAGCGTAGCGGACAATAACAAACAGTGTGCTTAATAGCAGCAATGAATATACAATGCCCATTGCCTGCATCGGGAAATAGGATGGATTGAGCACCCGTCCAAGCAGCCCTGCAATGAAGACAAACAACACCTGCGAAGACGCATAATTGACAGCAAATGGGCCGTAATCATATTTGGAATGACTAAATCCGAAATATTTGTCCTCATATGTAAACGTATCATTAAGCGGCGATATCCCCCCGCTCCGCACGATACGATCAAAGTCTCCGTTATCTGCTACTCCGATATAAGGCGAAGTAAACAAAATGCATGTTAAAATGATAGCACCGATTAGAACGGAACCCCAAGATACCCAATCTTTTCGTTTCATGCCAAGAATCACTCTCCTAACTAAAAAGAATAGCACTTCCCCGAGATGGGGAAGCGCCTCATTTCATTTATTGGCGTTCAGCACTGCGGTAGTTGTCATAGTCCTCTCCGTGTTGTCCGTCGCTCGCTCGCACCACACGGGAAGAAGGCTCAGATGCTGACGATGGTGCGGCGAAGGTAATCAGTCGATGGAGCACAAACGAAGTTACGGTGTAAGCACCCGCTTCGCATAACACAATCAGCGATTGCTGCCATGATTGCGGCAGCGAGCCTAACAGCCCCGTAACCAGCGCCGAGAATGCAGGATGAAGCAGCACGTAGGCTGCTGCATAACAGAGCAAGGAAATAACAAGGAACCGAATGAAGCTGCTGAGCTGCGCCCCCTCGTATTGGAACGTAAAGCGGCGATTGAGCACATAACTGCACAGCACCCCTATGGTGTTCCCGACAAATGTCGATGCGAAGTGATCCCATCCAGCAAGGTGCATCAGTGCATAAATAATCCCAAGTCCAATGCATGTGTTAATCACGCCGACAACCGCATAGCGGCTGAACAATCCCAGCCAGCCCTTCCTGGCCGCTTGCTCACGGCTCATCGGTTCACCTCTGCACGCTGGGCACCCGGCCAGGAAGGCTGCGCCTCATTCTGTGCCACGTATGCGTCAGACAGCACCGTCTCCACAATATAGGGTGGTCTGCGTTTTACTTCATTATATATCTTCCCGATGTACTCTCCGATCACACCTAACGCCAGCAGCTGAATGCTGCCGATGAACCATAGCGAGAACATCAATGAAGCCCAGCCGGACACGGTATGTCCTGTCAGCTTGGAAATAAGCGTGTAGCCTCCGGCAATAATACTCGCTCCCAGGCTGATGAAGCCAAGCATTGTAACAAAGCGCATAGGTTTGATGCTGAACGACGTAATGCCATCCCATGCAAAAGACAGCATCTTGCGAAGCGGATACTTCGATTCACCTGCAACACGCTCCATACGGTCATAGGCAACTGTTGTAGAACGGAATCCTATCAGCGGTACGATTCCTCGCAAGAACAAGTTCACTTCATGGAATTCGCTCAAGTGTTCTACAGCCCTCCGGCTCATAAGGCGATAATCTGCATGGTTGTATACCAATGGGATACCCATCTTGCGCATCACTTTATAGAAGGATTCAGCACTCCAGCGCTTGAACCATGTATCTGTTGCTCTGCTGTTGCGAACACCGTATACGACCTCGTATCCCTCATGAAACTTGCGCACGAATTCTCGAATGGCTCCGGTATCGTCTTGAAGATCGGCGTCTAGCGACACGATGCAGTCCGCATGCTCCTTCGCGTACATAAGTCCGGCTAACAGCGCCTTCTGATGGCCGGCATTGCGAGCAAGCTTCAATCCGCAAATAACAGGGTGAGCGGCGCGGGCCTTCTCGATCTGCTGCCACGTTCCATCTCGGCTCCCATCATCTACAAGCACGATACGGCTGTCGGCTGATACGAGCTGATCCCGTTCGAGTCCCTTCAGCAATTCGATGAGTACGGGTGTCGTAATTGGCAAGGCCTCCTCCTCGTTATAACAAGGAATGACCATATAAAGAATCGGTAATGTCATCGTAGTACCCCTTTTACATTGAAAATACGACATATTTCCACATACAGCTGATTTCCATTATATCCTATATCATGAAATATGCATAACCAAAATGATAACTTGGCTCATCTATTATAGCGAAAGACAAAACCGCCTGCCGAACGCTCAAAGCGAACAGCAGGCGGTTTTAGACGAAAATCGTGATAAAGGGACGTGAATTCTCCGTTTCATGCCGACAAATCAACTTTATTCTGTGATTGCTGCTAGGACGGCTTCATGAAATTGGCGTCGCAGTTCTGATATACTCTTATCCCGTCCATAATGCACGCGATTGGTAAGCAGCACCACTACGATACCCCTTTCAGGATCGATCCATATGCTTGTACCCGTAAAGCCTGTATGACCGAAGCTGGAGGCTGACCATCCTGTTCCAGCAAAATCAGCGGTATCTCCTTGCAGCACCCAACCGAGTCCTCGCTTTGCATTGGGTATATTGGAAGTCTGACAACGGAGCGCCTCTTGAATGACACGGTTAGACAGCAAATTGCCCTCCGCTCCATCCTGCTCAGCCTTGTTTACCCACAAGCGGGCATAGTGCGCCAGATCGCGTGCCGAAGCGAACAGCCCTGCGTTTCCGGCGACGCCGCCCATCGCAGCTGCATTCTCATCATGAACCCGTCCCCAGCAATGCTCCTCTAGCCGCGAATCATATTCCGTAGCCGCTATTCGTGAACGAGCCTCCTGTGGGGGATTGAAGCCGCTGTCCACCATGCCGAGCGGCTTCAACAGCATTCGTTCCACCGCTGAAGCCAGTGACTCTCCGCATACGCGCTCTATAAGTCTACCGAGCACAATATAGCCGAGACAACTATACTGACAGCCTGCTCCCGGTGGATACTCTACTTCCATTTGATCCAGATGGCGAGCAATCTCATCAGGTGACCACCCATGTGAATACAAATCCCGATGAGGAGGCAGGCCTGAAGTATGTGCGAGCAACTGGCGAATCGTAATCGAATCTTTTCCATTGCCGCTGAACTCGGGCATGTGCATGGCCACAGGATCATCCAAGTTAAGCTTATCTGACTCAACCAGCATCAATAGTAACGGGAGTGTCACGACAATCTTCGTCAAGGAAGCACAATCGTATATGGTATCAATCGTGACTGGTATCCTATGCTTATCTGTATCCACTGCATGGCCCCTAGCATACTCGAACGCATGACCACCGTACCAAATAAGCGAGACGGCCCCTGGAATATCTCCACTCGTTATTGCATCATCAATCAGCGCGCAAGCATCCTGAAACTGTGCGTTGTTCGCAGCAAGACGACCTTCCGGCATCGCCCAATCCCCCCCACAGCATTGTGATGAATCTTAGAACGCAATCGTAAGTCCTATTGCCGAGAAATTCTCATCTACTTCATAGCAATCATAGCTATGGATTGGATTATGGCATGGCCAGCTTGCCCATAATGGTTGGACGCACAGCTCCGGTAACACGAGGCAAATTATTCGGAATCCCGTGTATAAAATCATTTGCAAGCAGGGCGAATGCGATCGCTTCCTTCGCATCTCCCGGCAATCCCATCACATCAGAGGCTGTCACCTTCTGTTCCGGCAGCTCTTCCGCAAGCCAGCGCATCAGTGTTGCATTGCGTGCTCCCCCTCCGCTGACAATAACATCTCGTATGCGGTGTTGAGGAAATACAAACTGCCGATAGGCATCCGCAATCGTGCGGGCCGTCAATGCGGTGAATGTCGCAACGATATCCTCAGCCGACAGCCCCAGCATTCTGCCATGCTCGATCCAATGCAGCGCATAATCCGTACCGAACATCTCACGTCCAGTCGTCTTCACTGGCGGCTCGGCGTAGTATGGATGTGCAAGCAATTCATCCAGCAGCTCGGTATTCACCTGGCCGCGTGACGCCCATTCCCCATTGCGGTCATACCCAAATGCCCCGCCCGATAATTGATAGATGGCTTGATCGATCAGCATATTGCCGGGACCCGTATCGAAGGCAGTCACCGTGCTCTGATCCCCGCCAGCAGGAAGAATCGTACAATTGCCAATTCCGCCAATGTTCTGCGCAATTCTGCCCACTTCCGAGTCTCGCAGCAACAGATAGTCCGCATACGGCGTTAATGGTGCTCCCTGTCCGCCAACTGCCATATCCGCCGGCCGATAATCTCCGATAACGGGGACACCCGTATGCTTGGCAATGATTGAGATATCCCCAATTTGTAGAGTGGAAGGAACCGCACATCGATCTGCCCTATCTACGACAGGCTGGTGCCAGATTGTCTGGCCGTGTGAGCTGATGAAATCGACGTCCTCCATCGAGATTCCAGCATTGCTTGCCGCCTCGCGCGCCGCCTGTGCCAGCATTTCCCCCATATAGGCATTCATGATACATATTTCTTCTGTACTCGTTCCGCCTCTTGTACACAATCTTTTCAGTCGCTCTCGAAGCTCATCATCATATTCCTTGCAATGAAAGGCGATCATATCTGCCCGAGACTCTACTCCCGCCCCCTGAATGGAAACGACTGCGGCGTCAATCCCATCGAGTGAAGTACCTGACATTAGTCCGATGATAATATGTTCCGATTTTACAGCTAATGATCGTGTGCGCAACCTTTCTCCTCCTTAGAAACTCCAATTCTCTACATGATATGTAAACGCCTTCATGAATAATTGCTGCTGAATCCATTAAGCCCTATTTTTTGCGAGAACATGTCATTTTTGTCCTCTATTCTTATTATACGCTTCTGAAATTTTATTTCAATTTATGATATAATAATAGAATTATCATTCCACATGAATCTCATAGGGATGGGCTCACGCAGATCGAAAAGAGCCATGTTGAAGAGTAATTTCAACAATTATTAAAACATTCTGCTTCAGTTCGTACATTTCTCATGTAACCAATTGCACCTCGTAACACAATTGACACATTGTATTTCTGATCCTGACAGATTATAATCTATCCAAATCAATCCAAGAGATTTTCATCACACTAAGGAGCTGATTGTATGAATTTCCCTTCTCTTCAGGATATTGAGTCCCTTGAGAGAGACGAACAAATTGATACCATAAAGAAGCTGCGTCTAAGCAATCGTATTCATGAAATGGCAGAAGGCTTCGGGTTCAAGAGCTCTTCGATGTATTACAATTGGTTGAAGAAGCTACAAATTTATGAGGATCTATGCGGGAAAAAAAGTGTATTCAATCCGATTATGCCTCGATCATCCAACGAGTCGCTGCTTGCAAACGCAAGCTATACGCTCCGAGATGAAACGGGTAGCTTCTCTCCGGCTTCTCACCAAGTTGTACTATCCCAAGAAGAGATGAAGTTCAAGTATGACTTAGCAGCTTCAGGATCACAGGCTGCTGCCTTGCTGCGCAAGATTGCAGCCTACATCGAAGATGAGGAGTGCGAGTTCAACATTACCCTCTGTATCGAAAAATGATGGCTGCAACGCAAAAAGAACTGGACGCGTCTATCTGCGCAGCCAGTTCTTTTGTGTTTATCCTATATACCTCTAATTCTACGATAGTCCCAATTGTTCGAAGGAGCGGCACATATCCTGACTGAGCAGTTCAGGATCTTCAAGTCCTGCGTACAGCCGTACGAGGACAAGCTCTTCTCCCTCTTGCCCTGCTAGTGGACGAACAACCTGCACTAAGCTCTCATAGCCACCCCAGCTGACCCCGATTCGGAACATTTGCAGCCGATCTGCCCATGTCAGCACCTGCTCAAGCGGAAGCGCCATCTCGAAGGAGAACAAGCTCCCGTACCCACTCATTTGCTGCTTCGCCAACTCATGCTGCGGATAAGTAATCAGTCCGGGATGATTTACTCGTGCAATGTACGGAAGCTCATCCAAATACGCAGCCACAGCAAGACCATTCTGCTGCAGCCGCTCCATACGCAGTGGGAGCGTGCGCAGTCCGCGCATCGCAAGACATGCTGTCTGCGGCGTCATGATTCCGCCGTATAACAGAAATTCTTGGCGTCCGATTTCTTGCAGCCGTTCATGTGAACCGATAATAACCCCAGCCATAATATCACTATGTCCGCCAATATATTTCGTCAAGGAATGAACCACCAAGTCAATACCGAGTTCCAGCGGATTCTGGAATATCGGAGTCGCCCACGTATTATCAATGATCGTTGTCGCTCCGATTCGCTTGGCGAGCTCTGCACATGCACGCAGATCCTGAAGTCGAATCGTCATGCTTGTCGGGCTCTCGAGATATAACATCGAAGTATTCGGCCGAACAGCGGCTTCTATACTCTCAATCGATTCCCCATTCACGAATGTCGTCTCAATCCCGAAGCGGTGCAGGTAATTGCCAAGCATTTCACGAGTCGGCCCATAGACATGATCCACACAGATGACGTGATCACCGGCCTTCACCGCTGACATAATGGCCGCAGAGATCGCCGCCATTCCTGAAGCGAAGCAGCGTGCTGCTTCCCCTCCCTCCAGCAGAGCCAACCGACGCTCTAATTCATTGACGCTCGGATTGTTGCCCCGCGAGTAGAGATGGTGCTCTAGCGGAGAATCCAATGCCTCATAAAATTCCTTATGGCATGAAAAGGTAAACAGACTGTTCTGATACATCGGCATTGTAACTGCTCCGAAATGCCGTTCATCGTGACAATCATGCACGACTACTGTTTGCTTGTCCCACTTCTTGTCTGAAGACAGGCCTTGTCTCTCGGTTGACATGATCTTATCGTTCCCTTCGCGGCAATAATGACTACATTTATATTGCACCATACTGAGGCATGCCAGCCCTATCTGACACCGTGTATGGACATTGCTACATATGAATCCCCTAGTACTATGACTTTCTACTACCCATGTATTTTCCTTCCCGCTCGCATGGTCAGTTCTTATTGCAGCCCGTCGCAGCCGCGCGTCTACGGTAAATCTGGTAGCTTTTGCGAAGCAGTTCAAGCAGCCACCCCGGAACCGGCACTCCCCACTTCAGACCCAACGGTTTGTACAACAACCGATATGCCCGCTTGAAGTCTCCCCACATGCGGTCAGGCTGCGGGATCAGAAAATCGGATACATCCACGACATACCCTTTGCCACAATCATTGGTGACATTTTTGCCATGGATATCTCTTGGGGTCAACCCTCGTGCGGATGCATACTCCAGCGCTTCATCAATATCGTCCAATACCGATTGTGGTATCGATACCCCATGCCGGAGGCAGTGATACAGCGTTACCCCAGGTAGCCGCTTCAATATCAAATATCCTTGCCCGACGTAATAACATTCCGAATAGGCAGGATGCTTGCCCAGACGTCGATATACTTCCGCTTCGTCGTCCAACCCCTTCCTACCTGCTGCATACACTTTTACGGCAACAGAGGCATATTGCTTATGGCTGAAGACGACCGCATAATTCCCTGCGCCAATAACCTCCCAATCCACCGGTGTATTGGACACTTGAACGGGGTCGTCCCCATTCAGACTGCGAATGTCTGCTGCAGGCAGCAGAACAAGCTCAATCTGCTCTTTTAGCGACTGAAGCTGCTCTGGATTAAGCATCAATACCCATTTCTCCTTCTAATCATTGACCATGTGCGACCCAAGCGAAACGCATTTCTCCCCTTAATATACCATATCGCCGGTCTTCGAGCGCTACCATCAGATGCCCCAGATCCAAAAAATGAGAGCCTCTTTTTGCAATCTAATTGGGAGCAGCCAAGGAATACATCAGGGTATGGTCACGCAAAAAAAGGATAGGGACTCAGATATAAATCTGAGCCTCTATCCTTCCTCATGTAAATGATAAAATCCATCAAGGATTCAAGTACTTATTTGGCAATGCATTCATACCGCTTCGAGGTGTGATCTTCATTCAGTTCACGCACGATACCGTTCTTAACAAAATATTTCAAGCTGCAATATACCGTAGAGAGTGAAATGCGCTTCGTGGTCGCACGCATTCCAATATAAATTTCAATCGCGGTTGCGGGGGACTTGGCTTGATTAACGAACGATAAGACCGCTTCTCTCTGCTGTGTTAAATGTACGGGTTCTCGCTTACTGTCAGATTGTACGAATGAGATCATCGAATTGCGATTCATGGGGGTCCCTACCTTTCTTATCGTTGTCTTCGTCGTTACTTAAGAGCATGTTATGAGTTCATATGTTGTGTGTGCGCACTTACGTCAATCCCAAGGCCAGCCGCAATTCGGGCACCATAGCCCGCATCGGCACGGAAGAAGTTGCACAATGCGCGCATTTGAACCTCAGGTCTAACCTGCTTGAGGTCGTTCACCAAGTTCGCAATCAATCGCGATTGCTCCTCTGGGGTTAAGGTGCGATACTTATCGCCAGCCTGCCCGAAGTCATTCGTCTTGCTAATCGTACGCCGCATCGTCGTGCCGTCGAGGAGCATTTCGCTCTCTGCGTATTGCCCTCCAGCTTCAACATATGCGCCGGGATGGCTGTTCGGTTCATAGTTAATTGGAGACGGATCCTGATTCACATTCATGGCTCCATCGCGCTGATGGTTCCGAACTTGGGCAAACGGGCAATTGACTGGTATTTGCAAATAGTTTGTCCCTAGACGGTGGCGCTGTGTATCCGGATAAGAGAACAAGCGGCCTTGCAGCAGCTTATCTTCCGATGGCTCAATGCCAGGTACCAGTACGCTTGGCGAGAAGGCAGACTGTTCTACGCTCGCGAAGAAGTTCGCCGGGTTCTCGTTCAATGTCATCCGTCCTACCTTCATCATCGGCACTAGCTCTTCCGGCCATACCTTCGTAGGATCAAGCGGATCGAAATCAAAATCATCCCCTTGCGATGGCTCCATCATTTGCACATACAAGTCCCATTCTGGGAAGTCTTCTGCTTCGATCGATTCATACAAGTCACGAGTAGCGTGGTTGAAATCCTTCGCTTGAATATGTTCCGCTTCTTCAGCAGTCAGGCTGCGCACACCTTGAAGTGATTTCCACGTATATTTCACATAGACAACCTTGCCTTCCTCATTCACCCATTTGAAGGCGTGTACGCTAAATCCGTCCATTTCTCGATAATTCGCCGGGATACCCAGGTCTGAGAATAACCATGTCAACATATTGGTCGATTCAGGAGACAGCGACATGAAGTCCCAGTAATGATCTGGTGTCTGGATATTCGTATGTGGAGCCGGCTTCAGGGAGTGCACCATATCCGGGAACTTAATCGCATCCCGAATAAAGAACACAGGCAGGTTATTGCCTACTAAGTCATAATTGCCTTCGGTTGTATAGAACTTCACAGCGAATCCGCGTGGATCGCGAAGCGTCTCAGGAGATGTCCCTCCATGGATGACCGTAGAGAAACGCACGAATACCTTCGTCTCAATGGAAGGATCCTGCAAGAAGGCTGCCTTTGTATATTTAGACATGCTTTGATACGGACGAAACACACCGAACGCCCCTGCACCGCGAGCATGGACGACACGCTCAGGAATACGTTCTCGATCGAAATGCGCAAGCTTCTCAATGAGATGGTAATCCTCCAACAACACTGGACCGCGCTGTCCAGCTGTTTTCGAGTTTTGATTATCAGCTACTGGGGCGCCTTGATTTGTTGTCAGTTTCGTCGGGTTACTCAATAATATCGCCTCCGCATGTTTTTATTTTATGTTTTAAATAATAATTATTATTATTAAGTGTGTTATTAATTTAGCACACTGAGATGCATTTATCAATAATAATTATAATCTAATACTTAATTTAGATAAAATAACAGAATAATCGTGGGTACCGGCACATGATATGCGGCCAAGGATTAAATAGTGAATGAGAGGATAATACTGATGCTGGATATCGCGAGAGAACTGAAACTTGGTGATAGAAGCCATCCTGTGCTGCTTCTTTGATGGAAATTTGAATAAGTCGTGGGGGCTAGAACAAGCGGATAGGCAGAAATGAAAATGCACCTTATCCCCTATTCTAGCTCTGTGTTGCGATCAGGAGATAAGATGCATCGTATTCAGCAGATTATTGTTGCTGGGCTGTCTTTGGGTACGAACGCGAATGATGGATCAGCTCTGCATAATATCCATTCTGTGCAATAAGGGACTCGTTCGTCCCTTCCTCTGCAACGCGGCCATGCCGCATGACAATAATGCGATCTGCATGCTGAATCGTCGATAAACGGTGAGCAATCACGAGCGTCGTTCTATCCTCTGAGACCACTTCAAGCGCTTGCTGGATGAGCTGTTCGGTATGAGAATCCAAATGTGCCGTCGCCTCATCCAAGATGAGAATGCGGGGCTGGAACACGAGAATCCGAGCGAAAGAAATCAGCTGCCGTTCTCCCGCCGATAGACCGCTCCCGCGATCAGACAGCCTTGTATCATAGCCATGCTTCAAGCGCTTGATCAGGCTGTGCGCCCCAACCGACTTGCAGGCCCAGATCACTTCTTCCCGCGATACGGTATCCTGGAATAAGCGGACATTATCAAGAATGGATCCCGAATACAGAAATGGATCCTGCTGCACTAGTCCGACAATCTGATGCAGCGTATGCTGCGGCAGTCGGCGGATATCAACCCCATCAATCTCAATACTTCCCCGCTTGACGTCATAGAAGCGCGCGAGCAGGTTCACAAGTGAGCTCTTGCCAGCTCCCGTCGTGCCTACGATGCCTATGAACTCACCTGGCTTAATGTGCAAATCCAGATCATGCAGCACGTCGCGATCATCAACATAAGCGAAGCGAATATGATTGAAGTCGACTTGGCCCTGCACTTCAGAGGCAACTACATTATGCTCCTGCTCTGGCTTCGGATCCTGTACTTCAGGTTGAATGCGGAAGATGCGCCACAAGCGATCCATAGATACGATTGTGGATTGGAGCGTGTTCCATTGCTGGGTAATATGGTTGATCGGCTGGAAAAACTGCCGAATGTAATTGATAAAGGCATACAGAACCCCGAACGCCAATGACGTATCCAATACGGCCATGCCGCCAAGCCACACAATGAATGCGACCGACACATTGCCGAGCACATCGAACGAGCGGTTGAACATGATGCTCGTGCTCACCTCGCGCAGATTCTCTTGCAAATACTTCCGATTCTGCGCCGTGAAGCGCTCTGTCTGCTCCTTCTCCTGATGGAACGCCTGGATGAGGCCCATACCCGACAGATTCTCCGCCAAAAATCCGATAAGCCTTGACAGCTCACCCCGTGCGCGTTGATAAGCAGAGCGCAGCGCCTTCCGGAAAGCGATAGCAATCGCCAAAATAATTGGGAACAAGATAAGGCAGAACATCGCAAGCTTCGCATCGAGCGAAAACATAAACGCCACGATCAAGAGAAGCGACATGCCGTCCCTTACTACGCTTAACAGCACTTGAGTAAAGAACTGGTTGATCGTCTCGGTGTCACTGGACACATTCGTTACGAGGCTGCCCATCGAATGGCGATCGAAGAATGACATCGATTGCTTTGATATATGTCTGAACAGATCCTTCCGCAACTGGCCGACAATGCCCTGCCCCACCTTCTGAAGCAGGTTCGCCTGAATATAGGTGAACAGCAAGCTAAGCAGCGCGAGAAGCAAATAGCTGCCGCCAATCAGAAATAATGTGCCCACACCGTGCTTCCCGGCCAAGACATGATCGTCAATCGCGATCTTCACGAGATAAGGCTGCAGCAAATCCGCTCCAATTGCAAGGAATGTACATAAAAATATGGCGAGAAATGTCAAGCGATACGGCTTCGCATAAGCGAACATAGCGCGAAACGATTGCCTGCGCTCTTCGGGAGAAGCCCCTACCATGCGTGAGCCTATCTCCTTGGGCTGTGCAGGATGATGATTGTTCCTGCCCTTCACGTTCGCTGTCGGTTCAGGCATTTCTCTTCCCCTCCTCTTGAATCGTATAGAGCGAGGCATAATAGCCGCCTGAATGGATCAGTTCTTCATGTGTTCCACGTTCCACAATGCTGCCATGATCAAGGACAATAATTTCATCAGCGTGGCGTACAGCGCTTATCCGGTGTGCGATAATGATGTTCGTCTTGCCCTTTCGAACTTCCCGGAGATTGTTCAATATCGTCGTCTCTGTTACAACATCAACCGCACTTACACTATCATCCAAAATGAGAATGGGCGCGTTCTTAATCATTCCCCGTGCCAAGCTCGTTCGTTGACGCTGGCCGCCGGACAAGGTAAGGCCGCGCTCTCCCAGCTTCGTAAAGAACTGATCGGGAAATCCCATAATATTGTCCCATACGTCCGCTTGCTTCGCCGCCTCCTCAACCGCTTCGTCTGCAGCATTTCGGTTATAGAATGCAATATTATCTCGAATAGTCGTGCTGAATAGGAATCCATCCTGCGGCACATACCCAATTTGGGTACGCAGGCTCTCTAGCGTAACTTCACAGATGTCTTGGCCTCCGATCCGAATTGTCCCCTTCGGAGGATCGTAGACGCGAAGCAGCAGCTTCACTAGTGTCGACTTGCCGCTGCCCGTCTTGCCAACAATGCCGAGCGTCTTGCCTGCTGATATCTGAATATTCACATCAGCTAATGATTCTCTACTTTCCTCTGGATAGGCAAATGTCAGGTTCCTGATCTCGATCACAGCATCGTCCGCCGAGATTGGCTGAGCACCCGCATATTCACGGATGTCCGGCTCTTCATTCAACAGCCGGTTCAAGCGATCAAGAGAAGCTCGTGAGCGGAGCATCACATTGATGACATTGCCGATTTGCTGCAGGGGTGTCATAATCATGCGCAAATACAGGGTTAACATAACGAAGCTTCCAAGGGATAATTGTCCCTGCATCGACAGCACACCCCCATACGTTATTGCGATAACGAGGGAAAGTGAGCCAGCGAACGGAATGAGCGCTTGGAAGAGAGATGTCATCCGCACAAGCCCTAATTGATTGCTGCAAATCTGATCCACTGTTGCGCCGAAGCGTTCTTCTGCCACATGCTCAACTGCGAATGTCTTCGTCACCTTCATGCCACCGAATTGCTCTTCTGCGGACTCCGTCATCGCCGCAAGGGAATCCTGCACCGCACGAGAACGAGTGCGAATGCGCGGTCCGAAATAAATGACAAACAGCGGAATCGTAAGCAGTGGCAGCACGCACACGAATACCAAATATAGCGGAATGCCACTTACCCCCATCATAATGATGACCGACAGGAGCAGGATCGTCGCATTCGTCGTCTGGTTCACGCCGTTGGCAATCGTTTCTCGAACCGAGGTAACATCATTCATGAAATAGCTGAGCAGCTTGCCTACACCATGATTCGAATAATAGTGCTCACTTAATCTTGTAAATTGAGTAAACAGCTTCTGTCTCATGTTGAATTCAAACTTACGTCCTAGGCGATGATTCAAATATTGTCCAATTCCAAACAAGGAGCCATATCCGATAGCAACTCCAAGCAGCCATAAGCTGTAATGAATCACGGACTCCTTCGCCAGCCCCCGCATCTGCAGCTCATCAGTGAATCGCCCTAGCAAGGTGGGGAATAAGGAGTAAATGATATTGGCTAACGCCATGCAGCCTACAGCTGTCACATAGAGCGGCAGATGAGCACGGACATGACTAAACAGCAATGTCTTTCCCTTCATGAATAGCATCACATCCCGTCTCATATTCGTTTAACCAGCGCCGTGCACTGGGCCATGTCGGCATCGACTGACTCTTCATCAGCCGCATGTGGGCCCGCCTGTCTACGGCACTCCTCTACTTGATATGCACTTCATTTCTACATCGCACTGTGTATATCCATACATAAATAGTAATTGAAATACCTGCCATTAACAAACCATATTTTTACATCCATAACACCTATGCTTCCTCACTCTTCTTTACAAAATGGGAACACACCTATCCACACACACAAATGAAGTGCCTAGCCAGCACAAATAAGCCGTACTGTTCCAAGATTGGGTACGGAAAAGCAATTCGTTCAAAGAAATACGTCAGAAATTATGCAAAGCAAAATGTGATCTCAATTAAATCGTCCCGTATTGTTCTTTGCTATCATCTAAGCATGCATTGACTTATTGATAATGAATCTCAATGGCAAAGGAGACTTACGATGAGCGAACTTATTAATAATCGCGAAAAAAAGATGTCGAGGATTTCTGGATCCCGTTCAAGGATAAGTTCGTCTATTTTCGCTATTTCGTTGTTCGGGACGAGTCGGGGCAATATATGGGGACGTTAGAATTTACGCAAAATGTAAGCGAGATTCGAGCACTAGAGGGACAGAAGCGAATCATGTCCTAGAGCGTCTCCTGATCTCCATCATTGGCCTCTCTGGTCCGCGGCCTGCTTTACGTGAATTGTGCCGCAGGCCGCTGCCGCTGGGCCGAATTCATTACATCTAACCACTGCCCCTTTGAGCCGCTTGCCATAGGATTAAGGATCGGTTCGAAGGGGCAGCAAGCAATATCTGCAACTAGCGCTTAACAGCAGTCATCCTGCGCATTGAGACGTTCCAGCACTGCCCGCTTGCGGTATAGCATCTGCGCTGTCTCTGCCATGTCATGAATCATAGAACGGTTCATAAACGAACCGAATATCATGCCGATAACCGGCACGGATTGGAACAGCTTCTTCCAGCCAAAATTATCGGTAAAGGACACCATCGTCTCCCGCCATCCCTGTACTTCAGACACTGAGTCTCGAAGTCTATTCGGGTTGTCGTAGTCGCCAATGTCTTGCAGCACCGCCTGCTTGCCTACAATGTCGGACATCGTGAACTGCATACACTTCACAATAAAGAGCCGCTCTCTGGGATCATCCGGATCGAAGCCGTAGCAGATCGCCGTCTCCTGAAGCACCTTAAGCGCGATCCCAAGAACCGCAGGTATATCCACCGCTAATGTAAATATGCCGCCAAATCCCGTCGTTGCCCCTTGAGCAAATGCTACCTTCTTATTGGATTCCCGTATCGAATCCGCAACTGTGTTGCTCAGAGCTAGCGGCATCTGCTTCACAGCCAGCAGATCCAGTGGATTCCCCTGCGCAGTAGAGGCCGCCAAGGAAACAGGATCTTCTTCTGCCCACTTTGCACGAAGCTTTTGTAATATGCTTTTCTTCTGGATGAGGTAGCTTCCTCCTGTATGGAGATAGCCTCCCAACTCATCTAGCAATTCAGCAATCTTATTCTGTATCCCCTTGGGAGTGAAGCGATCCAGCAGCGCGAATGGCAGCCGTCCTATCTTCTCGAATATGGATAAGTCCTTCTGCTCGCGTTCCCATTCCTCTATCGCTTGCAGCATCTGTTGAAGCTCGTCTCTCGATTCTCCCATTCCTCTTGATCTCTCCGTCTCCGCATTAGATTAAACCGTTATTTCTATACCAATACGGAATGGCTTCATGTAGGTTGCGTCCCTTTTCCCCGAGCGAGATCCCGTTCCCTGGTAACTCAAGGGGAGCGCCGAGGTAGAAACGAAATGAGCAAAGCGAGATGTGACTTTGATAGACAGACTTTTGTAGATAGATTTTTGTAGGCAGACTTCTCCAGTTGGACTTCTTCCTAATAGTCAGCAATGTTCTTGTCGATTTATCCAATCTTCCTCTATACTGGTGGTAACTGATCTCAACTTCCTAGCTTCCTACTTCCTATTCAAGATATCCTATCAACATCTGCATCTTCTGTGTCAGTTCCGCACTCACACCTAGCTCTTATGCTTTCATTCTGCTACCATCCTACTCACAAACGCTACACACGCCTGCCAGTTTTCTCATCATGTCCGAACATCATACATATCAGAGTTGCAACATCAATCACATAGGAAGAAGGGATACTATGCATTGGTATGAACCGTTCCGCTCCGAGATTGAACAGGTCTTTCAAGATGCCGAGTGTATCATCGAGGCATTCCCAGCCCCGCTGAATGACGCAGGATTGCGCTATATAGAGAAATTCAATCCCAGTAACGATCGAAGCACAAATAATTATATATGCTACTGCCTCCCTTATTGGATGCAGGACATGACTGGACTCTCGACAGCGCATTGCCGCCGCCTGGCGCTTGCAAGCATATTCGGCATGCTCTATTACTTTATCCAAGATGATGTCATGGATAATGATTGCGATAATAAGGCCGAGCAGCTTGCCTTGGGTAATCTATGCTATATCGAATTGCTCGACATCTATAGACAGATGTTCCCTCCCCAGTCCCCGTTATGGGACAGCTTCAGGCAGTACACATGGGAGTGGGTTCATGGCGTCACAAGCGAGCGTGAGCAGGATGTATTTATGACGGATCGCCTCAAGGTCGCTCACAAGTCAGCCCTCGTCAAGCTGTCTAGTAGCGGCGCGCTCTTCTTAACGGGTATGGAGGATAAGCTCCCGCATGTAAACGAGGCCGTTGATACTGTGCTTGTTTGTTTGCAGATGACCGATGACTGGGCAGATTGGCAGACAGATCTACAAGATGGAAGCTATAATTGTCTGCTGGCGTGGATTCGTTCTATTCAACAGATTCCGACAGATAAACCACTTACCGAGGAACTCGTTCGACATGCCATTACCGTATCCGACATCCTCGCTTCCTTTGGTCAAGAAGCTTTGAAACTTCAAGCCAAGCTGGATGGCATGCCGGAAGCGTCCCCTCAACTTGTAGAGTTCAACCGTTCACTAGCAAACATTCTTGTCGAAGAAGCCGACCATATTCGACAGCAGCGTGAAGTGCTGATGATGGGCGGATTGTCGTATTGGTTGTCGAATTCGGTAACAAAGTAGTAGTTCAGAAAACAGGCAAAGTGTTACATTATCTGTGTAGTTCATTCCATATACGGAGGGGTGCACATGGTAACTACGGAGCAACTTTTCAAAAATCAAATCATTCACAAGGCCTGGGAAGATCCTTCATTTAAGGAGCGCTTGCTCAA
This sequence comes from Paenibacillus sp. UNC217MF, assembly GCF_000686865.1. Classification (NCBI taxonomy): domain Bacteria; kingdom Bacillati; phylum Bacillota; class Bacilli; order Caryophanales; family Paenibacillaceae; genus Paenibacillus; species Paenibacillus sp. UNC217MF. Next base: position 176,316 of record NZ_JMLT01000013.1, on the reverse strand, counting down.
AGATCCGAAGGCTGCCATTAAAGAAGTGCTAGGCATTTCGATTCCTGACCATGTTGAACTAACGACTCAGGAAGAAACAAAAGATCGCTTCGTCCTCGTCATACCTCCAAATCCAGCAGAGACACTCCCTGCAGAAGGCGTTCGCCGTTTCGTCTGGTAAATAATCTCCCTCTAAAAAGGGGCTTTCCCTCGTCAGGCTATGACTTGTGGAATGCCCCTTCTCACTATTGTATAATCGTCTAAGTACCACTATGAAGCGCAATAGGTGGCTGTTCCAGTGCAGAAGGAAAGCGCACGATCGCCTCTGTCCCTTTCCCCTTCTCACTGTGAAAATGGATGCTTCCCTGCATAACTTCAACGATGCGGAAGGTGACCATCAACCCTAGCCCAGTTCCCTTCGTCTTATTCGAAAAATAAGGCTCGCCAAGGCGTGCTATCTCCTCCTGATCCATCCCTACACCATCATCCTGAACACAGATCATGATACCCCCTCTTTCTTCATACCCTGCTATTCGGATCATGCCGCCATCCTGCAGTGCTTCGATGCTATTCTTGATCAGATTGATAAATACTTGCTTGAACTTGGATGAGTTGCCGTAAATCAATAAATTTGACTCTACTTCCAATTCGATAACACCACCCTGCATATTTGCAAGCGGCATAAGTATCCCCTCAATCTGCCTAAGCTCCTCCCCAACATTAAGAATCACGACATCCTCGAGCTCTGGCTTCGCAAAAGTGAGGAAATCAGTAATAATTTCGGATGCGCGATCAAGCTCAGTTAATGCAAGCTTCACGTATTCCTTTTCTTTGTCATTCGAGTGATTCTTCATCAACTGAAGGAATCCTCTCGTTACCTGAAGCGGATTGCGCACCTCATGGGCTACAGAGGCTGCAAGTTCGCTGATGATGTGCATCTTTTCGGAATGCTGCAGCTTGCCGTTGTACATTTCAAGCTCCTTGGAATATTGAATAACCTGTTCATGCGTCGCAACGATTCTTCTGCCCATAATCATGATGAAGGCAATGATAAAGGCAATAACTCCCCATTTCCAAATGGTAAGTTCATACTGGCCAGAATGAAGCAGAAACCAAACTAATTCTCCTAATGTCACAATAGCAAAAACAGTAAAGCCAATTGCAAACAATATCGCGTCCACATTTTTTCGGATAGCGTATACGATAGAAAGCCCCGTCAGCAAGCATAATTGCCCGACAATTAGGACTGCATACACTTTGACGGTTATAAAGTAAAAAAAACCATAGAACTGATTATTAGATAGTATATTTATAAACAGGCACACAAGCATGAGTATAGAGTAAACAACTTGAAACTTCCTGATTTTCAATGTAATTGAGAATGGTCCGGGCCCAGTAATTTGCTCGAAATAATAAGTTAGTGCTGGGGAAAGGGCTTGCATGGCGATGTCAAATAAGATGACAGTCAGTTTCCCATATTCGCCGAAATAAGTATGAATAAACTTAGAGTTCGTAATCATGATAATACCAACAGCCATGATTACGATATTAAGAGATAACCAACTGGGCACGTCAATATTACGAAGGGAAAAGACGCAAATAAGCATTACAATGGAGATAAACACCAATGAACTACCTAGTAAAATATCTATGAGCCCTTGATTCGCATAATCTTGAATGATTTCTTGGTAATTGCCGATGATGATTGATTTCTGGATTCCAATTCGTTCTACCGTTGTAGCCGTATGGATATATACATGTTGACTATTAGAGGATGGTCTGATCGGCACAAGAATTTGATATACGTCAGATCCATAATCACGTGCAGAGTGGTACAGCTTTCTACCTTCATCCGAGTATACATCTACTTCAAATCCATATAACATACTTATGTATAACCCGGGTTGATCCCAATGCACAGGCGGGAGAGAAATTCGATACCATGCAGATTGGCTTCCTTGTGGCTTTAGAGGGACGCTTGATTGAAGATCAATTGTCTCCCATCCCTCTGTTCTCCTTACAATGTCCTTCCATGCACTTTGCTGCTTTTCCCATATTACATCCCATTGGGTAATCGTTATTTTAGTGGGTTCTGGTTGTGTGGATAATAGAGAAGGCGATGTTATAGCTCCAATAACCAATATAATGAGGCCTATGAAAATACCTCGCGTGAACCAGTTTTTAAATCCCATTTCACACCCCTGTATGTATTTAAGGATCATTCCATATCCAATATGGGCAATACTTCAACAAAAATATGTAAAATCCTGCTTAGAATCTGGAAATTGAACCATTTCTAATATGCATCTCCATAAAATATAATAATCTTCATGGATCTTGTTGAAAATACCTGTTCATGCTACTTCTGTGTCGATCTATGGTTGGGAAAAGACTTAGAGAAAGTATATACAAACAATAGCGAGATGACTGTCGAAAAAAGAATGTCGAAATGTATTTTTTCGTGGTGTCCCCTCGTAATATTTGCATCATTGCAAACAGGTAGATTTCCTTGTTACGATAACTACTGGAATAGATGAACGATATCGTATGAAATCTACAAAGGAGTATCCTATGACAACTTATATAGAAAAACAGTACGACGGCAACGACTTTAGCTATGTCAATTGGAGCGAGTCTGAGCTACGCAATTGCACGTTTACCTCCTGCCGCTTTCGAGGTGCACAACTAGATGGAGCAGTGACAACAAGCTGTCAATTTATTGACTGTGATTTCACCGGAGCCGTGCTCAATGGCTCTACACACACGCACAGTGCATTTACGAATTGCCGGTTCACAGGAGTGAATTTATTCGCGGCCAAATTTGCAGAATGCAAAATGGTAGGGACGGATTTCACCAATGTATTATGGGATGGCATAACGATTATCGGAGGAGATTGGTCGTATACGAATATGCGCCATGCGAACTTAACGAGGCAGAACTTGCGTGGTGTTCGCTTCATGGAGGCAGACCTGACTGAAAGCAAGCTGGAGAAGGCTGACCTACGGGATGCCGATCTAACCCGTACAAATCTCACCAAAACCAAATTGGCTGGTGCAGATTTGCGGGGTGCGGAGATGAACGGAGTGAACTTCAAAGCACTGGAACTTACCAAAGTCCGAATTGATATGATTCAAGCCGTTGCATTTGCTAGAGCATACGGAGCCAAGGTAGATTGATTCGTAGATAGAGTAACAGCCGCAGTCTGCTAATATAGCAATTTCGCGGCTGTTTTTCAGTACTTCTTTTATTTAAAAATGAGCAGCGCATTGCTAATGTTCCGCCCAGGGTATGTCATATATCTTCCATTGTAATAAAGGCCACTTGATGCTCCGCCATCCAAATTCATCGCCTGATAAGCGCCAGCCTGCTTCATCACTTTAGCAAGCTCTGGAATCGTAGCGCTGGATGTAGTCAAGATCATTAGCTTGTAGTCCTTTGTTATACCAACCGCACTGCGTATGCTGCTGTGCTTCAATATTTTCGGATCTTTAAAGCCTTCGCCCTTCAGATTAACGGTAATCTTGCCGTCTGTAATAAGACGCGGCCCTACCTGCAAAGCTCCGTACACATCCCCTTCTTGGAATCGATCTATGAACGATGGCCCCGGGATCATCTCTACTTGATTATCTTTCGTGAACAGAAGCACACTTCGTTTATCGCCAGAGCCGTTATGTATCATTTTTCCGTTTCTAACTACATAGCCATACGGAACCTTCACCTTCGAATTGGAATAGGCATCAAAGTAGCCCCCATTTATCGCAGCGATTGCATAATTACGCTTTGCCATATGCTTGAGGTTATCGACCGAGCCCTCTCCTCCGTAACCCACTCCTACGCCGAGACGTATATGAGGATGCAGCAGATTTATGGTCAGCATCGTGGTCGTCACCCGCTTGTTCCCGACCTTGAATGCTCGCCAGCTCTTCTCAATTGACGATGTTTGGTTGATCCGCTGCTTCGAGACAATAGGCAAGCGAACATGACTGTCCCCATTCCAAAAATGGACAAGCGATCCGTTCTTGTCCCATTCCATAGACAGGTTCATTGCTTCGCTGACGAACCGAACCGGAACATAAGTCGTCCCCCCTGCTCGGAATGGGGCTGCTTCCAACTCCGTATTCATTCCGTTGACGTATGCCTGCGTTGTACCTAATGTCATCTCCAGATAATTATCGTCGCTTACCACCTCTATGCGCTTACTCGTAGGCTCCCATGTCACTTGATAGTGCAGCTTATCGCTCAAATAGCGTATCGGGACGTAAGTACGGTACGCCTTCGTATCCATAACCCCATATGAACTTGCATCTGCGTGAGCTTGCCCATGTGGTGTAATGAATGTAAAAGTTAAGGCTATCCCTAGAACTGCTGTTATTATTTTTTTCAATTTCTGCACTCTCCCAGGCGAAAAAATCCAATTTCAGGAATATAGTATCATATCATCCTTTTGAGGACGATGTCTTTTTTCGACAATTATGTCAATTAGCCGACGTAATCCGATCATTCTGACGATTAATGTCATTGTCACAGAGAAGAGGAGCGCAACGTTAGCGCTCCCCAATCCCCGGCACCATCTATCCAGCAGCTATTCTTCTCGATAAACAACTTCAGCATCGAACAACGTACTGCCATCCGAAGCTTGTCCACGAATAAAGCAGCGGCGATCATCTGCATGCAGCGCTTCACCAGTAGAACGGTATACATCTACTTGATCCCCGAGAATGATTTCCTTATGGTACGTAATTCGGAAGCGCGACACACCTCGTTCCAATTCCTCTTGCGTCATCGCATCCAAGCATATATCAGCAAATCTGGCATTATTCAAATGGCCGTTCATATCAATACTGCTCTGTCTTACGTGGAGGGTATAAGCAAGGCGAAGAGAAGATTCTTCTGGTATGGCAACCTTCTCAGGCATCTCCCCCACAGAATCCTCATTATTGACAGGAACATCATAAGGAAATGCGGATGCCCGAAGAATACGCCGCTTATTCAGATCAACAAGTGCCCATGTCGTGCGGGATTGAGCAATTTGCTGATGCTCTGCATCGTAGACCACATAATCACGCAGCCATTGAACGCCTCTCGCTCCCTTATGCCATGTATCCAACTGAAGTACATCTCCGTACTTCGGCATTCTCATCAGTTCCAAATCCACGGTCAACAGCATCCAAGCCATGCCGCTGCCTACCAATTCGTCCATGGATACATCATGCGATGCAAGATGGGAATCACCTGCCCGCTGCATCCACTCCATTAATGTCGACAAGCGACAATCGCGCTTGTAATCACAGTTATCAGATGATACTTCATGTTGCTCACTCCAACGATTTGAGACCACTTCTAATCAACTCCTTCTGAACAATCATCTGCCTGCTTTTGAGTCCATCTATCTGCATCAGTCATTCCATGCCCAACAATATCATAACCGATATTGATCTGCTAAACCGCTGCTTCCACTGCGGAAACCTGTTCACGATCATGAGCTCACTTGGTAATCGTAAATGCTTCTATTCATAAACCATCCTATGATATGTTAGTATAAACATAAGATAAGAAGCAAGCATAGATTATCCCCTTTACACAATAAATCCCCTCTTTACAGAAATTGAGGAAGAAGATAATTTGAAGGAAGTAAATCGATATATAATTTTTCCGATGCGATAGACGGTGTGTGTGAAACGCTTGTCTTGTATCATAAAGGAGCGACCAACATGATGAAGGAAATGAAGGATGCCTCAGCAGCGGTTTCAACTGTCATTAGTGCAGCTGAAGCCGCCGAACAGCCAACAGAGGGCCGCATTCTAATTGTGACTTCTGTCGCAGCAGAGCGGGATGCCGTATTGCGCGGTCTTCAGCATCATCCTCAATATGACGTCATTCTCGGTGGCGTGGGTGTCGCAGCGGCCGCAGCCCGGACGGCTCGGAAGCTTGCAAATGAGGGTTCATCCAACTATCGGCTTGTCATCTGTGCCGGTATCGGCGGGGGATTTCCCGGACAAGCTGAGATTGGATCATTGGTCGTCGCAAGCGACATCATTGCCGCAGATTTAGGTGCGGAGACCCCAGAGGGATTCTCCAGTCTGGACGAGCTTGGCTTCGGCTCTGCTCGCATTCCTGTCGATGCTGGGCTTGTCGCTCAAGTAGCGACAGCACTGCAAGCAGCGAATCTGCCAGCACGTTCCGGCCCCGTGCTCACGGTTGCAACCGTGACAGGCACAGCTGCAACCGCAGCCCAAATGGCAGAACGTGTGCCTGGAGCAGCCGTTGAAGCCATGGAAGGCTATGGCGTAGCAACCGCGGCGCAGGATTTCGGTCTGCCCGTACTGGAGCTACGCGCGATATCGAATGCCGTCGGCCCGCGCAATCGTGCCGCTTGGCGGATTCAAGAAGCGCTGGATGCATTGGAAGCTGCCAGCGCAGTTTTAGTGGAGGTTCTGTAATCATGAAAATCGCCTATTCCCCATGTCCGAACGATACGTTTGTCTTCCATGCTTGGGCGCATGGACTTATACCGGGTGCCCCGGAGTTAGATGTAACATATGCAGATATTGATATCACGAACCACCTTGCAGCGAGTGGCAACGGGTTAGATGTGCTCAAGATTTCATTCGCAGCATTGCCTTGGGTACTGTCTGAGTATGCCCTGCTGCCATGTGGGGGAGCGCTTGGCCGTGGCTGCGGACCGCTTGTATTGACGAAGGAATCGGCTTCGACCCCAGCTGACCCATCCAGCTTGTCTGGCCGACGTGTCGCAGTACCCAGTGAACGATCTACAGCCTATCTATTGTTCCGGTTGTGGGCTGCACAGAATGTGCCAGGCGGGGTCGGAGAGATTGTCGTCATGCCGTTCCATCAGATCATGCCGGCCGTTCGAGATGGCCACATTGATGCAGGGCTAGTTATTCATGAAGCTCGCTTCACATATCCGTCTTACGGTCTCACAATGCTTGCCGATCTGGGCAAGTGGTGGGAAGCGGATACCGGCCTGCCGATTCCACTCGGTGCCATAATCGCCCGCCGCACGCTTGATGTGAACGCAATCGCCAGATGGGCACGCGCATCAGTCGAATATGCATGGGCTCACCCGGAAGCATCACGTGAATACGTCCTAGCTCATGCACAGGAGATGTCGCCTGAAGTAACGGATGCCCATATTAACCTGTACGTGAATGAATTTACTAGAAACTTAGGTGAAGACGGCTATGCTGCAGTGGAAGCACTGCTTGGCCGCGCAGCGAAGGAAGGTCTCGTGCCTGCTTTCGATTTAGCCGCACTTCGCTTGTAGTCTATAGTGTGATTCGCGAACGCTAGGTATACTATACCATTACGAAGTAGAGCGCCCGCAAATTACGCGGGCGCTCTCTTTGCTTCTTTCGCTGCCGACAGTGATAGACACTTGGCTGATATATCGCTAGGCGCCTACGGGAGACAGGAGATGAATAGGTTCAAGCTAGGAAGACAATCTGTCCCTTCTATACGCCCCCCTATTTAGTTGTCGACTCTTCGATCATATGCCCATTATGAAAGGATATGCTGTCCATTCGGCATGTCACCGCATACGATACAGCGAGTTTGCATATGCAAACGTTGGAAGCTTTTCATAGGCGGGTCGTGTATAATAGTTTATTGCTAAAGGAAGTAGGCAAATAGAAACGAGATTCTAGGAACAACACACTCCGAAGGAATCGCTCTCTTGCTGAAAACAACTACAGGAGTGAAAGTCCAATGGAAACATGGAAGAAAAATTTATGGATTCTATGGTTTGGTACATTCATCGTCTCATCAAGCTTTTCCATGGTCGTCCCATTCCTGCCGCTCTTCTTGATTCAAATTGGTGTAAAGGATCATATTGAGCTATGGTCAGGAATTTTGTTCAGCAGCGTATTTTTCGCTGGCGCCATTTCTTCTCCGTTCTGGGGAGCGATTGGCGACAAGTATGGACGCAAGCCAATGATTATCCGGGCCGGAATTGTACTATTCGTAACTTATATTATGCTAGCCTTCGTTACGAATCAGTACCAGCTATTAACGATCCGTATATTGCAAGGCCTGTTGACAGGGTTCATCCCTGGATCGATTGCCCTTGTTGGCACAAGCACACCTGAAAAAAAGGTCGGCTATGCCTTGTCGATGATGGCAACCGCCACTGCAACCGGTACAATAATGGGACCGCTCCTCGGCGGCATCTTATCGAAGCTGTTCGACAGCCGTCTGACGTTCGCATGTGCAGGCATCTTATGTTTGATTGCAACATTGCTCGTCATCTTCTGGGTAAAAGAGGAGAACTTCGTTCCAACGAAGGATAGCAGTTCGATCGTCAATACCATTCGGATCGCATCCGTAAATCGTCCGTTCATGATCGTACTTCTGCTGTCCCTATTGACCCAATTCTCGGTCATGACGATAGAGCCTGTTCTCCCCCTCTACATTGTAGAAATCGGGCATTCAGCGAAGGACGCCTCATTAGTAGCGGGGTTCGTATTCTCTCTTGTTGGCATAGCTAGTATTCTGTTCGCAGCAAGATGGGGGAAGCTTGCCGACCGTATCGGCTTCCAGAAGGTTCTTCTGATCGGCCTGCTCGCAGGCGGTATCGGTACGCTCGCTCAAATTCCGTTTCAAAATATATGGTGGTTCTCGATTATTCGCTTTACATATGGCATCTTCTTCTGTGCTGTGTTCCCAGCATTGAACGGACTCGTGGTGCGGACAACAGACAGTGAGTTCCGCGGGCGCGCCTTCAGCTTGAATCAGACCGCGAATCAATTTGGCGGAATGCTCGGCCCACTCGTTGGGGGAGCGATTAGTGGTGTGTTCTCCATCCACATGGTATTTTGGGTCACGGGTATATTGCTGCTTGCAACGATGGGGTTGGCGTTCTGGACGCAGCGTGGTGACCGCGTTCCAGTGAAGGCCGCAGGAACAAGCAAAGAGTTGTAAACCTGTAATCCTCAGAAATTACAGGTTTACGTTACGGAAGACAGAATCATCGTTCTACAATAACAAGGGGCTGCACCGAACGTAATTTTTACATACGTCGGTGAGCCCCTTCTCTTTCTTATCGAGTGATCGTTGGAACATTACCGCTCTGAACACGTACCTACCAAGGGCTTGCTAACTACCTGCTGGTAATATCGCGTCAGCTGCTGAATATCCATAGGCATTCCGTCATGCAATCGGGATCGTTCGGCAGCGAACGCCATCATGTGGCTCTGCACGGAGCCGCGCAGCACAGCCGATAGGTCGCTCCTATTGTATGGCTGCGACGATACGAGACGGCAAAATTCATGCATCATGACCGTACAGCCTTCGCGCCCCTCATCATGGACATGCATCTCTTGTGAAGTATCATGAACAAAATCATATACTATGAATGTCTGCTTCTCTAGGTTACCGCGTATTTCCCCGCTCGTTCCTGATATTTGCACCATTCGCGAGCTGTCATGCGTGAAGGCTGACAAGGTAAAGGATGCCGTAGCTCCGTTGCGAAATTCCATGTTGACCACCTGATGATCGACGACATCATTGTCACATTGGAAGACACACCGCCCATAAGGCGTCTCGCGAATCACATCCCGAATATGCTCATCTGTAGGATCCTTCGTAAAATGCAGCGCACGACGGCGACCTTCTCCCAAGTAATATCTCAAATCCGCATAGCAGCATTCATTAACGTGTGGACAGCCATCTGTACAATAGAGCGGTGCATCTGCCGGCTTATTCTCCCGCTTGAAATGGAACAGCGAGCCGAAGGACGTCAGCCGCCTGCAATCCTGCTGCATGAGCCACAGAATGATATCTAAATCATGGCATGACTTCGCTAATATCATCGGACTGGACTCGCTCGTCTTACTCCAATGGCCACGTACATAACTGTGGGCCATGTGAGCGAAGCCTATATTTTCACATAACTGAATATTCACGATCCTTCCGATGCTGCCTGCATCGATCACCTGCTTGATAGAGGACCAGAATGGTGTGTAGCGCAGCACATAACATACAAGAACGATTCGATCACAGCGTCTCGCTGCTGCCTCAATCTCGACGCATTCCTCAGGCGAAGGCGAGATCGGCTTCTCCAACAACACGTGATAGCCCTGCTCCAGTGCCATCATCGTCGCTTCGTAATGCATGCGATCCTGCGTGCAGATCATCACCGCATCCGCATAGCGTGCCCCTTGCAGTGCTTCCTTCCAATCCGAAAATACATATTCCGCCTGAATATGATGCTCGCGCGCGAACACCGCCCGCCTCTCCTCGTCCGGTTCGGCAACCGCGACAATTTCTAATTCCTCTGGGAATTGCAAAGCATGCTGTGCGTATACATCTGCTCCTCGCACTCCTGCTCCTAGCAAGATGGCCTTCACACTCATCTCTCCGGCACCCTCCATTAAGCAATCATCTCGTTGTGATTGGGATATTTTTCTTTGTCTATATTTCTATAATTTAAAGCAAATATCCATTCGGAGCAATGCATTTCCCCACTCTATTTATGAACATCGTATGTCATGAAGATATCCTGCTCTTCCCACTCTACGAAGAAGCTAAGCTTGCTATCCTTCTGCATAACGCCAAGCCAGATTTGTCTGTCTCCGCTCGATTCTCTGCCTGCTGGATTCTGTCTCTGTCGAACGTGATGATTTCAAAATTCGCATCGTATTTCGTCTCTCTGTCTTCTATAAATAGGAGCCCATACGGCGGTTGAAGTGGCGTCGTAGGCCCTCTCCCAATAGATTGAAGGTGAGCACCGTGAACAGAATAGCGAGCGCGGGATAAAATACGAAAGTGAACTTGCTTAAATAAATATCCGCGCGCGTCTCCGCAAGCAAGGACACCCAGTTGGTGCTTGTATTCACAAATTTCATGGTGAAGTAATCAACCTCGGCCCAATTGTGCGTCAAGAAAATACTCAACACACCTAATTGTCCAATAAGCAGCATGACCTTGCCCAAATCAATGCAAAAATTAATGACGATCTCCGGTACAAGCGACGGCATATAATAATTTCGAACCAGGCGCCATCCACTTAATCCAAGCGACTCTCCTGCTTCTACAAATAATTCGTGCGAGATATGGTTCGCTTGCTGCTGCACAATATGTGCCACTCGCCCCACCTCAAGCAAAGCGAGAATTGGGATTACCCATAGAATACGATTGCTCGAATATTGGATGAACGGCATACTCAGTAATAGAATAGCTGAGAAAATAACAGGCAGAAACGTGAATATCTGATTCAAGCTTGTTACCAGCCAATGAGCAACTCCCTTCTGCTTATACGCGAGCACGCCTAATGGCACTGCAATTATATAGCGCAGCAGAGCAATGAAGAAGACGATATAGACCGTCTCCTTGGTTCCTACCACGAGCTTGCTCAAGTTGTCGACGCCTTTCTTATCCGAGCCAATCCAGTTCAGATCCGAAGCTTTGTAGGGAGGCAGCATGAGCTTGCCCTGCTCTGACCATCTATGCTTTTCGGGTGTAAGCGACTTGTCTATGAACGGCAATTCTGGACCAAGGTACATCACAAATAAAACCAAGGCGAGCATTGCCCCACCGATCCATAGTGTGTAGTTTTTCAATGAGGACACTCCTTTATCTCGATGTCGGCGCAATGGAACGCTTGGCCAGCAAGGCAATCCACTGAACTAGCACCACCATAATCGTAAAACAGCAAGCAATCCCGATAATGACACCCGGCTCATAATTCACTCCCGATCCGAAGCTAGTATCATAATCAATCGCTTGGAACAAACGGTGAGCTGCACCAGGATAACTCATTAAGTATTCAACCATTAGTAAATTAGACAGGGTGTATCCGAACAAGGAAGGCAGGTGGGACAAAATCGTTCCCATACTGTTGCGGCCAACGTGCTTGAACAAAATCATTCGCTGCGCGACTCCCTTCGCTTTGGCAACCTGAATGTACATCTGTCCTTCCTGCGCCGCAATTGCAGCGCTCGTAATTCGTGCAATATACATACCCGGATATACGGATACAAGTACAGATGGAATGAGGAAGGCATACCATTCTTTTTGCTCAAAGAAATGAATAAACGGCATGTATCGAATAACAAACCATTGAATGAGCAGCACGACCATGAAGTCAGGCACCGATTGAAACAACCAAGTCGTTCCGTTCCCGATCACATTCCACTTCGACTTGGACAGCTTATAGTCAGCAATCCCTTTCAACAAGCCCAATATAAAACTTAATAGAAAGCCAATCACAATAATAGTTAGGCTGTTCCCCATCACTGTCAGCACCTCAGAACCTACAGCTTCCCCGTAACGAGTTACGCCTAAGGTATTGTCAACAAAGATACCGCGTATAAATCCTGTGATGTTCTCGGCATACTGCGACCAGCTGAACTGATACGTCGCTGTCATCTTATAGCCTTCCATGCCGATGTCCAGCTTGCGTGGAAATAGGACAATGAGCATTATCATGATCAATGCAAAAAAGCTGAGGCATAATGACTTCACCATATGCAGTACTAGATTCATATTTTCCTCCTGAGTGATTCTCTCGCGATCCATATGCTAGTGATACCATATCATTCCTGTATTGTGAAGACGATGCAATCCTTTTATGGTTATTTTATCCACGAAATAGATCACTTCTAAGATTGTTGATTGATTGCTTAGGTGATCGTCTCCTTCTCAACACCATAAAAAAGCACATTCCCAAATGAACTGGAAATGTGCCCTCTCCTACTAGATCTATTCTATTGACTCCATGGTATAGGGGAGAAACCAGACTTATCCATTGTTACTGACTGTCCAGCGGGAGCTCCAGACGGAACGTGAACTTCCCCTCCTCATGCGACATGCTGAGCTGACCACGATGCAGTCTTGCAATATGATAGGCAATAGATAGGCCGAGACCCGCCCCGGGGCTATCGTGTTGATCGTTACGAGAGGCTTCCGCCTTATAGAACCGCTCGAACAATCGCTGCTCCTGTTCCTTCGTAATAGGCTGCCCCCAGTTCTCTATTTCCAGCCATACTGTATAATTCTGCTCCCAGATCCGCACCGTAATTTCTCCTGGCCTTACCGAGAACTTGTACGCATTCATTAGTAAGTTATCCATTGCTCGAACAAGCAGTTCTGCATCTGCCATTATCATTATCGCACGTTGGGATGCATGGACAAGCTGAATCGTGAGCGACGCCTCTCTTGCCAACGGTTCAAATTCAACAAGCAATTGGCGGAGCAGTCCGCTCAAATCAAGACGAGAGCGCTCGGTCTCCACTCGATTGTCAGCTAGTCTTGTATATTCGAACAAATCATTGATCAGCTGGCTAAGCTGTTCGGTCTTCCGGCATGCATTGTGAAGGTAGCGCAGCTGCTCTTCCTTGCTTGCTGCCCCCTCCTGCTGCAACAAGTTCAAGTATCCAATCAGACTCGTCAGCGGTGTGCGTAAATCATGCGAGACATTCGTAATAAGCTCCATCTTCATCTGCTCGGTAAGACGCTCCTTCTCAATCATGCGCTGCAACTGTTCCGCCATATGGTTAATAGAATCTGCAATAATGCCGAGTTCATCCTGTCTATCCAAGGTTACACGGGATTGCAGATCTCCCTCAGCAATAGACAAGATCCCCTCTGTCAATCTCTTTAAATCTTGTAGTAAACCACGTGTAAAGAGAAAGAAGTATGCAAGGTATAGAAACAGAAACACTAATGGACTGACACCGTGACCTATTAAATAGGACGATACCGTATCCATGAGCGCCATTGTAATAAAGGTACAAAACAAGCTGAGAAGCGCAAACCAGAACAAACGTCCTCGGATGTTATGCTTACCATGCAGCATCGCCCATATCCTTCTATTCAATCCGATACCCCACTCCCCATACGGTCTTAATATACTGAGGCTCTCTAGGGTTCTCTTCAATCTTTTCTCGAATATTGCGGATGTGCACCATTACTGTATTGTCCGTGATGAATTTGTCTTCCTTCCAGACCAATTCAATAAGCTTATCAATGCTGAATACATGCCCCCTCCGCCGTGCCAGCCGCTCCAATATCGAGAATTCAGTAGGGGTGAGCAGCACTTCCTTCCCCCGGACAATAACGAGATGCCGTTCCGGATATATGCATAAATCCTTTATTTCGATAAACGTTTCATCTGAAATCGGGGGCGCCTGCATGATGCGTTCTTCCTGTTCCGCGAAAGATTGTCTGCGCAATTGAGCCTTCACCCTCGCCAGAAGCTCCATCGGATGAAATGGCTTGGCGATATAATCATCCGCGCCTGTATGAAGTCCAGTGATCTTATCCAGACTCTCTCCTTTGGCGGAGAGCATGATAATCGGCACCTTCGTATGTTGGCGAATGGCCATGCATGCCTGCATACCATCCATATTCGGCATCATCACGTCCAGAATAATAAGATCAATATGTTCATGCTGCAGCAGTTCCAATGCCTGAATCCCATCTGCTGCCTCAAACACGGTATAGCCTTCATTGTGCAAGTAAATGCGGAGCACATCTCGTATGTCCGCATCATCATCTGTTACTAATATCCCTTGACTCATCCCATCCTTACTCTCCTTTCTGTAGAGCAAGTATACAGCTTAAGAGAAGTGTATGAACAATCCAATTGAAAAAGAAATGATAATCAACTCCCAAAAGGATCGAGAGTCGAAGGCCGAATACCCGATTACTCCAACCCGCTCCCTTTCCGGCATACATATACGAAGGCTGGTGGAACGTTCAGAAACACAAAATGAATATTCTCGATATCAAAATAGCGAGCCAATTGCGGCTTCATTTGTTGAGAGTATTGGAATGCAACGAATAAACCTCCCGGCTTAAGCGATGCGTAAATTTCCTCGATCAGATGATCACGCAACTGCTGCGGGAAGTTGAAGAATGGCAGCCCGCTCAGCACACAATCCAACTGCTCCCTACTTTCATCCCCCAATATCTTGCCTAGCTCACCAGCATCCGGATAAGCAGCGTATTCGGGATAGTTATCCTGCAATCGCGCCAGCAACAATGGATCCTTCTCGAACAAAATCACTCTGGCCGTATCTCGTTTAACCGTATCGATAAATCTGGTAATGGCCCCTGTTCCCGCGCCTAATTCGGCAACATGCTGCACCTCTTGCCAGTCCACAGCATCCATCATGCGCTGCGCGAGAAATCGTGAGCTTGGCGTAATGCTCCCTATCTGTTTGGGCGTTCGAAAAAATGTATTTAAGAACAGTAGCTTTTCCCGAATCATGTTCACACTCATTTGACGTCTCCCTTTCGCTCGTATCCTTGGTTGTTATTATCATATCCAACATGTCTTGGGATCATAGGGAGTTTGCTCTGAATGAGTTCTTAATGAGTTCTGAAGAATTTCTGAAGGGATAGATTCTACGGATAAAAAAGTGTGGGTAGGTCAAAACCGCTTAACGTCAACTATGATTATATGATTGATCATCCAGCGGTTTCGTAATTTAGTTATATGTGTTCTGTTCCTAGAGTACCATTATACCGATCGGGTATGCCTGCACTTCGGATAGGTTGAGCATCCCCAGAATGCTTGTCCTTGCTTGCTTTTTCTTCTCACCATTGGCGAGCCGCAAGTACAAATCATTGATGCGGATGCTGCGCTTTCCTTACTACCTTGCTTCAGCTCTGCTTTTGCTACTTCCATTTCTCGACTACTTTTCTTCGATGTCCTTTTCCCAGGATTCCACTTCCCCCATGAACGCAGCTTGTGTTCAATGAGTGCACCGTGCCAATAATCCACTTTGAATTGTTCCGCTTCCTTCTTCGCTGGCCCCGTCAAATCTGATGTCGTAATCAACAAGGATAAAATACAATCGTGATTCCGTTTAGCACCAACAAGTTCACGAACCGTCTGCACAGGAACCTTATGGTGACTGGCATAGCACTTCGCCTGAACAGCGGTCTTCTCTCCCCGTCGATCCGTAATCACAAGATCCACGCCCCCATCGCTGCCGCCGACTCCCACCTCTGTGACCCCATAACCTTGATCTCGGAAATAAAGGGCCAACAGGCGCTCGAACTCAGCACCCGTCAAGTCTTCCAACTTACTTGATAAGATCGCTTCATCTTCACGACAACGTGTTGAAGCTCTATTTGTAGTACCTCGCTTTGCCCGGTTTTGCGGTAATCTTCCATTCTTCTTCGATGGCTTCTTTCCTTGAATCGCAACAAAGATCGAAGCTCCGAGCAAAATGGCTATCATAACAGCTGCGATTAACATCCATTCACTGCTTCCCATGTACATATCTCTCCTGTTGTTTATATATCAACATTTTACAACCTGGAAACATTTTGATAAACCCTTAAAATGTCTTCCTCCTCAATTAGAGCATCGCAACAACACTAGAACAAATAAAAGAGACGGAAGATATGAAGTTAATAACAGTGTATATCATATGTGCGAGTGTCTCACCAAGGGAAGCCAAAACTCTTCGATCGTATTAAAGGAGGCAAACTGTCATTCACGTTGAACGCCATCAAGCTTGGCATGAACAGCAAGCAAATAAGCCCTTATTAACCATACATGATTAATAAGGGCTTCAATTTTCAACGCATTCGAGAGAAGGGCATGAACTTCCTACCTTCATGCGCTGCTGTCGCTCAGATTTACATCATTCAGCTATGTGCCGAACCGCTTGCGATACCCGCACTTGCGGCACAGTTCCTCCACAGCTTCTCTGCGGGAGAATCCGTAGAACAAGTTGTTCGCTCGCTCACTTTCAACAATCTCCGAGAATGAGTCACGGTTCACATTACCGAGATTAATAACCCCTTCGCCATCCAAGCAGCACGGTACAACGGTTCCGTCCACGAGTATCGCTGCTTGGGAACGAAGCGCATGGCAGAAACCTTTGCCCTCATCCTCCGGAGCGCTCAAGCTTGGCCATTCAAATTCATGGTCTTGATTCAAATAAACACGATCTGCGATCTTAACACCGCTACCCGGGATAATTTTTTCTTCAATTCGATAGTCCAAATTGAATTCTTTTTCAATAATTTCAAGTGTCTCGCGGTTGCGATTACGCTCCATGTTCGTTTTATTATCCTGAGTCAAATTCCATAGTCGGAACGAGAAGATAACCTTATGCTCTTCAGCTTCACGCACGAACTCCAAAATATCAGCAAGATACTTATCACGGTTCTCCGAGCCAATATGACCATCGAAGCTATGAAGCGAGAAGTTCATCTGGCGCAGAGCCGGCTTGCCAAGCAGCTTATGCTTGTTCTTGCGTATAAGTGTACCGTTCGTTGTAATGTTGACCTTGAAGCCCTTTTCATGGGCTGCATCTAATAATTCATCGATCTTCGGATGGAGCAAGGGCTCCCCTTTGACATGCAAATAAATATGATTTGTATGCGGCTTAATCTCATCTAGAATATGATTGAATGCATCCAGCTTCATGAAGTTCGCTTTGCGTTCTGTCGGCGGACAGAACGTACAAGCCAAGTTGCATACACTGGTCAGCTCTATATAGACTTTTTTGAACGTTTTCAAGATTGTTCCCCATTCTATTGTAGTAGTTCCGTACTGTCCTCACCCTCTACTATGCACGAAAATGCCCCTGCATTCAACTTAATCTGGGCGGAACATACAGGAACTAGCGTGGAAGAGCCTAATTCCATCACGCTCGACCCCGACGATAGCAGGAACAACACTTATGAATGTAGTTATGTTCGTTCAAAAAGTTCCGATTGGCCTCCCTATGAAAAATCCCATTAAATCATCTTGAACGTAGGTTGTATGTAGCCAAATTGAATTCCTTTCGCAACGGCTTCAAGCGACGAGGTTACATTCAGTTTCTCAAACGTATGCTGCAGATGATTCGACACGGTCCGCTCGCTGATATGCAGCTTGCCGGCTATTTCTTTTCGCTTGTATCCGTCGCTTAAGAGCTGGAGGATCTGTTTTTCACTGTCTGTCAACGTCTCTATAAAATCGATGGAAGCAGGGAAATAAGTCTCCCCGTTTTGGATTTGCAGCAGTGCACGAACTACTTCTTCGGGATTCATATTTTTATTCAGGAATCCTTTCGCCCCTATTTTTTGTGCTTCATATCTGTATACCGGCAAATCATAGCCAGTCAGCATCACGATTCGGGCTTCCGGAATTTCACTCCGTATTTTTTTGGCAAGCATTATCCCATCCTCACTGGCCGAGGAATTAAGGTGGATATCCATCAATATAATATCAGGCTGCTCTTTGATGATCACGGAAACTGCCAGAGCAGTATCCGTAACGGATTGAAACCGCTCGATTTCAGGCGTGCCTTCCAGTGCGATTTCCAGGCTTTTCGCGAACAAAGCATGATCATCGATCAAGATAATGTGCATATGAGCCCTCTCCTTTCATCAAGAACTTTACTGTAACACACAATCCTCCACCGTGGGCCTCTTCCAAGGTAATGGAGCCATCAATCAGAGCAAGCTGTTCCCGAATGGACTGCAATCCCTTGGGCAGTCCCTCTCCTGCATGTTCGAAATTCTTCAGGCCAATACCGTTATCTTGCACCCATAGCTCCACCTGCTCAAAGTTAAGAGAGAGACGAATGTCCAGAGTAGTTCCGTCTGAGTGCTTAAAGGCATTGGCCGCAAGCTCCTTAAGCATACGATACATCATATAATTGTATGGCTCTACCAGAAAGAAGGTATCATCGCACTCAAATGAAATGGAAAATCTCCTTGTAGGATACGTTTGCTGAACCATACTCAATAGATTTATCAAATTTTCTTTATAGGTAAGGGTATTGAGCAAGGCCGGTTGGTACTCCTGCATCTGCTGTCGGATCGACAGGTTTAGGCGGTTCAGCGCCTCCATGATTAACCCTCTGATTTCGGTGCGGTCTGATTTATTCATCATATTCCGAATAGAAAGCAAATCTTGAAGAATACCGTCATGCAGATAATTCGAGAAATCTCTTTGGATCGCTTCCTCTCGTTTGATCTGCAGCAAGGTTCGCGCATAATGGCTGTCCATGCTCTGCATAGAGCTGTCGCATGTCGAGTTCGACTGGATCTTGGAAAAAACATATAAATGCAAGGCATAAGCTTGCATGCACAAAAGCATTCCATGAATAATGACAAAGAATTCACTTGGCTGAAGCTGCAACAACAGAGTAATTAGGCTAAACAGGGATATGATTCCGACCATAAGAATGAGCAGTGATTTCCCACGAAACAACATGACAGGGAGATCCTCCGCATGTGTTAGCGCAATCCGGTGAATGCTTAATAAAGGCAGAAAGAGAAAGGGATAAATGCCAAGACCCTCTACGAATTCCGGGTTTGTACCAAAGTACAGCACATAGCCGAAAAAAATCAGAGCTGCTGTTAAAGCAGGAGCGCCGAACTGCTTCCATTCGTTGCGAAGCACAAATAGAATCCGCTGTCGATGTACATAACACAGGCCAATGCCGACTCCAAAGCTAAGCACAAGCTGGAACAAGTAAAACAAATGAAACCATGCGTCTTGGATCAAGCCCAAAAATACCGTGAACATACAAGCCGCTTTCAATAGGATGTCGGCCTGTTTTTTGTATAAGTACGCCGCATCCTGAAAGAGAAAGGCAGATATAAATCGGTAGACTGCGTATAACAGCACCGAACCGCAGAAAGAGAGCAGTTTAGCAAACTGCTCGTCTCCCGAATCGATGCTTAGCAAGGTATACCAGCCAGATAAGATTAACAGCCACGTAAAACGGGTCAATACTCCGCTGTTTTTCAGATTCATGCTGCTGATGTATACGGCATCCAGCGTAATTATAAACACGAGCACCAGCATGATCACATCCGCAACGTCTATATCACTCCGAAGACCGGATAAATGTCCATACACGAGGTAAGCGATAATTAGTAGTTCATTAACGATCAGCAGTATTTGTCTGTACAGATATCTGTTTTGAAAAGGGATCGCCTCCTTCCTCGCTAATCCATGGAATGAACTCTATTAACGGGGAAATACAGTTCGATAACAAGCGCGTCTCGTAATCAAATAATAGATGCCAAATACAGCTCCTGCAATAACCAGAGCCATCGCGACCGGAACAGAAATCTGCCAGCTTTGACCCAAAATATCATCGATGAGCAGCCCTCTATAGCAAATCAGCCCACAAATGCTGTGGAAGAGACCGATACCGAGCGGGATGGCATACATCATAAGAATTTGACTTCGTATCACTTTCTTTATTTTCTTCCTACTGTAACCCATCTTACCGAGGATCTCATAATCGCTCTGTTCATAGGAAACGGCCGAGATGTTATGAAAATATAGGATGCTTCCCGCTGCGATGAAAAAGAGTACGGTCAAAAATCCAAGCAACAAAAAGGTAGAACTATTGTTGGACATGATCTCATACGTCCGGGCATAGGCACTGGAGAAATAAGGGTTATCCTTCAGGCCGGAACGCAGAGCCTCGTAAGCCGCCTTGCTGTCTCTTAGATTTTTTCCATCAATGCTCATGACTGTCATCTTGGGAAGACCAAGCTCGGCCAAACGATGATAAATCTCATCGGATACGATCAGAGTACCTACACTGATATTAAATCCGATTGGGTTAGACAGCGTTGTATCCCGGACAGTGATATCAAGGGATTGGTTGTCCGGAAGAGAAAGCCGGTAATTTTGGCCGACATCTCTCTGCGTCGGATCGGAACGATATTTAACTAAAATGCTGTTGGTATCTTCCAATTGTGTATATTCCGCTTCCTTGCCTTGCTGATGCAATAACCGATTATAATCCGATAAAGCCATCAATTCAAATCCCGGCTCCTTCCCTAGCGCATATTCTGCTGGAAGATTGTCCGATTGGGACCGGATCTTTATAAGCGTGGATTGCTGAGCTGTAAACTTACCGGAACCGATTGCCTTATTCAATGCTTGAACAGCTTGATTTGCCTGTTCCGGCTTCTCAATCGGGAACTCTAGCGCAGATGGAATGATGCGATTCACCGCCGCCACGGGATAGTACATGGTCAAGGCTGTAGAACCGAATACGCCCAAGGTACCGGCAATCAGCAGGGACAGCATAATCAAGGTTTTTGCATTGGTTCGGATACGGGAAATGAACTTGGGTATCGTAACTATCGCAATGTCTTTGTACAGGAGACTTTTCCGATGTTCCAGCTTACGGAATAAATACGGAAGAAAGGAATAAATAACAAATGAAGTCCCGACTGCAATCATCAGTACCATTGATAGCCCCATCGGAGCAACACCGATGGATTTCCACAATGACTCTTTGCCGCGTATGACATCAATAGCTAACAAATCACCAGAGATCATGAGCAACAGTCCCAATATGGCAGCAGAAACGCGAACCTTGATCGGTTTTTCAACTGTTTTTTCAAGCCGGACAAGACTTAACAGCGTCGTTTTGCGAAGCAGCCTCCAGTTGGACAAGCTTAGCACTAAAATAACCGCAAAGACGAATACAACGCTATAAAGCACGGCCTTGCCGTTCAATAACGGGATAGTTGAAGTATTAATCTCTAAATTCAGCAGCAAGGAGACCCCTGCAACGATCCCTTTGTGGGCCAACGCTCCCATAATGATCCCAATAAGAAGAGCTCCTAAACTGATCAGGATATTCTCAATGGTCAATAATGCAAGCATGGCAGACTTTCGGTAACCGAGCAGCGTATAAATGCCCAGTTCCTTCATCCGGCGCTTCATAAAAAATTGATTGGAATAGGACATATAAAATAATACAAATGCCATTAAAAAAACAGAGATGGTGCGTGACATCGTTTCTACTCGCCCATCTTCCGAAATTTTGGACATCATAATGTCATTTAGCGAAAATGACATAAAGGTGAAAAAAACGGTCAAAATAAGAGCGACTGAAAATAGATAGAGCGAGTAGAACGATACATTATTCCTTACATTTTTAAATGCAATAGTCGTTAACTTCATAACAACACCTCTTTTTAGCGCGATTCATCCAACAGCGCAATCTGCTCCATAATGGTTTCATAAAAGGAGCGCTGATCTTGAGTCTTGCGTTCCAGCTCATTAAAAATCCGCCCGTCCTTAAATATCAGGATACGCTTGGCAAAGCTTGCAGCGTACGCGTCATGAGTCACCATCAGAATGGTTGTGCCCAATTCTTCGTTAGCTTCGCTTAACGTTCGCAGCAGTTCTGTTGCCGAGTTGGAATCCAGCGCTCCCGTTGGTTCGTCCGCAAATAGGATCGACGGCTTTTTAACAATGGCTCTTGCTGCCGCAACCCGCTGTCTCTGTCCGCCGGACAACTCACTGGGATATTTCCCAAGCTGCTGGGATATGCCGAAGCGTTCGGCCAAGGAACGTATAGAGCGATCGATTTCCCCTTCGGATAGCCCTTTTAGAGTAAGGGGGACAGCAATATTCTCCATGACCGTTAGACTGTCCAGCAAAAAGTATTCCTGGAAAATAAAACCAAGATGCTCATTGCGGAAATCTGCTGAACGAGTATCGTCAAGCTTACTGATATCCACACCGTTAATGGTAATTTCACCGTCTGTCGGCGTATCAATGGTGGATAATACATTAAGCAGTGTCGTTTTCCCGGAGCCGGAGGCCCCCATGATGCCGATAAATTCCCCAACATGCACGTCAAACGAAATTCCGTTCAGAGCAGGTCTTTGCATGGAATTGTATCGTTTCGTTACGTCTTTTGCCTGCAGCAAACTTGGCATAAAATCTCCCTTTCTGTATGTTTGTATATATAACGATAATTTTTTTAGGATAGAAAGGCATGAGTATTTCACGCACAAAAAAATGCCGAGTTCGGGTAATACCCTAACTCGACACTATATTCTAGCTATTTTTGAATCTAATCGGTTACCTCATAGGTAGCTGACGTTAAAAACATTGCGGGAACACATTAAGCATACACTTGAGTTCGATCATCCGAAAGTTCTTCAATCGTTATGTAATCAAAATGTGCCTCATACCCTTCTCCCTGCGGACTGCATGCATAAATGCCCACTTGAATGGGCTTCGACTCCTGCTCAAATAAATGTGTCATGCGAAGCTGCTTCCAAGCAGAACCATCCAGTGAGTAATCGACATAAAAGTCGTTCCCAATCCGGGAAATACGGAAGTAGACCGGAGCATCCCCATTATCAACCTCTTGGGTTGACCAGTCCGAATATCCGTGGTTCGTTACCACTGCGCCGAGCTTATTGCTGGCATCCGGAATATATTCTACAGATGTTTTGAGCCAAGTGTCTGGCGAATAGCGAACCATTAGCCCTGCTTGGTCATAACGGTGAACAGGATAGGAATATACCTTGGTCGTCAGCCTGAAGTTCCCCTCAATTTCTGTATATAGAAAATGTCCATTATCGACTTCAAAGCCATAATGTGTCTTTTGCCAGTAATCGGTTTCTTTGGCGGTGCGAACAATGAGTTTTGCAGATTCTTGATTGATCTCCCACGCTCGAGGCGGCGAGTACCACATCAAGTTCGTGTTCAATTGTTCATGTTCAAAATTTTCATGCAGTCGAATTGAATTGCTCATCTGAATTGCCTCCATGTCGTAGTCTCTATTCCATCATAGGTGGAATCATCCCTACTGTACAGGGCGCAATTAAGATTACGGTGCATCTCCTACGTTATGAAGTGACCTGCGGAGAGTCCTGTTCCAAAATAATGCCATTCAATACAAGTCGAACAGGAGCACTAATCGTATCCCCAACCGGACATGTACGCTCAATGAACTGCACGAATTGTTCGATCTGCTCATAGGAAGCATTGCTCTTCACATGGATGTTGTAGCGAATTTCAGAATAGCCTCGGCGCACGTCAGATTTGTTCATGAAGCCATCTGTATCCAAATCCCCCTCAAGCTCCACCCAAAATTGCTCCAGCTGAATATTGAATTTACGGGCATATGCTCTTGCCACGATGGACTGGCAGGCGCCTAACGCACACAGTACGACTTCAACCGGATTCATCGCCGTATCCGTACCGCCCAGCGATTTCGGCTCGTCAATCGTAATCTCGAAATTCCGTGATCTCGCCTTTACAACCATTCCCTCTTGCAGATGTGCAGAAGCAGTAAATGTTTCAAGTGGCATTCATATAACCTCGCCTTCCTATTTTAACCAACATTATATCACAGTTAAAAAATATGAATAGTAAGAATGTTCTCTTGCTTCCAAGAAAAGAAGGGAGACTGCAGCTTTCTGCAATCTCCCTACTATGGTCAAGCCGCAAACGAAGCATCCTTTATTTCAATGACCACACCTGTGTAACCCAATCTGCATAAAAGTCGGGCTCATGAGATACCAGCAGCACTGAACCAGTGTAGCTGCGCAGTGCCTCTATAAGGGCCTCCTTCGCCCGAGCATCCAAGTGATTCGTCGGTTCATCCAACACGAGCACATTGCTGTCCGTCAGCATCAATTCGCATAATCGTACCTTAGCCTGCTCTCCGCCGCTTAGCGAGCTGAGCGGCTGCCGAATATGCTCCTCCGTCAACCCAGTCATCGCAAGCAGCTTGCGTATCTGCTGATGTGTCATGTCTGTACGGAATGCGCATAATTGATCAAGCGCGGAATCGTCGGATACGAACAGCTCTTGAGCAAAATAAGCGACCTTCACCCGCTCTCCTTGACGAACATTGCCATGCAATGGGGTTAATTCTCCAAGCAGCGTCTTAAGCAGCGTTGTCTTGCCAACCCCATTATGACCGACAATCGCAATCTTCTCTCCTCGTTTCATCAACAGATTCAGAGGCGAGCATAGCGGCTTCGCATAGCCGATTTGCAGCTGTTCAGCCCTCATAATTCTACCTTCAGGCTCCACATGAACTTGGAAAGAAAATCGCGGCTTCGCACCAGAAGTTGGTCGATCAATCCGCGTCATGCGTTCCAGCATCTTCTCGCGGCTCTTGGCCTGCTTCGCCTTGCGAATCTTATTTTTCTGAACAAAATCTTCGAGTCTGGCAATTTCCTTCTGTTGTCGGCTATACGCTTCGTGCTGCTGCAAATTATTAAGCTCGTATACGCTGCGGAATGCCTCGTAGTTGCCTACATAACGCTTAATATTCTGGTGCTCGACATGAAAGATCGACGTGGCAATTTCATTTAAGAAAGAATTATCATGGGAAATGACCAAGAAGGCTTGCTTATACCCCTTCAAATAGCCCTTCAGCCAATCAATGTGCACCTCATCCAAATAGTTCGTCGGTTCATCCAGCAGGAGAACATGGGGCTCTTCCAAGAGCAATCTTCCTAGAAGCAGCTTCGTGCGTTGACCTCCGCTCAGCTTCTCAACATCCCGATCCAGACCAATATCAAGCAGCCCTAAGCCTGCTGCGATCTGTTCCAGCTTCACTTCAATCTCATAAAATCCCGAATGCTCCAGTCGATGCTGAAGCTCCCCATACTTGGCAAGCCATAACTCCAGATTGTCAGCATCTTCGGCCATCTTGTGTGCCAGCTCCATCAAATTCTGTTCCATGGCATAGAGGTGACCAAATGCCCCGCGCAAATAATCGAGCACGGTCATCCCAGGCTGCAGATCAATATGCTGCTGCAAATAACCTACCTTCACATGAGGCAGCCACTCCACCTTCCCTGCATCCGGCAATAGCTCACCGGACAGGATACGCAGCAATGTTGATTTGCCCGCTCCGTTGCTGCCTACAATTCCGGCATGCTCCCCCGGAAGCAAGCGGAAGCTAATATCGAGAAATACTCGTTTATCCCCATAAAAATGGGTTACTTCTTCTACAGATAACATACTCATGTCATTCTCTCCTTTGCATGTGCGTAAATGATGCTCAACGCCAAGCGAGAGAACAGCTTCATAAAGAAAGTATTTGCTTGTGTGTATGCAAAAAAGGGCAAGGCGAACGAATCGCCTTGCCCTATACAAATAGCCCATAATAGGTAGTTCAATTTATCCTTAGTGCTGCAGACCAATACGAACAGACCGTGTCTGTTGGTTCCGCTTGGTTCTGCACCCAAAGTTCATGAACGCGTACTTGTATATGAAAAAAGGAATCGGTTCTTTATCCACTGTTCTTCGATTGGCATTAAGCTAAAAATGGGCAGACTTCTCCCGTCTTAAGCCAATTTCCGTTGAAGAACAGTTGACAATACCGCCATCCCCTTTCTAATCCTCATCATCATAAAATGGTATTACGAGGAAAATCATACACGATCATAGCTCGTCCTGTCAAGAATATGCAAAAACCGCCGCATTCAAAAGATGCGGCGGAATCGTAGAAAAATAACTTCTTATTGAGCGCTTTTTATAATATGCTGTGGCACTTTAATCTGAGGAACCACATTGTGTCTAGTGTATGTTGAGTTACTTACAAAATGATCCTCAATTTTTCGTCCGGATTCTTCCCCAGACTTTGTATATTCTAAAGCGGTACTCATAAGAAAATAATTATCCTTATTGATCCGATATTTAATGACTATGTTTTTCATATCGAGCATGATTTGTTTATTACCCTTTTGCTCCGACTTTTCCTGTTCTAATTTATCCTCTTCCTTGCTTGGTAACTCCGACCACAAAAAATGTTCAGCTTCCTTAGCTTTTTCATTTTCCAAACTCACTGTCACGATATAATCATTGCCTTCTGAAATAATGTTCGCTTCATTTGCATACATCTTGATCTGTCTAAAGAGCTCATTCAAATCCATATCCTTCTGTATTTGAGTTGGATTCATCAAATCATCCGGCAATTTCCTCCATTGACCATCATATTGAAGAAAATATGACCCTTCATTCGTTTGGTACTTTTTTAAAGTTAAATTCACCTCATTAGATATTATCGAATTTTCGAAATATAAGCCGATCGGTTCTTTCGTATAATCAAATCTTATTTTAGTTAGCTTAGAAGCTTCAATTTTTTGATCTGCCTTGATT
Organism: Paenibacillus sp. UNC217MF; assembly: GCF_000686865.1. NCBI lineage: Bacteria > Bacillati > Bacillota > Bacilli > Caryophanales > Paenibacillaceae > Paenibacillus > Paenibacillus sp. UNC217MF. The sequence continues at coordinate 149,464 of NZ_JMLT01000013.1, read as the reverse complement.
GTCTCTGTCTGATTGATATCCAAGGAAAAGCTCTTTACACTTTTATCAGCCTCAATTGCTTTCTGCAATACTTCATCGGCTGTCGGCATCGTATTGCCGCATGCCGTTATCCCTAGTAATGATAAGAATGCTAGTAGTATGGTTATCCGTTTTTTCAAAATAACAGCCCCCTAAAATAATCTGCTTTACCCATGTTAGCCAATTTATAAAGAAGGGAACAGTAAGTTAAAACCTATTACTTCAATAAAATAGAAGCATTTGGACATCATCGATACATCTAATGGATACAGCAAGACTGTCGACAGTCTTGTTCTTTAACAGAACACCTCAGTTTGTATTCTCTATTAATTTGGTATGATATGGACAAATAACAGTGCACAAGTATTGGATATATTGCGAAAAATTTTTGGTTCGCAATCGAATACGGCGCTATCGACGTTAGCTTCATCTATGACTTGTACTTTGCCACAATTCTTAACATAAAATGTTGCGAATTGTTGATAGATTTCCACCTTGGTTCTTCTATATATTTAACGTATACGGAGATGAAAAATATGATTGGTATGAATATTCGTGTGTTGCGTAAAAAGCATAAATTCAGTCAGGAACAATTAGCTGAGAAGGTAAACGTGTCACGACAGACCGTAGCAAAGTGGGAAAACGGGGAGGCCTTGCCCGATATTTTTAAATGCAAAATACTCGCTGAACTTTTCCAAGTAACCCTGGATCAATTATCCCGTGATATGAGTGAAGAAGCGGCGAATCAGCTCGTTCCCACGGGGAAGCAGTTCTTTGGTGTTGTGAAGGTAGGAGATCGGGGACAGATTGTCATTCCCAAACAGGCACGCGAAATGTATCAGATACAAGCTGGTGATAAGCTGATTGTCTTGGGGGAAGATGCGACAAAAGGGATTGCTCTCTTAAAAAGTAATCATTTCATGGAATTTGTAGAGATGATCCAAAAAGCGGAGCGAGAGGTAGATGAATCAGAATGAGCAAAATTGTATTTTTTTCGATACCCGCACATGGTCATACCAATCCAACCATTCCGGTGGTTGCCGAGTTAGTCAATAGAGGCCATCAAGTTTGGTACTATTCCTTTCTAGAATTTCAGGAAAAAATAAAAGGTGCTGGTGCTGCATTCATTGCTTGTGATGAGTTCTTGCCCCAGCTTTCACAAAAGGAATTGGATCGCAAGGTTGGCAAAGATTTTACAGCATTAATTGAGATGGTTGCCGATACGACCATTGCTTTGGATGAGAAGGTATGTCAGGAATTAAGGGAAATCCAGCCGGATTGTATTGTATCTGACTCTATATGCTTTTGGGGAAAATTATTTGCTAAAAAACTAGAAATTCCATATGTTTGTTCGACTACTACCTTTGCTTTTAATCAGTACACCGCGAAACTGATGAAGCGTGGTTTCATCGATGTATGGAGGATGATCGTGGGTTGGCCCCGAATGAACAGAAAAATTCAGTTGTTAAAGAATCATGGTTATGAGATAGGGAATGTTGTATCGATTGTTCAAAATAATAATGAAACAGACACCATTGTTTATACCTCGAAAGAATTCCAGCCGATGGCGGATACGTTTTCTGAGCGATATGCTTTTGTCGGACCATCCATCAGGCAGTCTCCGCCGATACAGATTAATAAAAAAGATAGAAAACTAATCTACATTTCACTTGGGACTATACTGAATCAAAATCAAGATTTTTACCAAAAAGTTATTCAGGCATTTGCAGATACGGACTATGATGTTGTGATGTCAGTTGGTGAAAAAACGGAGATTGCTTCTCTTGGCAACATACCAAGAAATTTCACAGTGAATAACGTCGTGGATCAAATATCGGTATTGCAAACAGCCGATGTATTTATTACCCATTGTGGCATGAATAGTGTGAATGAAAGCCTGTATTTTGGAGTTCCAATGGTTTTATTTCCGCAACATAGCGAACAAGGATTAGTGGCTGATCGGGTTGCTCAACTGGGTGCAGGTTTAAAGTTGAAAGGAAAGAAGCCAAAATATTTGGCAGCAGCGGTATCTGAGGTGTTGACGAATCGGACTTATCAGGAAAATGCGCAAAAACTGTCAGAAACTTTTCAGAATGCTGGTGGTGCAGTAGAAGCGGCAAATGTGATTTTAACTAAAATTCGAGCGAAGTCTTAGTGTACTTTCATGATCCTTTTTTTAAAATGGGGCAGCTTCATTGAAGAAGTGCATGACGAACATAAATCGTACTGGGTTGATAGACCTGGTACTTGATTGAATTTTGCGTACCTATAGGCACAGTTGTATACAAGCTGTTCATTTACATGTTACTATAGACATTTAATCTGTAACATTTGGATAATGGCAAACCCTAGCGAAAGCAGGGGACGCAAAGCCACGGGTCTAATGTATTTCACAATGCGATGACAGCCGGGTTGCCCTAATTGCGACATTACGTGCGTCTTTTTTTATTGCGCTGCCATTAGGGTGGCGCTTTTTTTGTGCTATTGTAAAGCGTCCCCGATGTTCATCTCATTTGATCGCAGAATGTAAAAGAATAGGAGATGTAATGATGCGGCCATGTTGTACAGCAACCAACAACGCAATGTACCAAGAACAGCATAAACACATTAAAGCAGGAAGAATGCGGCGTATGACGATTACAGCTAGCGCTGCGCTGTTAGCCGGGATGCTTATCTATCAGCCGACCCTTTATGCAGCGGATAAGCTGGTCGGTAGTATGATTACTGTCACGAAAACGAACAATGCTCTGCAGGCAGGGGCAGACCAACTGCAAGGCATCACCATAGGAATGAGCGAGGATCAACTATTCCAAAAAATCGGACTGCCGGTTCGCAAGGATCTAAGTGAATATGGCTTCGAGTGGTATATTTACAATCAGGATTATAAACATTACTTACAAGTTGGTGTTCAGGACCACAAGGTCGTTGCACTCTATACGAATGCGAATGATTCTTATGGAAGCATTGGATTCGGTTCAACCAAGCAGGAGGTAGAGGCAGCCTTCGGATCTTCCCTCAGTCAAATTAGGAAAGGCAATACGATTTACAATATGGACAACAGCGGACAATATAGCCTGTACAAGGTCGGCGGTATGTATGCAACCGTGTTCTATGATCTCCATCAAGGGAATACGGTGACGGCTGTCCAATTTATTGCCCAGGATGTGGAACTGGCGTTCAAGGGGTACTTTGGCACGCCTAGCAAGCGATTGCAGACAAGCTTTGAGCAACAAATCCTCGATTTGGCTAATGCTGTGCGTGTCCGCGAGGGCATGAAGCCATTGAAGTGGAATGAAAAGGCTGCGGGAACTGCTCGCAAGCATAGCGACGATATGGGGCTGAGAAGCTTCTTCGATCATAACAATCCGGACGGCAAATCCCCGTTCGATCGGCTGAAGGCGGACGGAATCGTATACCAAAAGGCAGGGGAAAACATTGCTGCTGGACAGTCGAGTGCCATCTTCGTTCACGAGAACTGGATGAACTCGAAAGGACATCGTTCGAATATTTTGGGAGACTTTTCTCATCTAGGGGTGGGTGTGTACTTCGGGGGGAATTCAAATGTATATTACACACAGAACTTCGTCACGCAGAATTCCGTCGACGATAAAAAGCCCGATCCCGATGTTGTATCTCCTAGCCTCAGCGAATCTAAGGTTCTGACAGGAGATCCATTCGATGTAAAGGTCGAATATTCTGTGTCGGAAGCAGTATATTCAGCTTCATTCAGTCTTACTTATGACAGCCGCTTGACTCTCTTAGATATAAAGCCAAGCGTTACGATGGCTACCTATCAAAAGTTGAACTATCCGGATGTCCCACTTATCACGACAAAGAACATAACCGATTTACCTAATGGCCAGAAGCAATTGGATTACTCCGTAAATCTCAACGGAGGCGCTTATGAAGGAGACGGCGACATAGCAACCATCGCTTTCTTGAGCGACCAAGAAGGGAAATATACCTTCAATCTTGTAAATGCGAATCTGTTCAACGCAAACAATGAACGGATCCGAATCGGTTACATTCACTCGTCTACTGTTGATGTCATCAAGCCGTCTGTTCCGAATCCGAATCCGAAGCCAGAGTTGCCTATTTCGTCTTCCTCATCTGAAGGCTCTAGAGGTTCTAGTAGTTCTACACCTTCGACTTCTGTGGGAACAATTCCAGCCGGTAAGACGATGAAGGCAGGATTACTGGCAGAGACGATGAAGGAGCATGCAGTGAATGCGGAGTTCAAGATAAATGCGAATACCGTGAAAAAACAGCTGCAGGACAAAAATACCAAGCAGGTTCAACCCGATATTAGCGATGTAAGCATGAAGGATTACAATGAAGTCTCCTTCACGCTGGACAAATCGGCCGCCAAACTGCTGCAGGAATCAGGCAAGGATTTGCTTCTGTCTACAGCCGAATTCGATATTACCATTCCGAATAAGTCTATTGTGGAACTCATCGGAACGAGTGGACTCGAGCTTGTGGTGTCTCTTGCAGAGCATAAGGACAAAGGTTTTAGCAAGCATCATGGCGAGACGACCTTTACGTCTCCGATGATCACGATCCGCGGGCCGCAAGAAGCAAAGAATATCCTGTTGGAAATCTCCTTGAAGCTGATGGAAGCTACAAAGGATATTCGTAAGGCAGGCGTGTACGCAGAAGCTCAAGGCCTAACAACAAATGCTTGGAGCTATAAACTGGCCGGAATGAAGGCAGCTGATAAGAAGCATATTTCCTTCCAGGTCACGGAGTTCGGCACCTACACGATTGCAGAGCATGCAAGATCCTTCAATGATCTTACTGCACATTGGGCAAAGGATGAAATTGAAGTCATTGCAGCTCACGGACTGTTGTGCGGCAAAGACAGCATACACACATTCAAGCCGAACGACGTTATTACCCAAGCGGAGTTCGCCACCTTGCTTGATCGCTTGACGAATAACGGAGAGACTTGGGAACAGCGGATTGCAGAGCCTGGGGCACGTAAACCGATTACTCGCGAAAAAATGGTCGTGATGCTTACGCGGGCATTGAAAATTGATCTGTCCCATTCAAGCACTTCGCTTGGATTTAAGGATGAAGCACTCATCTCACAGGATGCAAAGACAGCCGTTGTGTACGCAGTGAGCAAAGGACTTATCAAAGGAACCACCGATAACAAACTTGATCCGGCGGGAACGCTCACTCGAGCGCAGGCGGCACTCGTTTTGTATCGCGTGATACACGAGCAATAAGATATTCATCATGACACAAAAAGCAGAGATCCTAGATTATCACATAGGATCTCTGCTTTTTTTCCTTTTACGGGCTGTACCGCGTGATAACAGTAATGCCGTCGGAACTATATTTTCTCAGTCTATAACTTTATTTTCTTTCTTCATCGACAATCGAAATCGTATCCTATTGAGCGTTGTCGATAACATCCTTCGGCACTTTGATTTCGGCCACTTCGTTATGCTTCGTAATCGTGCTCGTCACCTTCATGCTGATCGAAATCTTCTGTCCGTTCTCTTCCCCTTCGAGCACAAGTGTAAAGCCGCTCTTCGTCGGGAAGTAGGTTTCCTTATTCACGCCATATGTCATGGTAAGCGTCTTAACATTCATCTTGCCAAGCGCTTCCGCAGCTTCTTCACCAGATGACTCGGACAACAGCGTCTTCGCCAACTCCTTGCCTTTATCGCCAGACATATCCGTAGTCATGATGTATTCGTTACCTTCCACGGCAATCTTCGAATTTTTCTCTAACGGCTTGAATTTATCGAGATTTTGCGTCAAGCTCATTTGGCTCTTAATGTTCGTTTCCCACTGGCTCTTCAACTCATCCGGAACTTTCGCCCATTCGCCATTTACCTGAGAGTATGCTCCTTCTTTGGTGAAGTATTGTTTAATCGTTTGGTTCGTTTGGTCTGACACAATTGACGTATCTTGATAGAAACCAAGCGGTTCCTTTGTAAAGTCAGTTTTGATTGTAATATCCGATTTTTCTTCTTTGCTGCTGTCGCCTTGAATCCCATTCACTTGCTCAACATGGACATCCATTGAATAGCTCTTCAATGTTTTATCCGCATCCGTAGCCTTTTGAATCAATTCTCCTGCCGTAGGTGTTGAGTTGCCGCATGCTGTAATGCCTAGTACTACCATGATCGCTACGAGTGCTGCCGTCCACTTCTTCAAAACCGTCTGCCTCCCAAAATTAGTATGCTCCCTCATAGTAACCAATATCGATAGACAGACAAAGTGAACGTAGCCCTATTCCGAAACAGAAATTAGTAGAATAGAACTATTAATGCCATAAAAAAACCGCCAAATCCATAGATTCGACGGTCTCGTCTATACATTGCGATTACTTAGCGCTGTCCAATACTTCTTGTGGCACCTTGATTTCGCCAATCTCGTTATGCTTCGAGAATGTGCTTGTCATAACCATATTGAGTTCAACTTTCTGACCTTGCTCTTCTACTTCCATAGACATGTCGACATCGGATATTGTTGGTTGGTATGACTCCTTGTTGACACCAAACTTCATCTTAATGCTTTTAATCTTCATTTGCTCAATCATTGCTTCCATTTGAGGATTACTGTTAGAACCAGATTGGGTCATCAACGACTTCGCCAGTTCCTTCATCCCGTCACCGGACAAGTCCGCCGTCAAGATATAGTTAGTACCTTCTTCAGATACCTTCGAATCTTTCGCTATCGATTTGAAGCGTTCCAGGGACTGCTCTGGGCTTGCCCCTTTCTCCGCACCTTCAAGAATTTGTGCCTTCATGTCATCCGGCATCTTCGTCCATTGCCCGTTCACTTGTGAATAAATGCCGTCCTTCGAAATATACTGAACGACTTTTTGCTCACCTTGACCCGCTACGTTCATTGTCATTTCTTGATACAGATTGAAAGGCTCTTTAGTCATGTCGCTTTTCAGTTTTATTTCCGTATTTTGCTCTTGCTTCTGTTCACCTTGGCTAATTGTAAGATCCTGCTTCACTTGGCTGTCCATAGAGAAATTCTTGAGCGACTTGCTTGCATCAATTGATTTTTGAATAAGTTCATCGACAGATGGAACCTGAGCATCCTTTTTCTCTGTCTCAGTTGTCGTCTGTGCTGTAGAAGAGCTGTTTGCTCCAGCAGCGTCTTTTTTATCTCCACAAGCCGTCATGCTTACTACTAATATTGCCCCCAACAATAGTGCAACCCATTTTTTCAAAACTTTTTCCCCCTAAATGTTAGTATACTTACTCATATTAACCAATTCATACGTCTCTGTAACAGGGATTTTAGAACTAAAACATGTGTCAAATTGATGAAGGAACTAGATATTTAGTCCCATTCTCTGTATATTTATCATTTTTAGTTCTACCGTCTATAATCATATATATAGATACATTCTCGGAGGAATCATACATTGAAAAATCTACTCGTTACCGGCTACCGAGCTCACGAACTCGGTATTTATAACAATAAGCATCAGGGAGTTCCCTATATACGCAAAGCGATAGAATCTCGCCTTATTCCGCTAATTGAAGAAGGATTAGAATGGGTCATCACACCTGGCCAGTATGGAGTCGATTTATGGGCTTGCGAAGCTGCTATCTCGCTGAAACAACAATATCCGCAGTTGAAATGCTCCATTATTACGGCGTACGCCAATCCTGAAGCACAGTGGAGCGAGGAGAAGCAAACCTATTTCGAAGAAATTATGCGTGGAATCGATTACTATGGCACGGTGAGTAATGCTCCCTACAGTGGCAAATGGCAGTTCATCGCAAGGGACGAGCTGCTGTTCCGCAAGACAGATGGCATTCTGCTCGTCTATGATGAGGATTCGGGAGAGGCAAGTCCGAAGTTTACGAAGGAACGCGCCTTGAAGAAGCAAGAAGAAGAAGGCTATATCTATATCAATATCGGAGCAGAGGAAATTCAAGCGATTGCAGATGAGGAGCAAAGCAGCATGTTCTTCGAGTGAAAAATAATTGTTTTGAATAAAATTGGCTTGGTCTAGTGAAAACGGATATGTATCAAGTATGTAAGGGAGCAGGGGCTTCAGTTAATCGTTCCAAAAAAGTAATAGGTCGACTCTATAAAACCAGCGGCAGCTTTGTGTTGTAAAATAGTACACTGCCGCTTGTTCATTGAATGAATACAGCCATTAGTTCAATCACTTAGCATCATAAATTCATCTAATGTTATTCTCATTAGTTGGGTATCTTTATATTCTCCATCAAACAATTCTCTTGCATGTAGTACTTTTATCTTGTTAAATCCACATTTTTCATAACTCTTGATTGCTCTGACATTCACGATTTGTGGATCTATGTAAATATCCTCAACTCCTCGCTCGGTAAATAAATACCGAATGATAAGTTTCAATGCCAGAGTTCCGATTCCCTTATCCCAAAAATCAGTCTCTCCTATAAATATATCTAGTCCGAATTGCGGTTGATCAAGCTTTGCTCCATATTCATGAATTTCATCCTGTTGTAACGGATAGAACTGTAAATATCCTATAGAAGCATTATTAAATTCAATAATACACGGGGTGACATAATGCTCTCCTCTTGCCCGTGGCCCATATTTTCCTATAATCTGTTCCCATGTAAATCTGGTACTTGGACCTTCAATAAAACTTAGGATTTTTTTATCATTCAGCCATTTATATAACAAAGCAAAGTCTTCATCAGCATAAGACATTTTTCTAATCGATACCTGACCATCCGAAGCAAGCATTACGTCTTCCCCCTCTAATGGTTTATTTTGTTCAACCCCATCAACTAACATCTTGCGATATCTTTTTCATCTCAGTAATTTTGAGGAATAGCAGAATACAAGAACCCTATTGCTGAAAGTATTTTTGTTCGGTTTTGTCGCTCAGCCACATTATTTCCCGGAAAATGTTGCACCCCGCTCATTTCCACACGTTCCACTTAAACCAAACTAGATTCAAGCCTCAAGCTGTTCCCAATATTCGATCTATTGCAGGCTTCGTAAAGCAGGCCAATTGCTCGGGCAGCTCGTCCAGGGAAAACCAACGCATATCCCCAATTGCTCCGTTTGCCTCATTATTGCGTGCTTCTCCTCCCTGTACTGTCGTATCGTAGATGAGAGACACCCAGTGTTCATCATTTTCGGGACGGATCGTTTCCGCTGTACAGAGCAATTGGGTCACCGTTATATCCAGGTTAACTTCCTCTTTCACCTCACGGATCACGCATTCCTCTAACGATTCGTACATATCCAGCTTGCCGCCAGGAATGCTCCATGTTCCTTTTTCCGGGTTCCGGTTGCGCTTAACCAGCAGAATTTCGTCATTGTGATTGCGAATTACCGCTCCTACCCCTAATTTCGGAATTGCTGTTGTATGATTTGTAACTGTCATTGCCAATCACTCCTTAATCGAATATTCACCATCATTAGACTATTTAGGTCATGCAATGGTTTCACAAAAAGAGGAGTCGCGCATTGAGCGCACTCCTCCTTTTCTATCGATATTCAGCCTTACTTGAACCAGCCCTTCTCCTTAAACCGCGTAATCGCCTCAATGCGATTGCCCACATTAAGCTTGTCGAGAATAACTGAAATATAGTTGCGCACGGTTCCTGTCGTGATATACAGCTCTGAGGCAATTTCCTTCGTATTCTTGCCGTCTGCAATCAGACAAAGCACTTCCTTCTCCCGCTCTGTCAGCGGATTCTCTTCCGAGTATGCTTCATCTACCAGTTCAGAAGCATAGATCCGTCTGCCTGCCATAATGCTGCGGATTGCATCTGCCAGTTCCTCGCTCGGGCTGTCCTTGAGCAGATATCCATTCGCGCCAGCCTTCACGGCTCTCTCGAAATATCCCGGACGGGCAAAGGTCGTCAGGATCACGACCTTGCAGCCTGCACCCTTCAGTTCCTCAGCGGCATCCAGCCCGCTCTTCCCTGGCATCTCGATATCCATCAGGCATATATCTGGATTGTGCTCATGAACGAGCTTCACAGCCTCATCCCCATTGCTTGCCCGTCCAACAACACTCATATCTTCTTCTAAATCCAGCAGAGACGCTAGCGCTCCAAGCAGCATCCGCTGATCTTCCGCAATGACAATACGTATCACGTCCCCACCTCCTTAATAGGCTGCTTCGTCACGATCGGCACTTGTATGATGATGGCCGTACCTTGATCACATACAATGTCCATACTTGCGTTAATGAACTCAAGCCGTTCCTTCATTCCAAGCAAGCCATTGCCTGTCGACTGAAGGCTGGTGTCCATTCCAACACCGTTATCCTGCACCTTAACCATAAGTTCTGCTTGCGAAGATTCAAATTGAATCGAACAGGACGTCGCATTGCTATGCTTCACAATGTTCGTAACCGCTTCTTTTAGACACATACTGAGCACATTTTCATAAAGAAGCGAGATATTCGCAGGCTTGCCGCCTTCTAGGCTAAACTCAATTTGAGCCGCCTTCAAAATTTGCTTGATGCGAAACAGCTCATCCTCCAGCCGCGTTCCCCTCATTTGTGTCACCAGTTCCCGCACTTCCTTCAAGGCCGTTCTCGCTGTCTGCCGCACATCATTGATTTCTGCTTGGGCACGACCGGGATTCTTATGAATTAGCTTACCTGCAAGATCACTCTTCAGGCCGATGAGCGACAACTTCTGACCAAGCGTATCATGCAAATCACGGGCAATGCGGTGTCGCTCCTGCAGCTTCACCAGATCCGCAATCCGCTTGTTGGCATCCTCCAGCTCTCCTTGCAGCTTATCTCGCTTGTTGCGATTATAAGTCGTTACTGGGAGCAGGATAACTCCGATCATGCTGACAAGAACGAATGGCAGCTGCGTGATGAGCACCGGATTCTTCGTTACAAATCCATAGTTGATCGTCACAATCGTACTAATCAAGTGGATGGTATATAACGTAATAAAGCCGATTTTGTGCTGAATATTACCGATAAAGAACGCTAGAAACAGTGCAAAATATACGTATCCGAACAGTACGGTCATTGTAATGGAGATAATCACTTGGAAGGAGGTCCAAAAGTAGACCCACCATCCCTTCGATACAAACGACAACACATAGCAGCCGAAAAACGCCAGTATCATGACTACGCCAATACCAACTTCGTATGGCGAAGAGGCCCGAAATATAAAGTAAAAAGGAAGGATATAAAAGACAACCCACACGTACGGGCTCAATCCCGTACTCCTGTGAAATATGTGATACCACTTCTGCATGATTGTCTTCCTCCTTCCTCTTGCCATATTTAATTGTATCTTACCATAATGATGCCAAGCCGTGCTCATTATTCCCCTTGAATCCCCGCTCTTGGCGGCTTGATAGAGCTTCTAATGCGGCCTGACTTCTGCAGCAGCATCTGCTTGTGCTCCTTGAAGCTAACGAAGACCTTTCTCTCTTCATCCCATAGACGGAATCGGAGCGATTTCAGGCTCGTACGCAAAGTGATCGTCGTTGCCTTCTGCAGCGGAATGGACGCATCATGCGCCTTCTCCAAATTGTAGTTCGGCACCTTCGGACTAAGATGATGCACATGATGGAAGCCGATATTGCCGGTAATCCACTGCAGCAACTTCGGCAGCTTGTAATAGGAGCTTCCTTCTACCGCCGCCTTCACGTAGCTCCATTCATCTTCATGCTCGAAGTACGTCTCCTCGAATTGATGCTGCACATAGAACAGCCAGATGCCGAGCATGCCCGACAATAAGAAGATTGGCCCTTGGATCATCAGAAATGCCTGCCAACCTATGGCCCAACACAGCAATGCATATAACACTACAATTCCAATATTCGTAATGTGCGTATTCACTCGTTCCTTACGCTTCGCACCTTTGACATTGAAGCGATACGTAATAAGGAAGATGGCGATCGGCCCGATACAGAGCATGACCACTGGATTGCGGTATACACGATAAGCTAGACGTGTCCACCAGGAAGCCTCCTCGTATTCCTCAACCGTCAGCACCCACATGTCGCCAATTCCCCGCTTGTCTAGGTTGCTGCTTGTGGCATGATGGATAGAGTGACTGTTCTTCCATTGCTGGTACGGAACAAGGGTGATCACCCCTGTAATCGTTCCCAGAATATCGTTTGCCTTCCGACTCTTAAAAAAGGATTGGTGACAGCAGTCATGAAATATAATAAATGTCCGAATGACGAAGCCGGACGCCATGACCATGAACACGAGTGATAGCCAATAGGATACCGTAAGACTCGCATAAGCGGCATACCACAGAACCAAAAGCGGTAAAATCGTATTGCATATTTGTCGAATGCTCGATCGCATATCGATCTGTTCATAAGGCGCTACTTCCTTCTTCAAGCTAATAAGCTTCGAATCGGCCATTGTGTCAGTTCCCCCTAAATTGTTAACAAACATAGGTGATATCGCATGAACCCATACTTAATTATCTTAAGTATAGAGAATCCGTGTCATCCGCAGTAGTCATAAACGTCAGATAAGGGACATGATAAATGTCATATATGTCACGTTAAAACATGCAAACATAGGCGCGCCGATCCGCAAACAAACAAGCAGCCTGCTGAAATAGGTCAGCAGGCTGCTTGTTACTTCTTATTTATGAAGCGCGAATCGGATTGCGCGTCCGATCAAGCCGGGAAGCACCGATAAATGCCCTTCGCCGGGGAAGACGTGAAAATCAACGGACAAGCCGTTCTCCTCCAGCTGCTTCAAGCGCTGGTACATCTCCTCCGCATTATGCAGCATCCGATTCGGGTGTGAGGCTTCCTCTTCCCCGACGGTCATGAGCAGCCGCACAGGGGTTGGATCAGGCTCTACAGTTCGGTTCGCCGTAAATGCCTTCTCCGCCTCCAGCACGCAGCGATTGCTCCACCAGATGGAGGGGCTGCCCGCAATATAGGTCTGGAACAGATCAGACTTCGTGAACATCGTATTCAGCGTGAATAAGCCACCGAGTGAATGACCGAACAAAGCCTGCTTCGAACGATCTATCGGATACGCCTCTTCGATTGCTGGCTTCAGCTCTTCCTCGATGAAGCGAAGGAAGTTGTCGCCGCCTCCAGTTGGCGGCCATTCCTCCCCGCCTGGTCTTGGCGGCAAGGATGCACGATCCGTTGGAGGTGTCAGTTCATAGAAGCGATCCGCAGGAAAGTTTCCTTCCGTCAAATAACCAATCCCTACAACAACCAGAGGGCCGAAGCCGCGAATGCCTCGCCCCTTCAGCACGCGCGCCGACTCCGCGCAAAGAGGAAATAACGCGTTGCCGTCGAGCACATACAGAACCGGGTACCCCTCCGAAGGAGCTTCGCCCTCGGGAACACTAACACTAATTCGATAATCTCGGTTCGTATGCGTGGAACCCATATTGTAAACCGTAGAACGCGGCAGCGTAATCGGTTGTTCTGTTACTTTCATGCTGGTTCCTCCCCTATTGTGCGGAATGAATTCCGATGACTCTGCCGATGTCAATGTTATGTCTTTCGAACATCGGACCTATTTCGGAGCTCGATAGAGCAAGTAGATAAAATACGGAACGCCGAGCAGCGCCACAACGACACCTGCCGGCAATGATATCGGCGCAAAAATCGTTCTGCCGATATAATCGGAGACGACAACGATAACCATCCCGATTATTCCGCACACGGGCAGCATGCGATGATGACTCACACCGACCAGCTTCCGTGCAATATGCGGTGCAATCAAGCCGACGAAGCCAATGCTGCCGGATACGGATACACAAGCACTGACAAGTCCAATGCTGGCTATGAGCAGTAAATTTGTCTCCCTATTAACTGCCACGCCAAGACTCATCGCACTGTCTCGCTCGAATTGCAGCAAGTCCAGCTTCCATGACTTGAACCAAATGAATGGGACGCAAATGATGAGCCATGGCAATGCGGCCACAACGTAATGCCAGTTCGCATTCCACACGCTGCCTGACATCCACACCGTTGCCATCTCAAAGTCCTGCGGATTCATCTTCAATGAAATATACATAGACAATGCCCCGAGACCAGAAGCTACCGCAATACCAACTAAGATCAAGCGCTGCGGATCAAGCCTGCCTCGATGCCATGAGAACGCAAAAATAAAGATAGCTGCCAGCAAGCCACCGACAAGTCCAAACAAAGGCATAGCCATTACTGCAAACCAATCTGTGCCAACGATCTTCCCTTGGAAGAAAAACATAAACAGTACGACTGCAGCTCCGGCACCAGAGTTAATACCCAAAATCCCTGGATCGGCAAGGCCATTCCGCGTAATGCCTTGAATAACAGCACCTGCTATGCCCAGACCCAATCCTACCATCGCAGACAGTACAATGCGCGGCAGTCTGAACTCGAAGATAACAAGCTCATGATCCGGCTGCGGATCAATGCCCAGGATGGTATTGAAGACATCTTTCACCGTCATATCGAAGACACCATTTGTCACACTTATATAGACCGCCGTACAGAACAATGCGAGCCCAACGCCAAATACAATCCACCAACGAAGCAATGAATCTCTATGCACGTCCTCCCCCTCCTTTTTTGCGAATGAGATAGAGGAAGAATGGAACCCCAATTAAGGCTGTTACTACACCGACAGGAGTTTCGAATGGGTGGTTGATGAATCTGCTGAGTACATCGGCAAGGCCAAGGAACAATGCCCCCAGCAAGCCTGCACAAGGAACTGTCCACCGGTAATCGAGTCCAACCAGCATGCGTGCAATATGAGGAACAATTAAACCAACGAAGCCAATCTTGCCTGCCAGTGCTACCGAAATACCGGTCAAAATGACGACTGAAGCGGTTGCAAGCAGCTTTACAAAAAACGTCTTCTGCCCCAAGCCAGCCGCAACATCTTCGCCGAGCGAGAGTGTCGTAATTGATCTGGTGACAGACATCGCCAGAATAAATCCAACAATAGCAAATGGAATAACAAGCTTAATTAACTGGGGATCCAATTGATGAAGCCTAGCGTTATACCAGAAGCTGATATTCTGCGAAATTTGAAAATAAACGGCGATCGCAGATGAAATGCTGCTGAGCAGGGTTCCGATAACCGTTCCGACAATCGCCATCTTCACTGGCGACAACCCACCCGGAATCGTGGAGGCCAATCCCCACACGACAACGACGCCAAACAATGAACCTAATAACGAAAAGAAAATCATTTCGATGGATGACGCTGAAGGAACCAAAATCGTGCACAGCGTAATGACGAAGGCCGAACCATCAGATACCCCCATAATAGAAGGGGATGCAAGATAGTTTCTTGTCATCCCCTGCATCATGGCTCCTGATACGGCTAGGAACGCCCCGATCAAGAGCGCTCCTATTGCCCTCGGCATGCGCGAGTGCATAATAATTTGGTGATCTACATTCTCTGGATTAAAGTGGAACACAGCATCCCATACGGTATTCGCATCTATGTTCTTGGCTCCATAGAGCACGGATAATACGATGACCGCCACCATGGCAATTGGTGACAAGATCATGATTGCAATCGCCAATGCCTTCTTATTATGCATATCGTACCAACCTGTTGTTTATTATTTGAACATCTGAATTATTGGGACAGCTTATCTACTGCTGCTTCAAGGAACAAGAATTTGCTGAGCGCTGTGCCGCCTTGTGCGAGCGGGTCTACAACATTGACGAACACCTTGCCGTTCTTCACCGCATTAACGCTCTTCCAGATCGGATTGTTCTCCAAATCCTCCAATGCTTTCGGTGTATTCTTGTTCTCATCTGGAGAGAACTGAACGAACAGATAGTCAGGATTGATTTCCGAGAATTTCTCCAGCGAGATCAATTCTTGCGCCTTCGCTGCTTTCACTTCTGCCGGAGCCGTCAGACCCAAATCGTTATAGAGGGAAGCATTAAAGAAGACTCCCTCAGGGTAGATCGCCAGATCGCCCTTACGAACACGAACCGCCAATACCTTCTTGTCCTTCAGCTTGTCGCCGAACTTCGCTTTCGTCGCATCCAAGTCGGCTTTATATTTGTTCAAAGCCTCTTCCGCTTCTTTCTCCTTGCCTGTCAGTTCTGCCAAGAGCTTCAGATTGGCTTCCCAGTTCGTAGACACGTGAGATACCGGAATGGTAGTCGTAATTTTTTTGAAGTTCTCGATAGCCTCTGGCTTGAACTTCGTAGAAGCGAGGATGACGTCAGGCTTCAGCTTCAAGATGCCTTCGTAATCCGGCTCCATCTTCTCTCCGACCGATACGGCTTCCGTTGTCGCTTTCTTGAACAAGTCAGGGAACTGCCCGCTTACACTAATTGCACCAACTGGCTTCGCGTCAAGTACAACCGCATCTTCCATGGACTCCATAGAACCAGAAATTACGATACGAAGTTCTTTTTTAGCAGGGATCGTATACGTTTGATCCAAATACGTAATTGTTTTTGTTTCGCCGGATGGTGCCGACTCCTTATCTTTATTGTCTGTGTTAGACGCTGCGGGTGCAGTCGTTTCCGTGCCTGAACCGTTCTTCGCATCAGCGCCTTCTTTCGCGCCACCAGCACCGCATGCTGTCAAAGCCAGTGAAAGTGAAAGCAATAATAACCCCTTAGCCATCCATTTATTCATTTATTTCTGAACTCCCTTCGAACGCTTCAATTGATAATGATTATCACTATTAAATCATAGAACGTTTATCCCGAATCTCCAATGGATAAATTCCTGAATTGTTATGGACAATTTCCGGATAGCAATTGAAGCATTGTATCCATCATTCGTTCCATCGCGATTGGAGAATACTCGACCCAAGGATCCGTATGTATCAGGTGAACACGTTGACGACGCACAGCGCTAAGCTGCTGCCATCGCCAGCTTTCCTGCAGCTGTTCCCAAGCGGCTAACGTCTCGCTCTCTTGACAGACGTTGACGAGCAGACGATCTGGATTGATTAGGGCAAGCTGCTCCAATGACAGCTCCATGTTATAGACTTGCTCTGGCCATTGGAATGCCTGTTGGAGGTGCAGATTATCGAATACAACCTCTGCAATTCCACGATTGCAATATGCATAGATCTGCTTTCTCAAAATTCTAACAAAGAGGAAGGTCTCATCCTTCACGCCAGGTGGAAGTTGTTCTCTCACCCAATCCACTCTGCGATCATACTGAGCAAGCCAATTCGCAGCCTCCGTCTCTTCCCCAAGCAGCTTCGCTGTATGCACTAGCTGCTCTCGCCAATTCCTCGTACTTGGAACTTGACAGACATTGCCTACCTGACCAAGCTGCTCTTGCTCCTCCTCGGCAAGCCCGTCTATGCTGACGATTACATCCGGCGCCGCCTCGTGCAGCTTCACGATGTTCGCTTCCCAGTGCTCATTGACACGGTACGCACTGAGATGAACAGGAATATCATAGCGATATTGATCGTAATAGTATTTCGTCCATTTTGGGTGCAGCGGCGCAGCATATGGAATAATATTGAGCGCCAGCAGATAGCCCGCTACTCCAGTGCCGTATGCGGCAATTTTCTTCCTGCGACTCTTCATATAAACCGAAGGGGAAACACCAACCACCTGCTTGAACTTCCTGCTGAAATAAAATTCATCCTGATATCCAACCTGATGCGCGATATCTCGCAGCTTCACATCAGAGCGATTCAGAAATTGCTTCGCTTTATTCATTCGCAGCTCTGTCAAATAATCGTTTGAGCTGAGGCCAAATGTTTTTTTGAATAAATCGACGAAATACTTCGGACTCACTCCTGCAATGGCTCCCAATTGCTCGATCGACAAGCTGTCACTGTAGTGCAATTCCATGTATGCCTTCGCTCTCTCAATTGATGAACTTCCATGATCAGTGAGGGACGGCTTCTTATTCAGCAGCGTATAGATAAGCTCCTGGAAGGCATATTGAGCACGGAATCGTTCCTGAGCACTCTCGCTGCCATGCATGCGAACGACTGCATCGCACAGAAGTGTCAGCTCTCCTGCCGAAGTCACCGCAATTGTCTCCTGGTGTTCGAATTCCCGTTCATCATGCAAGGGATGAAGCAGTGCTCCCTCCTCTGCTTCTCTATACATATCGAAATAAAAAAGATAGGCCTCTAAGCCATCTTCTGCTTCTGATTTCATGCCGAATGTATGAGCAGGGGCGAACCAATATGCACTTTCACGAGACAAGGAGTAGTCCTTCTTGTCCAGCTGTACCGTTCCATGCCCTTGGGTTGTAATGATCAACAGATGTGTACTTGTCCACTGTTGGGCGGATTGATAGCCCTGCACATCCTTGCGGTATTCTGCTGTACGCAGTTTATAGATCGCTTCATTCCAGGAAATGCGACTGCTGGAATGATTCCGTTTATTCATCGTTTTCATACTGCCTCCTACTTTATATAGAAGAAATCGGTGAGCATAATGAATCTATCCTCCTCATCATAATTGATAATGATTATCATCGTCAATATAGCTGTGAATGAAACCATTTACAAAGAGCCCAACAGTTCCTACCGTTGGGCTTGTCTAGCCTGATGACATTGTTCTTGCTAGTTCATTGGGAGCTGGCTATTACTCATCGCCAATTCTTCCTCTGACTTGTTCAAGAAGATGAGCATCTTCAATCCATCCTGTACGCCCTTTGCATAGATCCATCCCATTTGCATGGAAGCTATCTCGTTCTGCACTTGTACCCATTCCTTGTGCAAGCTGCGCCCACTTCGACCTAACTTGCGCTGAATTGAATGCTCCAATTCATCTAATTTATTCTGCAGTATTGTTATTTCCGGAAGTATCTCGACTTGTGTCCTAAGGAATTCCAATCGTTGCTGCAAGGTATCTTTTACCCAATCAGACATTTTTTCTTCCTCCACATCGATTACTAAACTGATTACGGAAATGCAATTATCCATGATTCATATCATTTTCCATATAATAGTTCCATTATAGTATAACATTTATCTTTTTGTTATGTTATAGTGATATCTCATTTTCCTCTACGATTCAATAACCTCTAAACTGAGGTGAACATCATGTCAGATTTGCTTAAGTTTGTTGGCGAACAGCTAAGAATGATTCGACTCGCAAAAGGATTAAGCCAGGAGCAAGTTGCAGAAAGAACGGGAAAAGAGGGCATGAGCAAGTCGCGGATATCCGATATTGAATCCGGGAAAGTCAATGTAACCTTGAAGACATTGGAATCTCTTATGCATGCGCTGGATATTATGCCTAGTGAACTGTTTGACTTCCAGAAGCTCGGCATCGAGGATGGCATCGAAGACAAGCAGATGCTTCTTGATCTACATAGAATCACGCTCATGGAAAGATCGATTGATGAGGTCAAGTATGTGGTTCGAACCACCAAGGATTTCCTTAACACGATGGATGCTAAAAGTTCCAAAGGAAATAAGCGTTCCTAAACGCAGCACCCGAGAATCACGACCTAATCGTCGCAAATACGAAAAACCCGCCCTCCTTATCCCGCGGGTTCTTCGTATTGTAAAATGGCGATCGTCTCGTTTACAACTCCGTTATTGTCAGTTTTCGATAGTTGGTTCTAGCCGCACCGAGCGTGCTTACTCCATACATGCCGTAGCTCCACGCATCATCCTCGTGCTGCAGCAATTGCTCACCATTGATGCTTAGTGTAAGGGTACTGCCGTCTGCGGTTACCTTGATGTCGTACTCTTGATTCAACTTCCACGGGTAAGTGCAGCTGGCTAGTTTCTTATAGCCGAAGTCATTTGCGTATAAGGACACTTGATCCTTACCGTCCAGTCCCGCATGGTAGCCGCGCATGGCGCCTTGAGCCCGTATCGCAACGAGATGTGAATCGCCGCTTTGTGGATTGAGCGTAACTTCAACCGAGTAATCTGTCGCAAAATAATTGCCTGCATATGACTCGCTAGGCTCGGCTGTCATCACGTACATGCTGCCATCTACCAAGCTCCATGCCCCTTGATTGTGAGCGAATGGGGTCACACAGCCGAAGCTCATCGCCTGCTTGTGGAAGTCAATTGTGTAGGCCGCACTGCCGTATATCTGGAATTCGTCAATGAAGATGCGTCCAAGACTCTTCGGTTTGCGCGTAGAGTCTGACTCCAGAACGATGCCAACCTCATCAATCAATTCTCCCTCTGTGTCTGGAATGACAAATTCCACATCGATCCACTGTTCGTTCACAAGCTTGCGGTAACCCTGTACCAAATCCCGCTTGCTCTTCGCCAAACGCACATATGGGGCGATCGTCATCGGTGCATTGCCGCCCCACTGATCGAGGTAAATTTTCATCGATACCGTCTGACCTGAATAAGCCTTCGGCGAGAAGGTAGGCGAATAACGCTCATCGTTGAAGTCATCCCGAGTGTAAAATGACTTATAGAACACCTTCGAGCTCTCACCGCGAGTCATGCGATCAAATAGAACCTCAAGCGATCCCGATCCTTGGTATGCCTGTTCTGTAGAATGCTTTACGCGGCAGAAGAATGGATCGGATACGCGGATATTATGTGTCGAGCCTGGCAGCTCGAAGTCAAAATGGATTTCATTCTCCTTGTTGTCCAGCAGCTCGGGCGGGCATGGCACATTGGCCAAGCGATAGCCCAGAATCGCGAGTTCCTTCGCATATGTAGGAATATCGAGAATGTTCAAATAACCGGAGATGCCCGACATGACGATGCCGTCATTGATCGGTGCGCGATAATGTTCCCCGATTCCGCTTAAGCCGCAAGCTACCCCAAGCACCGTTCCAACATTGCCAGCATTGCAATCCGTATCCCAGCCGCACATCGTCGCAATTTCCACAGTGAGGTTAAAGTCGCCCTGTCCGTAAATCATAGACAGTACACATACGCCCGCATTCGGGATGATATGGCATACACCCGTATATTTATCGTAGCCCCAATCCCGCTCCAGCATCGCGCGACATGCTCTGAAATCGTCCGGATGCTGTTCATGGAAGGCGAGGACAGCACGCGCAACCTGCGCGTAGAGGGAATCGCTTGGAATTTCCGCTAGACCTGCTTCAATAATGTCTTCGATGTTCGCTGTCTCGAAAGCCTTCGAGATCGCCGCACAGAAAAATCTCGCGCCAAGAACGCCCTCACCATCATGTGATACTCTTGCCGCCGCTTCGCCAAAGTCAGCCGCCTTCTTCGGATTGCAGGGATTCACAAGTCCCCATGTATCAATAAAAATCTGCCCGCCAATCTGTTCAGCAATAATTTGTCCATTCTGCTCAATCGAACCAGATTGCGGAGCAGAGATTCCTTTTTTCAAATTGATATACGCGGTATGCTCAGTGCTTACGCCATATCCGCCCCACCAGAACATGCCGATGCCTTCGCGAGAATAGTTGAGCCAAGCACGCGCCACATCATTTGGCGTAATGTCACGATCCACCGCATCATCATAGAGTGCACGGAGGAAATAATAAGGGCCGTTGGCATCGTCATCTGCCGCAAAATTTTTAAAATCCTTCACATATCCCGTAATCTCGCCATACGTATTCTGAATTCGCTCATAGGTCCAAATTGTCGGCTCTACCGGCGCTCCGAGCCGAATCCCGATATTCATTCCCAAGTAACCTGCATAAATCTTCTCTACATAATTGTTCGGTATCATACAATCTGTCACCGCCTCTAAGTCGTTATTCTCTTGCATGTTATGAAGTAAGAATGTTAGAACGTAAGAACGTTTTCCATTTTCATATGCTGTAAATGAGTTACATCATCTGATCTATCATTTGCTCTCTCTTTCGATGTATCTGTGCATCCGTGCCAATGATCGCGGTTGCCGCTTCCATGAATGCTTCGCAGTGCTGATCGATGCGCTGCTGATTGATGTCTTCGAGTGTAGCTATCTCTTCCGCAGGTATGGCCTGCACGCCTTGCATAGCCCCCAGAATAGCGCCGATCATGACGCCGATGGAATCCGTATCGCGCCCCGAGCTGACCCCGTCCTTGACCGCTTCCAGCAGATTGCCCTCGTGCAGCAAGATATAAGCCAGTGCAAGCGGCAGCTCCTCGATGGCGAACAATCGGCTTGGCGTGTAGTGATTGGATGGGATGCCGATCTTGTGTATGCTCCGATGCACATCGTCTCCCATTGGTGAATAGCGCGCGAGCACTTCATGGAAGGAACGAACGATTTCCTCTCGATCCTCCTTGCGGGACTGAAGAAGAAGAGCCGTCTCGCAAATGTCATGTATCGCCCGCTTCGTGCCGTCCTTCGCATAATGCAGCGCCGTATCCGCTATATCATGTACGGTCGCTCCCGGCTCCATTGCCTTCGCAACACAGCATGCCATTACGCCTGCCGCCTCGAGGCCGTAGCTGAGCTGATGCCCAGATGCGAACAGAATTGCCTCATCATAGGCTCCCTTCGGATTGCAGGCATTAACGATGCCGATCGGGGAGATATACATGGCTGCCCCGCAGTTGACCATATTGCCGTACCCGCCTTCGCGCGGTTCACAATTCGCGAGCACATGCCGATTGAAAATATGCTTCTCGGGATAGAACAATCGATCCATAATGAGCGCTTCCCGGCCGAATTCCGGAATATACCGTGGCCGAAACGCAATCTCCTTCACGAATTCATTTGCCATATCATAGGCATCCAGGTGACGGCGTTCCGTAACATATACATTCATTAATGCGAGCGTCATTAACGTATCGTCGGTAATAATGCCTTGGCCTCTCATTCTCCCCTGCCTCGCTGCCTCCGGCCAATCCGCCTTCCACCATTTCGTTTGCGTTGTTTCCACGCGCCCATACTTCTCTTTAATTTCGCTGTACGTCATTTTCTCTACGACAGCACCCATTGCATCCCCATAGGCTGTTCCGTAGATTGCTCCTTGTACTCGCTGCGCAAAAGAAACCATCCCGCTTCTCTCCCTCCTGCCTGAAGAGCGAGGCAGTCGCCTCGCTCCCCGATATCCAGTCTCATACGCTCTAGCTTTCGAGCTTCCTATTTGATCGTTTGATTCGCGTACTCTGTAATTTCCTTGCCACCGGCATCATTCCACGCCTGCACGAACTTGTCGAAGTCAGCTGCCGATTTGCTGCCCATCACGATGTTCGCTGCGAATTCCTTGTACAGCTCATTGCAGGCGTCCCATTTGCCGGCAAGTTCGGCTGGTATTATGAAGGCATTATCCTTGCTCGACAGAGAATCAATCATCTCCAGTGACTTCATTGCCGGTTCAGACAGGTATGGTGTCGCAGGATCGAATTCATGTTCCGGCTTGAAGTTAATCGTAGAGCCGACGAATAGCGGGTACCATTCCGCGAATTTGTCCTTCAGCTTGATTTTGTTGTTAACGATCTCATACTCTTCACCTTCAATGCCGAGCTTGTCGAGCATCTGCCCCTTCGGGCTAGCCAAATATTCGAGTACAGCAAAGGCCAAATCTTTATGCTTGGACACTCTGCTTATCGCAAAGCCGCGGCTTTCCTTGCTGACATCGATCGGCAGGTAGCCTTGCGCCTTGCCTTTCGCTGGCGGGAGAGGCATTACCTTGGCCGACGCTCCATTCTGAGACGTCATTTTGTTATTGTACAGGTCGATCACCTTGCCCTGTGTCCCTGCGATAATGGCAGCTTGGCCATCATAAAAAGCTTTTTCCTTCGTATCCCATTTCTTTGTTAGAAACTCTGGATCAAGCAAACCTTCCTTATACAGCTTGGCATAGAACTCCAGCTTGTCCTTTTCAAAGGATGTAGTTTTGCCGAATGCGTATTTCCCGTCCGCGCCCTTAATCCATGTCGAGGTCAAACCGAATGCTTGTGCGAACATCACATCAAGCTCATCAAGATTGCCCGCTGTCGTGTAGGCAAATTTGGCATCATTCTTTTCTTTCATTTCTTTGAAAAAATGATAATAGTTATCTATGGAAGGATCCGCGAGCAATTCCTTGCCTGTTGCAGACTTAACGAACCAGTCCTGGCGCATGACCGGAATTTGGCTGCTTGTTGGCGACAGCCATACTAAGTACGGATAGTTTTTCGTGCGTTCTTGATTGAACACGTTCATGGATGCTTTGACATGGGTGGATTGTTCAATGTAAGGGGTGAGATCTTCAAGGATTTGCTGCGTGATGGCAAATGCGTAATCCCCGCCTTGGAAGTACATAATGTCCGGAATCGTGCCGCTTTGCAGCAGTAAGCCCAGCTTCTCCGAATAAGTTCCGCTCTGTACTGGAACGACCTCCAGCTTAATGTTCTTTCCTTCTGCCTTCATGCCTTCCTCAATCCCTTTAATCACCCTTGCATCAGGCGGCAGATCCTTGCCGACAATTGATATCGTGACTGCCTCTTGTTCGGATGATGATTGTGCATCTCCCGCATCCTTCGTTCCGCTGGAACCACACGCTGTAGTAAGCATCATCAAGCTGGCAAGCATAAGGAAAATCATTTTTTTCATTGCATTTCCTCCCCCATATTTATAATCCTTTGTGTTCATAGATGGTTTTCAGCACTAAGAAGGCTACTGCATTTTTTGAACAAAATGCATTTCTTTGATCACAATAGCTTGTTTATTCTTTCACTCCGCCCTCCATCACTCCGCTTGTATAATGTCTCAGAATGACAGGATAGAGGATAAGAAACGGGATAATGGCAATGACGATCGTCGCTGCTTTCAGAGATGAGAAATCCAGCTGCGCAACATTACTGTTTTTCAGCAGATCGGCTGTCCCGATTAAGGCCGTGCTGTCCCGCTCCACAACGAACTGCCGAAGCAGCACTTGCAATACGGTATTGTCGCGACTCGATAGAAAAATGCTCGATTTGAAAAATTCATTCCATTTCGCAACCGCATAGAACATCCCGATTGTCAGCAGCGGTATGCGAGCCAGCGGCAGGACGATTTTGACGAACATTCGAATATGTCCGGCACCGTCGATTCTCGCCGCCTCGATTAGGGAGTCCGGGATCTCTTCAAGGAAACGCATCATAATGATAAGGTAGTACACATTGATCATCCGGTAGAATACCATAGCCCATAAGCTGTCGAGCAGATGCAAATCCTTAATGACCATGTATTCCTGCACGATCCCCGGTTCGAAGATCATAATAATAATGAGGAAAATCATAATCGGCGTTTTGCCTACTAAATGTTTGCGGGTCAGCACATAGGCCGCGAGTGTGGTAAAGATAACGCTGATACATGTACCCGTAATTGAAATAAACAAAGAGTTCAACAGCGCCTTGCTGACCAGTGCATTGTTGAGCACAACTTGAAAGTTAATAAGGGAGAAGCCTTGCGGCCAGATTTCATAGCCCCGCAGCATATGAACCTTGTCTGGATTCGACAGCGCTCTGGCAATCAAGTTCATGATCGGGATGAACATCGTTAAGACAAGTGCTGAGAGGATAAGGCCGATCAGCATTTTGGATACGGTTATTTTATTTCGCAAGATGCATCCCTCCTTACCAGGCGCCTTTGTTCGTAATTTTTTTCGATATAAAATGAGTCGACAGCACAAGGATGACCCCAATTAAGCTCTTGAATAAATTCGCTGCCGTTGCGAACGAATATTGGCCATTAATGAGACCAACCCGATACACGTAAGTATCGATGATATCGATCTTGCTATTGACCGAATCGTTCGTGAAGTTCAACACTTGATCCAGCCCGGCATTCATAATGAAGCCGACATTGAGAATGAAGATCGTGACCATCGGAATATACAAATGCGGAAGCACGATCCGCGTTACAATATGCCAGCGACTCGCCCCATCTACATATGCCGCTTCGTACAAGCTAGGACTGATTCCCATGATGGCAGCAAGATAAATAATCGAATCCCATCCGATGCTGCGCCATGCCTCACTCGCCAGCAGAACCCAGCGAATGCTGCCCTTATCAGTCAGAAAGTCATGCGCGGGAAAGCCGAACACTTGAATGAGCTCATTAACGGCACCTGTCGATGGGGATAAAAATTCGAACCATATCCCTGTAATGACGACCCACGATAAAAAGTGAGGCAAATAGGAGATAACCTGAACCGCTTTGCGAAAGCGCCCATTGCGGAATTCATTAAGCATTAATGCGAACAAAATGGGCAGTGGGAAAAGCAACACCAGCTTCATCGCACTAATGATGAGCGTATTCGCCAGAACATTCATAAAGATGGGTGTACTGAATAATTCGCGGAAATATTTCAAACCCACGAACACATGGTCACCCAAAATGCGATAGTCGAAGAAGGCCAGTTTCATTCCGATAATGGGCCATATATGAAAAATGAGAAAATACGCGATACAAGGCAGCAGCAGGAGATAGAGCACTTTGTCCGCCCACACCCGCTTTAATTTCGAAGCCGCTTTCATTTCCACTCACCTCCGGGCGGTTGCTTAGCTGATTTCCAATTCCATGAGCGGCGCATGCTGCTGCGCTCCATATACATCCCGATCGAATACGGTGCCTGAGGACACCTGTCTGGCGAACGTAATTTTGAAGCCGAGCGCTTGGTCGAAAAACACAAGCTGCGTAATATGTTCAAGTGGGATTTGGTATAAACTAGATACTATCTCTTTATTCATTCGACCAGACTGCTTCATTTTGTAATAGAGCTCCGGTTCTTTGAACAAGACGTCTATCGTAATCTCGAAGGGGCCGCTATTTTTGCTTCGAAATACGGCCGCAGCGTCATATAGCTTCATGACTACACCTCTGTATATTCGTTCTTGAACATCTCCAGCCCATCCTCAACCTCCATCAAGTGGTAGACGGAAAATTCATAAACGTCGCCGAACGGCACGTCGCTCGGTGCAAATGGGAATGCCAGATTGCCAGCCGTCGACTTTCTTCCCTCATACCCGTAATGAAGGAAGGTGGAACGGGCAGAGCTGCAAATCGCATTCGCCAGTTCCTGCGTCTTGGCAGTTACCTCGATGACGACACCGAGCTCATGAGCAGGTGCCCGATTCGGCTCCAGCTCTCCCAACACGCCATTCAAGCCATAATTAATGAAATGAATGTGGTAGTCTTCCCTTGAAATTTCATCGTAGTACTCATACACCTGCTGCTTGACCAGTTCCTCTACCTCTTCAATCCGTGCAATAAGGAGCGGATCGCGTACACCGGCAATGACGAAGGTACGGCAGGCCACCTTCATAGCGCCTTCCAGCTTGATTTTGTACACCGGAGTCTCCGATATTCGACTGCCGCTTACTTCTACACTGCCATCACCAAGCTCCGTGAAGATGCAATGCTCCAAATCCAGCGTCAGTCCTGGGCCGTGCAAAATGTATGGATGATCCTTCTCATAAAACGTGTGGGCGGCAACCGACACTGCTGTGCACTTGCGCACCTCGCTAAGCGGCTTCACGATAAAGGAATCCGGCTGCAATATGCCCAGCATGCAATCCTTAGTCGTACCCGGTTCAGCCGACAGCGCGGCGCACTCTAGTATTTTCCCTAGATGATAGGCAAGCGCAGTATCGAATCCATGTAGCATGGCAACTGCCGCAAATGGAGACGGATCATAGGCCCGTCCGCAGATCACAATATCTGCTCCTGTTTGAAGCGCCTCTACAATGGGCTCATGCCCCATCTGCGCCACGATGTTCGTTGTTGCCGCCAAGCGCTCCTGAGTCAGCGGCGCAACCGTCAGGCCTAATGGCGCACACTGCCCGGCATCCAGCTTCGCAGCAACCACCTCGTGAGGAATGTCTGCCCAGATCGTGGCGATTTTGATGCCTTGGAAGCAATGCTCTTCAAGGATCTCCATGATGATGGCCTGCGTCCATTCCACATGTACCTTGGCGCCGCTGCCCCCAGCCGATCCGATGATGATCGGAATCTTCGCCTGGATTCCTGCGTTGATCATAATCTCCAAGTCCTTCTTGCAAGCCTGCTTGCTGACGATTGCAGTTCCCGCACCCAGCTTATGGGGGCCGGCATCCGTAGACCCAGCGTCTACGACAATGGCATCCGGATGATGCGCCATACCGTTCATGAACGAGGCCCTTGGGAAGCCATAGCCCAGCATCCCGCACGGGGCCAGGATTTTGAATTGTTCTTTTGTCATAGGTACCCTCCACCATCACAGTACGCAATGCGTGTTGTAATTTTTTGTTTGCAGCTTGCTATCCGGTGTTCTTTAGGGTCTAGGTGTGAGTTCTAGGGAGTATTGGAAATGTGGGTAATTGGATGATCCAATTTAATGATCAAAAGGAAGCGATGCGCTCACCCTTTTGAGCTTCCATTGTGGAGCAGAATGTTCTGCTTAACTTGTTGCAAGTGATAGAGCAGTGATTCCTTTGCTTTTTGTGGGTTTTTCTCCTTAATGGCTTGTAAAATGCGGTAATGCTCCTTATATACATCGTCCTTGCGTCCCGGAATATGTTCCGTCTTCGCAAGTGTCTTCTGCAGCAGATCGATATGCAGATCGATCAAGTTGACGAGTACAACATTGTGTGTCGCCTTGGCAATAGAGAGATGGAATGCTTGATCCGGATTGGCTTGACCATTCGAATCATCCGAATCATCGGAGTCACGGTCAATCTTGCCCCATTTCTCAAATGCCTGCTCAATCTCCCGAATATCCTGCTCGGTCGCTCGTTCCGCTGCAAGCTCGACGATGCCCGTCTCGAATATCTCTCTTGCTTCGAGCAGCTCAATGATCGTGGCTCGTTCGATATTCTCCAGCATACGCTTCTTGTCTTCCGCTTCGTTCAGCTTCTTGCTCAAGAAGCGTCCACCTCCGGGGCGCGTCTCTATGAGTCCTTCTCGTTCGAGAATACGGAAGGCCTCCCGCAAGGTTCCGCGGCTAATGCCGAATGCTTGGGCAAGCTCTCTTTCTGTTGGCAATACATCTCCCGGAGCCAGGTTGCCTTCGAGAATCAGATTCTCTATTTGTTCAATGACATCTTCATAGACACGGTGGTACTTAATTTTTTTAATCGTCATTGCTCATTACCTTTCATGCGTTTCATTCAAAATTGGGTGACCCAATTATCCGCAACTTCATAGTAATTGGTAATGAAAACGGTGTCAATGTTTTTTTCTAATCCTTCTAATCGAAAAAACGACCCGCAAGGCAGCCTCTTTTCAAGTGCCACACTGCGGGTCATATGCTCTTATGATAGATTATTTTCCACCCTTATAACGCTCATAAGCAGCTTCGTAGATTTCCAAGTAACGCTTCATGTTCATTTGCTCCAGCTGCTTCACATACGCATCCCACTGATCGAAGCCTGCCGCTCCAGAGGCGAACTTGTCGCGCATCTCGTCGATATACGTCTGGATGTCCGTCTGGATTGTCGTCAATTCTTCCTGCTCCTCTGGTGTGAAGTTGAACGATGGCCACACATCCTCCATTTTCACGGAGAATGGCTCTGCATCCTGCGCATTCTTCACAGAAGAAGGATAGCCCTCCGCACCCTTGAAGAACTTCTGCTTCACGATGCCAGGATAGTAGCCGCCCGGCCACGTTAGGTATTGGCTGATGGCTTGATCCAGATTCAGACCATCCTTGTTGTTCTTAATTGCATCTAGATATTCATAGTCACCCTTGTCGTTCACCTGATAGGTAACACCTTCAAAGCCCATGAAGAACATCTTAGCGCCTTCATCGCCATAGAAATGATCAATCCAGCGTATTGCGGCTTCTGGATTCTTCGCTTTGTCCGTCAGGACGAACATACCGAGGTTGCCAAGCGGCGAGCCGATATTCGTCAGCAACTTTTCTCCGTTCACTCCTTGAATGACCGGCATCCCCACATAACCATCCTGATTGTACACGGCCTTCGGATCAACACCGTCCAAGAACCCATATAAGCCGGCGCTCGCCTTCGACGTAATGTCCGTATCCTTCATCGTGAAGGTTTCCTTGTCCAGCAGTCCATCCTTGTATAGCTTA
Organism: Paenibacillus sp. UNC217MF; assembly: GCF_000686865.1. Taxonomy (NCBI): domain Bacteria; kingdom Bacillati; phylum Bacillota; class Bacilli; order Caryophanales; family Paenibacillaceae; genus Paenibacillus; species Paenibacillus sp. UNC217MF. Next base: position 119,661 of record NZ_JMLT01000013.1, on the reverse strand, counting down.
GCGACATATTGCAGCAATTGCTTATATTCATCAGTTGACTGAACAAAACGCAGCTTCCCCGTCGCCGGATCAAGATCCACATTCGGGTTGGCTATTCCGTTCTTGCTTAATCCAAATGGTCCGCGCAAAAAGTTGATCATAATGCTGACGCCCCTGGATCCCCATGGAATCTCATCCTGCTTGCCGTTCTTGTTCGGATCCTTTTCTTTAAACGCTTTCAACACCTGAACCAATTCATCCAGATTCGTCGGCGCCTTCATACCCACGTTGTCCAGCCATTCCTGCTTCATCCAAGGCGTGCCGTAGAACAGCGATTTGAACTCCGGATCAAATATGGTTGGGAAGCCGTAAATGCTGCCATCCGGCATCGTAATTCCCTTTTTTACAATCAGGTACTGCTCCATAATCTTCTTGAAGTTCGGCGCATATTGATCAATGAGGTCGTTCAGCCTGAGAAATGTTCCTTGACTACCGTATTTGATTAAGTCCGTCTTCGGCAGTGCAGAGGCGAAAAACATCTCTGGATAATCGCCGCCAGCCAGCTTAATGTTGCGCTTCTCCTTCAGACTGTCGATCTGCACCGTCTCCCACTCGATATGGATGTTGCTCATTTTCTCGTATTCCTGCCAGAGCATCAGCTTGCTCCAATCGGCAGAAGCGAAGAACTTGCCAGCGAAGGCCGTCATCGTCATTTTGTCCTTCGCGATCGGCATGCCTTCCTTGTTCATCAGCGCCACACGCTCATCACGATTGCCCTCGTTCGCTGCACCGCCGCCTCCGCCTCCGCACGCCGTTACGAGCAATGAGAAGCTCAGCACCACACTAAGCGTCAATGTGAACCATTTTCTTGAACGCATCACATGTCCCCCTTGATTATTCAATATTGGAATACCGGTACCGATAGCCGTGCAATCTACCCCTTCAATGCGCCAATCATGATGCCCTTCACGAAGTACCGCTGCAAGAACGGATACAAAATCAACATTGGCAAATTCGCTACAACGAGTACAGCGTACTTTAACCCTTCCACGCTCATCTTCATCCGGACCGCTGATTCAGAAGTCAGCTTCACGAACTCGCCGGAATCGCTTTGAATCAAGATTTCACGCAGGATAAGCTGCAGTGGGAATTTCTCCTTCGTCGTCAAGTAAATCAAGGCATTAAAGTACGAGTTCCAATGACCCACTGCATAGAAAAGCACCATAACTGCAATAATCGGCATGGATAGCGGCAGTACGATACGGAGCAGCGTTTGAATGTGCGTGCATCCATCGATCATCGCAGATTCCTGAAGCTCACCGGGAATCGACTGCTGGAAGAAGGTGCGCATAATGATGATATTCCATACGGATACAGCATTCGGGATAATCATGACCCACAGTGTATCGAGCATGTTCAAGTTTTTAATCAATAAATAGGTAGGAATCAATCCGCCCCCGAAGAACATCGTGAATACGATAAGTCCGGTTACTAGTCCCCGCCCCGCCAAGTCACGGCGAGATAATGGATAGGCGGCACAGATGGTCATCACGACATTAAGCGCCGTACCGATGACCGTATATAGAATGGTGTTGCTGTAGCCGAGCAGAATGTCCTTGTTTTGAAAAATTTTCGTATAGGCATCAAAATTGAACCCCTTCGGAATGAGCCACATTTCTCCGCGCAGCACATGTTCCGGATTACTGATAGAAGCGCTCAATACGAATACGAGCGGGTACAGAACGATGAGAGTGAGCAAGGTAAGCAGCGTGTAATTGATTAGGTTAAATATGCGGTCGCCAAACGAACGATCGATCATCTTCTGTCCCCCCTTACCATAGGCTCGTCTCGTTGACACGCCGCGCAATGTAGTTCACAACAATCAAGAGCGCAAAATTGACAACGGAATTGAACAATCCAACGGCAGCCGAGAAGCTGTACTGCGCGTCCAAAATACCGGTACGATATACATAGGTGGAGATGATGTCTGAACTGCTCATGTTGAGTGAATTTTGCATGAGGAATACTTTCTCGAAACCGACCGACATGACGCTGCCTAGATTCAAAATGAGCAGAATGATTATCGTGGGCGCTATCGTAGGCAGGTTAATATGCCAGATGCGCTGTACACGTGTTGCGCCATCAATGGTCGCTGCTTCATGCAGCTGGTGATCGACACCAGAAAGGGCCGCCAAGTAGATGATGGAGCTCCACCCCATGGTCTGCCATACATCGGACAGCACATACAGCGTTTTGAACCAACCCGGAGAGGTCATAAAGGTAATTGGCTCGCCGCCCATCGCCACGATCAGATGATTGATAATGCCTGTACTCGGATTCAGGAAAATAAACAGCATCCCTACAACAACGACGACCGACAAGAAGTGCGGGGCGTACGTAATGGTCTGTATGACCTTCTTGAACCGCTCGGCCTTCACCTCGTTCAGCATCAGCGCAAGCAGGATCGGGATTGGGAAGCTTAGCGCCAAGGAATACAGACTGATGAGCACCGTGTTCGTCAGCAGGCGTTCGAAGTAGAAGCTGTTGAAGAAGCGTTCGAAATGCTTGATGCCAACCCACGGACTGTCCCATATCCCCTTATTCGCCATAAAGTCCTTGAAGGCAATCTGAATACCGTACATCGGCAAATAGTGAAAGATGATATAGTACAACACGACCGGAAGCAGGAGCAGATACAGCTGCCAATTCTTCACCAGCCCCCTGCGGATCCGCTCCATTCGACTGTTGCGCCCAGGTTCAAGCTCACTGGAACGCTGCATTGCAAGTTCAGTTGCCTTCATCGCCTCTTCCTCCCTGATGCATCGTCTACGTGCAAGCTATCCGGCTGCTTCATGGATTAGCCCTCCGATAGGATAGCGGTAGCATCCAAATTCGGTATTGGCGAGACAGGGACAACGCCGCCGCCTTGGCGAATCGACTCGGTTGCCGCACAACCTACAGCCACGCTCATACGACCCGCAAGTGGAGTTGCTATCGGCTCCTTCCCATGCAGAATCATATCGACGAAGTCCTTGCAAATGTTCGGATCCGCTCCGCCATGCGATCCCTTCGCCTCCTTAATCTGATACACGCGATCTGCCAGCTCGCGCTCTGTATTGGATTTGCGTGTCCATACGTATACTTTGTCTTCCATTTCGTTATTTTCCATCCGGCCTTCCGTGCCAATAAAGGTGTAGTTCCGCTGATAATCCGGTGTGAAGTGGCATTGTAGATAGGACGCCTTAATCCCGCCTTCCAGCTCCATAATGACCATATTGTTGTCCTCCACATTCACCTCTTCACGGAATGCACATTCGATCAGTCTCCCTGGGCTCGCTTCCGTACATGTTGCCCGCTCCTCACAGCTTGGACAGGTTAAGTCATTCGACTTATCCCCGCCATAAAAGTCCAAGCTGCCGAATGCGCTCACCTTCGTCGCATAGCGCCCTGTAATCCAATGAATGATATCGATATCATGCGATCCCTTCTGGAGCAGCAATCCTGTGCTGTTCTTGGAGTTCGCATGCCAATCGTGGAAATAGAAATACCCGCCCCAGCCTACAAAATGTCTTACCCAAACAGCCTTGATCTCGCCAATTACACCAGAATCCACAATTTCCTTCATTGTGCGGTACATGTTCATGTAGCGCATATTAAAACCAACCATCAGACGCTTGCCGGATTCCTTCCATGCGTTCAAAATGTTGTCGCAGCCTTCCACCGTAATCGCCAGCGGCTTCTCGCAAAATACATGTTTGCCTGCCTTAAGCGCTGCTACGGCATGCTCCTCATGACAAAAATCAGGCGAGGTCACCGCAATCGCGTCGATATCTTCGCGTGCAAGGAGTTCCCGATAGTCTGTCGTGACGAACGCGTCCGGGTTAACATCATCCTTGAATTCCTGAAGGCGCTCCGGATAAATATCAGCTGCGCCCACTACAATGGATCGTCCCTCCGGCTGATGCCAATATTTCGCGATTGTCCCTCTTCCACGTGCACCAATCATGCCAATTCGAACTTGCTTCTCTGTCTTCATTTCCTCATTCTCCTCTCGATTATGCTTGCAAGCCTTGTGCAAAATGCCCGCTTGCAGCAGCACATCGCCCTCTATAGTAAAGCGCTTTCAATACGCGATGCCGCTAGTTCTCTTGTGCAGCAGCTAAATGCAGGTAAGGGGAAATAAGCGTCAGCAAATAAAGCGTGCAGCACATTGGCTAACGTTCAATCAGATATTTTTCTAGTCGGCTTCTTCCATGGTGAGGTATTTAGAATTCATACGAGACGGGATTCATAGGATCTAGGTGCACTTGATCTATTGGATGTATTAGATCTATTGGATTCTTGGGTTCATAAGGAGTTTTCTTCTTGCACCATGCTGAATGGTGAATATATGAAGTGTGTCTGATGTGATGGATCTTCTAGTGTGATGATCGTGATTGATGGTCAAGTGATGGGAATATAATAGTGCTACCCAAGTACTTAAGTTTGGGTATTGAATCACTTTGCGCAAAAAAGACAAATATATTTGGGGTAAAATCTCTTGAAGTTTGGATAAAAATATAGCGAGCACATTTACTGAAAATGGTTCCATCTGCAAGCTTGTCGTCATTATATTACGCTAAACTTTCCTCCGTCAACACGTTTTTGGATGAATTTTTCATCAACCAAATTTTAAATATTTGGGGCAAATATCCAAACTATGCATCTCCCTCAGCTTCTCCGTATTGCATGGAGTTGATCAGTTTCAATACGGCGTACAGGAATATCCGTGCAATCGGCGAATACAACATAGGTAGAATAAATCGTCCCCTTCACACTATAAACAGGTAAGAGAAGGAGTTTGATGACATGAGTAAAGTGCTAGTACTCGGGGGAACCCGCTTCTTTGGCAAGAAGCTTGTAAACCTGCTTATTCAAGAAGGCTCGGATGTTACCGTTGCAACACGAGGACATACGGAGGATTCTTTCGGTGATCAAGTGACGCGTATCCATCTTGACCGAACAGTGCCTGAACAATTGCGGCAGGCTGTCGGCGACACGGAATGGGATGTCGTGTACGATAATATCGGCTATCACCCGCAGGATGCGTTCCATGCTTGTGAGATATTTGCTGGCAAGGTGAAGCGGTACATCTTCACTTCAACCTTGTCTGTCTATCCCTTCGGGCAGATAGGCTATTCCGAAGAGGAATTCTCCCCATATACATACGCCATACCAGCCAATCTTCCGCAGGAAATCGCATATGGCGAAGGCAAGCGGCTTGCTGAAGCCGTCCTGTTCCAGCATGCTTCCTTCCCCGTATGTGCCGTCCGGTTTCCAATCGTGCTTGGCATGGATGACTATACGAAGCGGCTTCATTTCCACATCGAGCATGTACAACAGGGGCTTCCTATCGGACTTCCGAATCCACAAGCCGAGATGAGCTATATCACTTCGGATGAAGCAGCCCGCTTCCTATTCTGGCTGAAAAACCAGCACTTCGAAGGGCCTGTCAACGCCTGCTCGGACGGGGTACTGTCGATCCGTCAGATCATTCAGCTCATCGAAGAGGGAGTAGGCAAATCTGCACTTATCGTAGACACTTCCGATCCACAGCAGGCAGCAGCATTCGATACCGCTCACCTGTCTCCGTTCGGCGTGCCGGAGCAATGGGGCCTGGATACAAGCAAGGCAGCACAGCACGGATTCAAGTTCGACTCGATTCAGGACTGGTATCCTCAACTCATTACATCGATTATCAGTTCCCGTTCGTAATAGGACAGGCTCGAAGTAAAACACTCAAGGATCCGGTTCAAAAGTCCGTCTTACATTTTGACCCCTACATGGGAGTGAATATGCATGACAAAAGACGCCTTTCCCCCACTACACTGTGGCTTTAAAGGCGTCTTCGTTTATCTTATAGGACTGATCTCCTGTTTAACAGCTATTGAGAACAGCCTCATCCGCTTAGGTAGACTTGCGTACAATCAGAGAAAAAGGGAGCAGCATTCGGAAAGGCGCTGGATATGGATCCGTCAGTCCATCCAATAAAGCCTTCGCGGCAGCATACCCCATCTCGTACTTCGGAATATGAATAGACGACAATGGTGGAGAGCTGTATTTGGCGAACTCAATATCATCAATGCCTATGAAGGCAAGATCCCCGGGAATGGACAGTCCCTCTTCCGCCGCTGCCCGCATCGCAGCAATTGCCATCATATCGCTGGCACAGAACATCGCAGTAGGCCGATCTACTTGTTGTACTAGCTGCTTCATCTGTTCATAACTGCGATCCGCATCCCATTCAGCGTCAATGACCCAATTCGGGTTCCATACACAACCCGCTTCCTCAAGAGCGATTCGGTATCCCCGATACCTCTTCTCCCGCTCCAGTTGTCCAAGCAGCCCTTTCCCTCCAATAAATCCAATTTTGCGGTGCCCATTCGTGATGAGATGACCAACCGCCACCCTTGCCGCATTCATCCGATCGTAGGAGATGACCGGAATTGACGGATCTGCTACATCGATCCCAACAATGTTCGGCACTCTCTCCTTCAGCCACTTATATTGAGCAGGATCCATTCCTTCTACACAAATGATTCCGCTAAGCTGATACGACTTCAATAGGGATTCAAACAACGTGGTGCTTCTCAGTTCAGCTTGGGTATGTAAAAAAGCAAGTGAAGCTCCTGCCTCAAACAGCTTGGCTTCTATTCCTTGAATAATCGGAGAAAAGTAAGGATGATTGTACTTGTTGTCAGGAAGTGATAGGATGCAGCCAATCGCATGAGTGGACATAGGAGATGTGTGATGCCGCGTTCGGGTACGCGCTTTGGGATTGGCTATAGGTGTTACCTGATAATTGAGTGTTTTGGCGGCCTGCCATATTTTCTGCTTCGTCTCTTCACTTACTCGCCTGCTGTCATCATGATTTATAACGCGTGAGACAGTCGATATCGAGACTCCGACCTTCTCTGCTATATCTTTCAGTCTGACCATGATCTCCTCCCCTGGCAGTATGACTTATTCTTCGAAGTCGGTAAGCAGTCTAGTTGTAAATCACAGCATACCACAGCGATCATGCACTTAAAAGCATGAAGTACAAGGCGGCGCGGTTCACTCACTTCCCCTCACTTTCCCTCACTGTTTCGGGAAATTTGGCTTCAGCCGCTTTTTTTTGCAAATAGGGACATTTTGTCCCTGACCAATAGCCAATGCCGTGCATTATATATTAACAATAGGTCAGTTCTATCCGCTTTGTGCAGGAACCTGTGGAGGGTCGCTAGGATGAAATACATGCTCGGCATCTTTTATGTGAATCGCCTTGATCTATTGTATCGGGCCATTGCCAGTATCCAGCCCTACTGGCCGCATACGGTTATCATCGATAATTCAGACAGCCATGACCTCCGTCATGAAGCAGCCTTATCCTCTATCGTTTCGATTTACGAGCCCCCTGTTCCCTTCTCACATAGTCAATCGCAAAATATGCTGCATCGATGGGGCGCTGAGCGGCAATGTGACGCTGTTCTCTATATGCACTCCGACGCAGAAGCTCATGAAGGCGTTCCGGATGCATTCTTCGCTACACTAGCAGCATGGCAGCAGACTGGGCATCGATGGGGCGTCGCCTTCACTAACTTGGATACGCTCGCTGCATTTCACATGGACGCAATTAGAGCTGCTGGACCGTGGGACCACCTGCTTCCTATGTACTTCTCCGATCAGGACTGGTACCGAAGAGTCGTGCTGGCAGGATACCCGATCGTTCCAACCGGACTGGGCGTGACCCATCATAATGCCGGGGCTTCGACGGTTAAGTCCAATCCCCTGCTCACCCATCTCCATCACGTTACCTTCCCGTTGTACCACCACTATTATGAGACCAAGTGGGGCGGTACTCTAGGGAAAGAGACCTACCACCTTCCATTCAATCAATTCCCGCTGAATCCCGTTGACAATTATCTTCCTGTCACGTAACCCCTGAACACGGAACGCGAGGCTCGATTATCTCTGTCTATCATAGATAGAATGAGGGAGTGTATATCGAATGAAAAAATGTATTGTATTCGGAAATTGTCACGTATTTCCCATACGCAGGTATTTGATGGCATCTCACACATTCCGCTACAGTTATAAGCTGGTAGATGTGCTCCCTATCCAAAACTGCAACCAAGAGATCGGTATCGGCGATCATGTGCTGAACGATTGTGATTTGTTCATTTACATGAAGACGAGCGATGCCTACGGCGAGCGCTTGTCTAGTGATTACTTGTTAAGCAGGCTGCCGCCCCATTGCAAGAAAATTAGCATTGGCAACGCCTACTTCAAATCCTACTACCCTCAATTTACTTACAATAACAAGAATACGCTGTATGGATACGAGGATCAGAACGTTCTCCGGTTATTGAAGCGAGGAGAGAGCAAGGAACGAATTGTCGCCATATTGTCTGACGAGCAATTCTATTCCGCCAAAGAACTGCAAATGATCCACAACGAATTCATGTATAATCTCCGTCAACGCGAATTCGACATTGATATTCCACTTGCGAATTTCATCGAGCAGCATTATCAGAAGGAGCATCTATTCTGCACGGTGTGCCATCCCCGCTACCATATTATCCGCTACTTAGCGATGAACATTTTGCAGCGAATCGGAATTTCTACGATGGAAATTGCGAAAGCCTTTTACGATTCAGACTTCATCGATTTGATTCACCCTATTTATCCAAGCGTCATTAAGCATTTGGATCTGAGATTTCTGCAGCCAGGTGCTCGTATCTATTCGCTGGGAGATGAGAAGTTCACCTTCCAAGAATATATCGCACGGTACGTGGATATTCACAGCCAAGAACTGCAAACGGTGTAGGGTTCACATCATCTCATCGAATAACCCGGATCATATGTAAACAAATCAGAGAGCACTCAGCTCTCTGATTTGTTCTGTCTTCAAAACATTCTCGGTCTTCTATTTTGATTTCGCCACAAGTTCTCTGGTTAATGCATAGACCTTTCCTTTTTCATTTATAGCCGCCGAAATGCTTGGACTGCCCTTTTTCAAAAATGTATAGTTGTTATCCTCTACCTTCACTTGGTATCCTGTCACGTCGATGCCGAATATCTTCTTAATCATCGGATTCATTGTTTTTATTGCTTGTGCGGCGGTATACTTTGGCTTAGCGAACTTCTTCTTTAACTCTTCCTTAGAACGGGAAACCGGGCTTTCTTTGCTCCAAACTATGGCTTCTACCTTATTCGTAGCCCTATCCACCCACACAATTATCGATTGCTCATACTCAGAGAATGAATAACTATCAGTCCCTTCCACTACTAAGCGTTGGATGGAGTCGAACGTCAATTTTTTTCCGCTAGTTAATGCACCTACCGCCTGCCGGACAGCCTGAACGGTCTCCTGATTAAGCTGAGTCATCGGCACATCATAAATTGCAGTTCGCACTTTTCCACTCTTTGAGTCGAAGACAAGAAGATAAGAACCTATGGCGGTGATTTCACCACTTGTTCCACTTATGCTCAACGTATCAATATCGTCATATGAAAGGTTCTGGTCTGTTTCCTTAATGGTTGATTTAAGTTTCGTCCGGATGCCCTCGTCCAAGGATAATAGCTGAGGATCAAGCGTGATTTCGTAGACTTCACCGGTTTGTTCTTTTATTGCAACTGCTGCTGCCCTTATCTTCTTATCACCTTTTACGGGATTCGTTACGGTTCGGAATGCTTTCGAATATAGAACAGGCACTTTCTTCCCATCGATTTCATGGGAATATTGAACGCCCTCAAATTCAATTTCCTCATTTATGAACGGCTTCAAAGCCTCCTGCGCCTTCTCCACCATCTCCTTGTCCAAATCCATAACGTTCTTCGTGAATCCCGGCTCACCCTGCTTCGAATTAGCCGCCGCTGCATCGGATGCAGGTGCCGGAATGGATGCCATAAGAAGCGCTGCAATTACAGATAAAAGAAATACTTTGTATCGGTTAATGAATAGATCCCTCATCTCCATATATATCAGCTTCCTATTTTATCCTCACTCAGAACTTTAATCCAGAACTTTAATCAAGCTTTACCTAGGGCTTTGCCCATTAATTCCTCTTTCCGTTCTCAGGCATCAGACTGATACCGTAACAATTCCCTTTTAAATCCACACTGGCCGCTATCGTAGGACTGCCTTTTTTCGTAAAAATAAATCTACTTCCGTATTTCGACTCCTGCTTCGCCTCGTACCCGCTCAAGTTTATATTGAATATTGATTTTGTTTTGGCTTCTACCGCAGCCTTCACCTTCTTGATGTCCAAATCCGCATATGCTTTATCTTTTTCAGGAACATCCATTTTCTTTATAAGAACATCATAGATTTTACCCGTAACAGCACCGATCTCCAGGCCTATCCACTGCTCTTCATCACCGCCGCTAATTCGCCATACATAGGAATCCTCCTTCATTTTCGGATCATTGTTCACGAACTTGTGCAGTTGGGCTTTCGTTAATGCTGGATTTCCGCCGTTCGAAAATTTCTTCAAAGCTGCTTCTGCATTTTTCCGTACTGAAGCGTCTATATTCTTATAGGAGAAGTCGATATAAGCGGTATGATCCTGATCTGTCATGGAAGCGGCAAAATCCTCACCCAGCATTGAAATACGGGTTTCATTCGGGGATTTATGTAGATCCACTTGTTTCGGTGCATACTTCCGTTTATTATTCAGCTCCTTAAGCAAGCCAATCATCTTGTCCTGCTTGGCCTTTTCTAATTGATCGAAGGTGAGGCGCAGGTTCAAAAACACGATTTCCTTCGTGTTCTTGTTCATCATCATATTCCCTATATTGTCTTTGAAAGTAATCGTCAAGTTCACTCCTTCCATGTTCACATCGGCCTCAACGATAGACAAGCCTGACAAATCACGAACCTCTTTTTTTATTTTCTCTTGAATCTCCTTATCTACATCTGTTAGCTTCATCGTATTCTGATCACTTGCCTGTGTGACCGTCTTCGCCGCATAAGATTCCGTTGCAAGTAAAGCTGTCAGTACAAGCGCTGCTGCCGTCATACATATCCATACTTTGTTCCATGATTTCATTTGAAATTGCTCCCTTCAGCATTGTCAGTTGATATGTTCCTTTTCTGTGTACCTATTCCGTTAAGGGGATTGTCATTTCCAAGTCTTTGATGTAATCCACCAGTGGTGTATCTTCCGTCACGAACGTCAGCTTCTGATCGGGCGATACCTGGTCATATTCCGCGACAAAGCGATAATTCTCGGGATCGATCACCCGGATTTGCTCATCGATGAGCAATTGCCCTTGCTCGTCTTCCACATATAGACGACGACCGTTATCGAACGGATTGTCACCAACCTTGTTGTAATAAACAAAAAGTCTGGTATCCTTCCATTCCATGCGCGTCACTTCCAAATGTCCAGCCGCTCCTTGGCTGAGAATAAGTGGCTTCTCTTCGCTTGGCATTTCGTTAACCGTAGTTTTATTTTGAGACAATGGCTTCTTAGAAAATATTCTGAAATACGGCTTCAACGTAATCGATTTCGGTGGACGTTGGAACGGTGCGAAATTGAAGTTGCACGTAATGTGCTCGATCCCATTAATCAACGTCCCTGATCCATCCCTCCCGTTAATTGGCTGGAGTTCATTTCCGCGATCATCGAAGATGGCAACATTAAGTACCAATGGCATCAACTCTTTAGGACGGTGTGGATGCTCGTGTTTCAAAATAACCCGCGTTGACACTTCCGACATTTCGATTTTATCTACTTTCACGACGGACTCCCCGTACTTTCTGACCATGTCAGATGTGATGGTTCGCGAAGCAACCTTTTTCACGGGGAAGCTGAATTCGAATCGATCCTGCTCCATTCCCTCCAAGAACACAAACAGCTTCAATTCGAACTCATCGGGTAGATTCCAGTTAGGTGTAAAGTTAATGACACTGTTTACCGTCTTGCCGTCTTCCGATAGGATGCGATCCCGTAAACTGTTTGCAAAATGATCGAGTTCACCGTCAATCGCCAGCTTTACCTGTTCGATTTTTCGCCCAGGCGCCAGCTGAACGAAGCCCACGGATAATCTTGCTCCATCGTACATGACCTTGGATACTTTCAGCGTTTCTCCGTTTATCGTCACGCTTTGATTGACATTATCGACGAGCCCCTTTTCATCCGCTGCCTGCAGCCCTAAGTCCCCCGCAATCGTGAACACGGTATTCAGAAGCGGAATCTTCTTCAATGTCTGCGCCATCACCGGCGACACAAACCCAGAACCGATAATGCCCATGCCGATAAAAGATACCGCTGCCGTTATGACGGCGACTTGGCGCAAGCGTCTCTTTTGTCGGCTTGCTGCATTCGATCGCAGCGCGTGAACGGACTGCACTACACTCTGCTTCACAACATCTGGCACAGCATCCCGCTTAGCCGCCAGGTCTCGCAGCTCTGCATAGGTAGCGTCGTAGCGCTGCCGCACCACTTCAGGGACTTCGCGGGGCTCATTGGCAGTCGCCTGCTTGAGCACATGCTCCATATCAACATGTTTCATAGTCGCCCGTCCTTTCAAAAGGATTGTCCATCACCTTCGCCAACGCTGCACGGGCCCGATGCAAGCGCGACTTAATCGTTCCTTCTGTTGTGTCCAGCAGCTCTGCAATGTCTCTCACAGACATGTCCTCAAAATAATGCAGCGAAATGACGATGCGGTGATTATCCTCCAACCGATCAATCTCCGCGATCAGATCCAAGTACTCGATATGCTCATTGTCCGCAGCAGTTGCCGACTTCATTGGAAGATCAGCCATGACGACAACCCGCTTCTGCTTGCTGACTAATTGATGACATTCATTCATTACAATACGGAACATCCATGTCTGGAAGTAGGCAGGTTCTCGTAAAGTATGTATCGCGCGAAACGCCTTGAATATCGCCTCCTGAATCACATCAGCGCAGTCCTCATCCCGCTTCAAGATGGAACGTGCTACCCGATATAAACTGCGCTCCATACCTGTAATAAGCCGAATAAATGCTTCGCAATCTCCCTGCTGTGCCAGCCTTACTTCGTCCACCGTTAGCACATTGATAATCCTCCCTCAAGATTTGAATAAGCTTATTCTATTACGTTAGATTGGATATGAAGGAAGTTGGTTCCATCCAAACAACATTTCATTTTGGCAGGACAAAAAGCCGTTCATGACAAACCTCCCCAATTAAGAAGGGGCGAACAGATGTATAAATAAATATATTTTCCGTATTTTTCCTGATGAGGTATTGAAAATCTACCTGTCACATATATACTGATTATATAAATATCATTTGATATGTATCAGATGATATTTCATTGGATTTGGATGCCTACTAGGGAGGAGACCCGCTATGCCGCCTAAGACGAAATTTTCGCGGGATACGATCATTGATGCCGCCTTCCACATTGCCATGCGAGAAGGAATTTACAGCATTACGATTCGCAAGGTCGCAGAACATCTGGGAAGCTCAATTGCGCCTATTTATGTCAACTTCACAGATGTTGCGGAGCTCATTCAAGTGGTCGTACAGCGTATTTTTGCTTTCAGCGACGAATATCTCCTCAGTCAGGATACGGGCCAGCCATTTCATGATATTGGCGTTGCCACACTCCGCTTCGCACGGGAATACCCGCTCCTGTTCCGCGACATGGTCATGAGACCGAACCCCTATTTGCAGCATGAGCCCAGCGAAATGAACAGCATTATCGACAGAATGAAGACCGATCCGGAGCTTGCCGATTTCACAGACGAAGAGCTGATGCCTATTCTGCTTAAGATGAGAATATTTACACTAGGTCTGTCCGTTATGACGGCTAATAGCCTGCTGCCAGAAGGCTTCAATGACATTGAGGTCATGGACAGTACGTCCGCCGATATTATCGCTGCCGCCCGCATGCGGCAGAAAGGGGAGCAATTATGAATCGTCAGGAAGCGATGAGTCGAATCGAGCGGCAGTTTAGAAGCGTTATTCAGCGCAATCACAAGCTTCACAACGCCTATTTCCTCGTACATTGTGAGCCCTTGGGCATTCATCTGAACATGGCGGAAGGCACGACACGAGGTCAGCCATCTCTTCCGCAGCAGTGCTATTATATTGCCAGCATAAGCAAGCTGTTCACCTCGGTACTTACGGCAATGCTCGCAGAAGAGGGCAAACTCACCTACGAAGATCCCATCCATCATTACCTTCCTTCGGAGCTGATGCACAAGCTCCATGTATACAAGGGCACCGATTACTCTACTCAAATTCAAATCAAGCATCTGCTCGGTCATACATCTGGACTGAACGATTACTTCGAGGATCGGCCAAGGCGAGGCCCTCGAATGCTCGATCTATTCACCTCAGAACCTTCGCGCCAATGGACGCCGCAGGAGGTTATCCAATGGTCCAAGGAGCATCTGACGTCCCACTTCCCACCCGGACAGGGAATCCATTACTCGGATACCGGATACCACTTATTAGGCCTACTCATCGAAAATATCACATCCAATCCACTCCATGAAGCATTTCGCCGTTACTTATTCGAACCGCTGCAGCTCCATCATACGCATATGGCGTTTTATTCTACACCGGCAGTAGAAGACCCTTATCCCATGGCCGACTTATATGCAGGCCAGACTGCAATTACCGATTACAAAAGCATCAGCATGGAATACGCAGGCGGCGCCTTAATATCGACCTCAGAGAACTTGCTGACATTCATGAAGGCTCTTACGAGCGGCAAGTTGATATCCAACGAAAGCCTCCAGCGCATGCAAGTATGGACGAAGTTCAGGCCGGGCGTGGATTATGGGTACGGCATTGTCCGCTTTCGAACCGTTCCGATCCTATTCCCGGCAAGATATAATGCGTGGGGCGCATGGGGCTATTCCGGAACCGTTATGTTCTATCATCCCGCCCTCGATGCCTATCTGATCGGCAGCTTGAATCAACTGCGATCCACCGCTAAGGCAGTCCGCATTATGTTCAAGGCCATTGATGTCCTTCTGAAGTGCAGATAGCCAAACGCAAAAACCCGCTGCCAGCGCTTGGGCCGACAGCGGGTAATCTTCTATCCTGATTTCTTTCATTGTATCGAAGAAGACCTCTTCGTTACACCATAATCTTGCACATATCGTTCGTGAACTCCACTGGATCCTGCAGCGGCAAGCCTTCAATCAAGAGCGCTTGGCTGTACAGCAGGTTCGTATACAGGCTCAGCTTCTCTTCATCGGATGCATGAGCGTTCTTCAGAGATTGGAACACTTCGTGGTTCACGTTGATTTCGAGCACCTTATCGGCTTTCACCGCTTGGTTGTTCGGCATCGCGTTCAACACTTTTTCCATCTCGATGGATACTTCGCCTTCTGCAGACAAGCATACTGGATGGGACTTCAAGCGCTTCGAGGCTTTAACGCTCTTCACCTTATCCTTCAAGATGTCCTTCATCGCCTCGAACAGTTCCTTGTTTTCGTCTTGTTCGTCAGCAGACTTGTCATCGCCATCAGATTCGATGCCGAGATCGCCGCTCGATACGTTCTTGAATTCCTTCTCCTTGTACTTCATGAGCATCTTAATCGCGAACTCATCAATGTCGTCTGTGAAGTACAGAATCTCATAGCCCTTATCCAACACAAGCTCAGTTTGCGGCAGCTTCTCGATGCGTTCGATCGATTCGCCAACTGCGTAGTAAATGTATTTCTGATCTTCTGGCATTCTTTCCACGTACTCATCCAGCGATACCAACTTCTTCTCCTTGGAGGAGTAGAACATGATCAGGTCTTGCAGCACATCCTTGTTCATGCCATAGTCGCTGTACACACCATACTTCAACTGTCTGCCGAACGATTGGAAGAACTGCTCGTACTTCTCTCTTTCGTCCTTCATCAAGGATTGCAGCTGGCTCTTAATCTTGTTCTTGATATTCTTCGCGATCAAGCTCAACTGGCGGTCATGCTGCAGCATTTCGCGTGAGATGTTCAAGGACAGATCCTCGGAATCGACCATCCCTTTCACGAAGCTGAAGTAGTCTGGGAGCAGTTCTGCGCATTTGTTCATGATCAACACGCCGTTCGAGTACAGCTCAAGCCCCTTCTCATATTCCTTCGTATAATAGTCGAATGGCGTATTCTCTGGAATGTACAAGATCGCATTATATACAACAGCGCCGTCAGCGCTGATATGAATATGCTTCAGCGGCTTGTCGAAGCCATAACGCTTCTCACTGTAGAAGTTCTCATAGTCTTCTGTCGTCAGCTCATTCTTATTTTTGCGCCAGATCGGAACCATGCTGTTCACTGTTTCTTCTTCTTGATACGCTTCGAATTCCTTATCGTCGTCTTCCTTCGGACGATGCTTCGTCACATCCATCTTGATCGGGTAACGGATGAAGTCCGAATATTTCTTCACGATCGACTTCAGACGGTATTCATCCAAATACTCGTCATATTGATCATCTTCCGTGTTCGGCTTGATCTTCAATGTGATAACCGTACCCGGCACATCCTTCTCGCTAGGCTCTATCGTGTAACCGTCTACACCCTTCGATTCCCATTTGAACGCTTCGTCACTGCCGAACGCCTTACTAATTACCGTCACGACATCAGCAACCATGAATGCGGAATAGAAGCCTACACCGAATTGGCCGATAATGTTATGGCCATCCTTCGCTTCATTCTCCGTCTTGAAGGCAAGGGAGCCGCTCTTCGCGATAACGCCGAGGTTGTTCTCCAGTTCTTCCTTCGTCATCCCGATCCCTGTATCGGCTATTGTCAACGTACGGTTCTCTTTATCAACCGATACTTTAATGAAGTAATCTTCTTTATTGAACACCACATTGTCATCGGACAAGGCTTTATAGTACATTTTGTCGATCGCGTCGCTCGCATTGGAGATGAGCTCTCTAAGGAAGATTTCCCGCTGCGTGTAGATCGAGTTGATCATCATTTCCAACAAACGCTTGGATTCTGCTTTGAATTGCTTCTTAGCCATGAATAAAAATCCCCTCTCATATCTTTTCATGTCATTACTTACACGTAGTCATTATCATTATAGTAAGTAATGGATTAGCACTCCACTACACAGAGTGCTAACAATATAGTAATAGTGTACCTAGTCTATTTTTTACTGTCAACTATATTACGTTCAAAATTGGGATTTTCTGATATAAATTTTTACTCTTATATCGAGCAGATAATGATGCTGGAAGCATACAAGCCTATCGCTAGACTTTACCTCCCAATTTCCGTTTTTATTTGTATGCCCCTCTATTTACAAACTCTCAAGTTTTCCATTACATCTCCTTAACCCTTCCATTACATAACCTTAACAAGCGGTTGTTATAATCCAGGTGAACAGACAAGAATGCACATTTTAAAGATTCATCTTATGGAGGGACATGACAAATGAAAAAGAAAGCTATGATCGCGCTAGCAACCGCATTGACATGGACAGCTGGAACAGGAATTACTTCGGTACAAGCTGCCGATAGCGTACCTGCATCTCACGTTACGTACACGAACAACGGGCAACCTGTTACACCTACTTCGCCGGCTGTAGAAATCGACTCTCGCTTATACATGCCTCTCCGCGCACTTAGTGAAGTAACCGGCAAATATGTAGATTGGGATGAATTCAGAGGCAGTGTTGCGTTGACGGACAAGCCTGAGTTGACTGGCAAGTATAAGCTCAATGCAGCGGATCTAGCTGAAGGAGTTAAGATGGGCATCGGTTCATCCTTGACTCACGTGCCTGGGGATCCTGACAATGTGTTCTACTCGACTGCTGACCGTGGCCCGAACGGCCAAGTTGAAGTTGGCGGTAAAACTCGCCGGACGTTCCCGTTAGCAAGCTATACACCTAGCTTATACAAGATTCAAATCGATAAAGATGAAATTAAAATATTGGAGCAAATCCCACTCAAGGTGAATGGTAAAAATCCGACGACGGGAAATGCTCATATTACCGGACTTCCGAATAGTAAAGGTCGTGACGAAGCCCCATTCGATGCCAAAGGGGAAAAAGGCTTAGCCTACGATCCATACGGACTCGATATCGAGGGTCTTGCCTATAACGCGAAGGATGACACGTTCTGGATCTCGGATGAATACGGCCCTTCCATCGTTCATGTGAAGCGCGACGGTACGATTATTGAGCGCATTGTTCCAAAAGGATGGGCTGCACAAGTCTCTACACCGCTTGTACCAGCTAGAGAAGTGCTTCCATCCGTATACAATAAGCTTCGCCAAAATCGCGGTGCTGAAGGCGTCGGTATTACGCCAGACGGCAAGTACATGTTCATGTCTATGCAAAGCCCGCTGCGAAATCCAGACAAGTCTACAGACAACTCGCGGCAACTGCGCATCATCAAGTTCGATCTCGCGACATTGCAGCCAGTGGCTGAATATGTATATGTGACAGAGGATGCCAAGCAGTTCACCGGTCTGGATCAAGCAGACATTGTCATCTCGGACGTGGTAGCCATCAACGAGAATACGCTGCTGATTGACGAACGTGACAAAAATGCAGGCGATAAAGCTCAATTGAAGCGTATTTATGCGGTTGATCTCACGACAGCTACGAATATTCTTGGCAAGTATGACGACGAGAAGTCTGGCAAGACACTGGAGCAAATGTCTCTTGCTGATCTGAAATCCAACAGCATTCTGCCGCTTGCGAAGCGTACTGTATTGGATGCGGTTGAATTCAAATATCCATATGAGAAAATTGAAGGTGTATCCCTCGTAGACGGCAACAAACTCGTAATCGTCAATGATAACGACTTCGGTGTGGACAGCAGCTCGTCCGACAACGGCACTGAACTGTGGACATTCAAGCTTCCTTACTCCATCCAATAACTTCACACCTACTTGCAGCACCCCGGAACGGACGTCAGCAGTCAGCGTCTATCCGGGGTGTTCGCGTATATTTCACACGATTCCATATAACCTACCTAATACATACAATTGATCCAAATACTAAATAAAAAGCTTCTTCATATACATATATGGGTCTGTACATATAAGGAGGTTATTCAAGTCATGAGAAAGAAAGTCATATCCGCCACACTCGCTGCTATGCTCGCTGCATCGCTTCCGCTGACTGTCATGGCGCAGCAGAAGTCCACTTCTACTGCCGCCTCATCATGGTATACAGAAGGGATTCAGGCGCTCGTCTCCAGAGGAATTCTTCCCGAGCAGACAAAACCAACGTCCACAATCCCAGTAAAGGACTTCATCCGCTATGCCGCACTATCGCTCACCTACCAGCATGGAATCGACCCACTGAAGGCAGCTGCGGATGAAGGCTGGGTCGAAGCTGAGGAATTCTCCTCTCTCGACGCACCGATTACGCGCGGGGAGCTTGCCCGTATCCTCGTTCGCGCCTATGAACTTGGCACAGAGGAACGCAGCGAGAAGACATTGATCGAATATACGCTGCGTGCTAAATCTCTTGGCTTACTTACTGGCTATCCAGACGGCAGCCTTCATGAAAATAAAGACGCGACTATCGGGGAAGCTGCCTCTGCACTTCGCAACCTGCGCAAGCTCCGTCTAGCTCAAATCGACAACAAGGGTGTACCGCTCATTTCCGTTGAGGATTTCATGCGCAACCCTGGCAACTTCTCGTATCAGTTGTCTGCGGACGGCAACTACATTTCTTATGCGGCAGCTTGGGAGAACCGGACGAATGTATTCGTGAAGAAGATGGATGGCTCGAGCGAGCCTGCACGCATCACTAGCTCCAAGGATCGCGATATTGCGGGGTTCTTCTGGAAGGGCGATCACATCCTGTACTTAAAGGACAAAGGCGGAGATGAAAACTACCACTTATATTCGGCAGCATTCAACGGCAATGCGGAGAAGGATCTCACTCCATTCGATAAGGTTCGCGTCGGGGTAGTCAGCACACTGTCCAATGTGAAGGACGAAATACTCATTACGATGAACAAGGATAACGCGAGAGCATTCGATGTCTATAAACTGAACGTGAAGACAGGGGCTACCAAGCTTGTAGCGAAAAACCCTGGCAATATCCAATCTTGGCTTGCCGATCACAATGGCGCCATCCGCATGGCTGTTGCTACGGATGGCATTAAAGGATCAGTGCTCTATCGCGATACAGAGGACGATGAATTTAAACCTTTCATTACAACAGATACAGGAGAAACCGTCTACCCGCTTGGCTTCACGAAGGACAACAAGAACATTTATGCGATATCGAACAAGGGCCGCGATAAAACTGCGCTGCTCAAATACGACCTGCAGGGCAAGGAGCAGCTACTCTACTCCCATCCTGAGGTCGACTTAGATCGTGCAGTATATGATGACAAGCAAGATAAACTGCTCATGGCTACCTATATCACAGACAAGAAGCATAATTATTACTTCGATGCGGACTTCGAGGCTCTGAACAAAAAGCTGCAACAAAAATTGCAGGCAACAGAAAGCGAAATCCAAATCAATGATTACAACGACGCAAGAACGAAATTTATCGTCAGTCTGTCGAATGACAAGGTGCAGGGAAAATACTACTACTATGATTCAACGACGGATAAGCTGACGCTACTTGCTGCCTTAAGCGACTGGCTTACAACGAATCAACTTGCCGATATGCATCCAATCTCCTATAAGAGCAGAGATGGCTTAACGATCTACGGCTATTTGACACTGCCCAAAAATAAGCAGCCCGAACAGCTCCCGCTTATCGTGAATCCTCACGGCGGGCCTTGGGCTCGCGATGAGTGGGGCTTCAATCCCGAGGTTCAGCTGCTCGCTAATCGCGGATATGCCGTGCTGCAGGTTAACTTCCGATCCTCAACAGGTTATGGCAAAGCGTTCATCGATGCTGGCGACAAGCAGTGGGGACGGGATATTCAAAATGACATTACGGACGGCGTCAAATGGGCAATCAAGCAAGGCATTGCAGATCCAAGCCGCATCGGCATTTACGGCGCATCATTCGGAGGATACGCAACGCTTGCCGGTATAACATTCACGCCGGATCTGTATGCAGCAGCCGTCGATTATGTAGGCGTGTCCAACATCTTCACCCTGCTGAATACACTGCCGCCGTATTGGGAAGCGAACCGTAATATGTTCTATGCACGGATTGGGCATCCAGAGAAGGATAAGGAGCTGCTTAAGGAAGTATCCCCTGTGTTCCATGCAGATAAGATCATTACACCGCTCTTCGTCGCACAAGGGGCCAATGATCCGCGCGTAAATAAAGCTGAATCTGATCAAATGGTGGAAGCACTCAAGAAGAGAGGCATTAATGTGGAGTATATGGTGAAGGACAATGAGGGCCATGGCTTCCACAACGAGGAGAATCGAATTGAATTCTACAATGCCATGGTGAAGTTCTTGGATACCCATTTAACAAAATAGCTTCCAATCCATAAAAGGGCTCTTTCCCATGAGAAAGGGCCCTTTTTCTGTATGAATGGCGATGTATAAATACAGTAAATTAACCTGACTGTTATATTTTACATGAATCCTGCAATCCCAATTTTTACGTATATACTTGGGAAAGTTCAAATTATGAACATATACAAGTATACAAAGGGGTTCTTTTCAATGAAAAAGAAATGGATTGCTGCATCACTCGCGGCCGTGCTTGCCGCATCGCTGCCGACGTCCGTCATGGCGCAGAAGCCGGCCGAAGCTGCAACTTGGTACCAGAATGGGATTCAGGCGCTTACGTCCAAAGGAATTTTGGATGAACATGCGAAGCTGACGTCTACGGTTTCCGTTGACGAATTCGTCCGCCTTGCTGTATTGGCACTTACGTACCAACACGGAATCGAGCCAATGAAGGCTGCTAAGAATGCAGGCTTGGTGGCTGACGGAGATTTCACCTCTCTTGATACGCCGATTAAACGCGGCGAGATTGCCCGCATCCTCGTTCGTGCGCTTGGCAAGGAGCAAGACGAGAAGAGCTTGAACGATTATGCGGAACGCGCTAAGACGCTGGGCTTGCTCAAGGGATTCCCAGATGGGAAACTGCATGAGAATAACGCAGCGACTCTGCGCGAGGCTGCATCCGCACTCGAGAACGTTGTGAAGCTGAGCCGTTCAGGCATCGACAATAAGGGAGTGCCGCAAATTTCCGTCGAAGATTTCATGCGCAACCCTGGAAGCTTCTCCTATCAGCTGTCTCCGGACGGCAATTATATTTCCTATGCAGCAGCGTGGGAAAATCGCTCGAATGTCTTCGTACAGAAGATGGACGGTTCCAGCGAGCCAGTGCGCGTAACGAGCTCCAAGGATCGCGATATTTCCGGCTTCTTCTGGAAAGGCGATCATATCCTCTACTTGAAAGACAAGGGCGGAGACGAGAACTTCCACCTGTACTCCGCGGCGTTCAACGGCAACGAAGAGAAGGAATTAACGCCTTTCGATAAGGTTCGGGTCGGCGTAGTCAGTGCACTGCCCGGCGTTAAGGACGAGATTCTCGTCTCCATGAACAAGGAAGACGCCAAGGCATTTGACGTATACAAGCTGAACGTCAAGACAGGCGAAACGAAGCTGGTCGCGAAAAATCCTGGCGACATTCAAGAGTGGATTGCCGACCATGACGGCAAAATTCGCCTTGCCGTTGCTTCAGACGGCATCGAGGGCGTCGTATTGTACCGCGCGACAGAGCAAGACGAATTCAAGCCATTCATTACGACATCAGGCGGCGACAATGTTAACCCGCTCGGCTTCTCCAAGGACAATAAGACAATCTATGCTGTATCGAATAAAGGACGCGACAAGTCCGCGCTCGTCAAGTACGACCTTCAGGGCAATGAGCAGCTGATCTACTCCCATCCGGACGTCGATCTGGCAGGAGCGGTGTATGACCATAAGCAGGATAAACTGCTCATGACTGCATATATAACGGATAAAGTACATGTGAAATATTTTGATGAATCATTCGAGGCTTTGCACAAAAAACTTCAGCACAAGCTGCAGGCAACAGAAAGCGAAATCGGCATCAACGACTACAATGAAGACAAGACCAAGCTCATCGTCAGCCTATCCACTGACAAAGTGCAGGGCAAGTATTATTACTATGATTCCACAACGGATCAATTGACGCTGCTTGCCAACCTGAGTGACTGGCTCAATCCAGAACAGATGGCTGACATGCACCCGATCTCCTATAAGAGCAGAGACGGCATGACGATTCATGGCTACTTAACGCTGCCGAAGAATAAGACGCCAGAGAATCTCCCTCTGATCGTCAATCCGCATGGCGGTCCATGGACCCGCGACATGTGGGGCTTCAATACGGAAGCTCAGCTGCTGGCTAATCGCGGGTATGCCGTGCTGCAGGTTAATTTCCGCTCCTCTACGGGTTACGGAAAAGCATTTATCGACGCTGGCAACAAGCAGTGGGGCCGCAACATTCAAAATGACATCACGGATGGCGTACAATGGGCAATCAAGCAAGGCATCGCCGATCCGAAGCGCGTCGGTATTTACGGTGCATCCTTCGGCGGATATGCGACACTAGCCGGCATTACGTTTACGCCGGACATGTATGCAGCAGCCGTCGATTATGTCGGGGTATCCAACATCTTCACCCTGCTTGATACATTGCCGCCTTATTGGGAAGCGAACCGCAACATGTTCTATGAGCGCATCGGTCATCCGGAGAAGGACAAAGACATGCTGAAGTCCGTATCTCCTGTATTCCATGCGGACAAAATCACAACGCCGCTCTTTGTTGCGCAGGGCGCCAACGATCCGCGCGTGAACAAAGCCGAATCCGATCAAATCGTCGAAGCCCTCAAGAAGAGAGGCGTTGACGTCGAATATATGGTGAAGGACAACGAAGGCCACGGCTTCAACAATGAGGAAAACCGCATCGAATTCTACAATGCCATGGTGAAGTTTTTGGATACACATCTGAAACATTGATTAGATTCGTCTGGCCATATTCGCCCACAACAATGTAAAAAAGATCGGGTTTCAGCAGTCAGATGTCTCTGATGCGCTGGACCCGATCTTTCTTTTTATTTTCGCTATCAATATCTCTGCATACGATGCGGCAATAACTGCTCATTACTCACTTGGAGCTATTTCTCTCCTTACATGCTGGTCCCTCATCTACGGAAGGCAAGAGGTTACAGCTTGAGCCTGCCATAGACATCCCCTGAGTTCATCTAGCTATGCTGCCACACGGACAAAGCGTTCTTTTTGAAATGACTTGGCGTTACCCCCGTCTTGCGCTTAAAAACTCGGGAAAAGTACGGAACGTCATTGAAGCCCGCTTGGAAGCATATATCCGTTACCGACATATCGGTATCGAGCAGCATCGCGGCCGCCTTATGAATCCGAATATCGACCAAGTAATCATTATACGTCTTACCGGTAAATCGTTTAAATAAATCACAGAAGTATGTCTTCGAAATATTAAACTTGCGGCAGATCATCTCTAGGCGCAGCTCTTCATTATAATGCTCATGAATGTAATGAATCGCGGCCGTCATCAATTCCTTGAATTTGCCCAATCGTTCATCCACGTCATCGGGATTACGCTGTCGATCCATCTCTCGCACAAGCATCGTCATCAGCTTCAGCAGATCTGCCTTGAGTACCAGTTCGTAATAACGATTAGCCTGCTGATATTCGTCCAGCATATCATTCAGAATCTTCGATACCTCAAGATCAGTCGCTCCCGATAATGCCACCTTCGGAGTCACATGTTCTTCATCCAGCATGAACTGTTCCAGATAGGAGTAGTCGAACCTCCCTCTGCTTCCATTATGCGGCTGATACTGCTCGTCAATAAAATGCGGGAGAAATTCAAGTCCAATAATGTCAATTCCTTGACCGGCCACTAATGTCACTCGATGAACGGCGTATGGTGGGATTACAAAAATATTGCCCTTCACCATCCGATACGTGTGATTATTGATCGTATGCATGAACTCGCCTTTCACGACATACCAGATTTGAAAATAGTCATGCGTATGATCACGTATGCTGCCACCCGCATGGTTCCAACGATATATTTTAAAAGGCAGCGGTGTTCCGATCTCGCTCTCAGCGCGATAAAATTGGACATCCTGTGGCATGGGCTTCTGCTGCAACTCTCGACGCTCGAGCATCATCGGTTTCCCCTCCTCTTCCACTCTGATCCCGTTCCCAATCCAATCTGGGTTAGCTTGGAAACCATTCTCTTCTATCATATCATGATTGACCAAACAGGCGATACCGAATGTGCAATTGAAAGGGCGAAATCAGCAGGCGGGAATCCTCCTCCAGCACACAAAAAAAAGAGCTGCATCCCGTATGCAGCCCTATTCAACCTATATTATTGCGCAAGTCGCCGTGACGGATGAATCGTATCCACGAACAATAGACCATCATACTGATCCCGAACGACCATCGTCTCCTCAAGTACGCCCCACGCTTTAGCAATACGAGGAGTGAACATCCATAATGTACCCGGTTCAAGCTTCGCCTGTGTGAGATCCAAGAACTGATTAGGGTGGCCTCCTGCTCTAAGCAGCGCCTCTATGCTTCCTTCATTATGCGGCAGCGTGATGCGCTCGGTATCCTTGCTATTCTTGCTGGAGCTTCCTTGATAGGCATACAATCCGATCACATAATTGTCCTTCCGCAGCGAGAATGGCAGCATCTCCCCCATTGTCGGATAAGGGTGATTGTCGAAGCCAAAACCATTATGCTCGGTTACCATCGTCGAATTATGCTTTCGAACATGATAATTATGCCCCCATACGATGATCTTCTTATCGGGATACAGCCGCTCGGCAAGCCATGCGGCATTGCTCGCCATTTGCTCATCCCGAATATAGCTGGCTTCCTTCATCTGTCGCTCAGGCTCAATCCCAGCGAATAGCTTCACCATTCGTTCACAGTACGTCTCCAGCATATCGATGCGATTCTGCAGCACACGCTCCATAATGGGAACGATCTCTGGTTGCTCAGGGTGAACAGCCTGCAGCTTCGTCTTGTTCTCCTTCACGAACGTCTGGAATACTTGATACTTCGCAATCAGCAGCGATTGCTCCCGCTTGAATTGCTCCATATCCTTGTAGGCATGCACCTTCAAATACCATCGTTCCGTTTGCGCGAACGATACCGCTTTGCTCTTGTCGACTTGGGCGAACCATTTCTCCACAAATGCAATGAACGGTTCCGTAGTACCCTGTACATCAATCCCTGTCAAAATAAGCGGCCGTGCCGTCTTGCTCTGCTGCGCGATATACTCGAATAATGGCAAGTTCTCCTCCACCTGCCATACACCAAAGATCGAACTCTTCATCATATCTTTAGGTGTGCGCTTGCCAATCTCCACAAACGCAGCTGATGTCTCGCCCAGATTCGATTCAAACGCGAGTACATCATACCCGAGCTGTTCATGCAAAAACTGAACCAGCCGAACCTTCGCCGAATTGTATTCCGATGCACCATGTGACGCTTCTCCTAGACTGACCATTCGCTTATGCTGCAATAACGGCTTCAGAAACTGAAGATCCTGAAATCGTTCCTTCGTTTCCTGTTCCTTTCCATGGCTCCCATCATGAATGGCAACCGGCTTCGCATGCTCCTTGACCCACTGCTTCCACGCTTGGCTGATTGCCATGTTCGCCTCACCTACTTCAATGCTGCTTGCTGCTGCGCTGTTGGCGATTGAGGTGCAGGCAATCATGCAGACTGCCGCCCCCATAATGAGTGCTCGCTTCCATCCTATCATTGTTTCACCTTCTGATTATGTCTTTGTTGTCTTACATAAACAGCATAAATCGAGAAGGTTAAGGGCAAGGATGGCTCACGTTTAAGTTTGGTTTAAAAAAAGCAAGGTCACGCTTCCTCGGCGACTTCTTGTCGTGCATCCTTCACGCGCAGTCGCAGCAGCCGGCGGAATGGGATGCGCTCCTTCCACTGGGACATGACGACAACGAGCGCGTAAGCGCCATACCCTTCAATGATAATCATCGATGGCATAATGAAGTATCGGTACCGCTGCTGCACTTCAATGAACAGATGCACGCCCATATAGCCGAGAATTAATAGAATGAGGAACAGATACTTATGTTCGGTATCCCTGCGCAGAATAAGAAGATCGACGGCTAAGAACAGCAGTAAGATAATGACAAAGTAACTGACATACGAATACGTATGAATCAAACCGAATAGACTGCTCACGCTGTTCGTATTCAGGCTCCAAAATAACGCATCAACCTCGCCCCACATAAGCCGAATTTTACTTAGGAAGAGATTCGACAGCTCTCCAACATTGGACAGACGCTCCCATACCATTTCCTTCTCAATACGCGTTCGCTCTTCTCCTAACGGATATTGCGACACTGTTTTAAAGTCCTCTTCCGAATAGGCCCCCTCTGTCCCACGATTGAAGCCCAATACAAATTTCCACATCGGATCATGGTTCTCTAATGGCGTATTCGAGATTCCCGTTCCTACCGCAATGAAGCTAACCAGGTAGAAGACAGCAAAATAGGTCGTCATGAAAATAACAAGGAAGCCGATCACTTTCTTGATGGACTCCTTCTTCAGTACGATTAGATAAATCACGGCATAAAACAGGATACTTAATAGGATCACAATGCCCAATGGACGTATGAGATTGCCAAGTGACAACACCACCGCTATTGTAATGCTTACTCTCCAGTTGGGCGTTCGTTTTTGGAGCAAACAGTAAAACCCAAGATAGAACAGAAGCGTCGCCAAATGCTGATTCGTCAATACCGAGCTCATTACAATGCTGGGTATGAAGAAGCAGTAAGTGATGCTAGCGAACTTCGCCGCAAATTCATGGAATAGAATCCGTCCAATTTTATATACCAACACCGTGATGCCTGCGCACCAGAGTGCATTTATGATTTTCAAGGGCAGCAAGCTTGTGCCGAATATCTTAATCATCAGCGCCTGATACATCGTGAAGCCTAATTGATAGGTCCATGCCTGGAAATAATCGCTGTACTTATACGAGAAATCCCCTACCGACATTTTCACTGCGGCATCGTACATGATTTGAAAATCAGACATCGGCTTCGTATCAACGACAAGCACCCACATAAACCGGATACAGAAGGCTAAGCATGCGATAAAAAGGATAAATGCCCGTTCCTCATGCAAATGCCGATAAGCTAAATAAGCCAAAATAAATACAAAAGCCGTATAACCTGCCATAATGAATGGGACTTGGATAAGCATATCTGGGCTGTACCCCATGAAGACGCCACACATATAAAAGAGAATTACACACAGAAATGAAAGCAAAATAAAAAGCAGCGGTGTCTTGCATATCCGCGCTTTGCGTAACGACATCTCCAAGGATATCCCACCTATTTATAAAATGAACCCATTCATTGTACCATCATTTCTGAATCATAGTAGCTCCATAATATTACACTGCATCGTATGCCATCATGGAGCCACAATACTCACAAGCTGCTACAGAATCAGGCTGCACCTTAATCTGGGCACCACAACCCGTGCAGTCGACTACTTTTGGGAGCATCGGCTTGTTGGCAGCAGCTGAGGCCGCACGTTCGTAAGGTTTAAAGTTATCGTCCCATTCAGCGAGATCGGTCATCTCATTCACCAATTGTACCCGATACTGTTCTACCATAGCTTTTTCATCCGCACTGCGATCTAGCTTCGTGCTTGCCCACACGAGAAGAGCACCCGGAACACCCAGTAATAATACAAAAACAAACAACATCTCTACTTCTTCCTGCATATCCGACCAGATCATCATATTTCCCAGCAACACAAGCTCTACGAATAACATCATCATCCAGCCCAAGCCTTGCATGAAATTGCTGGCCCTCCATAGCTTATTGGCAGGCAGTAATATGCCCCGCTGACGAAGCTGCAGCTCGATTTCGGCTTTTGTCCTCCGCTGCTTGCCCTTGCGGAACAGACAAATTCCTGGAATGCCGAATACGAATACAGAATACAACAATTTCCCGAACCAATCCTCGATCTCGTGAAGCTGTGACAAGTTAAGAAGGAACGAGAGGATAAAGCTGATTTGGAAAAATAAAAAGATTCCGCCTACTACTTTTAAAAAAGAGCCTTTCTTCATTATATGTCTCCCATTCCTCCTGAATTCTACTAAAATCATCTATAGCCCTGTATTTAGCCCTATTTCGCTTAACAATCTCGAATTTCTCTAGATTTCTCTACTGCTCAGCAACAATCATCGCTTAGTTATGTGCTACACTTACTCATACGGAACCGCAGATCCGCAATAGTCGCAAGAAGCAGTAGATCGAGGAGGTACCTCGGTCTGAGCGCCGCATCCGGGGCAGCTGACCATCTTCGGAAGCAATGGCGCACTGGCAGCCACCTCTGCAGCAGCACGACTATGTACCGGTTCGTCATCCCCATCCTCATTCTCTTCTTCATCGTCTTCGTTATCTTCGTCTGAGGGGTTCATGTTCTCTGCTTGCTGCTGCATGTACAACGCATCTGCCTTCGCATCGATTCGAGAAGCCCGCCAGAGCATGAAGATACCAAGGATGAAGAAGAATAGCCCTACGCCATAGATTGTCGTTAATTGAGACTTAGGTACTGGCCACTCCGCCAATACAGTGAGATACTTCCACTCGATGCCGAACAATATGATATAGCCGATGAATCGAAGCAAGTCGCTCACTCTTAACGAATCGCGTGCCGGAATCAGATTCTGCTCCCGCATCCTCTTCCGTGTTTCCTTACGTTTCTTCAAATACTTGCCGCCGATGAACGACATGAGCCCTGGAATCCCAAATACAAATACAGAGAATCCCAGCTTCCCTACCGGATCATCAGCAGGAGTAACACGAGATAAGCTTACGAAAAAGCCAAAAATAAAAGCAACTTGCAAAAAGAGCAGCACTCTTCCTATTGTGCGTAATAAACCACCCATGGAATTCAGTTCACCTTTCTATCTATTTAATTATTGAGCATACATTCATGTTAAATCTGTCGTTGTCTACCCATCGTAACTATTCATTGCCACTGCTATTTCAGCGCTGCTAACTGCTCATTGCGCAGCTTCATCCCGTTAGACAACTGCCGGATCATATCGCGCAGCTCATCAGCGCTGTATACCGTGTTGCGATCACGCACCATAGATCGTACACCTTCCTCCAGGCGAGCGGCCTGATCCATGATCTGTCCTTCCTCCAGCACCATAGCTGGTACTGATATCGGATCGCTATATTTCACCTGTTCCTCCAGCTTGTTCATCTGGTCCAACAGCATATCGCGCTCCGAGTGCTCCCAACCTTCTAACTCCAATCGTGCTCCATGCAGACTAAGCTGAAGTCGCTTCTTAAACTGCATCCGATTTCTCTCATCCTGCTGCAAGCGGCCCACAGATAATCGCGTGAGGCCAATGAGGAGCGCCAAAATGAAAGCTAATGCAAAGGTGATGATGTGAATCCACATGTACAGCTTCTCGGATACATCCAGGACGAGCCAAAACAGCACAATATGTACAAGAACTGCAATATTGTAAATGAAGGCGATGGCTCCCATTGATAAATTCATAGGAACCTCATCCTTGTGCTTGGACAGATGGACGAGCATACTCATGCAGAATAGATAGCTGATCACCCCTGCCATCATGAGCGAGCCGAAGGACAGCCACCATGAGAAGCCGCGGGATTCGACATCGCTCAGGCCAAAGAATAATCCAACCGTTACCGTTCCTAGAATGAGAAATATCGCTGACGTAATCCACTTGAACCGTGATGCCCACTTCATGATATTCTCCCCCTATACCAGCTTATTGCCGCATTCCACGCAGAATTTTTGCCCCGGCTTAACCTCGCTGTTGCACCCGCTGCAAGTAAGCGTCGTCACCTCGCCGCAGTGCGGGCAGAACTTGGACTTGCTGGACACCGATTCGCCGCAATGATGGCATGGAACCGGCATCGCTTGTCCGCATTCGATACAAGCTCCTTGATCCGGTGGATTGTCTGCCCCGCATTCTGGGCATGGATTATACGGATCCCCGCAGTGTGGACAGAACTTGGTCGTACGCGGCATCTGCTCCCCACATGCCTGACATTTCACCTCAACCGGCTTATCCGTGCCGCCACTTTCAGCCAGCGATGTACCGCAACCTGTGCAGAAGGAGGCATCTCGCTGATTGCCACGATTGCACTTCGGACATACCTTGTCATGCGCATCAACTCGAAGCTCGCCTGCCATCTGCGTCATGACGCCGCCTACAGCACCGCCAACCCCGTACCCCATGCCAAGCCCAATACCTGCACCCATCAGATCTGACTTCACTCCACTATCATTCCTAGCGACCTCTCCAAGCGTATCGAATGTACGCTCTTGCTGATAGGTGAATCCGATAATATTCATTTCAGCCCGCTTCGCCAGCGCTTCCCGCAAACGCTGTGTGGCTGGATCATCCTCAGGCGTATTGACCGAGTCTACATAGAAATTAAGCAGACGAATGCCGTATTCCTCGAACACTGGTGCAACCAGTTCTTGAATATGCTTGGAAATATCCGATATGTAGGCATTGATCTCTAATATACTAATCTTGCGATGCACGAAGTAGGAAGAAATCAGCTGGTGAATATTCATCATAAGCACGCCGCGGAAATATTCGGTCAGCGTATCTTGATTGAATACAGGCAGTGTGCCTACAAGCTTGCCCAAGAACTTGCGTGCATCTTCGATCTGAATGCCGAACTGCCCGAAGGAACGCACCTTCACGAACAACTGATACTTAGGATCCTGCAACTGAAGCGGTGTACGCGTGCCCCATTTTACATTCAGAGAATGAACCTTATTGACATACCATACTTCCGCAGTGAACGGAGAGTCCCCTCCGAACGGTAAGTTAACAATATGATTCAATATCGGAATATTCGCCGTGCTAAGCGTATGCCTGCCCGCTGTGAAGCTATCGAGTGCTTGCCCGCCCTTGAACAAAATCGCTTCCTGAGACTCATTTACGATAAGCTGCGACCACGTTGCCAGCTCATGATTGGGAAACTTCCATGCAAATACATCAGGTGAACCATCATATTTAATTACATCAATAATCGCCATATTCTGCAGTACCTCCGACAATAATAGTATGGAGCCATACACATCGAAAGGGATCGTTTCTACTTCCCTATATCAACTGTTTGTATTAATATGAAGATATACACTACATTCACTACTTTACTACTACGAGGAAGCTTGCAAAACGTATCCATAATTAAGTCCGCATGCCTAATCTTTCTTCTATCTGCTCCCATTTCTATTATATAAGGCAGCTGCTTCAGACACCATCCTCATAATGGAAATCAAAAAAATAGCCCTTCCCTAGCCCGTGCTTCATTCGGCATCATAACGTTCATACTCGCTTTGCCTCGTGCATATACTTATTTTCGTGTTAAAACGTTTGTCTGGAAAATCAATAAAATTAATCTCCCTCGGTTTGACCCAGTATTTATGAACTACCACATTTCAAGCAACACGTAAAACGATGACCGCAAATTGTTAAAGCGATTCGCTTTAATCGCTTCTTCCTCCTTTTCATACCACATGTATTCTTAGGATGGGTAACGCCTTCTTCACACTTCACTAACTTCATCACATACAAGACTATGCTGTTTCTATTGGTTGTCTTAGATACCGCCTTAATTTGAGCATCTTAACCCTGCCCTGGCTTGTAATTTCGCATTCTGATCCACCTGGTTCCATCTATCATTCCAAGGAATTTGAATGCGATTACATAGATTTGTACACGAAAGGAGATGTTTGCTGTATTCCTCAGGTCTGGCGAACCTAACCCAATATGAAACGGAGTGTGATTAAGATTGAGAAAGGTCAAAAAAGTTAGTGCGATCTTGTTTTTTGTCTTCATCTTGGTATTCACAGCTGTACCATTGACTGCCTTCGCCGCTTCACCATGGGCACCGAATACGGCCTATAAAACAGGAGACCTCGTCACTTATGGAACGGATACCTACCAATGTGTACAAGGACATACCTCTCTTGTCGGATGGGAACCGCCAAACGTTCCTGCACTGTGGAGCAAACAATTAGCTCCTGCCGACACGGAGCCGCCGACTGCTCCAACGAATGTTACAGCCAGCAATATCACAACCGCATCCGTAACCCTAGGGTGGACGGCATCTACCGACAATGTCGGTGTTACAGGCTATGACGTCTATAATGGAACGACACTTGCAGGCTCGACTGCGACAACTTCCTTCACTGCTTCAGGATTAACACCAAATACCACTTATACCTTCACCATTAAAGCTAAAGACGCTGCCGGCAACATTTCCCCCGCCAGTTCGCCTATAAACGCAACGACTTTGGCAATTGTTCCGGATACCCAACCTCCGACAGTACCTGCTAATGTAACCGCCTCCAACGTGACCAGCAGCTCGGTTACATTGAACTGGACGGCTTCAACGGATAATGTGGGTGTCACAGGTTATGAGGTGTACAATGGCTCCATACTTGCCGGTTCTTCGACAACTACTTCCTATACCGTTACAGGCTTGAATGCC
Source organism: Paenibacillus sp. UNC217MF (assembly GCF_000686865.1). Lineage (NCBI taxonomy): Bacteria > Bacillati > Bacillota > Bacilli > Caryophanales > Paenibacillaceae > Paenibacillus > Paenibacillus sp. UNC217MF. Next base: position 86,175 of record NZ_JMLT01000013.1, on the reverse strand, counting down.
AGCACTGCCTATACGTTCACGGTCACTGCGAAAGATGCCGCCGGCAACGTATCCCCAGCCAGCTCACCTGTCAATGTCACGACAAGCGCTGTTATTATAGACACGGAGCCACCAACAGCGCCTGCCAACTTAACAGCATCTACCGTAACGACGAACTCCGTATCCTTAAGCTGGATCGCTTCGACAGACAACATTGGCGTCACCGGATACGATATTTATAATGGCACGACGCTGACAGGTTCTTCGACAACTACTTCCTACACTGTTACAGGCTTAACTGCCAACACTGCTTACACCTTTACTGTGAAAGCAAAAGATGCTGCGGGTAATGTGTCCGCCGCCAGTAATGCGCTCACCGTTACAACTCGTTCCCAACCATCAAGCCAATATGAGATTATCGGCTACTTCCCAAGCTGGGCTGCTTACGATACTCCGTCCTTCACGCCTGCCAAAATTGACCCGACAAAAGTAACGGTCATCAACTATGCATTCCTTGATATTTGCTGGAACGGCAAACATGGCAATCCCTCCAAGAGCCCCGATAATCCAAATCCAAACACATGGACCTGCCAAAACGGCGATGGCACTCCAAATAATGCGCCGAACGGTTCCATCGTAATTGGAGATTCATTTACAGACGGTACAGCTGATGGCGGATACAACCAATTGGTTACGATCAGACAGCTGAAGAACACCAACCCGAATCTGAAATTATTCGCCTCCGTCGGCGGATGGACGTGGTCCAACCAATTCTCCAACACGGCGAATGACCCTGTCACAAGAGGCAACTTCGCCACTTCCGCCGTCAATTTCTTGCGCCAATATCAATTCGATGGCATCGACATCGACTGGGAATATCCGAACAACATTGGCGTACCTTGCGCATCGGGTCAGACATGCCAACGTACGGCCGACAAAGCGAACTATGTCCTTCTTCTACAAACCCTTCGCCAAGCTCTTGATAAAGCCGGACAACAAGACGGCAAGCGCTACTACATTACGATCGCTTCCAGCGCGAACTCCAGCTTCCTTGCCGATGCAGGCGGCACCAACAACTGGTTGTCCAACGCTGCACAGTACTTGGACTGGATCAACATCATGACCTACGACTACTATGGCCCATGGGATGCGACAAGCGGCATCGGATCGCCATTGTATAACGACCCAGCCAACACAAACGGCAGCAGCCAATTCAACATCAATTCCACCGTAACCAACTATTTGAATAAAGGCATTCCTGCCAATAAAATAACCATAGGCGAACCATTCTATGGCTATGGCTGGAAAGGATGCAACGCGGGTCCAAATAACAACGGACTGTACCAAAGCTGCAGCGGTGAAGCCACTGGCGGTTCCAGCGGCTCGACGTATGACTTCGCCCACATGCAGAACACCGGCCTGCTGTCTGCTGATTCCACAGGTAAATATACGGTTGCTGGCCAAGGCTATACCCGCTACTGGAACAATGTGACGCAAACTCCATCCCTCTACAACCCATCTACAAAAGTCTTTATTTCGTATGATGACGAGCAGTCCATTCATTTGAAAAATGAATTCATCAAAACCAAAGGATTACGCGGCGCAATGTTCTGGGAGCTGAATGCAGACAGAAACCGTACCCTGCAATCCGTCGTTTCCAACGACTTGCCGCATTAATACGATCAAAGATGATAATTTAGCAATAAGGATAGAATAAGCAGCACACGCAATAAAAAAGGGCTTTCCCAAGAGTAGAATCTTCTACTTTCTTAGGAAAGCCCTCTTTATGTATTACTTGAGAGATGGATATGCCTGAACTGCTGCTGCACAAACGTAGGAGCCGATTTCTTTACAGCAGATTTAAGAGGTTGAATAGATATTCCTTCAACTATAAGGATTGCAGCTGCTTTGTCTTTTGTATATACATAAGCATCTTAAGGTTTACTTAAGAACCTAGTAAGAAAAAAGAGACTTTTAGGAACTAGAATATATTTATCTTAACAAACCAACTTATAAAATATTTCAGGAGGATTTTATGAAAAAGAAGATGGGCATCGCAATTGCTGCCTCTATTATCACTCTAACTAGTTTTACAGGAAGTACTTATGCAACTTCGAAAGCAGAAGTTTCTGTTACAGGTTCCTACAACACAAATCAAATGGCTCAACAGATAAAATGGTTAGAAGAGCATGCCATGCCATTAAAGACAACGGATCCAACAGCACCTATTCATGATTTGAGTCCGCTTAAGGATATGATCGGATCAGCTACAATTGTTGGTTTAGGCGAAGCGACCCATGGTGCTCATGAAGTTTTTACCATGAAGCATCGCATTGTTAATTATTTGACAGCTGAAATGGGCTTTAAGGCCTTAGTGTTAGAAGAGGGATGGGACAGAGCATTGGGACTCGATCGCTATGTTCTTACGGGTAAAGGGGACCCAAGCCAATATCTAAGTCCTGTATTTAACACGAAAGAAATCATAGATCTGCTTCAATGGATACGCCAATATAATGCTGATCCAAAGCATAAATCCAAAATACGGATCATCGGGATGGACATACAAACCGTAAACGAGAGTGTTTATAACAATATCCTAACGTATGTAAAGAAATACGATCCGAAACTTGTCACTCGTTTCGAACAAAAGATGAAAGGCCTTATTCCTGTAACCAAGGATTTAGATACCTTTGGCGATCTTAAGAAAGAAACGAAAGCTCGGTATGTTTCAGATGCGAAACAAATCAGCGCTTTATTAGAGCAAAATAAAAACAAACTGAATGGAAAATCCCCAGAGTTCGCATGGATCAAACAAAATGCCCGTATTATCGAGCTATTTACGACAATGACAGCCGCATATCCTGATAACCTGGAAGACTTTTATTTGAAACACGATATTGCCATGTATGAGAATGCGAAATGGACAGAAGAACATATAGGAAAAACAATCGTGTGGGGCCATAATGGGCACGTTTCGAAAACAAACATGATCCCTTTCGTATACCCTAAAGTAGCTGGGCAGCATTTAGCAGAACATTATGGAAAACGGTATGTATCCATTGGAACATCTGTCTATGAGGGACGTTACAATGTTTACAACAGTAACCAAGAATTCGGTCCCTATGGAACATTAAAATTAGATGACCCGAATAGTTACAACTATACCTTTGGACAAGTAAAATACGACCAGTTTTTTGTTGATTTACGTAAGGCAAGCGGAGTGACTAAAACTTGGCTAAACGAGCAACATACCATTTTTGCCGGAGTAACAACGGTAGGTCCAGATTTCCCAACGACTGTTGATGTACCATTAGGTAAAACATTTGATATCCTTGTTCAAATTCAGAAAGTGAGTCCATCTCAACTGATCAGGAAACGGTGAATTCCTGAGATTTATTTATTTGACGGATTGTCAAGCTAAGTACGTCAGTTCATTCATGAACGCTTCGTGAGCAGACATCCAGCCTAGACATCTACGTGGACGATTATTAATGAGAGAGATAGCCTCGTTACCAGGAGAATACGGATCTACAAAATAAACTTTAGATTTATGAGAGTTCTCAAGGTTGGCCTAGCAAGCAAACTCTTTCCCGCGATCTACGGTAGCGGTTGGAAAGGCGGCTTGAGGATACTGGCTGGCAACAACACCAAAGGCAACCTCCATCGAATAACGATCGGGCATTTTCAAGGCTAAGTAGTGCCGTATCTTACGCTCAATAAAAGTGGCTCACAAGCTTTGCTTTCACCACGGCTAGAGACAACGGTATCCAGCTCCCAGTGGCCGAAGGTTTCACGCTTGCGAACCTGAACCAGCTTCTCGGTCAGCTCATTTGCAAGTTTAGGCTTATCGTTGCCGACAGAAGCACTAGATGCTGCGGCAACGATAAGCCTGTTGAGCCGACCGGGGCTTCGTATACTGCTCTGAGGCTTCCGCGTTCGATTTCTCGTGCGATGAGGGAATGGTGTCTACCCAACTCACATGGGCATTTCTGTTTTCTAGCTGTCGCACTTCATATTATAATCCGTCATATTAAAAAGACTCATCCTCCTTATCGTTTAAGTGGGATGAGCCTTTGATTCGTTTATTTGTTACGTTTTTAGTGTTTGGTTTATTGGTATAGTCCGGTTTCATATTCTTCTACTAGTATTGACCAATATCCTTCAACATCTTGCATTGATATAGGGTCAATTTGTTCATACAACCTACGTAGTTCACGCGCATATTTTTGTGTACTATATTCACCTTCTTGTTCCATTTTCATATGCAATTCATTTTTTATTAAATGAAACAAAAAAAATGTTCTCAAGTTTTTATTTAGCAAATAAATTGGGGGGGCATGAAGGGATGAAGTAGAAAAAAATCCATCACAACCTTCTTTTACGTACAGTCCATGCGGGATGTACCCAAAATGACCGATTTTAATATATGTTATGCCTTCAATTAACGTTTTGTGAATAGTATCCTCTCCATAGAATACAATATCATCATATTCCTCTGGTACTCCAATAGAAACCATAAAGTCAGCATTGTCATGACTTATACCAAGTCTTATCAAGTCATCGTAATCATAGTCTAGCAATTCAGAATCATAATAATCGCAGATCTCACGAATATCAAAATCCATGCTCTCACTCCTATTTTTTTGACTGCTTGATCTAAGTCAGTTCCTCACTCTCTTGATGCCTTAATATCCATATTCCCTTGTAGGGATACAAACTTTACTTCACCCCACCCGTTCAGGCGGGTATTAAAAGATTGGCTTTTGTGGATGGTATATTGATTGTAGTCTATTTTTTGCTGCTCTATCGCTTTAACATTAGATGATTTAGAATCTTGATCTATTTCAACTCTTATTCCTGAAAATCGAATAATTATACCCGCATCATTATCACTTGTAATCAAAAATCCATTCTTATTCTCTAACATCTCTACATTCATTTCCATATGCGGTTGGTTTTCTACAGCTAGTATATTACCTTCAATATTCAGATCCCAAAAATCGGTAGGTATCACTTTATTATCAAAACCTTGTGTCTTCTCGATCCATTTCTGATTATCTAATTGCCATAATGAAACAAATGCAGGCTGAGGAGAATACAAAGAAAGGTAGCCTCCCAATAAAAGCTCTATCTCATCTCCATAAGTATGAAGCACAAAATCTGTAACCTTCCCTGCATCTTCATTCAAAATTAATTGAGCACGTACAAGTCCCTTATCATCCCACCACTGAATAATTGTAAATTTATCTTCCAGTGTACCCTTGAGATAAAGAGGCGCTTGAAAATTAACAACTCTGATATTAAACTTGTTTTCTTTAAGTACTACCATTTTAGTTGACGAATAAACTGCCTCATCAAATAGGTTACTAATTTCATCATCCGTCATTTCTATACTGTCCTTTGTGTTCATTAAAGCAACTAACCCCGTTGTAAACTGATCCAGATTACTTTGCCTAATATCCTCATTTAAATCTTCATTTTTGCTGTTACTTAGTTTACTTTTCAATTGTCTCAGCTCATTTTGAAAAGATTCACTTGAGGTCAAATCGTTATTACGAGATGAAGCTATATCCGCTGTTCCTTGGAAGTTAGGGCTTCCATTTAGTGTAATACACAACAGTAACAATAGAAAAAAATGTGCGATTCTCATTCTTTTCATATCCCCATTTTCATTTTAAATGTTTATTTGTCAGACCGAAGTCACGTTCAAGATAGCTTTTTGGATAGCATCATCTTCACATTCAAAAGTCACTGAGTGATTTTCGATGACTGGCTGCAGAATGTGTTTTGATCCCTATCTACAAATCTTATATTATTCGGGCAAAGTATACATCACATCAAAAGGATTCTTACCTTCAAAAAACCGAGTATACAATTTTGTCATATCTGCTGCACTTAGGTTGTTCTTGTCACTGCGTATTAAACGCCCTAGTTCTACTAATATATTTGCTTCTTTTTGACTGACAATTTTTCTATCTAACATATATTTTGTGCTTTCTGGTGTTACCCACGCCCAATCATTTACCGCTACTTCAGTAGACGGATATCCAAATGACAATTCACCGATATATGCATACTTTGAACACAAAGGATGAACAATTAACAAAAATGTTAGGATTACCCCGGAGCGGTAACTTAGCCTCTGGAGCGTTTTAACTTCATTAGCGAATGGCTCCAAGTGACTAGGTAAATCTCCCCAATCACGATTACCCATTAACACTAAGATTTCAATTGCTAGTTCTTTATCTAGAGATTCCGCCAATTTCGTAAAAATTTCATTCATAGTAACGCCAGTAACTGTAAATGAATCAAAACATCTTACTGCTTCCGAAAGAAACACTTCCCCTAACGACACCAATCTTATATACTCGTCTAACAGTTTAGTATCGTTGCTAACATAATGCGGAGACTCGATAATAGTTTCAATTATTTGAGCCTTTGTACTGTTAGCCTCAACCAAGGGGATCATGCTACTAAGAAAAGCAATACTATCGCCTTCTAATGCATTTATAGCAGAGCTATTTTTCAATAAATTTAGCGTTGCTAACAAAGTACTATCGTAATCTTCTTCTAAACAAAAGTCATATATTGTTGAGATGATTTTTTTGTCCATATGTCTCCTCCAAGTACTATTTCATTTCTAATTAATGATTCTGAATCACTTTCCATTCGATACCACCATTTTTCTCTCTATAAAGAAGCCTCATTATATTCGATGCTTCTGGCTTTTTAACATCTAACGGAAATTTCCCATCAAGATAAGCTCTTGGATTTCAATATCAGCATGCTTAATTCCCGACAACTGCTCAGGGAAGGATCACCCGTTACCCTAAGTTGTAATCTTAAACAGGGGAATAAAGAAGGCGGTTTTCATAAAATTACAAATATCCCCACGGCTTAACACCGCTACCCCCGATTAGTCTTTCCCATGCTTCTGTTGCATTGTCACCTAATTTACCAGTACTACAGTACACTTTTCCACTTTCTGAAACAAATAGTAGTAAGTTATCACTGTCTATCATCCCTACAGGGACTAATTTTTCTCCAGCGTATTCTTCTAGTGATTTGAAACTTCTATTTTTATAATAATTAGTGATTCGTATACTTGTGTTATGAATTTCATCATTAATAGTGTCTTCGATCACTAGGTTTCCAAACTCCCTCAAAAAACTCTTGACTTCTGGGAAAATGGTGTATCCTATTTTTTCCAAATTCTCTTCGATTTCTTTAATATCAATCCTTCTTCCCTCATACCATCCAGCATCTCTTAAAATTTTTACGGTTTCATTACTCAAATTCATTTGTTCTCCCCCTACTTCATCGAAGTCATAAAATCAGCAAACGTTACTTTGCAATTTTTACAAAAAGGTTTAACCAACACTCTCCATTATTAACATATTAAAAAGACTCATCCTCCTTATCGTTCAAGTGAAATGAGCCTTTGAAATTTTTCAAGTTTTTTGTACTGGTTGAATGATTGTTTTAATCGTCGCTAAGTAGTTCACTCAACATTGAAAAATGTAACAATAGTTTACTCGGCACAACCATTATCTAGTGCATCCAAAATTTCATCACTAATATCTAGTGGTTCCTGTTCATCCCAAGCAACATCTGCAATTATAATAGAACTACCATTTATATATATATATCCTTCCCTTCTATAGAAAAAGCCACCTCTTTCATATAGCTTTATTGCTGGTTCAAACAAATCCTTGTTATCCATAGCAATTGGATTTGTTTCATCAATAAGAGCGCATAATTCAAGATAACTCGTAACGAGAGCTCTATGGTAAGAATTATTTATTTCATTCAGCATTTCAATCATTTCGATGTTTTCTTGTGGCTCAGTGATCGAATTTGAAATCATAATAAAAGGAGGTACACAAGTACCTGGATAATCTCTTAAAAATTTGGTTGCTCTTCTTAAGTACTCTCGACACAAATAACTTTGTGACATAGCTTCCTTTTCTCCAAGAGAGCCCCAATCTATTACGGAAATACGTTTAATCGCCTGGTTTAAATATCCCACATTCAGTCCCCTTTTCCTTTTTCTAGTTGTTTTTCTATCTTACCTTGTTCTTTAAGATTATAGCTAAACGCCCCATCAAACTCACCTTTAGGTTGAGGATCCGCTGCGTCGTGTGCTCCTGGAGGTTTAGAACCAAAGGAATTCGAGTCAGGATTGTATGCACTAGGATTTTATATGGATATCCTTGCTTCATTAGTTTAATTTCTGTAAGCTCATGTTTAATCATTTGTAGTTTCCCCATCTCCTCCTTAATAGAATCAACATTTTTTCCTGCGAAGTTTGACGGGTTGTTTTTTACCAGTTCATCAATATGGTCATTTGTTAACATCTTTCTATAATATTCAACATATTCATTGGTATTATTAAGTTTTACATTCTTAATACTTGGGTTACTTTGGTATATTCCACTTCCTCCAAATCCAACTCTAGTAGGAGCGGTAGCATCAACCGCAGCGCTAGTTACTGATGGAGGAATAATGTCCGATCCATACATACTACCATCTTTTATTGAAGAGGTATAATCATCTAATACTTTGGACGCTCTATTTTTAGCATGTTCTACCTCTTTAGGAGTTGGCTTCCTACCTTCACGCAATGCCTCTCTTTTCTTGTGCTCCTGAGCTTTATATTGCTCTTTCGTGGTTGTTCGCTCGCCCGGCTTCGGTTTGTATCCTTTTGTCTCTAGTCCTTTACGTATAGGGTTTGCGGCCAACGGGTTCCCTGTTACTACTCTTTGCTTCATGGATTGCTTCAGATTAGCTATAATCTGGTTAGGCTTCAGTTTGCTCGTATACTGGCGCGCTGCTGTGAAGACTTTTCCAAGCACTGGACTCAGCATTCCGCCTAAAGCGCCGAACGCCCCTCCAAATGCCCCTCCCCACAAGGAGGCTTCTAACAGTTCTTCTCCACTCGACTTATTTTGAATCAAGGATAGCGAGGTGCTATGCAGCGAACCCGCTACTGCGCCATTTAATGTGTACTGCGTGACTCTCTGGGCAGCACCGGCATATTTGGGATTTAGGACCTTTTCCAATGACTTGGACATCGTATTTTGTACAATTTGTCCACCTTTGGTGGCAGCCAAAGAAGTCGCCATCTTATTCGTTGTTGTGAACAAGTTCTGTGTACTCGTGCCCACTCCTCCCGGATTCACGACCAATCCTGCTGCGC